>JAFQJD010000001.1 GCA_017415105.1 Clostridia bacterium | reverse complement strand
ATATAAGAAATCAACTTGAGGAAGATTATGCAACAGATCAGATAAGTATAAAAGAATATATGGACCCGTTTACGGGTAACAAGAATATGTAAGCAAAAAAGACAGCCGCACGTGAGCGGCTGCTTGAAATAGTAATGCGGTACCAGGCTTCGATGCCCCTTGTAGGGGTTAAGCCTGTAATAGCCCCTTATAGGGGCTGTGCAAACCACCAGTTTACTGGTGGTTATGATATTCAGTTGGCGTATAGCCGGTAGCTTTCTTAAACACCTTTGAGAAATAGAGCGGGTCAGAAAAACCACAGCTTTGTGCAAGCTCGGCTATAGAAAGTGACCGGTCGTTTATAAGGCTCAGTGCACGTTGCATACGCAGGTTATTTATATATTCCTTGAATTTCACATCCGTCCGCTTTAAGAACAGTGCAGACAGATATTTTTTGTTATAGAAAAATATATCTGCAATTTTAAGGATGGTAAGTGTCGGATCGGTGTAGTTGTTTTTTATGTACTCTAAAATAGCCTCAAACTTGTCGGCTTTTTGAGTGCTGTCAATAAAAGAAAGCGTGTAGAGAAGAACACTTTCTGTGAGTGTATCGGCGTTTGACGGATTTATTCTGCGAATTGCCGACATCCAGAACTCTGTTAGGTTACCGAAGGAAGCAAAAATACAGTTGTTTTTGCTGATACGGAATTTTTCGAGAAGTTTCTCTGCACCCGGACCGTTAAATGATATGTACAGATACGAAAATTCGTCAGTACAGTCTATTTCAAACGATTGATAAGGGTATGTGAAAAACAAAGTTCCGGGCACCAGCTTCTGCTCTTTGCCGTTTGTTTTTAATACGCCGTTACCGCGGAAAACGAGATGTGCGTAGAAATTCGGACGGATAAACGGCTGTTTGAGGCGTTTTATGTTTGCTTCATATACGAAATGAAAATATTCTATTCCCTCACGTACACCGTGACGGGGAATGAAATTACAAATATCATCCATCATCGCGACCTCCTTTTTATAGAATTATAGCATCTGACGGATGGCAAGTCAAGAAAAAAGGTTTAGTTTAACTTGCAATAATGGTTTTTTTCTATTTGAAAATGGTTTTTTTCTATTTCCATATGTTTATTTGCGTGCTATAATGATGATAACAAATTATGTGGGGGAGAAAAGTAAATGGGAGTATTACTTATTATTCTTAACCAGATAACACATCAGGGCGAGGGAATGATCGTTCGCCGGTACGGAAAGAAATACGGTGCAGGAGGAATGCTGTTTAATGCAATTCTGTGCTTGTTCTCGGCAGTGTTCTTTATAGTGACGGACAAGGGCGGACTTGTTTTCACAAAAGAGCTTGTATCATACGGTCTTGTAAGCTGTATATTGTTTGCAACAGGCTTTTATGCAATGTATCTGGCATTGTCAATGGGCTCGTTTGCAATGACAAGGCTTATTAACTCTTTTTCAGGGCTGATTTCAATATTCTACGGAATAATTTTCCTCTCCGAGGGTGCAAGCCTTTTAAAATGGATTGCAATAGCACTTGTATTTGTATCAGCGTTCTTTATGAGATATCAGAAAAAAAGCGAAAATGACACATCGCAATTCTCGCTGATGTGGCTGATATTTGTTCTGCTCTCTGCTGTGAGCAACGGATTTATCGCAGTACTGCAAAGAATGCAGCAGTTACGTTTTGACAGGGCGTATGATAATGAATTTATGATTATTTCGCTCGTTGGTGCGGCAGTGATTCTGTTGGTTTTAGGACTCATAAAAGAGAAAGAAAAGGTTGTATCAACCGTAAAATACGGAAGTCTTTACGGTCTGTTTGCAGGAATGTTAAACGGTGCAACAAACTTTACCAATCTTGCAATATACCTGTTTATTCCTATTTCTGCGGCAACGCCGATTAAAACAGGTTTAGGGCTTGTAACAAGCTTTCTGATATCTATATTTATATATAAAGAAAAATTCACAAAAATGCAGTTTATTAGTGCTGTAATAGGCGTAGGAGCTTTGATATTGTTTAAACTCGCGTAAGGGGGAAATACTATGAAAAAAATAAGATTTGGTGTTGTAGGATTAGGCCACAGAGGCAGAGAGCTTGCAAAGATTGCTGTGCTTTTGCCGGATGTGGAGTTTGCGGCGGCGTGCGATATAAAACCGTCAAACTGGCATGAAACGCAGTGGCTTTCAAATGCACCGTTTTCGGAAATGTTCCCGAAAACAGATTTTTATGAAAGCTATGACGAAATGTTTGATAAAGCAAACCTTGATGTGGTGATAGTAGAAACAGGAGCAGATATACACGCGGAGTTCTGTGTAAAGGCACTTTGTAAAAACATAAACGTGCTTTCGGATATTCCCAATGTGGCAAACTTAAAAGAGGCAGAGGATTTATGGAAAGCGGCAGAGAAATCAAGTGCAATAATTTCAACAGGTGCAAACCCGAATTATCAGAGATTTACCGTTCTGCTTAATGAGTTCTACAAAAAAGGACTGCTTGGCAAACCGTATTGCATGGAAGCAGAATACATACATTGGTATATGCCTAAAAGCGAAGACCGTGTACATCTGAACGAAAACGGCGACTGGCGTAAGCTTTTAATACCGATTCGTTACTGTACACATTCACTTGGACCGTTGCTCACGATTTTAGAAGAAGAGCTTCGCTATGTAAGTTGCTTTGGTACAGGCAATCACGCTGATACCGATACAAATAAAAAAGACGATATGATGTGTGCACAGTTTAAGACAGAGTCGGGTGTTGTTGTGCGTCTGATGCGTAACGGAAGATGCCGTGCAGATATAGGTCATCATAACTACCGCGTATTTGGTACAGAAGGCTATATGGAAAGAATTGAACGCTTTGAAAAGCCGGTTATAAGATATAACTCACAAAAGGAGCTTGATACATCATTAAAAGAAATCAACGGTGAGTTTATGCCGCCCGAATATGAGGACAATCCTGATGCAAAGGGACATGGCGGTATAGATTATGCGATGCTTGATTATTTCTTCAAGGCAATTAAAAACGGAACAGGTGCACCCATCAGCTTAAGAGAGGGGCTTGCGATGACTTTGCCGGGCATATATGCAGAGGAGTCTGCAAAGCGTAACGGTGAGGTTTTAAGAATGAAATATCCGTGGGATGCTGACTGGACAACTGAAATTTAAAAGAAAAAATTTCCGTGCATATAACATTTGAGGTTGCACATACTACTTGTGTACAGCGGCGGCGGAACGGAAAATTAAAAGCTTCTGTTGTACAAAAACCATTTCTATTATCCGGGAGGACGTCAACATGAGTTGTAGTTGTAACCCCAATAAGAGCATCAAGTGCACAGTGACACAGTGCAAGAATCACTGCAAGGACGAGGATTATTGCGCTCTGTCAAGCATTGTCGTAGGCACACACGAAAGCAATCCGACAATGATTGAGTGTACTGACTGTACTTCATTTGAATTGAAGTAAAAAAGCAAAATGAGCCTGATTTCAGGCTCTTTTTGGTTTTATAGCTTATTTGCCCAGTAAACTGCATTCTCAACCCATTTTGCAATGGATGTATCCTCCCATTTTCCTTCACCGCAACGTGTTATATCATTGCCGAGTGCAACGCCATGCGGACCGTCAGGGTAGATATGCAGTTCAAATTTGATTTTTTTCTCTGCAAGCTTGTCAGCAAACAGTGTTGCGTTTCTTACCGGAACTATCTGATCGTTTGAAGTATGAACGATAAACGCAGGTGATGAATTTTCGCTTACGTGGTTATTGATGTTTGCAATTGCAAGCTGTTCTTCTGTAGGTGTTTCATTCATAAAGAGATACTGAAAGCTTCCCATATGGTCTGAAAGAACGGGGTAGATAAGCATCATACCGTCAGGCTTGTTATAGCCACGTGGCATATCAATCTCATCATAAATTTCATCCAGATCCCACATTGTGCCGAGGCTTGCCGCAAGGTGACCGCCGGCAGAAAAGCCTACGGCAAATACCTTTTCGGGGTCTATGTTATACTTTTCTGCGTTGTCACGGATATGTTTCATTGCCTTTGATGCAACTATCAAATGGCTTGGAAACGGTTTTTTCTGGCAGGGGTAGTGCAGAACAAATGCGTTATATCCATATGGCATAAACGCCATGCCGATCGGCTCGCCCTCACGTTCTGTACATACAGCACCGTAACCGCCGCCCGGGATTACAAGAATTGCCTTTCGTGTCAGATCCTTTATTTTGTTTGCAACGTACACATCAAGATATGCATCCTGATCATGCTCGTCAAGATATACTCTTTCAAAAATCATAATATCACTCCTGTGTAATAAATGTTAAAATAATTATATTCCATATAACCTCTAAAGTCAAGGGGGTTGTTTATTTCATTTTCTTTACAAAAAAAGCAATTCTCTTGATAAATAGGCATGAATGAAGTATAATGATAATAGATACGTGTACCCGATTGGGAATTTTATATAGTAGGTGATAATTTGAAACAGGGACTTAACGTGTTGCTGTCATTGATGCAGCTTGATATAGGCGGAGCAGAAACCCACGTGGTTGAGCTTGCAAAGGAGCTTAAACGCAAAGGCATAAACCCGATTGTAACGTCAAAGGGCGGTGCGTATGAGAAGGAGCTCAGAGAAGCAGGAATAAAGCATTACTGTGTTCCGCTCCAGAACAAAAACCCGATAAATATGATAAAATCCGTAAAAAGGTTAAGACGCATAATCCGTGACGAGAAAATTGACCTTGTTCATTCTCACGCACGAATACCGTCATTTATACTCGGCAAGCTTCACAGGAGAATGAAATTCCCGTTCGTAACAACAGCACACTGGGTATTTACCACAAAATGGGGACTTAAATATATAACCGACTGGGGCGAAAAATCGGTTGCGGTATCCGAGGATATAAAGACATACTTAATGGATAACTACGGAGTACCGTCAGGCGATATACAGGTAACAATAAACGGTATAGATACAGACAAGTTCTCGCCCGATACCGATAAAACAGAGATAAATCAAGAGCTTGGCATAAAGGACACTGACACTGTAATTGTATATGTAAGCCGACTTGATGAGTCACGTTCGCTTGTTGCAAAACAGCTTATAAATATCGTTCCCGATATAGACAAGTTTACGGACAATCTCAAGGTAGTAATTGTCGGTGACGGTGACGACTTTACAAATGTTAAATCTGCTACAGACCGTGTTAATAAAGAGCTTGGCCGTGATTGCGTTGTGCTTACAGGTGCAAGAACCGATATAAACAAGCTTGTAGCACCGGCACATCTCTTTATCGGCGTAAGCCGTGCGGCACTTGAAGCAATGGCAGCAGAAAAGGCGGTTATAATCGCAGGCAACGAGGGCTATATCGGTCTTTTTGATGAGGACAAGCTACAGGTGGGAATAGACACAAACTTCTGTTGCCGTGGCTGTATAGAAAGCTCGGAGGCGGTGTTGCTTGAGGATGTTAAAAAGTTCTTTGAGCTGTCAGCGGATAAGAAAAAGGAGCTTGCAGTATACGGACGTGAGCTTATAAAACGTGAATATTCCGTAACACGTATGGCAGACGATACAATCCGTGTATACAACTGGGCACTTGCAAAGAAGGACGAAATCCTGATTTCGGGATATTACGGCTTCAAAAACAGCGGTGATGATGCGTTGCTTGAAGCAATAATCAACGATATAAAGCGTTATAAGGAAAGCCCGAATATAACCGTTCTTTCGGCAAATCCGAGAGAAACAGCTAAAAAATACCGTGTAAATGCGATTAACAGATTTAATGTATTCAAGCTTATCGGGCATATGAAAAAGGCAGGGCTTCTGATTTCGGGCGGTGGTACACTTATTCAGGATGCGACCTCGACAAAATCGCTTATTTACTATTTGTCGGTTATAAAGCTTGCAATCCGCAAGGGCGTAAAAGTAATGCTCTACTCAAACGGAATAGGCCCGTTAAGAAACGATGGAAACATCAGACGTGCCGTAAAGACGCTTAATAAGGTTGATGTGATAACCCTGCGAGACCCGGCATCAAAGGCATTGCTTGACGAGTTGGGTGTTGACAGACCTCAAATGCTTGTAAGTGCTGATCCGGTGTTTGGCATAGAGAATTTCGACAAGGAAAAAGGTCGTTCAATACTTAATAAATTTGATGTCCCGGATGATAAAAGGATACTTGTTGTATCAGTCCGTAAAACACGTGACACGAACGCAGAGTTTGAGGACGCAGTGGCAAAAATGTGCGACTATGCAGCGGAAAAATACGGTTGCTATACTGTATTTGTGCCAATGCAGCTCACAAAGGATGAGCCCATTTCACGCAATATAGCAAACCGTATGGAACAGCCGTCAGGGCTTATAAATATCCGTATGGGTGTCGGTGATGTTATCAGTGTAATGGCGGCGGCGGATGTATGCATCGGTATGCGTCTGCATTCGTTGATTTATTCGGCAATAGGAAATGTTCCCGTTATCGGAATATCGTATGACCCCAAGATAAAGAGCTTTATGGACTATATGAATCAGAAGCTTTGTATCAGTGTAGGGGATACGGACGAAAAATCGGGACGTGAAGCAGTAGACGCATTGTTTGCTGATTATGATAATATAAAGAACGAACTTAAGAACGGCTATGAATCTTTCAGAGAGAAAGCACGTGAGAACGGAAAAATAGCGGTTACATTATACGAAAAAGGGAGTGTAGATTTTGAGCAGTAAGGAATCGGGCAAGAGAATGCTTCTCACAGCCGGCTTTATGGCATTTGCTACATTCATATCAAAGGCACTCGGACTTGTGCGTGACTCACTCATGGGCACATATTTCGGTATGGGAATTGAAGCGGATGCGTTTATGGCGGCATCAAAGCTTCCCACTACGCTCTTTGATATGGTAATCGGCGGTGTTATTTCTGCGAGCTTTATTCCTGTGTTCAATGACATACTTACAAAAGACAGCCGTGAAAAAGCAACGGGCTTTGCAAACAAGTTCATAACAATGATTATACTCATAACGCTTATAATATCAGCTGTAGGTATAATTTTTGCAGACCCGCTTGTATCGTTTATGGCACCGAATTTCGGGGCACAAACGCACGAGCTTGCAGTGTCGCTCACATCAATAATGTTCCCGATGATAATCTTTACCGGACTTGCATTTTCGTTTGTGGGTATTCTGCAGTCATTCGGCGAGTACAATATTCCGTCAATTATAAGCCTTGTTTCAAATATCGCTATAATTGCGTACTTCCTTATATTCGGAAGAACCTTCGGTGTTAAGGGGTTGGCAGTAACTATGGTTATATCGTGGTCACTGCAGGTTATTGTACAGATACCGTCGCTTATCAAACTGAAATTCCGTTACAGACCTGATTTCAGGCTTCGTGACAAAAACATAAAAAGCACCGTATGGCTTGCAATACCGATGCTCATAAGCACGTGGATACAGCCACTCTACACTTTGGTAAACGCACGCTTTGCGTCGCATATGGACGGTGCATATTCAGCACTCGAATATGCAAACCGGCTTTACCTTATAATGACGGGTGTATTCTCGTTTGTGGTTACAAACCTGATATTCCCGAAGCTTGCAAAGGCTAATGCAGGCGATGATAAGGAGGAGGCAAACGCACTCATTTCAATGTCATTAAAGGCTATTGTTATGGTAATTGCACCGCTTATGGCAGGAATTATAATTCTTGCAAAGCCGGTGACTAACATCATATACGGATATGGTGAACTTGCAGGCGATGTCGGCATTGTTGCAAACGCACTTTCCTGCTACGCTGTGGGAATGTTGTTTCTTGCAATAAACGAGGTGCTTTCAAAAACATTTTTCTCAATGAAAAAATCGGTTACGCCTATGGTTACATCAATCATAAGTATGTTATTCAACATAGTGCTTGTTGTTTCAATACACGGACTGATAAAAAATGATATAACAAAGCTTACGGGCGGTCTTGCACTTGCAGCGGCAGGCGGAAGTATAGTAAACGCCCTTTTAAACGGTGCGGTACTGTTTAAAAAATTCCCCGACTTAATGAAGAAGTCGGATATTAAAACGATTATAAAAGTAATAATTTCAACTGTTGTTATGGCGGTTGCGGTAAGGGTGATATATTCATTTACCGGAATCGGAGATACAACAGCCGGCAGTATAATAAGCTGTATGGTATGTGCAGTTTCTGGTATTGCGGTTTATGCGGTTATGCTTATAATTTTAAAAACAGAAGAAATAACAAAATTTATACCAAGAAGGAGATGAGTGCATAAGACTATGAAAAGTATTATAATTTCGGGTGTTTCAGATGTGTCAAAAAAGATAGCATCGGCTTTTAAATCGAGCAAGCTTGGTGCTTTAATAGACAATCTGCACGCAAAAGCAGGCCGTTCTTGGGAAAAGAGTATCATAACAGGCTCATTTAAAACACAGAACGGCAAAACAAAAGACAGTTTTCTTAAACGACTTACAATGTCGCCTTTTACCTTCCTTGAATTTATAAGCAATAAAATCGGGGATAAGCTCTCGGTGGCAATAGAAAAAAGTGTGTTCTGTGAAACTGCACGCACGTTTGTGCATAACTTTATGGCACTCAATACCCGCTTTTTCGGAGTAATGGCACTTGCTATGACGATTGTATATAATATTCTGAAATTTTCCGGCACAGGCTATATAAATAAGTATGTAGCGATTATGTCTGCGGTTTCGGCATTATTTGTTATTCCCAATATCAATATAACGGGATTTTTCAATACGTCAAAGCTTGTGGATTTTATAAAGGCGTGTGCAGGTGTTAAAAATATAACATTCAATTTTTGGGACGATACGAAAACAAAAGGCGTGCTTCGTCTTATAGCAGGAGCATTAGTTGGTGCAGTTACGGGCGTGGTTATGTATGTATCACCGCTTTTAGGTATACTTGTTCCGTTTGCAGTGTTCGGTATGTTGCTTGTGTTCGAATACCCAATAACCGGAGTTTATGCGGCAGTGTTTGTTGCACCGCTCATTCCGTTTTCGTCAATGCCTCTTGCAGGAATTTGTTTATGGACACTTCTGTCGTTAGTTATAAAATCAATTTCTGATAAGAATTTCAAATGGAAGCGTGAGGGTGTGGGAGTAGCACTCATACTGTTTTTGGCGGTACTGTTTATTACATCTCTGTTCTCGTTCGCACGAACAAAGAGCCTTGTTGTATGGGCAATGTATTTTGTATTTATATCTTTCTATTTTGCGATAATAAACACAATCAGAACAAAAGAACAGCTATACGGACTATTGCGTTTGTTTGTTATAAGCGGTGCGATTGTTGCACTTTACGGCGTTATGCAGTATGTGTTCGGCTGGACAACCACAAATGCGTGGATAGATGAGGAAATGTTTGAGGAAGATACAATGCGTGTCTATTCAACTCTTGCAAATCCGAACGTGCTTGGTGAATATCTGTTGCTTGTACTGCCTGTGTCTATCGTGATGTTCTTAAAGGACAAGGCGAAATCACTTTCAAAGTGGGTATATCTGGCAGTTACCGGAATAGCTTTCCTTTGCCTTATCCTTACGCAGTCACGAGGCTGCTGGCTTGGCTTTATGGTAAGTGCAGTACTGTTTATAACATTCTATGAGGGACGCTGGTGGGCGTTGGTTCCGCTTGCACTGTGTGCAATGCCGTTTGTTCTTCCGCAGACGGTCATTGAACGACTTCTGAGTATAGGCGATATGGGCGATTCGTCAACCTCATACAGAGTATTTATCTGGATGGGTGCAATGGGCATTGTACGTAACTATTTTATGGGCGGTATAGGTATGGGTGAAGCGGCGTTTGCTGAAGTTTATCCGTTGTTCTCATATAACGCCATAATCGCACCACACTCGCATAATACATTTTTACAGCTTCTTGTTGAGGGCGGAATACCGGCACTTTCGGTATTTATAGCAGTGCTTGCGGTATTCTTTAAAAATACGCATAACGGATACAGACTTTGCAGTAAAAAATCATATGACGGCACAATGCTTTTGGGACTTGCATCAGGCGTTGTCGGATTTTTGTTCCAGAGTATGTTTGACTATACATTCTATAACTACCGAGTTATGGCAGTATTCTTTATGGTAATTGCGATAACAATAGCACTCTCACATATTGCAAAGGAGAACATAAATGAAAAAGAAAATAATTGAGGTATCAACCGATACAAATATAGGCGGTGCAGGCAAATGCCTTATAACCCTGCTGAAAAACTTTGACTATGAAAAGTTTGAGGTTAAGGTAATACTCCCGCCTAACAGTCTTTTAAAGCCTGAAATCGAAGCGCTTGGGACAGAGGTAATTGAGGTTTCGGGCATAGCCGACAAATCACTTGATTTTAAGGCAATAAAAGAGCTTAAGAGGATATTTAAAACAGAAAAGCCCGACCTTGTTCACACACATGCAAGTATGTCGGCAAGAATAGCCGCACGTCAGGCAGGGGCAAAGGTTGTTTATACACGCCACAGTGTGTTCCCGCAGTCAAAGAAGCTTACAACCTTTCCGGGCAAGCAGATTAACGGAATGATAAATAATTACTACAGTGACAGTATAATAGCAGTTGCAGAGGCGGCAAAAGATAATCTGACAGATACAGGTGTGAGCGAAAAGAAGATACGTGTTATTCTAAACGGTGTAGACGGATTAAAGCCTGTATCAGAGGATGAAAAGAGCCTTATCCGTCGCAGATTTGGCGTAAATGACGGAGAAAAGGTGGTTTCGATAGTTGCACGGCTTGAGGACATAAAAGGTCACGACTATTTTATAGAAGCCGCAAAAATGCTTACTGATGAGGGCGTGCACGCAAAGTTCTTTATTGCAGGCACGGGCTCATATGAGAACCATTTAAAAGAAAAAGTGAAAGAGCTGGGGCTGGACAGTACGGTTATCTTTACCGGCTTTATAACTGATGTTGACAAGCTTATGAGCATTACCGACATTCAGGCAAACGCATCATATGGCACAGAGGCAACAAGCCTTGCACTGCTTGAGGGAATGAGCATTGGTGTTCCGGCGGTGGTTTCGGATTTTGGCGGTAACCCGGGTGTTATAAAGGATGGCGAGAACGGTTTTGTTGTAGCAAAACAGAACAGTGCCGCACTCAAAAAAGGGCTCGAAACATTACTTAACGATAAAGAGCTGTACGAAAAAATGTCAGTACGCAGTAAAGAAATATTTAATACCACCTTCACATCACAGATAATGACAAAAAATACAGAAGATTTATATCTGGAAACGATAGGGAATAAAAAGGAGATACGCAGATGAAAAGGAAATGGACTTTTGTCGATACTTTAATAGTGATACTTGTTATTGTTGCAGGTGTGGCACTCTTTAAGGTGTTTGGCACATCAACGGCAACGGGTGATACGAAAACAATTGAGGCGGTTGTTCTTCTTGCAAAAGAGGATAAGGAAGTAGCAGATGCAATATCAGAGGGTGATCAAATCACCATAAGCCTTACCGAAAAGGACAGCGGAACATTAAAATCCGTAAAGGTAGAGGATGCAGAAACTATGGTTTATAACTCAATCGACGGTAAATATGTAATTGAGCCGGTCGAGGGCAAGGTTGATATATATGCTACCATAGAGCTTAGTGTAACAGAGAACGATTATGCGTTCACAAGCGGAAGCACCGTTTTGAAGGTAGGCGAAAAACTGCCATTCCGTGGTAAGGGATATGCACTTGAAGGCTACATCATTCAGATAACAGAATAACTGAAAGGAGTTATTAAATAATATGAATATAGACGGAAAAATAAAAGGCAAATTCAACGTAATTGACCTTCTGGCAATAATATTGGTAATAGCTGTTGCTGTAGGAATTGTTGTAAGATTTAAAAGCACAATAACAACGGCTGTAAGGTCGGATGAAGGCTTTGTCTATACGGTAAAGGTTTCAGGTGTTAAGAGCTACACTGTAGATGCACTTGAGAAAAAGGGCAAGGTAACAGATAAAAAGTCCGGGCTTGACCTCGGCGAAATAACAGATGTTGTTGCAGAGCCGGCATCGACACAGACAGAACGTGCTGACGGAAAAATCGTAATGTCAGAACAGCCTGAGCGTTACAATGTAACAGTAACAATAAAAACGCGTGGTAAGGAAGCTGAAAACAGCTATATAACTGCCGATTCAAACGAACTGTCAGTAGGAAGAACTACGGATATATATACAAAGTATGTTCATACATCCGGCAAGATTATGAGTGTTGAGAAAACTGAAAACTAAAAAACGGGCTGTGCCCGTTTTTTTAGTTAATATACTCTGCCATTGCAGTTGCGGTTATGTCACCGTCACAGTAGATTACGACGGAAATACCGCCACTTGTTGAAGTTTTAAATTTTATATCAACACTTGCACCATTTAAGATTTCTCTGTCCTCTGTTATAAATCCTGCACCGTCTTCAAAAATTGAAAAAACAGTGTCACTGTGCGATTTTACTGATACCGTGACCTCATATGTGCCTTTTGGTGTGCCAAGCTCAATAACAAGCGGTTCGAGGTTGTAATCTGTCATTTTACAACACCATCTTTCATTGCATTTACAAGTGCGTGTAAATCGTCAATTCTCTTTTTGAGAGTTAAACCGAGGTCAGTGTCCTTTACAAGCAGTCTTTCGGGTGCCATTTCGACCGTTTCAAGTGTTGAATGTATATCGTCATCCTCGGTGATTGCATTCTTTACCGACTCAAATGCCTCGTGCTCTGAAAGCAGTAGTCCGTGAGAATTGAAGAGCAATGTATATCCGGCAATTCCTGTTTGTTCCTGATATGCACGGGAAAGTCCTCCGTCAATAACGAGGAGCTTGCCCTCAGCACGTATCGGTTTCTCGCCCTTTTTAATTTTTACGGGCACGTGTCCGTTTATTATATGTGAGAAACTGTCGGGGTCAACACCAAATTCTGCAAGTATCTTTTTGCATACTGAAGCATCGTTTATATGCTCATAGTACGGGTCCTTTACCTCTGTCCATGTATCCGTATCGTCAATAAAATATCTTTCAAATGAGGTCATCTTATTCTTGCCGTAAACGGGCGAGCCTGCACCGCACCAGAGATACCACAGAAAATCCTGTCCGTATCGTTTTTCGGGACTGTGTGATTTGCCGAAATATCCTATGCGTGCAATCTGTTCGGCACGGTCTAAAAGTGCCTTTCCGGATGCTTTTATGCCGGAAATTTCGTATTCGGCAAACTCGCCGTCTTTTGTCATCGGGATACAGCCGTGGTAGAGCAGGTTATTATTGCACACAAGGTACATACTGCCCTTGGCGTACAAAAACCTGATATGCCGCTGTAGCTTCTCAGAATGAATAAACGATGAACGCAGTGATTTCATGAGCTCATTCTCGGCATCTGTCAGCTTGTACGGATCATTGGGGTCAATAGTGGGGAAGTTGGTATCCTTAAGCGGATAAACAGTTCCATCAATCGTAATTGTACCATTCTTATAGTCAATCTTATCAAGCATAAGATGGTTTTCCATACAAAACTCGGGGTGGCGGAGTATTGCCTGTCCCTCAACCTTGAAGCGGATAACCGAAATCGCCTTATGAAGCTTTGCCCATACCGCTTCGTCGTGCGGTGACAGGTTTACGTCATTGGGATCTTTGGGAATAAAGCACGTGCAGGGGTCATCGGCATATGTTTCAAGTGCAAAAACCGTAAGCGGACGCAGATTTATTCCGTATCCGTCCTCCATACAGTTGAAGTTGCAGTATTTGGTAGATATTGCAATCACGTTTGCAATACACGCATACGAGCCTGCCGCAGCACCCATCCATTCAACGTCGTGGTTACCCCATTGGATATCTACATTATGGTAGTTAATCAGCCTGTCAAGTATTAAATCGGCACGTGGGCCGCGGTCAAATATATCGCCTATAATATGCAGTCTGCCGATTGCAAGGCTCTGTATCAGATACGAAATTTCCACTATAAACGCATCTGACTGGTCAAGCTCGATAATGGAGGTTATGTTTTGTCTGTAATATTCTTCCTTGTCGGGGTTTGAATCGGTATCGGCAAAAAGCATTTCGTCAATAATCGTACCGAAATTTTCAGGGAGCATTTTTCTTATATGCTCACGAGTGTATTTTGATGCTACAACACGGCACACCTCAATAAGGCGGTAGAGTGTGATTCTGTACCAGTCATCTATGTTTTTTGTGGTCTGCTTTATAAGCTCAAGCTTTTCTTTGGGGTAGTATATTATAGTAGCCAGTGTCTGACGCTCATCGTTTGAAAGTGTACGCTCATACACCTGGTCGATTTTGTTTTTTACCACACCCGAGCCGTTACGCAGTATATGTAAAAAAGACTCGTGCTCACCGTGTATATCACTCATAAAATGCTCTGTGAGCTTCGGCAGTTTCTGTTGTGCCTCAAGTGCAATGATTTGGGCACATGCAGATGCAATTGTCGGGTACTGTTCCTTTAAAAGCTTAAGGTATTCAATGTTACGAACCATCATATCCACTCCTTCTTTTCCCATTATACTACATTCAGGCAAAAAAATAAAGCGAAAAATGAAAATTTATCTAAAACAGTATTGAATAATAACCTAATATTCTCAATATTTTACAAAATTTTCCGCAAATATTGATTTTTTGCGTGTATAATGTTATACTGAAAAAAACAATAAAAGAGGTGTTTACAATGGATTACAAAAGAGTTTTAACCATTCAGGATATTTCCTGTGTGGGACAGTGTTCGCTTACGGTTGCATTGCCGATAATTTCAGCGTGCGGTGTTGAAACCGGTATAATCCCGTCAGCGATTTTATCAACACATACAGCAGGCTTTACGGGTTTTACATTCCGTGACCTGACAGCGGATATTCCCGAGATAGAAAAGCACTGGATAAAGGAAAACATAAAGTTTGATGCAGTGTATACAGGTTATCTTGGCAGTACAGAGCAGATTGGTTATGTGAAGAGCATTATGGATACAACAGGCAAAGAGGATGCATTAAATATTGTAGACCCTGCAATGGCAGATAACGGCAAGCTTTATCCGTTGTTTAATGACGAATATGTAAGTGCAATGAAGACACTTTGTGCAAAAGCGGATATTGTTATTCCGAATATAACAGAGGCATGCTTCTTAACTGATACAGAATATAAAGAGAAATACGACGAAAGCTATGTAAAGTCACTCTGTGACAAGCTTCACGCACTCGGTGCAGCGACAGTCGTAATGACAGGCGTCGGCTACAAAGCAGACAAAACAGGCGTTGTAGTATCAGAAAACGGCAATGCTGAATATTACGAGCATAAAAAGATTTCAAAGGGCTGTCACGGTACCGGTGATGTCTATGCATCTGCATTCTGCGGTGCACTTATGCGTGGCAAATCAAAGTTTGATGCAGCAAGGATTGCAGCAGACTACGTTGTAAAATGTATCGAAAATACGCAGGGTGATGAGTCACACTGGTACGGCGTTAAGTTTGAAACAGCAATTCCGGATTTAATTGATATGTTGAAATAAAAAAAACGGCTCAGCCGTTTTTTTATTTCGTTGTGATTATTGCAGAGTTGGTGTCAGTATCCCAATTATAGTCAAAAATGGTTGCAAGCTCGTCAATTCCTATACACATATATCCGCTTACGTTGTGCACATCCTTTAATGTGTGTGATTTTGTTCCGTCGTCAATTATTACTGATACGGAATCATCGTCTGCAATATAAAATGCTTTCTGGCCGTTCTTGTTACGGTAGAAATCCATTGGTATGGGTGTTGCAGATTTTTTGGAGTTGAGCTTTGCATATACTGTTTTTGTATCCCAGTCATATGTCACATCAAAGCCATAATCCTTTAAATCCTCTGCCACAATCATTGCACGCGGGCTTCCGCCGTCGTATGAGAATGTCGGCACCTCTTTTCCGTCAATAAAAGTACGCATATCGGTAAAGTATATAGTGTCGTACTTATCACGTGCTGCGGCAAATCCGTAATCGAGAAGCCTTGCAGTGTCGATAAACCGCTGACCTGTCGATGCTGCACGCATAACAACGGAAATCATACGTCTGCCGTTACGCACTGCAGTGCCGCAGAAGCAGTAGCCGGATGATGAGGTTGTGCCGGTCTTTAAACCGTCAGCACCTGCGTAATAGAATGTGTCGAGCAGATGGTTTGTTGTTCTGTAGTTACCGCCGTGGAAATACACTGACTTTTTCGCACTGCGTGTTAATATATCGGGATAATCTTTTATAATATTACGTGCAAGCGTTGCCATAGCAATTGGTGAAACCTGATTATTGGCAATACCGCAGCTGTCATAGTAGTATGCGTTAATGCCCATTTCCTTTGCCTTGTTGTTCATACGCGAAACAAATGCAGCCTCGCTTCCGCCACCCACAAGCTCGGCAAGTGCAACTGCTGCACCGCTTGCAGAATGGACGATAACGACATTTATCATCTCATCAACTGTGTAGGTTGTGTTATAGTGAAGTGGCAGAACGCTCTGATAGAGTCCGTTGCGTGACTTATTATATACACTTTTACTTATCGGAACGGTTGTGTTTAATGTAATCTCACCGTTTGCAAGTGCCTCATACACACAGTAGAGGTTCATAATCTTTGTCATACTTGCAGGAACTCTTGGAGTGTCTCCGTAATATGAGTAGAGAATATCTCCCGTTTCAAAATCCATAACGCACGCACCGGCGGCGGAAATGGAAGTGTTGCCGACCTTTGCAGCGTGAGCTGTAGTGAATACTGCCGATGTTATTACCATACATAATGCTAAAGTAAAACTCAATAATCTTTTCATTACTATCTCCTTTTTAAGAAAAAATTCATACCTGACAATTATAACACAACGAGAATGAAATTTCAAGATAATGTCAGTGTTTTATTAAAAAATACTGAAATGTACTAAAAATATGCTTGACCGCAGAAAATAAATTTAGTATAATGAGGCATATAACACGATTAAGGAAGAAAAATAATGATAGACTTTAAACCGATTACTGCAGATAAAAAAGAAGAATTTGAAAACTGCCTTTTTGACGGAAACGAGCGGGGCTGTGAATACTCATTTGCAAACCTCTTCATGTGGGGCAGACAACGTGGAGCGATTATAGACGGGCATCTTGTGCTGTTCTCACAGTATAACCGCCGTAGCGTGTATCCGTTCCCGGTGGGAAAGGGCGATATTAAAGCGGTACTTGATACTGTTATAGGGGATGCAGAAAAGCGTGGTATTCCGTGCCGTTTTACGGGTATGACATCACGGGAGAAAGCGATTTTGGACGAGCTTTATCCGGGAAAGTTCCGTTTCCATTGCGACCGTGACTTTTTCGATTATGTATATGACATAAACGACCTTGCGGAGTTAAAGGGCAGAAAGTATCACAGCAAGAAGAATCACTTTAACAGATTCTGCTCACTGTATCCCGATTACAGTGTAGAGCCTATTGATGATAAAAATATCACACGTGTACGTGAAATGGTTGATAAATGGTACGTTGACCGCCTTGCTGAAGCTCCCGACAGTGATTTCCAGATGGAACAGGTAGCGATTGAGAAAGCAATGCGAAGCTATAAAGAGCTCGGAATGGAAGGACTTGTACTATATAACGGTGATGATTTACTTGCAATGACTCTTGCGAGCCGTATGTCGCATAACACGTTTGATGTGCATTTCGAAAAGGCGATACGTGGTATTGACGGTGCGTATGCTGTTATTAACTGTGAGTTTGCAAGATATATCAGGGACAAGTATCCTGAAGTGGAGTTTTTAAACCGTGAGGATGATATGGGCATAGAGGGACTGCGTAGGGCAAAGGAAAGCTATCGTCCGCATCATATGGTTGAAAAGTGCTGGGCACATCTTGTGGAGGACGGATATGAATATTGATAAACCGGACAAAACGCAGATAGCAGGGCTTCGTGCATTATGGCGTGAGGCATTCGGTGATACTGACGAGTTTTTAGATGTGTTTTTTGCAACTGCATTTTCGCCTGAAAGATGTGCGTGTGTAACGATAGGCGACGATGTTGCAGCTGCTCTTTACTGGTTTAACTGCGAATGTAATGACAAAAGAGTGGCATATATCTATGCCGTTGCAACTGCAAAAGCATACAGAGGACAAAAGCTGTGCCATAAGCTTATGGAATATACGCACAAAACCCTTAAGGAAAGCGGATATTCGGGTGCGGTGCTTGTGCCGGTATCGCCGTCACTTTTTGGATTTTACGGCGGTATGGGGTATGAGACCTGTTCTTACGTGAGCGAATCTGAGTGTGTGGCAGGCAGTGATGAAGTAAAAATAAGAAAAATTGAAAAGGACGAATATGCAAAACTTCGCCGTATGCATTTGCCTGACGGCGGTGTAATTCAGGAGAACGAAAATCTTGATTTTCTTGAAACTCAGGCAGAGTTTTATGCGGGTGATGGGTTTGTTGTTGCATCTCGTGTTGAAAACGGCAAATTCTACGGTGTGGAATTTTTAGGTGACAGCGGTAAAATCCCGTCAGTGTTAAAGGCTTTAGGTCATAATACCGGACAATTCCGCACGGTTGGCAATGACCGACCGTTTGCGATGTACCGCCCGATAAATGAGGATAATCCGCCGACATATTTCGGATTGGCATTCGACTAAAAAGAAAAAGGACGTTTGATTAAAACAAACGTCCTTTTTAGAAAGGTGAGAAATTAAGCTTGTTTAGTTTAATGCTTTCTTAATGGTTTCAACCATTGCATCAAGCTCTTCCTTTGTCCAGTCAGGGTTGATGCTTATGTATGCTGTTTTTGAAAGCAGGTCGAGAGTTTTCGGACACATATCATCACGGTAATCCGGAACAATGTCTTTGTTTGCCTCCATCTTAAACGGGTCCATTAACGGATTTAATGCACCGGTCTTTGTCATAATCGGTGTCCAGTTCTTATAGACATGCTTGCCTGTATCATACGGAACAGTACCGTTAATGCCCTCGGCATTTGCAAAGGCACATGCCTTCTCATATGATTCGAAACGAATGGGAAGTGTTGTACCGCAATCGCCCTCAATGTCGTTTGACGGAACAATCTCGCAGATGTCTGCAATCGCATCTGAAATATATTTCTTGTTTGCTCTTAAGTCAGCGAGAATTCCGTCCATACGCTTGAACTGTTCACGCATAATAGCCGACAAAATCTCATTTGCACGGTACTCGTTACCGCAGAAAAGCATTGAATCGACATCGCTTAGCTGGTCGCCGAAGTATGCAACCGCACTGCTGTCGTGATAAATAAGGGCACGGTCAAAAATGTTCTTATCGTTAGTGAGCAATGCACCGCCCTCACCGGCTGAAACTATCTTGTAAAAGTTAAAGCTCAATGCACCTGCGTTACCGATTGTACCAAGACGCTTGCCGTGGAATGTACCGCCGTCTGCCTGACACGCATCCTCAAGTACTAAAAGATTGTGCTTTTTGGCAATTTCCATTATCGCATCCATATTACATGGGAAGCCCTGAATATGAACAGGCATAATTGCCTTTGTGTGCTTTGTTATCTTCTTTTCAATATCCTTCGGGCAGATTGTAAGTGTTTCATCTGCCTCTGCGATTACAGGCATAGCACCTGCTGCAACAACTGCCATTGCTGTTGCTATGTATGTATAAGCGGGAACGATAACCTCATCTCCGGGGCCTACGCCCATTGCGATAAGTGCTGATACCAGTGCACCGTGACCGCTTGTCATCATAATTGCATGCTTTACATCGAAAATCTTCTTAATATCTTCTTCAGCATTTTCAGCTTCGTGCAAGCTGTTGTTGATTTTGAAAAAGTCTTTCGTTTCGATTACCTTTGCTACTGCATCAATTTCTTCTTTACCTATTCTGTACATAAATTCATTCTCCTTTCACATACGAACTATTTTATGCTGTAATTGTACTACTTTTTATTCTTTGTTTCAACCACTATATTTCTTAAAAAATACCCAAAAATTTACGCCCTATTGACAAAACTATCAAAGTATGCTATATTTCAAAGTGGACAGAGGTTAGTATCACAGAAGTTTTCATAAGGGGGATGAAAATTCATATGCTTTACCAAAAAATTCTCATGAATGAGATGCCGTACGATCTGTTTCTTTCGGAATTTGGCGCGTTTACAGAGCACAGACATGCCGATGTTGAGTTCAACTACTGCATCAGGGGTAGCTTTGATATTATAATAGATAAAAAGAAATACCGTGTTAATGAAGGGGAACTTGCTCTCATAAGCCCGATGACAAGTCACGAAATACCGGGTAGTGACAGTTCGGACCGGCTTGTACTTACAACAATCGTCGGCTCAACATTTCTGCGTGAGCATTTTGGTGCGTTTGCAAAATCGGTATTTACATCGCCTGTGATTTCACTCAATGACGGTACACAGACAAGCATTAAATTGCGTGAGCTTCTTTGCGAAACTATAGAGATTTATAAAAATCCGACAAGGAGCAGTGACCTTTTTATTTCGGGGAACCTGTATAAAATATTCGCATTTCTGCTCGATGAATTGACAGAGCTTTCAGAGAATGAGCGGGAGGAAAAAAGAGATTTGCGTATGGTTGCAAATATAGAAAAGGCACTTGAACTTATATATAATGAATACCCCAAACCAATCACTGTAGCAGATGCGGCAATGGCAACAGGCTATGGAAAAAGTAATTTCTGTAAGATTTTCAAAAGTATTGTTGGCGACAGCTTTCACAGTGTCTTAAACCGCCAGCGTGTGCGTAGCTCGTACGGACTTTTAACCGAAACGAATATGTCGATATCAGACATCGCACAGGAGGTAGGATTTGGCGAGGCGAAAACATTTTGTCGTGTATTTAAATCTGTAGCAGGCGTAACTCCGGGTGTGTACAGAAAAAATAAGAATATTAACATATAAAATATGAGCGTAATGCTCATATTTTTTGCTTGAAAAAGTATATGCATATGTGGTATAATGGGAGATAATGGAGGTGGCATTATGAATGTACTGCATATGAAATACGCCGTAGAGGTTGCAAAAAAGGGTTCGCTTAATAAAGCGGCAGAGACCTTGCTTGTAGCACAGCCGAATCTGAGTCGTTCTATAAAAGAGCTTGAGGCACATATGGGTATTGCTATATTTGACCGTACGTCAACCGGAATGAAACTCACACCGGACGGTGAGGAGTTTATAAACTATGCAAAAAGCATCCTCAGCCAGATTGACGAGGTTGAAAAAATGTATATTTCAAAATATCCGAGGCAACAGACTTTTTCAATTTCAGTGCCACGTTCGTCATATATTGCTCACGCACTTGTCAGATTCTCAAGAAATATAGGAAAGAACCCTGTTGAAATATTCTATAAAGAAACAAACACAAAACGGACAATCAATAACGTACTTGATACTGACTATAAGCTTGGCATTATCCGTTATGCGGCAAATTACGAAAGCTATTTTAAGGAACGTCTTGAGGAAAAGGGGCTGACGAGTGAGGTTATAACCGAGTTCAGATACCGCCTTATTGTAAGCCGTGACAATCCGCTTGCAAAGAAAGAAAAGGTTGTATATAAAGACCTTACAGACTATATAGAAATAGCACACGCAGACCCGTATGTTCCGTCACTTTCTCTTGCAAAGGTAAAAAAAGAGGAGCTTCCTGATAACATCGACCGACGGATATACATATTTGAACGTGCAAGTCAGTTGAGCCTGCTTTCAGGAAATCCGGAAACCTTTATGTGGTGTTCTCCGGTTCCCAAGAAAACTCTTGACAGGTATAATCTTGTTCAGATTGACTGTGAGGAAAACGAAAAAATATACCGTGATGTTCTTATCTATAAAAACGGATATAAGCTATCGGCTATCGATAAGAATTTTATCGCAGAGCTTAAACGGTCTATATCTGAAACCTTTTAAATAATCGCCGTAAGTGAAGTGATATAATGATGGTAGACACTAAAAAAGTGTCTGCCATCATTTTTTGTGGTATAATAAAATTAAGGAGATGATAATTATGGGAAGACCAAAAGGCGGAACAAATGTAAGTCATAGCAAGGAAGAAAAGTTAACT
>JAFQJD010000040.1 GCA_017415105.1 Clostridia bacterium | reverse complement strand
TACCAAGTCCTCTATACTTATCATCTCTATTTGATATCTGTTTTCATATCCTTTTTGCATCATATTTCATCACCCAAGGATATTATACCATAAAACGAAGAAAAAGCCCAGACTTTTCTGGACTTTTTCGACAGTCTGACAGCTGTTGATTTCCAACAGCTGTTTTTTAGTCTTAGATTCAGAACGGAAGGTCTTTTCCCTCTTTTTGCCACTCACGAAATTCTGCAGTAGCACAGAATAGAACATCGCCCGATGAGTTTATTGCAGTTTCAAGTGAATCCTGAACAACACCGATTATAAATCCAACCGCTACAACCTGCATTGAAATATCCTGACCTACACCAAGAAGCGAGCACGCCATAGGTATTAAGAGCAATGAGCCACCTGCAACGCCTGATGCACCACACGCACCAAGAGTAGCCACAAAGCTCAACAGTATCGCAAGAAGTATATTGACCTCAACTCCCTGCGAGAATGCCGCTGCAAGCGACATAACAGTAATAGTTATTGCCGCACCGTCCATATTGATTGTTGCACCAAGCGGAATTGAAACACTATAGTGCTCACGGTCAAGTCCGAGTTTTTCACAAAGACTCATATTGACCGGAATATTTGCCGCCGAGCTTCTTGTGAAGAACGCAGTAATGCCCGACTCCTTAAAGCACTTAAACACTAATGGATACGGATTTCTCTTTAATGCTATACCTACTATTAACGGGTCTACTATAAATGCAACCGCAAGCATACAGCCAACAAGAACTGCTAAAAGCTTTCCGTAATCGGTAAAAATCTCTATACCGTATTCGCTGACAGACCCGTACACAAGCCCTAAAATTCCAAACGGTGCAAGCTGAATTACCCACGCAACTGCCTTTGACACTGCATTTGAAATATCAGTAAGAACGGTTTTTGTTTTCTCTCCTGCACCCATACGCAATGCAAGCCCGAAAACAACTGCCCATGCGAGAATTCCGACATAATTTGCACTTATGAGTGACTCTACCGGATTCATAACTATATTTGACAAGAGGGTTTTAAAGACCTCTCCCAGTCCTGCCGGAGCCGTTTGCTCGGCCGCCTGAACAAGCGGAACTGAAACTTTTGTAAGATAGCTTCCGATAACTGCAACAACAGCTGCAAGAAATGTGCTGAGTATATAAAAGAAAATAACAGTCTTAAACCTCTTACCAATCCCCTCACCGGCACTTGCCAGTGATGCAATAACAAGCACAAATACCAATACAGGTGCAACAGCTTTTAATGCACCCACGAAAATATTACCAAACACCGCAACAAACCCTGCCTGCGGAACCCATAATCCAAGGCATATACCTATAACAAGACCTATTACAATCTTTAAAATCAACGGCGTTTTTGTGTAAAAACCAAAAAACTTTTTCATTGAAATTTCTCCTTAATGTGTTTTTCTCTATTATATCATAAGTTTTCTGTTTTGTACAGTCCCGATAAAAATTTCCTGAAAAAACAGACAAAACAAGCACATCATGCCGATTTTGTCTGTTTTGGTATGTTATTTTGTCATATACCTTTCCACATCGTCCTCATCAAGGTTATAAAGCTTATTAAGCTTCAGCGAAACCGTAATCGGTATTCCGGTACGGCCTGCTTCATATGAAGAAAGTGTAAACCTCGAAATTCCTACTATACTTGCCACATACTCCTGCGTCATAGAATGGCGGAAGCGTATGTACTTTAAATCTCTTCCTGTCATCATAACCTCTCCTATGCATTGATTTCATCGAGAACATTCTTGTAGTTGGTAAGGTTGGTAAAAGTAGTTTTGTATGCAACTGCCATTTTCTCTACGGTATCTGTAGTTATCTCTCTTTCACCACGTTCATATGATGCAAGCGTGCGGGGTGTCACACCTATCATATTTGCCGCCATTGTGCGTGTTATACCTCTTTCCTCGCGGAATGTCTGAAATCTGTTTCCTATGTACTTTAAAAGAACTGTGTTATCTTTTTTCATCTTTTGTTTATCTCCTGTTCAGATTATAGATAAATTCTACCACACTCAAATACGTTTTGCAACTGTTTTGGAAAAGTTTGGTAATTCTTATTACAATAAAAATCAAAAAAGGACCACTGCAAAAAATATTGCAACAATCCTTTGTCGATATTTATCGAAACTAAAAGCTTTTTGATAATTATTATCGTTTTTCTGTGCAAGGTGGAAAGATTTTGTGCATTTTAAGCACATTTAACATCTGCCGTACCGTTTTGTAATCGAACGTATAAGCTGACACAGCTCGGGTGTGAGTGAATCACGCCTTATCCGCCAACGCCAGTTATCACCCACTGTCTGCGGAGTGTTAATTCTTGAATCCGAGCCCTCCTGCATATAATCCTGCAGCGGTATTATACACAGCTTTGCATTGCTCTGCATTATACGACTTATAAACGGAATTACAATTTCTTTATCGGGAGTGTAATAATCACACAGATAGCCTCTTACAAGCTTCTTTTCATTTTGGGGAAGTCCCGAAAACCACGAACTTACCGGTTCATTATCGTGAGTTTCTGTATATGCAACACAATTTCTCGGATAGTTGTGCGGAAGGTACGTATCACTGCCATTATCATCCCTTGAATCAAATGCAAACTCAAACACCTTCATTCCCGCAAAACCACATTCATTAAGCAATTTACGCACACTGTCGGTTATGAAGCCTAAATCCTCTGCAATAATATCCTGCTCGCCAAGCTCTTGTCTTATAAATCTGAAAAGCTCACTTCCCGGTGCTTCTATCCATTGTCCGTTCTCTGCAGTTCTCTCACCGTACGGGATGGAATAAAACTCACAAAAACCCCTGAAATGGTCGATTCTTAAGACATCATACATCTTAAACGCATACCCGATACGTTTAACCCACCATTTGTAGTTATCTTTTTTATGCTCCTCCCAATTGTACAAAGGATTTCCCCAAAGCTGTCCTGTTGCGGAAAATCCGTCCGGCGGACACCCTGCAACATTTACGGGATGTCCGTCACTGTCAAGGTCAAATAGCTCCGGATTTTGCCATACATCCACACTGTCATACGAAACATAAATCGGGATGTCACCAATTATTGATATGCCGTTTTCGTTGGCGTATTTTTTCAGCTTATACCACTGCTTAAAAAACTTGTACTGAATAAATTTCCAGAAATTTATTTCATTTGTATCTGTTACGGTAGTTTTAGTCCATTCGTTCCACGCTTTGCCGTTATTTGCATTTTTAAGTGTCATAAACCGTGCATAATCATCGAGCCAGAAAGCATTTTCCTTTTCAAATTCTGCAAATTCAGAATTATTTGTAAGGTTTGTATTTTTATATGCCATATAGAGAAGCCCAAACCTTGCCTGATAGAGCTTCGCATAATCTATGCGGTTTTCATCTATGCCAAAGTCAGTATTATCACATACTCCCTTATCAAGAACGCCTTCGTCAATCAGTTCCTCAAGGCTTATAAAATACGGATTACCCGCAAAGCTTGAGAAAGACTGATATGGCGAATCACCATAGCTTGTAGGGCCTAACGGCAATATCTGCCAGTAGCTCTGTTTTGCCGACCTTAAAAAGTCAACAAATTCATACGCCTTTTTTGAAAAGCAACCTATTCCGTATTTTGACGGAAGCGATGATATGCTTAATAATATCCCTGCTTTTCTCATTTTACACCTCCACCAAAACACCGTAATGGTCTGATACTTTTTCCTCATTTACACCGTTAAATACGACCTGTGAACTTTTAACGGGTAGTTTTCGGTTTGTGAAAATATAGTCTATCCGCATATCCGAAACCTCCCCGTCACGCCAGCCGTCAATCGCACCACGTACAGTCACGCCCGTATCCTGTTTCTTTGCCATACAGAATGTATCATACCAACCGGATTCTGTTATCTCCTTATAGCCCGGACTTCCCGAATCACAATTGAAATCGCCCATAACCCATACTTTTTCTTTTTCCCATACGTGCGAGTCAAATCGCCGCCACTGGTTGCTGAAAGGGTCATTTTCATCGTCGTATTTTCCGGTATGGATACTGTAAAACCACTCGCCGCCGGCACACACGCCTAATGCATAGCGTGTACGCCAGTCTGTAGTATCATTACTTTTGCTGATTAAGACACTGTCAGTTTGGGTTACAGGAAGATGCGTTATAACTGCAATCCCCTCCTGATATTTTCCATAAGCCGTCTTTATCCCGTGCCAGAAATATTGGTAATTCAATCCAAGGTGATTGAGGCCATCACATACACGTAATGCGTGATTATCCTCTCTGATATCAAATCCTTTACCTAAAGCTGTAACTTGTGCATCTGTTGTCTGATTAACCTCCTGCATGGCTATAACATCTGGTCGGATGCGATATATCGCATCAATAAATATATCAAGCTTTATTTCGTAGTTTTCCTCTATCAGGCTGTGTGTGTTTATTGTAAGAAGCTTCATAGAATATCATTTATATCGGATTTTAAAACATCTGCTTTAGGCCCATACACTGCCTGTATACCTGTACCTTTACGGATAACACCCAAAGCTCCCTCACCTTTCCATTCATCGTCCTTTGCGACCTTTTCGGGGTCCTTTACGGTAACACGTAAACGTGTCATACACGCATCAACAAGCTCTATATTCTCCCTGCCGCCAAGAAGTTCTATTATTCGTTCTGCCTGTGACGGTGCACCTACGTGCTCATCATTTCTTTTGTCAGGTGCAACGGAATCTGCTGTATCTGCATAGTTTCCCTCTCTGCCCGGTGTTGCATATCCAAATTTTCCTATTATAAAATATGCCACAAAATAACCGATTACAAAGAATATCACAACCGCAATAAGAAAGTTTATTATATCCATACCAAGTCCTGCACGCAGCGACATTGGCAGTCTTGTTGCAAGCTCGATATTACCAAACGAGTGAAGTCTTAAATCAACAACACCGGCTGATGCAAATGCAAGTCCCTGAATAATGGCGTACACAATATAAAGCGGTATTGCCGAGAACATAAACATAAACTCAATCGGCTCTGTAACACCCGTTAAAAATACTGCAAGTGCTGTTGATACAAACATCGAGCGGTAGTCCTTACGGCGGATGCGGTCGATACGGCGGTACATTGCAAACGCAACTCCCATCAGGAGGCCTGTTGCACCAATCATCTGTCCGACCTTGAATCTTGCCGGCACGATGCTTGTCAAAAGCTCCTGATATCCTGCAGTATCACCTGCATTACGCAGATTTACAAGGTCAGTAACCCACGCAAGCCATAACGGGTCCTGACCGTACACAACGCTTCCTGCATTTACTCCGGTCTGTATAATATACTCACCACCGAACGATGTGTAGTTCATCGGTATTGTGAGCATATGATGAAGTCCGAACGGTAACAACAATCTCTCAAGTGTTCCGTATATAAACGGTGCAAGAATCGGTGATGTTGATGATGAGTTTGCTATCCATAAACCGAATTTATTTATTCCCATCTGAATTATCGGCCAGATAACTGAGAAAATCACAGCAATTATTGCTGACCATAAAATAATCACCAATGGTACAAAACGCTTACCGTTAAAGAAGGACAGAACTTCAGGGAGCTTGCGGAAATTGTAGTATTTGTTATATACAATACCTCCAACAAAGCCCGCAACTATACCGACAAACACACCCATATTAAGTGCAGGTGCTCCGAGAACAGATGTGAAATACCCGTTAACGGCTATTTCCTGACCGAAAAGTGTGTGCGTTACCGCTTCCGCATCTGATAGCATATCAGATGTTACTCCGAATATGCTTCCGGTGATGTTATTTATCAATATAAATGCAAGAAGTGCCGCAAATGCACCGCCTGCACGGTCTTTTGCCCACGAACCACCGATTGCCACCGCAAACAGAATGTGAAGGTTCGTTATAATCGCCCAGCCTATGTTTTCGATTGTTACAGCAAGAGTGTTAAAAAATGCAATGTCACTGTTTGCCATACCGATAAGCTTTCCTATACTTATCATAATTCCCGCCGCCGGCATTACGGCAATGACAACCATTAACACCTTGCCAAGCTTCTGCAGAAAATCAAATGCAGAGCTTTTTGTTAAACTGTTTTTCATAATTATCTCCTTTTACAGCTTCCATATTTCTTTGTTATATTCTGCTACTGTACGGTCAGCCGAAAAATATCCGGCATTTGCGATGTTTATAAGCATTTTCCTCGCCCACGCCATACGATCCTCGTAATCGCAAAGCATACGGTCCTTTGTCGCAGTATAGTCGGCAAAATCGGGGAATGTCATAAAATAGTCCTTGTTTATGAGCTCATTCTGCAAGCGTTTGAGGCTCGTTTTATCGCCAACCTCAAGCATTTTGTTGCAGGTTATATACTCAACCGCCTCATTGATGCGTTTATCCTTTTCGTAATACTCCGACGGCTTGTAACTACCTTTTTTATATCTCGCAATTACAAGGTCACTGCTGTCGCCGAAGGTATAAATATTATCATCACCAACAAGCGAATTAATCTCAACATTTGCACCGTCGTGCGTACCGAGTGTCAGAGCACCGTTAAGCATAAGCTTCATATTTCCCGTTCCGCTCGCCTCCTTTGATGCAAGTGAAATCTGCTCGGAAATATCTGCCGCAGGAATTATGCGTTCTGCCCATGATACATTGTAATTCTCTGCGACAAATATATTTATATACAGCGATGCGTGCTCATCATGGCTTATGATATCCTCAAGGCACAGAATCAGATGAATTATATCCTTTGCAATTGTGTAGGCAGGTGCCGCCTTTGCACCGAATATCGCCGTTATCGGGCGTTTGGGGAGTATTCCGCGTTTTATATCAAGGTATTTGTTTATCAGATACAATGCGTTCATCTGCTGACGTTTGTATTCATGCAAACGCTTAATCTGCACATCAAACACTGAATTTGAGTTTATATTACGTCCCTGTTTTTCCTCTATATAAGTGCATAAATCTATTTTATTTTCAAGCTTTATGTCAATAAGCTTTTGAAGAACTTCATCATCATCGGCAAACTTTTCAAGCTCCTTTAATTTAAGATAATCATCCTTAAACCCGTCACCAATAAGCGATACTATAAACTGCTCAAGCCGTGGATTTGCCACCGAGAGCCACCGACGCATACTGATACCGTTTGTTTTGTTATTAAACTTCTTTGGGTATATTCTGTAAAAATTATTAAGCTCCGTTTCCTTTAATATCTTTGTATGAAGCGATGCAACACCGTTTACTGAAAAGCCGTAATGAATATCCATCCGTGCCATATGAACAAGCGAATTTTCGTCTATAATATGCAGGGATTTGTCCTGACATTCTGTTTTTACTCTCCTGTCAAGCTCTTTTATTATTTCCATAATCCGGGGAATCAGTGCAGCAACCGTATCGGCGTGCCATTTTTCAAGGGCTTCGGAAAGTATAGTGTGGTTTGTGTATGCACACATATTTCTCACTATCTCTATCGACTTATCCATACCTACACCGCACTCACAGAGAAGCCTTATAAGTTCGGGAATAATGAGGCTCGGATGCGTATCGTTTATCTGCACTACTGCGTATTCGTTGAGTGTTTCGGGAGTACCGCCACGCCGTATTGTTTCCTCAAGTATAAGATGTGCAGCATTGCTTGCCATAAAATATTCCTGATACAGCCTTAACCGTTTGCCTGCTTCATCACTGTCATCAGGATACAAAAACAATGTCAGGTTCTTTTTAATATCTGTTTTATCAAACTCCGTTGCATCCTTTGCAACACTCTCATCCACCGTTTCAATATCAAAAAGATTCAGCTTATTAGTACGGTTTTTACCGATAATATCTATGGTGTACAGCCTTGATGTGAGGGTGCAGTCCGAAAACTCGGTTTTATAGGAAATCTCCGTTTTATTTATGATGCTGTTTTCACTTATCCACGGATTTTTCTCCTCGTGCTGTTTGTTGTCAGCGAACACCTGCTTAAAAAGTCCATAGTGATAAAGAAGTCCTACGCCATCACCCTCAAGCCCCATATGTGCAACCGAATCCATAAAGCACGCCGCAAGTCTGCCAAGCCCGCCGTTACCTAAAGACGGTTCTGCTTCAAGCTCGGCAATACGTGATATATCCTTACCGTTATCTGAAAGAATTTTCTTTATCTCATCATAAACGCCAAGGTTTAGAAGATTACATTCTAAAAGCCTGCCAATCAGAAACTCTGCACTGATATAATAGAGTTTTTTCTTGCTTTTCTCATTTTTCTGTTCAGTTTTAAGCTCGCTTACTGTTTTTAAAATACCGCAGAAAAGCTCCTCATCGGTACAGTCAAAAATAAGTTTTCCGCAATTTTTCTCAAGTCGTTTGGATAAATTCATCCTGACCTCCGTTCAGCCGTAAAAGAAACGGCGTGTTTTTGAATATATTTTTTCCCACAAGAGCAAAAAAATATGCAGGACTTTTTAAGTCCTGCATATATACTTCTTAATAAATTGTACGTATTGAGATGCAGAACGAACGAAACGAGGTCGCCAGCGACCTTGCCCGACGGCGTACGTTGGTACTCCGAGTGGCGAGTTTCGTTCGTAGCATTGCGTTCTGCACTCTATACGTCAACTTTATTTATTCTTTGTTACCCAGTCATCTTTTACGCACTGTCGCTGTCTTGCAATAGCAAGTGCGTTTTCAGGTACATCCTCTGTAATTGTAGAGCCTGCTGCGGTATATGCGTTTTTGCCAACCTTTACGGGCGATACAAGGTTTGTGTTACAGCCTATAAAGGCATTGTCCTCTATTATAGTTCTGTGCTTCTTTTTACCGTCGTAGTTTACTACAACCGTACCGCAACCAAAGTTGATGTTCTTGCCTACATCTGCATCACCAACGTATGTAAGATGTGCAAGCTTTGTTCCGTCGTCAATGTTTGAGTTCTTAATCTCAACAAAATCGCCGATTTTAACATTCTTACCCACATTACAGTTCGGACGTACATACGCAAACGGTCCTACGTTTGTACCCTCCCCGATTGTACTGTCGGTTATCACCGAATGTTTTATTACTACATTATCTGCAATCTTTGAATTGACAATCTCGGTACAGAACCCGATTGTAACATTCTCACCTATAACGGTATCACCTTTAAGATACACATTCGGTTCAATAACGGTGCCTTTTCCGATTTCTACACCGTCCTCAATCCATACACTTCTCTCATCAACAAAAACAACACCGTTGTCTTTGAATTTTTTTATATCAGTCATTTTCCTTTTCCTTTCTCCTGTAGCTTGGCGAGGGATGTCTGCGTAGAATGCATTTTGCTAAGTTTTAGCATTCTTAGCGGATATCCCTCGGCGAACCATTTCTTTGAGTAAGCATTATCCTAATCTTGTTTATACCGTATGCGAGATGCAACGAGCATTTTTTCGCACGTTAACCAAGCCTTGCCTCTATCAGCTTTGCCAGATACTTCGCTTTCTGCTCTACCAATGCCTGTGTCGGGCCCTCGATCATTACACGCACAAACGGCTCCGTGCCTGACGGACGGATAAGTACTCTGCCGCTTTCTTTGAACTCCTCCTCAAGTGCCTTGATTTCGGCTGTAATTATGTCGTCCTTGACATAATCATATTTGTTGGAGTTCTTTACCTTTGCATTTATCATTGTCTGCGGTAGTGTCTGGAACACCTCGGCAAGCTCCGAAAGCTTTTTGCCGGTCTTTTTAACAATACTCAGAAGCTGAAGTGCCGATACAAGACCGTCACCGGTTGTGTTATGGTCAAGGAAGATAATATGACCTGACTGCTCACCGCCAAGTGAATATCCGCTCTTTAGCATCTCCTCAAGAACATATCTGTCACCTACATTTGTCTGAACTATATTTATACCCTTTTCCTTTGCCGCAAGGACAAGTCCGAGATTTGTCATAACAGTTGTTACAAGAGTGTTCTTGTTTAACATTCCTGCGTCCTTAAGATATTCTGCACAGATAAGCATTATCTTATCACCGTCTATCAGGTTACCAAGCTCGTCAATAACAAGAAGTCTGTCGGCATCACCGTCAAAGCTCAAGCCAATGTCTACATTTATGTTCTTAACATACTCGCCAAACTTTTCTGTATGAGTTGAGCCACAGTTAAGGTTTATGTTTACCCCGTTAGGATGGTTTGCCACCGTATAGATTTCAGCACCAAGCTCGGCTAATACTCTCGTTGAGGTTTCGTATGACGCACCGTTCGCACAGTCAACCGCAATCTTCATTCCATCAAGGTCACAGTCTATTGTAGATTTTGCAAACTCCACATAGTCTCTGACTGCAGTATCACACTTTGTAACAGTGCCGACATCATCGCCTGTAGGAAGTCTTATCTCGCTGTCATCAACAAGTATTAAATCCTCAATTCTTTCCTCGATTGCGTCATTGAGCTTATAGCCGTTGGCATTGAATATCTTAATACCGTTATATTCAGCAGAGTTATGCGACGCTGAAATAACAACACCTGCATCAGCGTCATAAAGGCGTGTAAGATACGCAACTGCCGGTGTCGGAATAACACCGAGTGATACTACCTGTGCACCAACAGAACAAAGTCCTGCAGTTAACGCCGCCTCAAGCATATCACCGGATATTCTTGTATCCTTACCTATCAATATCTTAGGCTTGTGTTTGATTTCTCCGGTCAGCACATACGCCGCACATTTACCAATCTTATACGCAAGCTCGCATGTGAGCTCCTCATTCGCTACGCCACGGACTCCGTCCGTACCAAAAAGCTTTCCCATAAATAAATTTCCTCCTCATTCTACAGTAACCGATTTTGCAAGGTTTCTCGGCTTATCAATCGCCTCGCCTTTCTGATATGCAACGTGATATGCAAGAAGCTGTAACGGTATAGCAGATGTAACAGGTGACAATACAGAGCCTTCACCCGGCATAACGACCATATGAGAACAAGCTGTATGCTGTGGTGCAGTTGCTTCGTTTACAATTGCAATGGTGTATGCACCACGTGTTGTTACCTCTTTTATGTTACTGTCCATTTTTGCACAGATTTCTTTATTCGTGCTTATTGCTATAACCACAGTATCCTTTTCAATCAGTGCAATCGGACCGTGTTTCAGTTCTCCGCCCGCGTAGGTTTCTGAATGGATATACGAAATCTCTTTAAGCTTTAAAGAGCCTTCCATAGCCACTGCATAGTCAAGACCACGGCCAAGATAATACATATCGGTTTCTTTATAGATTTTTTTACTTATTCTTTTGATTTCACCCTCGAGCTCTAAAACTTTCTTCAGGCTCACGGGCAACTTTAATAATTCTTTCTTTACGATATCAATTTCTGTTGGTAACGCAGAATTTTTATTTTCTGCAAGAAATAAGGCAAACAGATATAATGCAACAAGCTGTGTTGTGTAAGCCTTTGTTGATGCAACGGATATTTCAGGTCCGGCATACGTGTAAAATGTCATATCAGCTTCACGTGATATACTGCTGCCAAGAACATTTGTTATTGCAAGCACATATGCACCGCTTGATTTTGCCAGCCTTACACCTGCTAAAGTATCTGCAGTTTCACCAGACTGACTTATGGCAATCACCATAGTTTCACTGTCAATTAACGGTTCATTGTACCTGAATTCCGATGCAAGCTCTACATCTGTCGGAAGCTTCGCAAGCTTTTCTATTGCCATTTTTCCGACAAGTCCTGCATGGTATGCAGTACCGCAAGCTACAATATAGATTTTTCTGAACTTTGATATTAGTTTACTGTCAAAATCATCAAACTTCACCGGCATACCGTCAGCCAGTCTGCCACGTAAAGTATCAGCAACGGCTCTGGGCTGTTCATATATTTCCTTTAGCATAAAATGCTCATATCCGTCTTTTTGTGCCGCGTTCTCTGAAAAGGTCACCTTTTCAGGCTTCTTTATAACAGGCTCGCCGTCTTTACCGAAAATATCTACCGTATCTTTTGTGATAACCGCTATCTCGCCGTCATTAAGAAAATATACATTCTCGGTTTCCGATAAAATTGCAGGGATATCTGATGCAATAAAGTTTTCGCCATCGCCCACACCTATTATGAGCGGGCTTTCTTTACGCACTGCAACGAGCTTATCCGGCTCATTCTCACAAATTATGCCCAACGCATAGCTTCCCGAAAGATGTGATACTGCCTTTTTAACAGCACAAAAAATATCACCATCATAATACAGCTCAACAAGGTGCGGTATTACTTCGGTATCAGTTTCTGATTTAAAGGTGTAGCCCTTATTTTCGAGCATCGCACGCAATTGTTCGTAATTCTCTATTATTCCGTTATGAACAACTGCAATTTTTCCGTCCTGCGATGTATGTGGGTGTGAGTTTTTTGCACAGGGTGCACCGTGTGTTGCCCAACGTGTATGACCTATCCCCAGATTACCCGTAACAGGAGTTTTTAAAAGCTCGTCTTTGAGATTTTTAAGTCTGCCTTTTGCTTTTACGGTCTGTATTTCTTTTCCGTCAAAGACTGCCACACCTGCCGAGTCATATCCTCTGTATTCAAGTCTTTTAAGACCTTGTGTTAGTATTTCTGTTGCGTTTTTATTTCCTATATATCCAACTATTCCGCACATATTTACAAATCCTTTCAATATAAATTATATGTACCACAAAGGACCTGTAAAATAAAACCGATTATCATAACCGGTTCGTCACAGATCCGTTTATGATATCGTTTTAGCATATATGGCTATTTGTTCGCAGATTACTCTGCGTTTTTGAAGCCATACGTAACAGTGGTGCTCACCACCGTGAGGTACCCGCCGAATTTTCGAATTTCCTCAACCTCGTCAACCGCCACACTCTTTGCGGCTCTGGCGCTTTATATGTTTATCAGATTTCATATTTACTCCTTCCCCCAATATTTTGAGTGTATTCATCTGATGTAAATATTATACCCTATATTGTTCATTTTGTCAACCTTTAGGCACAAAAAGAACAGCGGTATTAACCGCTGTTCCCCGAATTAATCAGATTAAATTATTTGCTGTTGTATCTGTCACATGCAGCCTTAACAATCTTAAGTGCCTTTTCTGCACCAAGCTCGTTAATTTTCTTTACATATGCATCCCATTCATCGAATGATCTCTCGCCTGTGATGAACTTAACTCTCTCAGCTGATACATATTCATTAACGTCGAACATAAGCTCTGTGTACTCAATACTCTCCTCGCCTGTGAATGTGTACTTCGGCAAGTTGCTGTCTATAACTTCGTCATAGTCTGCAATCCACGCATCAAGTGTATCCTGCTGGTTCGGTCTGCCGTAGAACTGGTCAATGTAGCCCTTGTCCTGAACGAACGGTCCCTGTGTCGATGAACGCAGATAATAAGCCATTGCTGATGCCTGTGTCCAGCCGTCCGGGTTCTTGTTGATGAGGTCTGTGAATATGCACTCGCCTGCATCATTCTTCTCGTAGCTTACGCCTTCGATACCGAAGTTGTAAAGAAGGTAACCTTCCTCGCTGTAACCGTAGTCAAGGTATCTTACAGCAGCTGCCGGGTTCTCACATGATGATGTGATTGCAACTGAACCGTAGCCCGGATAGTTTGATTCAAAAGCGTGATACTCGCTTGCCTTACCCTCCTCAAGACCTGTATATGTGAAACCTACCATATCAAACGGCTCGCCCTGAGCTTCCATTGTGTCAAGCCATGTACCAAGGCCGCCACCGCCTGATGTGAATGCCATACCTGTCTCACCGTTAAGAACCTGTGCCTTGATTGTTGCATCGTCAACTGATACAAAGTTCTTGTCAAGCAAGCCTTCCTTGAACCACTTTGCATATGTTTCCAAAGCAAACTTGTAGTTGTCTGTTGTCGGTCCGAATACTACCTTCTTATCAGCATAGTAGAAACCGCTGCTTGTGCCGAAGTTACCCATGAATGATGAGATACCGCTTGCTGTTAATGAAAGCGGCTTCTTTACACCCTGAGCCTTGTATGCCTTAAGAATTTCTTCGATATCAGCAACTGTCTTCGGATCATCAAGAGCAGCCTTCTTTGCCCAGTCACGTCTGTAAACCGGACCTGTTGAGATAAGAAGTCTCTTATCGCCACGGATGAACGGGAAGCAGTAGTATGTACCGTCATCTGTCTTTATCATCTTGTCGATTTCCGGATGCTCCTCAAGGTACTTCTTGAAGTTCGGAGCGTGTTCTTCGATAAGGTCGTTAAGCGGGATGATAACACCGTCATCAAGGTTCTGCTGCGGGCCACCGTTAAAGCCTGACCAATTATACTCTACCATATCCGGCATATCCTTTGCTGCCATACGGTTCTTAAGGTCTTCCTCGCCTGCTGTACCCGGATCGATGTACTCAATCTCAACACCTGTTCTCTTTGCCAATTCCTTTGCGAACTCTGTTTCGCCGGGGTTCTTAACTACAAGTGACATATTATTGTTCATCGCTAACCAATATGTCATCTTTTCAACATCCTGCATCGGATATCCGCCAAAATCATAATCTGTTGTTGCAGTCGAGCCGCCGTTTCCGCCACAGCCGCTAAGAAGCAACATTCCTGCGCACAAAAGTGCTAAAATTCTTTTTTTCATTTTTTGTCTCCTTTTTATTTTAATAATTTATTTCAACAAAATACCAAGCTCCGGTATTTTGCAAAAATCTCTTTACCACAAAGCGTAGCCGTTAACCTTTCGGCTGATCCAGTTAGCAGCCTGAACGAATAACAGGTTAACCAAAGTGTTGAACAAACCGATAGCAGATGAATAGCTATATCTGCTCTGCTTGATACCAACCTCGTAGTTGTAAACAGACAGAACATCTGAAACCTCACTTGTTGCATCGTTACCAAGCAACAATATCTTTTCGTAACCTACGCTCAGGATCTGTCCCATTCTCATGATAAGCATTATTATAACTGTAGGAAGAATACTCGGCAATGTGATGCTTATTACCTTTCTCCACTTACCTGCACCGTCAACCTCTGCCGCCTCATAGAGTGACTGGTCAATACCTGACAATGCTGCAAGGTATATGATTGAACCCCAACCACATTCCTGCCAGATGTTTGATATAACATATATCGGAAGGAAGTTATTTTTGTTGTTAAGCATATTACCTGCTTCTGAACCTGTTATCATATTGTAGAATGAACCGATAACACCCGTCTCTGCTGTAAATATCTTAATGATTGAACAAGCAACAACCAGCGAGATAAAGTGAGGGATATATGTACAGTTCTGAATAACCTTACCGAGCTTTGCACTCTTGATTTCGTTCAAGAGAAGTGCAAGAACTACCGGTGCAGGGAATCCGAACGCAAGACATGCTGCACTGATTCTTATTGTGTTAAGCAACAACTCACCAAATCTCGGTGACTGGAAGAACTTGATAAAATGCTCAAAGCCTACCCATTCACTACCACTGAAGCCTTTAAAGATTGAATAGTCCTGAAATGCCATTACGATACCGTACATAGGCATATAGCAGAACATAATAAAGTATACAACAACTGGAATCATTAACATATATAATGACCAGTTCATTTTCATATCTCTTCCGAGACGCTGTCCAAATGTTTTCTTTGTATTCATTGCTAAATCTTTCTCCTTTCCTTTTTATATTAACCCTTTACGGCACCAACCATAACACCCTTTGTGAAGTGCTTCTGGAGGAAAGGATAAACGATAAGAATCGGAACTGTTGCAAATATGATTGTAGCGTACTTAAGTGTTTCGCCAATCTCTGCCTGGTCTGCCTGACCTGCTGCTGTTCCTGAAGTTGATGATGACATCGCACTTGTGTCGTTCTGAATAAGAATTTCTCTCAATAGCAGCTGCAACGGTTTCTTTTCAGGAGTTCTGATATAAAGTGAAGCCTGGAACCATGAATTCCAGTGACCTACTGCATAGTAGAGAATCATAACCGCGATTATAGCCTTTGAAAGCGGAAGAACTATCTGGAACAATATTCTCATATGACCTGCACCGTCAAGGCGGGCTGCCTCATCAAGGCTGACAGGGATACTTTCAAAGTTTGTTCTCATGATAATCATATTGTAAACACTTATCGCACCCGGAAGTATCAATGCAAGATAGCTGTCATCGAGGTGGAAAATCTGAGTGTTAACAATATATGTCGGAATCATACCGCCACTGAAGAACATTGTAAACATTACAAACAATGTGAACGGCTTTTTGAGCATGACATTCTGACGTGACAGAACATATGCACAAAGTGATGTCATAATAATATTTAGTGTTGTACCAACAACAACGATACCGATACTGTTTATGTATGCCGGAATGATAAGCGGATGAGTCCACATCTGCTTATATGCTGCAACTGTAAATCCTAATCCGCCATCTGCATTCATAGGGAAAATAATCGGAGCAGCAGTTCTTGCAATACGCATCGGGTTACTGAATGATGCACAAATTACGTGCCATAACGGATATATCATGCATATTGATAATGCAAGAAGGAAAATCACGTTAAAAACGTCAAACACACGTTCACCCGGACTTTCTTTCCGTATTTTGTTTCTTACTTTTGTTTTAGTCGCCTTAGCTTCCATTTTTATGTTTTGTACTCCTTTCACGGGTAATCCTGTGAAAACAACCGTTTATTATGCAATTTCACCATAGCCGCTGTAGAATTATGCAAATTGCACCAACTGATTTTTACACAGATATTCCCAATGCTAAAATTTATACACAAATTATAACACTTTTTATGCAAGTTTGTCAATAGTAAATGTAAAATTTTTTCGACTTTTTTATATATTTTTCCGTACGCGAGTGCCTTTGCAAGAATTTTTCCGGAATTTTTATGTGCAAACTGACCAATTAATTGTAAAATTGTACTTTTTCAGACCAAAAATATACAAAATCAGATTTTTGAGCAATATTACAAATTAAAAGTGAACAAAAAAAGGGATGCTATTTATGCATCCCTCACAAAAAATCAATCAACAAGGTTCATTTCTGCACACATCTGCAGGAACGCACCTGTGCCGTGAAGGTCATTTCTGACCTTCTGACGGTTTTTATAGTGGTTATAGTCGCCATCATCTATGCATGTTCCGATACAAACTTCATCAAGTATCTTGTTTCCGTCCTCGTCTATGTACAAGCTGTCAACTATACCCTCAAATGCTTTTCTTGCAGCTGCAATATACTCTTCACCAACAATGCCGAGTCTGTATGCCTTTGCAAGAGCAAAAGTAATAAGACAGGTTGCAGATGCTTCTCTCCAGTTGCCTTCTGCGTTTGGTTTGTCAATTATCTGACACCAGTAACCATCCTCCGGTCTTTGTACCTTAAGCAACGCTTCAAGAACCTGCTTTAGTATGGGAATAAGCTTATCCATACCCTCATAGTCCTTACCAAGGAAACCTATCATTTCTGTTGCCGCAACAACATACCAGCCAAGTGCACGTCCCCACTTCTCTGCTGAAAGCCCTGTTTCGGGATCAGCCCAACCTGCTTCCTTGCTCTCGTCCCAGCCATGGAAAAGAAGTCCGTCTTTTTCATCGTGCAGATTCTCATACATAAGAACCGCCTGTTTAATTGCGTGCTGTGCAAACTCCTCTTTTCCGCTTACCTTTGCATAGCCTGCACATATCGGGCCTGCCATATAAAGACCGTCAACCCAGACCTGATACGGAGCATTCTGCTTATTATGCCACAAAATACCGTTATTTGTTTTCGGATAGTCTGTAAACAATGTTTCGCAAAGCTCACCGATTGACTCAAGATATCTCTTATCGCCTGTTTCCTCATACTGTCTGAAAAGAAGCAAGCCTGCCTGACGGAAGTCAAGTGAATCAAGTGAAATCCAGAAATTACCCTCAACACGGTTGAGTTTCTTTGTGTCCTTATCAAGAACTTTCCCGAGCCAGTCCTTTATAAACTTATCGTACTCTTTATTCTTATTCTGCTGACATATTTTATCTATACCAAGCATAAATACGCCCTTTATGTAGTTCGAAACACCTGTCGGCTCAAACTCCTCTACGGTATGATGTGCAAGATAGTTGTCGATAAATTCCTCGCCGTACTGTATAGGCGTTTTACCCTTGTATGAATATTCGCTCATTTATTTTTCCTCCCTATTTATATGCTTGTAAAGCATACCATTCCAATTTATACGAAAATTATACCATTTATAACAGTCGTTGTCAATTGTCAAAATCAAAAATAATAACTTTTTTCTACAATCAGTTGTTTTTTTGCCAATCCCCGAAATTTACGGGTTACAATTTTTATGTAAAGCTTTACATAAAAATTGTATTGGAAAGTAATAGATTATGTAAAGTTTACCTCATATTCATAGGCATTTAGCTGAAATAGTTGTAGTTTTCTTTACATAATATTTTCGTTCAGTTAAACTTAGAGTATATCAATTCTAAGGAGGGTTCACTATGAAC
>JAFQJD010000039.1 GCA_017415105.1 Clostridia bacterium | reverse complement strand
TATTCCTGATGAAATCGAGCAAGTCAAATACATTTATGATACATACGCAGTTGAGCAAGTATCTTTAGGTAGGCTCTTAAAGAACCTTGTTGAGAATGACATCAAAACCTTATCGGGTGGCGGATGGACTACTGCCAAGCTCTCAACCATCATTAAAAACCCTATTTATGTAAAGGCTGATAGCAGAGTTTACGATTTCTTTTTAGGTCATAACGCTATTATAATATCACCGCCAGAGTCTTTTAATGGTATTAACGGCATACAGATTTATGGTAAGAGTAAACACGAGGCAGACAATAACGATTGGTCTGACATAAAGGTAGTGGTAATGACACACGAGGGGGTTATAGATAGCGATACTTGGCTTAAATGTCAGCAGAAACTATCTAAAAATAAGCAGATACGAAATGCCGTATCTAATAAAACCTCTTGGCTCGGTGGTAAAATCATCTGTGGCAGATGTGGCAGAACTATGACTACTATCAAGGGTAAGACAGGAAGCGGAGAAATCCGCAGATATTTTACTTGCACAGGCAAAACACATTTCAAGGACTGTAAAGGAACTAAAGGCACGATTTATGCTGAGAGCCTTGAAGATATGGTTTATACTGAAATTGCTAATAAGCTTGAAACCTTGAAGAACATCAGGACAAGCGAGAGAAAGAATGTGCATCCTGAAATCAACGAACTGCGAAACAAAGTGAAATCTATCGAGTTATCTCAAAATAAAATCGCAGATATGCTGATGCAACCGGAAGCAAATGCTGATTTGCTGGAACTGATGAGCAAAAGAGCAACAAAACTCAAAGCAGAGAAAACTGAGCTTTTGTTAAAGATTGAAGAACTTGAAAATACAGAAATTGATGTTAAACAAGCTATCAACCTATCTAAGAAATGGAAAACCGCTTCCTTTGAGGAAAAGCGTGGCGTATGCGGCATCATTATAAATCGCATCATTATAGACGAGGATGGAAATGCTGAAATCGTCTGGAACATCTAAAAGGTATTGCTTTTTTATTAGTAATATGATATACTGTAACAAACAAAATAAGACACTGCAACTCAATCGGTTGCGGTGTCTTTTAGTATGGGAAAAATCTCCTTAAATTAGTATGGTTTGGTTCACCGAAACGACTGTTTCGAACAAATGCCCCCAAAGCCCGTAGGTATCGGCTTTGGGGGTGTTTCAATTATTTATGTTTATTCACAATACCGTCGGCAACCTGATATGCTAATTTATAATAGGTTACCATTGCCTCGTGCGTAAGATTTTTCGGGCCGCCAATCTCAAGATTAAATGGACCTTTATATTCTGATGCTGATAATACATCATAAAACTCATTCCAGTCAAGCGGTTCACGCCAACCCATAAAATTGGGTATCCTGTGCAAATCCTCGCCCGGAATAGTTGTATGAATATGTACGGCTGCGAGATGTTGAGAAACCGCCTTAAGCATTTCTACCGGATTCTGATTTAACGCAACAGCATGACCTGTGTCAAGGCAGATGCCGAGGTTTTTGCTTTTGAAATAGTCAATATAGAAAAGCAAATCCTCCGCTGTTGTCATATTTCCGTCCGTGACACCCGAATCAAATACATTCTCTATCGCAAGCACTACGCCGTTTTTTGCAAGTGTCGGCAAAAGTGACTCTATTAACACAATATTACCCTTGCGAACCACGTCAGCATCCTTACCACGATGCAAATGAACAACTGCCGTTCTGCACTCTATTTCGCTTGTCAATTCAATCTGTCGTGCATAAAGCGGTGCAAAATGCTTTGCATACGCCTCAGGCGTTGCAAACGGTTCAAAATGGTCAGGCCAGAAAGTCAGATGCGACTGATACGCACAAAGTCCCATATCTTTAAGCCTTTGATATCTTTTCATAATCGAATCGGCATATTCCTTTGACGGAATCACCTCACTCATATTATCGTATATAATCATCGGGAAATCCACACCGCTGTAGCCGATTTTCTTTAAATCCTCAAAAAACTCTTCCTTTCCGCTTGCTATTGAAATATCCATTACTTCACCTCTTCTGCATATGTATTTGTGCTACATACTTTATCATATTTTTCGCTTTGCTCAAACTCTATATGATATGAATTCATATCGATGCGTTGCTATGCAACGCAATTATTCTTATAAGGTCAAGGCTAAAAATTGCCGTTGAACCGCTTATTCAGTAAATTTTTTCTCCAGTTCTTTATTATCTTTAATTATCTTTTCAACCTTTTCTTTTAAATCACCCAAAAAAATGTGCCAGCTGTCAGGAGAAATAAACGGATTTCCGCCTTCTTTAAGTTGTTTTTCGCGTTTTTCTATTGTACGGTTATTATATGGATGATTACCTAAATGCACCATTACCGGCTCGTTCCATATCTTTTCAATTGAGTTTAACATCTGCTGTGGGCAATCCGTAAAACTTTCATTATACCAAATATATGGAAGTGTAAGAGCTCTGACTCCGGCACCGCCGAATAATCCTGCCAAATACGTGTTTCCGTTATCGGTAACGTTAAAAAACAAGCTTAAAACTCCGTCTGTATGCCCCGGTGTCAGAATACAACGAATTTCCACATTGCCAAGCTTAAAAATCTCACCATCTTCAATTTCATAATCAAAAGCAGGTATTTTTGCATAAGGAAAGGAATCCTTATTAACATGAGCCCTATGAGGTTTAAGCCTCACTGACTCAGCATCAACCTTACTGATTGCAAGTTTTGTACCATACATTCTGCGAAATTCGTCCGAAGCACCAAAGTGATCGTAATGCCCATGAGTATGAATTATCCAGAGAACATTTTTCGGATCAAAGCCGGCACGCCATATACTGTCTACAAGAAGGTGTGCTGCTCCGATGTAACCGGAGTCAATGAGAATGAGTCCGTCACCTGTGTCGATTAAATGAATACAAACCTTTCTGTCACCCACATAATAAAGACCGTCAGCTATCTTAAACGGTTCAATGCGTGCAATTGACGGGTTTGCATAGAACTCTTTATATTTAGCTATATATTCATCATAGCACTCATAATATTTTGTTTTCAAATATTCTTCTCTTGTCATAAGTTACACCCCCTCAAACTTATTTACTGTGAGCCTCTATCCATTCCTTATACCAATATGCAGAATCTTTAGGAAGCCTCTTCTGTGTTTCATAATCCACAAAAACAATGCCAAAGCGATCCGTATATCCCTTTGCCCACTCAAAATTATCCATAAACGACCAAAGAAAATACCCTGCAACATCGGCACCTTCATCGACTGACTTTTCAAGCTCTATAAGGTACCGTTCAAGGAAATCAATACGATTCGGGTCGTGCACCTTCCCATCAAGAGATATAACATCGTGAGCAGACATACCATTTTCTGTTATATATAACGGAAGCTTATACCTTTCACAGAAAAATTTCGGTGCCCAGTGAAGACACTCAGGTGTAACAGGCCACTGAGTAGCTGTTTTAGGTGCTCCTACATAGCGTTCCACGATTTCAGGCATACCGTCCGCACCCTCTCTGATTTCTTTGCCGTTATAGATATTCTGTGCATAAAAATCTAACGGCTGACTGATAAGTTTCATATCCTCCCCGGTTATTTCGGGAAGATAGTCTTTATACATTTCAAGTCCATCTTCAGGATAATGTCCCAACACAACCGGATCACTCCACCAAGACGTATTCCACATAACATCCTGACCAAGCGGCGGGCATGCAAAAAGTGCTTTGCGTGCAGCCTCCACATCCCCGGGTTTATCGGTGGATGGATAATTTGCAGTGCAGGTAGGTGCATAACCTATTTTAATAGGCTGTTTTGCATATTTGCGAAGTGCAATAACTGCCGCTCCATGAGCCTTAAGTACATTATGGCACATCTGAAAAATATCTCTGAAGGAAACTTTTAATCCGGGAGCGTGGACTCCTGAAAGATAGCCTTGCCCAATAAAGCATTGCGGCTCATTAAAGGTAATAAAATATTTTACGCGGTCAGAATAAAATTCAGAAATCTTTGCCGCATAATCTGCAAACCATTTTACACTCTCTTCATTTAGCCATCCTCCCCTTTTATAAAGTGCATAAGGATAATCCCAGTGAAAAAGAGTAATATACGGCTCTATACCGTTTTTTATAAGCTCGTCAATCAAATCCGAATAGAATTTTACACCTTTTTCGTTCACCGCACCTGCTCCGTCAGGAAAAATGCGTGTCCAGCTGATAGAAAAACGGTATGCCTTTATCCCAAGCTCCTTCATCAGCTTAATATCTTCTTTAAATCTGTGATAATGATCACAGGCCGTATCGCCTGTATGTCCACATTGAACCTTGCCGGGTTCGTGAGAAAATACATCCCACAGGTTAAGACCTTTGCCGTCTTCATTCCATGCACCTTCAATCTGATAGGAAGCGGTTGCCGTACCCCATACAAAATCTTTTTTGAATGCCATTTTATTCATCCTCCATTATATTATTTTTAATATAAATCCTCGTCCTGTATATTCTCATAGTACCAGTCATCTGCATTATTGACGCAAACCCTTACACTCCCGACCTCACTTGAAATAAGGGTATCTGAGAGACGTTTATGTGAAAAATAATAGTTTTTCACGTTCTCTTTATAAACGTATTCATAAGTGCTTCTTCTGTAGATTGTTCCGCAAATCGGAATAAATACAACCGTCGGATTTAATGTGTTCATAAACTCTGCACTCGTATCGCATATAAAATGGTGGTTACCGAAAAAGTAGTGACAACAAAGCTCATCCTCACGTCCCTGTTTGGTATAGTCAGCTATCAATCTGTTCTGGGAAAATGCGTAATTGTCTGCACCGTGATAGTATCTGAAGCCGTTGTAATCAAGCATAAACGAAACAGAGGTTGAATTTTCAAAATTATGCTCGTTGTTTTTTATAAACGGATAATTATATATCCTCATCGGGTTTCCGTACTCGTCAAAACGGCTGTTTAATACCTCTATTCTGACACCGCCCAAATCCCATATATTATGTATCTCATCATAGAAACAAAGCATGGTAGAATCAAGATAACTGTAGTTTTTCAGATATTTCTCACGTTTTGCTTTATCAGTCCTGACCATTTTTTCTGCTTTCTGCCCGTCAGGTTTTTTTATACCGTTTTTTTCAAGAATTTCATCAACGCATCCGAAGTGGTCACCGTGAAAATGCGTGAGTAAATAGTAATCGACCTTCACCGAATGTTTTTCAAGATATGGAATAATCTTTTCACGTGCACTCTTTTCTGTTGCCGAATCGACAAGCATATTTTTACCGTTCGGTAGCATAATGAGTGTCGCATTGGCACAGCCAACATTAAAATTTATAAACTGCAAATCCGTTTTTGGTGTCGCTTTCTTTACTGTAAGGCTCTGCTCAAGTGTAACACCGTTTTCAAGGCAGTAACAAAGGGTGTGCTCACCCTCACCAAGCCAAAAAACTACCTCTTTGTCCAAAAATACCTCGACAATAGAGGCTGTATATTCATTGTACGGTTCTTTCACACGTACTTCAAACGGAATCGGCGTACCCGATTCCGTTTTTATTTCTACAAGCTCTTTCCGGTAGTTTTGCAACACCATTTTGACATTTTTAGGGGCATCACAAGAGAAAAATATGTTTTCAGGAGAAATTCTGTAATCTGTTATCTCTGCCGGACCTGTAGCTTTTATGCTGTTTAATAAAATCTCACCAAAATAATGGCTTATTGCTATTCTGTTTGTTCCGCATTCAAGAAAGACATTTAACTTAATCATATTTTTTCCGTGCGGAAGCCCTTTCAAGAATGTGGAGATTCTGCCGTCAGGATACGTTATATCGACTTTCAGGGACGCATCCCAGTAATCGTGTGCATATCCTATCTCAAATGTATAATATGCATTCTTTTCTGCACTAAAATCTGTTATATAGCAATCATTACTTGTTTTTGACAAGGTTTTGTTAATAATTTTCAAAGTGCCTTCATTTGCCATTTTCGAAGTCATTCCCTTCTGTCAGAAATTAAGGAGCCTATGCTTATGAGTTTTCCTTTACGAATTTTACAAGCTCATCCACTGTGGTATACGCCATACCTATAACAGTGTCTGCGGCTCCGTAATAGATTGTGATACGGCCTGTCTGTGCATCGCAAAGGTTTGTGCACGGGAATACAACGTTGGGCACATCGCCAACCGTTTCGTAAAGCTCTCTCGGAGCTATGATATACGGCTTTGTGCGATACTTAACCTTCCATGGCTCATCAAGATCAAGTATTGCTGCTCCTGCACTGTATACAAATCCGTTACAGCTCGTAAGCACGCCGTGGTAGATTATAAGCCAGCCTTCATCTGTTTCAATCGGAACAGGACCTCCCCCGATTTTTGTGCTCTGCCAGTTGGTTGTCGGGCCCATAACGTGACGATGCTTGCCCCAGAACGTCATATCGGGGCTTTCGCTGTAGAACATATCTCCAAACGGTGTATGTCCTCTATCACTCGGACGGCTCAGCATTGCAAAGTTACCGTTTATTTTACGTGGGAACAGAACTCCGTTTCTGTTAAACGGCAGAAACGCATTCTCATACTGATAGAAATTTTTAAAATCAGTCGTATGTGCAATTCCTATTGTCGGGAACCGCTTAAATCCGTTACACCATGTAACATAATACTTATCCTCTATCCTGCATACTCTCGGGTCGTATCCATACTCAAATTCATTCACATTCCCGTCTTTATCCAAAAATCTGATCGGGTCGTCATTTATATCCCAGTTCACTCCGTCACTGCTGAAGCCTACGTGCAGAGCCTGACGTCTTGTAGTGTCGTCACTTCTGAACACACCTGCAAATCCGCCGTTAAACGGAACAACGGCACTGTTAAAGATACTGTTTGAATTTTTAATCGCATCACGTGTTATTATAGGATTCTTTGCACTTCTCCACACAACGTCTGTGCAGCCCTCCGGTCTTTCCTCCCATGGAAGATTTGGTATGTTTTCGCCATTTACTATTTTCATAATTACACCCTCCGGTTCTAAAAAATTCATAATTCTTAATTGTTAAGTTTTTTAAGCATTGCTTCAATTTCAGCACACATCAGCAAAAATCCGCCTGTTCCGTGCCAGTCGTTTATAATCTTATGTCTGTAGTAGTAATACTCAACATTTGCACCAACGCAGGTTCCCTGACATATGTCAAGAATATTGAAATCATCATCGGTTATAACTGTAGAATTAACTATTACATCGGTATAACCACGCATAACATTCTCAACAAAGGACTCGTCTAATGCACCTGTCTTAACAGCCTTTGCCATAGCATAAAGAATAAGAAGCGAACCGGAGTTATCCACCCAGTTTCTCGGGTCATCAGCCTTATCTATAAGCTGATACCATCTTCCCTCTTTAGTCTGATACTTAATAACGTTTGTAAAAAGTTCTTTTATAATTTCACGGAACTTTGGTATGTTTTTGTGGTCCTTGGGTGCCGCCTCATACATCTCGGTAATACCCGCGGCATACCAGCCAATCGCTCTGTCCCATACAAAGCTTGAAAGACCGGTTTCCTTGTCTGCCCATTTAGCTTTTTTGCTCTCATCCCACGCATGACGCAAAAGTCCTGTCGCCTCATCACGCATATTTTCCCACATAATGACAGGCTGATCCATTGCAATGTCCAATAGCTCTTTATCATCACGCAATACCGCATACTTGACACATACAGGACCTGCCATAAACAAGCCATCAAGCCAGGTCTGATCATCGTGCACTCCGTCAAGCGAATGCCAGAAAGCACCGTGAGACGTTTTTTTAAAATTCTTCATATCACCGAAAAGAAAGTCAAGACCGTTTAAGTACTTTTCATTCTTAGTCTCCTTATACAGGTCAAATAACAAACCTCCGGGCTGTCTGAAATCAAGGCTGTCCATTGAAACCCAGCCTTTTTCCTGATGATACGGAACGCCCGCCTCGTCCGTTGTTGATTCAAGCCAGTCTGTTATATATTTGTTGTATTCAGCCTTACCGTCTATTTTATAAACCTCCTGAATACCTCTTAATACAATGGCTTGCGGGTATGTAAAACCGCCCAGACGTCCTATCTGAAATATGGACATTTCCGGTGCCGGCATTTTTTTCGTATATCGGTCAATAAACATTTCCGCATATTGAAGCGGTGTATATCCTTTTATTTCGTATTTATTAGTGTTATTGCTCATAAAATCCTCCATTTTTGTACACAAAATGCGGACGGAAAACCCGTCCGCAATCCGGTACACGGGCATAAATCACCCGTTTTTTGCTTCAAAAGAAGCGAATCACGTTGAGTTTATAATGTTTTTTATAATTAACGAAAGGCATATGTTGTGGTTATACCGTAATTCCAAACATAATACGTTTTCGTAATTATTACGTTGAGTTATTTAATTATTCTGCTGATGCAGTAGTTACTGCAAGCTCTATCGGTGCAAGTATTGATTCAAGTGTGTCAAGGTCTTTCCACAAGAATACTTTTACAGACTTTGTACCTGTCGGCAATGTCGCTGTAAGTGAATCTGTTCCGTCCGCATCTGCCTTTGTGACAGTTTTTGTCTGGGCACCTGTAAATCTGTCTCCGTCATAGCCTGCAACAATAAGCTCCATTGAATCATACTCTGCCAAGCCAAGGTTTGAAACTGTAGCAGTTGCAGTTACTGCTGTGCCGTTATCAACTGCACTGTCGATTGATGTCTCAAGCTTTTTCTCCATTGTAATGACAACATCATACGCAACACCTGTTCCATACTCCGAAGCCAGTGTGAATGAAGTTTCTCCCGATTCGGAAACAACCTTCAAAGAGCCCTCTCCTTTATCGTTAATCTCATCTGCTGCATCTCCTAATGTTAATACAAAAGGCGTAAAATCCGCTGATGAATTATAAGCATTCATTGATACTTCTGTGATTTTATATCCGTCAATAGCATTGAACGTCTGCGTTTCTGTTCCGGAAATTGACAATCCATACGCTCCGTCAGCATTTACTCTGTCAGAACGGGTTGCCTGGATACTCAACTCACCCGATGCTGGGAGAATACCTGATGCGAGTAATTTCATAAGGTCTTTTCCTTCACTTGTTTCACTAAACTGAATTTTGTCTGCATTCTGGGGTGCATAGCCGAAAGTGAATCCTGTAACGCCTGCTCTATCGCTGTAAGCCGAAGTAGTAGTTGCATTACGCGTTATTTTAAGATATTTAGCATCTGCCGGAAGCTTCACTACATCTACAAACAAGTTATAGTTACCGCTAACTTTTTCCATCGCTCCGGAAATATACGCATGGTTCACCGGATTATATGTTCCATCCGATTCAGTGGAGTATGAATAATCAGCAATTCCTATGTTTGTTGATGCTTTGTACTGTCCAACAGTCACCTCTGCTGCAGTCAGGTCGTACCCTTCCTTCTGCGGGAGTTCAACTATTATATAGTCATTCGCTCCACCCAAATAGTACACACCCACAGTAACTCCACCCGTCAAGCCATAGTTATCAGTACCATTGTTAAAACTATATGTTGCGAATTTAGCATCTCCTGTTTTTGTCCTTACGATGGTATCTGTGGGTTCTGTTAGTGATGAACCAAAACTAACGCTTTCAAATATCATCTGTGCAACTGTAGCCTCATCTGCCTCCGCCATAACCGGAGCTATTGCACATACTGTTCCCATAACTGTAAGAGAAAGTATGCTTACAATGATTTTTTGATATAATTTTTTCATTTCCATTTCCTTTCCTTTCTTAAATCATATCATTTTTCTATAAATCACACTATGGTGAAATTATATACAACTACTGTTATTCTGTTACCGGATAAATCACTACCGGATTTGCCAATGGCTTATTTGTTTTTGCATCAATAGCCATTACCGAAATCTTATCTGCACCAGATACAGGTGTTATTGTCTTAACATTGCTGCCTCTGCCGGCAATGTTAAGCTTGTCAAGGACCTCAACGCCTGCAAGAGTGTTTGTTTTATTATCCGTATCATACTGTGCAACTATTAACTTGCAGTCTGCATCACCTACAGTATAGTTTGTCGCTGTTAGAGTATAGGTTGAGTCATCATTTTTGTTGCTTGTGAATATGCACGGCATTCCGACTCTCGTATAGTCAATGTCTATCGCACCTAACTTTACCTCTGAACCGTAATTAAGCTGAACCCTTATAAATCTTGCATCTTTAAGATTGTCTGCCGTTAAAGCGTAGATATAATGGTTACTGCTCATACCTGCAACTCTTCCTATATTTTCAACTGTGGTCTCAACCTCGGTATATTCGCCGTCTATAGCATCTGAAGTCCATACAGCAATATCAGGAATAGTGCCTACTCTATAAAGATAGAAGGTAGCCTTTGTTGCAATTGAATCATCGGGTGCCTGTACAGTTACAAAACCGTTGTAGCTCGAGCTTGAACCAACGCCTACGAATACTGCATCACCTTCATTAACAGCCTTGCCAATATAACCGCCTTCAGCTATGTCCTCCTCGGTAACAGTATTGGTAGCCGTAGTCATATATGAGGATAGTCCCCCTTCATTTCTATGCGGATAATCAGCAAGCATCTTATACGCGGCTTCTGTTGTATCAGCAAGCCAATATGGATTTTCTGTGCTGCCAATGTGCCATGTTCCGCTTTGCGGATACGTATTTGCTTCTTTTTCGACTGTCCAGTCATACTTAAATGCACCAAGAACTACTTGCTTTCTGGTTGATGTCGCTGAATATATCAAAGGATAACTAACCTTCAGATATTTTGCGTTCAGTTTAACTCCGTCAATTGTTTTTTGTCTGTATATACCGCCGTAATTTCCATCTGAGTCTTCGTATGTCGTCACTTTTTCCCATGTGCTGTCAACATTTATCCACGGTCCGTCAGGAGTTTGGGCAACGCTTAATTGTAATCGTTTGTTTATTCCTTGAGCTGAGATATATCTTATGTAGCAATCAAAATTCTGAATATACGCATCCTGAGGTGCTTTAAAAACAGCATATGCAGTAGCATTTTTGTTTCTAAGTCCCGAAAAGTTTTCCAGGTCTGATCTTGGAGTACAACCAGTTGTTTCTTCTGTGTATGTTGAAATTATATCATTGACAAGTTCTGTCTGTTCATCAGCCGTATAGTTTGTGTATGTTCCGTCACCGTTATCCTTTGCATAGTCCACCATTGAATAATTGACGTTACCGGACGAAGCAACACCCTCTTCATTCTGCTTCGGTATAGTACCGTGAACATCAACAGTACCGCCTGTAATATCTTTCTCCATCGTAATGACAACATCATATGCAACACCGGTTCCATTCTCCGAAGCCATAGTGAATGAAGTCTCTCCTGCTTCTGAAGTAACATTCAAATCATTTATTGTTGTACTTGAAGCTTTTTCGACTCTATCTTCTGCATCGCCTAATTTTAATGCAAAAGGTACCGCAGATGTACCGATAGCGTAATATTTCATTGACACGTCTGTTATTTTATATTCGCCAATAGCATTAAATGTCTGCGCTGTTGTTCCGCAAATTGTCAATCCATATGCTCCGTCATATATGCTGGCAGATACTCTGTCAGAACGGGTTGCCTGGATATTTAACTCCCCCGATGAGGGGAGCATACCTGATGCGAGTAATTTCATAAGCTCATTTCCGCAACACGTTGTAGTAAGCTGGATTTTATCGACATTCTGAGGTGCATATCCGAAAATGAATCCTGTAACCCCTGCGTTTTCAGAATATTTTTCTGTGGTATTTGCATTACGGGCAATTTTGAGGTATTTTGCCCCTACAGGAACCTTAACAATTTCTGCATACAGGTTGTAATTAGCACTGGGTTTATCCATAGCGGTAGAAATATATGCATTTTCTAATGACGTATATTCTCCCTCAACTGCAGAAGAATATGAATAGTCAAAAAGCGATACATAACTGCCGTTCATTGCAACAGTCACCTCTGCCGCAGTCAGGTCGTACCCATCCTTTTGCGGGAGTTCAATTACGATAGCGTCACCTTCTGCACCCAAAGCACACCTACCCATTGTGGCTCCGCCCGTCAAGCCATAATTGTTAGTACCACTACTGTAGGAATATGTTTTAAACACTATTTTGCTTCCTTCTTTGGACTTCACAATTGTGTTGTTTGCTTCAGTGCTTGAAATCTTAACACTTTCAAACTCCATCTGCGCAACTGCAGCCTCATCTGCATATAAAGTCATCGGGCATAATGCTGCGGTTATTGTGAGCGTGAGCACTGCCGAAAAAAGTTTTTTAATTATATTTTTCATAGCCAATATCTCCTCTCAATCAATCCATAAGCTCATAACAATATCCAAGTTCAAGAAGCTTGTCATGTACACAATGAGCTATCAGCTTATATCCCAAATCGTTGAAGTGAACGCCGTCGGTCTCAGATGCATCAAACATTGCAGGAACCTCACCGTTTGCCATTACCTCTGCATACTCTGCCTTATACGCATCAGCCTCCGACTGTGACATATAGCCGTACTTAACCGCATCATCATAGCATTTTCCGCTTGCAAAGTATTCACGGATGTTTATGAACTTATCGCCGTATGCCTCAAGCATCTGCGCTTCAAGAGTAGCTTTCTTGCTCTTAAGACCTATAACCACATACTTATCGTTACCCTCTGAAAGAGTTTTTGTCATACCGTTTATAAGGTCTATAAGATATGTAGTATCGTTGCCGCCGGTTGGGTCATACTTACCGTTTGTACCACTCCAGATAACGGTTATATCATCCTTGTAGTTGCGTGCCGCATACGGAATGAGTTTATCGCCAACTGAAACATTTACAGCTTCGCCGTCCTCTAATCTCTTAAGAGTCATAGAACTGAACGAATCGTTTGTTGAATTGAGTCTGAATTCAAGATCACACTCGATTTCATCGCCTGACGCAGTTTCTATGATACATGTGGTATAGCCTCCTCGAAGTGTGTTTGATGTTCTTGGGCCTATACCGATTCCGTTTGAGCCCATAAGAAGCTGTGGCACATCATCATCTGCTGCAACAGTAACACTTTCTGATGATGATGCAGGGATAGTGAACGCCTTTTGAATCAGCATATCAACAGCACCTGCACGTGCAGCAATTGTTGTTGCAGTTTCACCGCTTACGCCGAGGTTATTGACCTTTTTCGCAGTCAGCTTCGAAAGTACCGACGGATACGAATTTACGGACTCATCTGTTGAGCCAACGCCCTGTGTAAGACTGTCTCCGATACAGGTTATATCAGCTCCTGTAGCTGCTATTGCCGGCTCCGTCAAAGGCACAGCTGTTTCAAGTGAACCCCAAAGGAATGCTTTAAGGGTAGTTGTATCTCCCGGCAGGTCATTTGCCAGACTGTCTAAAATAATCTCCTCACCTGTAGAGGTAATGCGTGTACCTCTTACACCTGTCATTCTTTTGTTTTTGTCGTAACCTGCAAGCATTATGTTTATTTCATAGTCGTCAAAATCACTGTCGAACAAATTCTCAAGCGAAACATTCATGCCATCCTTTGTAATGTTCAATGTTGGAATTACAACGTCCTTGAATTCTACAGCTTCTGTAACCGTCGAATTCACGTTCACGCCGTTCTGGTTTACAAGAATTTTGTAGTCACCGCTATGGCTTGTTTTGAATTTAAAAATATAGTCGCCGTCATCATCTGCATCAACCTGCTCTGCATAATATACATCCTCTGTTGTAAATGCAACAGAATCTGCATCCTTGTTAAGCATAAGAAGCACTACCGGAGTGTTTGCATTCTCACTGCCGACGTTACCTTTAACACGCACTGTATTATTTCTGTACTGTGTATCAACAGCTGATACAGATAAGGTGCAAGCTATAAGGGTTAAGAGAGCTATCAATAAAGCAACTAATCTTTTTTGCAGTTTCATATCACTTCGCCTCTTTCCTTTCTTAAATCATATCATTTTTCACAACTGCGACAAGCGGTATGCAGTATCCCTTAATTCAGAAGGAGACATAACTGTTTAAACAATACTGCATTTTCGCTTTACACACAGCTGTCATTTATAAATATGGCGTTCCGCCGTATTTAACCTGATTGGGTTCACATAACGAGGCTCAATATCTTTGATACCTCGGCACGTGTGATATTGTTTTTCGGATTGAAATATCCGTTATCGTCGCCGTTTATTACGCCCGATTCATAAAGTGTGCAAACAGCATTCTGTGCATATCCTGATATGTTGTCAAAATCGGGGAATACCGTTTCGTTCACAGTTTCGGTTTCAATTCCGAGTGCACGGCAAATCATAACCGCCGCATCCTGTCTCGAAATACTGATTCCGCTGCCGAATAAATCATTTGCAATTCCCTGCACAATCCCTTTTTTATATGCACACGATACATATGTATAGTACCAGCTATCCTCTGCCACATCAGAAAATTCCGAATCATAGCCTGCCGAATAATTATCAGTTGCAAGAAGAAGCATCTTTACAAATTCCTCTCTTGTAACAGCATTACCGGGACGGAATGTGTTATCGTCATAGCCGCCGACAACATTATTTTCAACAAGTCCCATTATATTGTCGTATGCCCAGTGGTCTGACGAGAGGTCATCAAAATAGATTATCTCGCCTGACGGCGGTGTCACCGGTGCGGACGGTGCCGAAAAGCCCGGGCTTCCGCTGATTACAGGAGTAGTTTCTGTTACGCTTGTTGTGCTGTTGCGTTTGATTATTATGTCAATACTTTCGGTGTATGTATGACCCTTAAAATCTGCCGTAACGGTCAACGTTACCGTTTTATCATTTGTGCCACGCGTTATTACGCCCGTGTTCGTCATAGCAGATATATCACTGCTCGACCACGTAACCGCACTGCCATTCGGGCCTGTTGTCTTTAAAGTCAGATTATTCATCAGTGCGTTCATACTGTTATTACGGGTAATCTCGGCTATAAGATTTTTTACGTCATCCTCAGGGATTTTTTCAAGCTCACTGTTTGAGTATGCCGTAACCACGATTGGAATTATCAGATTGGTCGTGATATATCCCTTTTTGAAGTTTACCGTGAATGTTACCTTTTTATCGTAGAATTTATCTCTTGTAACAACTCCATCTGCTGTAACAACATCAGGATTTCCCGATACACATGTCATCTCTATATCCGTTGTTATCTGCGGTAAAATCAAATCACTGCGTAAATCAAAAATATTGTTCCGTTTCAGAAACTCATCACGGTAGGTGTCACGCAGTTTGGTTAAATCCTCCGGCAGGGTGTAGTCCATACTGTCTTCTGCGATATTTATGTAGAAGTGTTTTTCAAAAAACTCATTCTCAAAGTAGAATACTGCCGTAAGACGTACGCCGTAATTACCCTCTCCAAGATGAGTGCGGCTGACCTTACCGATATAGTTGCCGTTTCCGTCAGATACCACATCTATCAATGACGGATTTCCGCTTGACCATAAAATATCTGTGCCATATAACCCTTCTCCGGGCAGATATAAATCTGTTTCGACATAGTTTGAATCATCGGTACTTATATCTGAAAATGATAGATACATTGCCGCTGTCCGGACTATCTCTTTTTTGCTTTCAAAGGCTTTTACGGTTACAGTGAATGTTTTTGTTGTACCGCCGTATTCGGCAGTGATAGTAACGTTTTGTGCATCATCAGGATACGGTCTGTTCACTGTTCCGTCAGACTCTATATATACGCCATCAGTCGTCCACGTAACGCCCGTGCCTTCCCATGTATCAGGAAGGACGAGGTTATGCGTTACCGCCGTTTCAAGGTCGATGCTTATATCTGAAAACTGCATTTCTGCCGCATGGGCAGAGCAGGTGCCAATAAAGATACCTGCAAGCAGGAGGATTAAAGATATAGTCTTTTTCATATCTGTTTACCTCCCCGTCAGTCTTTCATAATTACAATTTCAATGGCATTGTTATATCTGCGTCGAACAAAAACTTCCATACCAATCTGCACGTCATCAAGAGTTGCAGGTTCAAATTGTTCAGTTTCAGTATTATAGAACATAACAACTATACCGCTGTTTTTCTGTATAGATACAGAACTCTTGTTAAGCTTTATTGCCGCATCAGATATTTCATTAACAGTGTCAAAGGTTACAACCAGACCGTCAAGTGACATTGAGCTTACGCCTGATATACGGCTGACGTATGATTCCGAATAACCATATGTCGATTTATATGGATTGTCTACCGTAAAGTCAAATACCTTTCTGACTATTATGATACGTTCCTTATCCTCCGAAGTTGTCGCTCTTGAACGGTCAAGTGTGTTTGTTACATACTGTACCGCAGAACCGGGTTTTATGACATCAAGCGACTCTGAATTTCCGTTTACACTATTTCCTATCGGTACGGTAGTTTCAATTCCGAGCTGATAGCCTACAGCATAGGTTTCTTCATCACCGTCCTCATCAAGCTTTGTAATTACGTCATTTACAAAGAGTATCGGTGAGTTTACATAGTCAAGCAGTACCTCATATTCACCCTTCGACTCTGTGTAACGTTCCGTTACGGTTGAATGTGATATGAGTGCACCGATTCGTCCGTCAGGCTCCATATCATAAAGTGTTAATGTCTGTGAACCGGTTTTGAGTATGTCATTATACTGTCCGGCTGACATATATTCTTCATAAGCACCATTGAACGGGATTCCGAAGCAGACAGTGTTCTGGTCTACGTAATATTTACTGTCAATTACCTTGTTTCTGTAGTTCATTGAATATTTCGAAGAGTCTCTTGAAATATTTTCACTGTCCTTTCTGCTGCCTGGCAAACATATCTTTGTGAGCTTTCCCTCTTCGTCAAGCTCGTATGTTACAAGCGATTTCTTGTTTGAGTTGAGCTGTGTAGCAATAGTATCGGCATCTTCCTTTGAGATTGTGTAATTATCGCCCGAAAGTCTGCCGAAACGGATTTTTTCATCGACTGAAATGACAAAGTTCCTGAACTTGTTATCGGCTGTCAGAAGTCTTACAACCGCCGCCTGGTCGCCAACCTCTGCACTTGTTTTTGCACTTACAAGATATGCATAGTCGGGAAGCTCTCTATCAGCCTCTGTTGCTTCTGCAAATGCGATTTCGCCGTATATGTCAAGGTAAACCTTTCTGTAATCACCGGGTTTCATTGATACAGCATATGATGTGTTTTGTTTGTTCTTATAAGTATAGCTGATGTAGTACTCATCATCGCCTATTCCGCATAGCGTTGCTGTGCCCTTTGTGCGTGTGGTGTCAATTCTGCCCTCGGCAGTTGCACGGCTTATATATACCCATGCTCTGTCACCGCTCATGCTCTTCATAACTGATATTACATCATCGGCTTTAATGTCCCCAATCGTTACTTCTGTGTCACCATCATATACGTATACGGTGTTGATTTCCGCAAGGTCTATCTGATTGCCAAGACGGTCATATATCATTCCGTTGTTGTTCGAACGAACTGTATATGTGTCATAGCTCTTAACGTAAATCATATCATATACGTTATTGCCGTCTGTGTCCATCAATGTGACCTCACCGGAGTTTGGCTTAAGCTTTGACGGTGTAATCTGCCCTGTTCCGAGAAGCTCACCGTTGTAGATTACTACACCGTTTTCAATTTGCTCGGTTTTTGTCTTACTGTTCGCATCAATATACTGATACTGTGAAATTGTAGGTGTACCTGCAATATCACGGCTCTTTATAGTGAGTACGTCCTGCTCACCCTTCTTTTCTATATGTATAATTGCATCTTTATCTGCTGAATAGTATGCAATAACACGTCTGCCGACAAGCTCAATTTCCGGACACGGAAGCAGTGTTACATTGGTGTTATAGACCTTTCCGCCTATCTGTATCTGTCCGGGAGTAAGAGTCTTACCCATCTGCAATTCATATACTGCATCTACTGTTCCGTCTATTATTGCATACTTGCGTTTTTCAAGTATTGTCTTTTTAAGCTCTGTGTTGTCCTCTATGTCAAGAACACCTGCTACAAGGTGTGCAACCTCGGCTCTTGTCATTGCCTCACCATTTGCAGCTTCTGCATTGTCCATAAGTCCGATTGATGATGCAACCTGCAGATAGCCGTTAGGATATCCGCCCTGCGTTTCGGCGACCTCACCATAGCTTAATGCACTTACAAGGATTTTCACTGCATCACGCAGTGCAATTGTAGCTGTAGGGTCAAACTTGTTATCGCCCACGCCTTCTGTCATTCCCATAAGCCTCATAAAGCAAGCCTCGTGATATGCCCAATGACTCTTGGGCACATCATCGAATGCATACTCGCCGCCTGCGGAAAGGTACAGGCTCTGGTTATCGTAAAGTGTTCTCAATACTATTGTAAGAAATTCTATACGGCTGACTGAATTGTCGGGGTTAAAGTTTCCGTCATCATCACCGTTAACGATGCCAAGATTGCACAAAAGGCGTATATCTTCAGCATATTTGTGGTCTTTTGCGTCATCGAAGAATGCCGCCTGAACACTCGATAGTGCTATGATAAACGCACACACAAGTGATGTCAGTATTTTAGTAAGCTTATTCATTTTGTTCCTCCTATTCCACCGTTACGGTAATTGTTTCTGATTTCAGTCCCTGAACCGAGCTTGAAACGCATCGGACATCAACCGTTCCACGCTTGTGAGCAGTTATAACCCCACTGTCAGATATATCCGCAATTGACGGGTCAGAAACATCCCACAATACTCCCGTTCCCGCATCATACGGAAGAACGGTGTATTTGATTTTTCTCTGCTCGCCCGCTTTCATTGTAAACGGTTTTTCGATGATAAGCATCTGCTGTGTTACACCCGCTTCGGCAAGTGAAAGAAGCGATGTGTACGGATAAGGCTCATCAACTCCGCCGTGCTCTCCTAAAACGCCCGGGTCATAGTACTGTCTTACTCTTCCTATGGTTTGAGCTTCAATGAGTTTATCGTAATCATCAAGCAATGTCGCCTCAAGCTGCAGAAGTGCCGGCAGAACCAAATTTGACGATGTTGTCAGTATTGCATTTGAGTTTGCAAATACACCATTACCATCATTGAATTGTGACGCTACTATGTTGTTTCCTATGTTGGATGCAAGCTTTAAGAACTGTTCGTCTGCATACAGTTGATACATTCTTGTGGCACCCTGAAGAAGTGCCGTGTTTGTAGAGGTTGTTGCTAAATTAAGCTTTGCCGGCTCGCCTTTGAATGGATTTCCTATGTCACCCATGTCATAGTTAATCTTACAAAGGTTTCTCAACACGCTCCATATATACTCTGCCTGCTCCAAAAGCTGCTCTTTTCGTTTCTTTTCAGGATATGTGTTTGATGCACTTTCGTTTTCGCCTGTCTGTTCTGCAAGCTGCACCGCTTTATGGCAAAGCATTGCCAAACCTTCTACAAGCTCTGTTTCCGGTACTTTTCCTGTGATTGTAGAGCCTTCTGTACCATAATATCCGTTATGCGGATACTCCCAACCGGTTACGTCAAGACCCCAGCTCATTTTTGCATCAAAGTGAGAATCCTCCCAGTCATAACGCAAGTTTAAGTAGTTATATATTGCATTAGTATACTTCTCAATGATTTTTGTTTTTAGCGGCGAATCATCCTCAAGGATTTCCAGGAATGTGAAAAGCCCCGGTACTATTTGAACGATACACGAGTTTTCTCTTGTGAACATATACGGTTCCAGAAAGAGCATCCAGTTCTGTTCATTTACGCCCTTCATCGGGTCCGGATCATAATGGTCATTTACCCATGATTTACCGTCAGAGCTTGGTCCGAAGCCCTCTCCGCCATCGGAAACAGCTCTTATATCTCTGTCGCCAAGGATTACATTTGTAAGCCAACGGTCTCCCGGAACATAGCTCGTATAATTCGTCTTGTCATACCAGTGTCTGCCATTTTTTTCCCATGTAGCGTAAATCTTGCTCCAGTCCTCATAGTGTTTTGAGCCATTTGTCTCATTAAACATTCCCGTATATTCGCCCGTAAGCGGATTGTATCCGGTCTGGTCAAGCGATGAGTAAATAATATCTCCCCATTCTAAGATTTTATCCTTTTCCTCCTGGGTCCGTGCACACTCGTAGTATTCTGCTAACAGCCAGAACATTTCGCTGTATGCAATAAGGAAGTTACAATCTTCTGCATATGTTATAGCGCCTTTTCTTTCCCAGTCGTACTTTGAAGTATCGTTCCAGTAATAATCAGCCGTTTCCGGAGTCAATGCGTCTGTTGCACAGTACCAGTGTCTGCCCACCAACACATTTTTCCAGCGATGCTCGCTATTAAAACCGGTATGACCTACAAACGCTGACTTTGTAAGAGTCTCGCCCGCCTCATAATCAACTTCAAACATCGGTACACGGTATATAAAACCGCTCTTCATTTCGTTTATTACAGAGCAGTATGCTCTGGTATATGCATTTGCAGTTTTTGTTCTGAGGTCCAGCTCCATATGTCCGCCTTCAAAAAGATATGTCGGACTCTCTGCAACATCTATGTTATATCGGTAAATGTCGTTTACCTGATTTTTGTACTTATCATCGTTCTCAAAATTCGATAAATTCACCATCGAACGCATAAGATTTGACTGTGCACCGAGGTTGTGAAGATATGCCGTTGTACCATCACCCATTATCAGTGCACCCGGTGCTTTTGCCTTGACATTCACAAGATCGGCAATAAGCGGTGTGTCATCATACGGGTCTTTTGCATATTCTATAACATTGTCAATGTGTGCTTTAACAGCATCATAGCGTCTGCTGTCAAGAACGTGTGAGTCATGGTCTGTTATAAGAATTTTCTTTTTCTGCCATATATCAGGATCATCAACCGAGGTTGCCTTTAGCTCTATAAACTCTCTGTAAGGAGTTTCAGCTGCTACGGTTATTATTCCTGTGGTTTCGTTAAGCTTTATACTTGACGGGATAACATATCCATTAACTCCGGTCATTGTCCATATAAAATCACCGTAGTTCTCAATTGTATCACCGTTCTGGTCGTTCATTACGACCTCATATCCGTATCGGTACGTTTCACCATTCTCTCCTGATATTCTTGGATCTCCATCAATTCGGATTTCGTCTGCTGATACCTTTTCGAGCTTTACTGTTTTTGTCTGGGAATATGCACCATTCTCTATTGAAGCCGTCAGTGTAATCTCGCCCTCAATAGCCCCTGATGTCACTCTTATTATAAAACCGTCTGCGGTTTTGTCTGTTGTTATTCCCTGATAGTCTACCGGAGATATACTCCAGTCAATGTCCGAAACTGTGATTTTCTCGCCATTTTCGTCCTTGCAGTATGCAAAGAACTTATACTCGTTCTCTCCATTCCTGGGTATTACCGCAGTGCTGTTGCCGTCTATACTCATTTGTGTCATATTCTGCTCGCTCAGAAGCTTTATATCATCAACCCAGAAACCCGGTGACTGCGACGCACCAATTGCAATTTTTTCAATCGCTTTTACAGCCGTCACGGTATCGGTTAGTTTTTCCTCACCGTTTACCGACACGTCAATTTTAGAATTGAACAGGTTGATGTCAAGCGATACCGTATACCACTTGTTTGCAACATAATCACAGATTTTTGTTTCGTCAATATATAATGCTCCGGCGTTTGCAAAAACTGTAACCGAAGTGCCATCACCGGAAAGTTCAAGCACCTTATTCTGTGACGAACCTGTCTGCGTCTGCATAAATCTTACGGATGCCTCTACCGGCTTTTTTTCAATTTTATCAATTGACTTTTCCGCCATAGCGTTTGCATTTCCGTTTATATTTTGAATATGTAAGGCTTTAGCCGCACCGACAGTTTCAACCTTAATACTGCCTGTTGACTCATAAACATCCATTTTCGGTTTCGTGCCTGTTTCGTAGCTTTCAAAATCCTCTGAATAGAGCATAGTTGTCACGGAGTATTCATCTGCTGCAAAAACTATCGGTATAATATTTGCAATAGTTACAGCCGATAATATTAAACTTATAAGTTTTTTAATCATTGTCTCTCCTCCCTTATGCTTCTTATTGTGGATTTGTTACATAAACATTGCTCACAATATCCGAACCCTTCTTTACATATGCTTCAATCTCACAGTCATAGAATTCTGATATATCAACTGCGTCAAATGTAATAGCTGTTCCGGTAATTTGTGTATTTCGCAATGCACAGAGTCTGCCATTATTATATACAAGCACGACAAGCTCCGTACCTGCAGTATCTTCCGTGTATGAAACTTCAGCACCGCTTATTATTCCGTTAGAAACCATAAGGTTTTTTACAGTAAAGTCATAGCTGTCCGTTTTTGTTACGTTTACTGAAAATTCCTTTTCAGACTGTGCCGTACCTCGTGTTATTATAGCCTTGAGAAGTGCATCACCTGTTCCTACTATCTCGCCGCTGTCGAGGATAACATCATGACTGTCTGATATCCAGCTTATGTTCGTTCTCTCCGCACCAAAGGACGGTAACGTCACTGTATCAATAACAGTTTGCGGTAATGTCAGTTCTGAAAAAGCCTTTTCCACCGCCGCTTTATCTGAATCCTTCAGAACCCGGATTGATATGTCGTCAATATAGTAATCACTCTGACCTCTTTTTCTGAATGTATGCAATTCAAGATATCTGACGCTCAACTTCTTGTCGAATTCGCCATAGGGCTCCGAAAAGCCCTTATTTCCGTCAATAAGGAAATAAACCACTCCGCTCGCCGGTGCTACTATAAAGGTCAGGGTATGCCACTCGTTTGCCGGGAATGAACCGCTGGTGAAGCTGCCTTTTACGGTAGTACTGTTGCTTATGGAGCCGTTGCTAATAATTCCGCTTAATCCTCCAAGTGCAAAATCCAGCTTTGATTTTGTGTTTATATACTTGATTTTAAAGCTGAATGCCACTGCATCTGCTTCTATCATTGCCTCGCTCTCTTTTGCAGTAAAGTACCATCTTGCACGTTCAGGATAACTGCTGTTTCTCCATCTTGAAATTCTGAATGCCTTGTTTGCCTCGTTAAACGGTTTGTCTTTATCCGCCGGGTCAATTTCAAGGTCGGCTATCATTGACTTATTAACTTCAATCTGTTTTTCAAATGTCCAATCCTTGTATTCGTTAATGTTTGTTCCCACCATAGCCTCTGTTATGTCATCAAAATCCTCATAACAGATCATTTCAAATGGCGCAAGTACAATGAAGTGGAAATCCTTCTGTGCAGTTACTGATGTATCACGCTTTGATGTGAACGTAGCAGTCATTGTTACACCCTTGTCAAGCATCGGGCGTGTTACTTTTCCGTCGTCAGTTATAACCTGCGTATGCTCCGAACTCCACGTAACGTCCATACCGCCGTAAAACGCACAGTTACCGTTCATATATTCACTGAACAAATCAAGGTCTTTTGTTATTTCAGTATATTTCTCGCTTGTAAGTTCAGAAATATCTATTGCATTAACGTGCTCTTCAAACTTTTCCTGCGTAGGTGTTTCATTTCCTGTAAGTCCGGGAACGACTACATCGAAGTCCGCATCAACTACAACACCGCCTCTTGATACGCTCGCGGTAAGTGTTATTGTCTTGTCGCCTCCGACTGTTCTTTTTACAATACCGTTACCGTCAAGAACCGTATCGTCCTCCGAGCTCCAGCTTATACTTGCACCGAGCTTGCCGAGTTTGGGAAGTGTGATATTCCATTCCGCAGTATCTGCTATATCAATTGCCGCAATCGTTCTTCTTATGGCTTCTTCATCAGATACATCTATATCCTTTATATATACATCATCAGCATACCACGAACCAAGTGTTCCGTTTGTTGCATCATTTGATACCGTTATTGAATTGATTTCAAAATCTGTATCGTATTCTATCGGGTCCTCTGAAAGTGCTGTGCCGTCAAGATATACATAACAGAATTTATTGTAGTCATCAAATCGCAGAACAAGCTTGTGCCATTCTTTTGTTGTTACTGTTGTGTCATACAAAACACCGTCAACCGATATCTGACTTGATTTTACATATACAGAGATATCCACTCCGTCAAGCGAAACATCAATTCTGTCTGCCGGACTGGTTAAATAGAAGGAGAATCCTGCTTCTGCATTTTTTCCTGTATAATCTGTTGCAAGAACCGCATCCTTATCAACAGAAGTAAGGTCTGTGCGTGTTACAGCCAGCACACCGTTTAATAAATCTGTCGGAGACTGCCATGCGCCGTAGAAAGAGCCGCTGTCTTCGGCCTCAGTCACACTCACACCGTCAAGCAATGATGCTTTATTTCCGAACCCTGCACCGTCAAAGGTGTTGTGGTATTCGTATTCACCCTCACCCGATATAATAAGAGTATAGGTCTTCTCAGTTTTTGTTTCGCTATCCTCTTTAAACGAAAACTCTGCTGTAAGTGTTATCTTTGTATCATTCTCACCCCTTGTAACGATACCCTCACTACCATTGATTGTAAGTGCATCGCCATCACTGCTCCAGCTTATGTTACAACCGCCAAGACGTCCTGCATCACCGTCGCTGTATTCTAATGGTAAAGTAATATCGTCTGTGATATTTAAAGCAGACTGACCGTCAAGCATCTTTTCTAATGAAAATTTTTCAGCTATGGCCTTGATTGCTTCTTCGTCCCGTGTAATATAATCAGTATTTTGTGCACCCAGAACCTTAATGGTAAAGTCACGTTCTTCAATATACTCTCCCCGTGCAAGAGTTGCATGGAGTGTTACGTCTGTATCCTCTGCCCCTTGTGTCACAATACCGTTATTGTCTATTACCGATGGATGAGAGCTGTCCCATGCAATAATTGAATCGAAATTGCCCATTGCAGGAAGCTCGATGTCATCCACAGTTGCTTCAGGAATGCTTATTAAGTCCGCATCATATTTTATTGCATCCTCGTCTGAAGGAGAGAGATTTCTCATGCATACATCGTCAAAATACGATGAACCGTAGTTTCCGTTTCTTTTTGTTCTTAAAGAAACATACGAAGATGTATATGTTGCTGACGGAAGTACACAGTCATCAAGTATCTGTTCTCCCTCAAAATAGATATCGAGCAATGCACGATCCATATCAATTACAAATCTGTATTCATGCCACACTCCCAATTTCCATGTAACTTTTTTCTGATTTGTAAAGCTGATACTCGTTCCACTTACAGAGCCGTAAATTCCTGACGCTCTTATATAAAGGTCCATACCGCACCAGCCGACTCTTGACTGTGTGCTTGACGAGGTTGTCATATGCTTAAAGCTTAATTCTAATTTTCCGCCTGATATTTCATCATAATCTTTTTGGTTCTTATCACCGTCAGACGTTACATCCTCTCTGTAAACCCAAAGTGCTTTGTTATCGGCATTTGACGGGTCTTTTAAAATTGCACTTTTTGTCTTTTCGGTGTTTTGCGAAATCCATCCATTATAGCCGTTAACACTTGCTGTTCCTGTTCCCTCATCAAGTACCGCCGCTTCAAAATCCTCTTTCAATACAAGAGTGCTTCCTATAGCCGCTACTGTTACATCATAGTTTTTTGAATACACCATAGTTTGTGAGTTATCAAAAACCTTTGCAGTGACCGTCACGGACTTACTTTGTGTCGGTCGGCGTACCGTTCCGTCAGATGCTATAATTGCTTCATCGGTTGTCAACCACTCAATTGTGTATTCCTTTTCTTCCGCCTCGATTGTCTCAAAAAGTTTCAGGTCATCTTCAACATTCATTTTGTCTTGACCGTTTAAGATGTCATCATATGTATAGAATACTTTATCCAGTGCCATCGCAGCCTTGTTAATTTTGTAATCGTATTCAAATGCACCAAGTATGAGAAAATCGTTGTTTTCCTCTGAAAGAGTTACCTTTACATATTTGCAGTTTATCTGTTCTGCCGTTTCTACCTCATACAAAAAATGATTTGTCGCTCTTCCGCTTACATAACCAAGTTTTTTTACAGTTACCGCTGTCGGGTTATAAGTACCGTTTATTTCATCCGATACGGACAGTGATGACACAATTTTTTCTGTGTCGCTGCCACAAGCGAAAATGTAGTATTTAAAACGTCTTATAAATGTATTCGCCGGAGCTGCAAACACTGCATATCCTTTTCTGACACCAATAAAGCTTGTTCCGCCTGTCTCTACCGGGTTTCCGATTATGTCCTTGTTTGCTGCCAAATCCTCTGCAGTAACTGTTTTTTGTGCAGATGTTTGCTGTGCCTTAACTGTATACTCCGCAAAAGGTTTCAATGCATCATCTGTACTATCTGCTATCCAGTACTCATTAGTTGTACCGGAAACCTTGTTTGTTCCATCCGGCAACTGACTTAAATCTGTTGTTTTCAGCCAGTCGTATTCAAATGCACCAAGTATAAGGAAACTGTTATTTTCCTCCGAAAGCGTCACTTTTACATATTTATTGCTTATCTCCGCTGCCGTTTCCACCTCGTACAGAAAATGATTGGTCTTTCTTCCGCTTACATAACCAAGTTTTTTCAAAGTTACCGTTACCGGATTGTAAGTACCGTTCAACTCATCCGATACAGACAATGATGACGTAATGCTTTCCGTGCCGCCTTCCGCAAAAATATAATATTTAAAGCGGCTTATAGTTCCATTCTCCGGAGCTGCTACAATTGCATAGCCTCTTCTGACGCCGATAAAGCTCACACCGCCTTTTTCTACCGGGTTTCCGATTATATCATCGTTTGCCGCCAGATCTTCTGCAGTAACCGTATTTTGTGCAGATGTTTGCTGTGCTTTAACTGTAGATTCAGCAAAAGGTTTTAATGCATCTGCTGTATCATCTGCTATCCAGTACGGATTGGTCGTTCCGCAGACCTTTGTAGTGCCTGTTTCTGTTTTAATATTCTCATCATCGGTCACAACAGCAATTTCAGAATCTACAGTTGTTTCTGCATAGCCTGTAAGTCCTGCAAGGCTGTTAAACAACATTGCAGCAGATAATAAAATCATCAGTTTTTTTCTCATTTTTGTACCTCCGTTCTTGTCATATATTTGAACTGTTTATAGCTTTTAAAAACACTTTTCCAATGTTACAAATATTATAACATATATGCAAATTTGTTACAATGAAATAAACACCCAAGAAAACCTTACAAAAACGTACATTCCACTTGTTTTTTAATTATCCGGTTTACAATTCGATAATTTTCTGCTATACTTAATATAATGAAGTTTATGAGGTGTTTTGAAATGAAAAAAGCTAACAAAAACAACCATTATTACCATGATTTTCCAAACAGCCTGGAAAGTTTTGGATTTTATGCAAACAAACTAATACAACACAATAATATAATGCCATCATACCATTCACATTTCCATTATGAAATTCTGTACATTGCAAGCGGTGCAAAGAAAATTATTGTGAATAACTCCGTAACATACACACTTGACAACACCTGCATAGCGCTCTTAAAACCGCATCTTATACATCAGGTACGTTCGGCGTCGCCAAATAGCCAGCAGCGAGTTCTTATACAGATAACGGCCGATCTTATGGAAGAATTTTGTCAATTTGCATCGCCACGCATTGCAGACTGTTTTAATATGTCTGTGCTTAAGCTTTCCGCATATTCACAAAAAATGCTTAACTATTTCGTATCTTCACTGATTGCTCTTTCCCCCCAATCACCCGATTACACAATGAAGGGAAAAGTGTTGCTTTCTAATCTTTTACTCCTGCTCACCGAAGAATTCAACGAGCAGAATGCTACTGATGATGCTTCAATTAACAGGACAGAACAGTACTACGCAAACCAGATAGCTGAATATATTGCAAACAATTTCCATAAATCGCTTACTATTTCTGACCTTGCAGAAAAGCTACATTTCAGCAAAACACACGTAAGCAGAATTTTTAAGAACTCTATGAATACGACCTTGCATAAATACCTTGTCAGTGTACGAATAATTAACGCAAAGGAAATGCTACTCGAAGATAACGCCTCTGTTTACTCTGTTGCATTCAAATGCGGATTTAATTCACCTGAAGCATTTGCACGTGCATTCAGACAGCATATGGGGTGCTCACCGTCAGAATATGTAAAACTGAATAACGAACAATAAAAAAATAACAGCGATTGCATTTTGATATGCAATCGCTGTTATTTTTATTACTTTGCGTTATATCTGTCAAGAGCTGCATCAACTATCTCTTTAGCTCTTATAGCTCCAAGCTCGTTAACCTTCTTAACATATTCATCCCATTCGTCGAATGATCTCTCACCCGTTATGAACTTAATTCTCTCGGCTGAAACATACTCATTGACATCGAACATAATTTCAGAATACTCTACGTTTTCGTCATTTGTCTTTGCAATGTTAGGAAGAACATATTTCTTTGCAGTGTCATAGTCTGCAATCCATGCATCCAGCGAATCCTGCTGGTTTGGTTTGCCATAGAACTGATCTATATAACCCTCATCCTGAATAAACGGGCCTGACGATGATGAACGCAAATAGTATGCCATCGCTGATGCCTGCGTCCAGCCATCCGGGTTCTTATTTATGAGGTCTGTAAAGATACACTCACCCTTGTCATTCTTCTCATAACTTACGCCTTCTATACCGAAGTTGTAAAGAAGATGACCTTCTTCACTGTAACCGTAGTCAAGATATCTCACAGCTGCTACAGGATCCTTACATGATGTCGTAATCGCAACGCATCCGTAACCCGGCACATTTGATTCAAGCTGATGATATGTATTCTTGCCGCCTTTTTTGTTTGCTGTGAATCCGAAGCCAACCATATCAAATGGTTCTCCCAAAGCTTCCTTTGTATCAAGCCATGAACCAAGATTTCCACCGCCTGATGCGATCGTCATACCGGTTTCTCCGTTAAGAACCTGTGCCTTAACTGTCGCCGCATCAATTGATATGAAGTTGTTATCAAGCAAACCTTCCTTATACCATTTTGCGAATGTCTCCAATGCAAATTTGTAATTATCAGTAGTCGGTCCGAATACAACATTTTCTTTTGAGTCTAAATAGAAACCGATTCCTGTACTGAAATTACCCATAAATACTGTAAGGTTACCTGCCGTAACACTCAACGGCTTCTTAACACCTTGTTCTTTATATGCTTTAAGTATTTCTTCTATGTCGGCTACAGTCTTCGGAGCATCAAGTCCTGCTTCATTCGCCCAGTCACGTCTGTAAACAGGGCCGGTTGAAATAAGAAGTCTCTCACCGCCGCGTATAAACGGGAAACAATAATATGTGCCGTCATCTGTCTTTACCATCTTATCAATTTCCGGATGTTCCTCAAGATACTTTTTCAGATTCGGTGCATGCTCTTCAATCAAATCGTTAAGCGGAAGAATAATTCCGTCTTCAATACTCTTTGAAGCACCTCCGTTAAAGCTTCCCCAGGTATATGTTACCATATCCGGCATTTCCTTTGAAGCAATACGGTTCTTCAGGTCTTGCTCACCCGCTGTACCCGGATCAATATACTCAATCTCCACGCCCGTTCTCTTTGCGAGCTCCTTTGCAAATGCAGTTTCACCCGGATTGCTTGCCACAAGCGACATATTAGAACTCATCGCCAGCCAATATGTCATTTTCGGAGCTCCCTCCATCGGATAGCCCTTAAAATTTGCCTGTGATGTTTCATAATCAGTGCCGCCGTTTCCGCCATTGCCACCACAACCGCTAAGAAGCATCATTCCTGCACACAAAAGTGCAAATATTTTTTTCTTCATTTTCATCTTCCTTTCTTTTCGTCCTCTAAATATTGATACCAGCCATACATAATCTGACATTTCCAACCGTCAGATTTATATATCTGCTTACCTCTATTTATTTAATTATAGCATTTTCACGGCATTTTGTAAACATAAACGCTAGTGCAAAAAACACCATTTATTACTTACAAAAAAATACGTTTTTGTAGCATTTAAGTAAAATTTTTGCGTTTTTTATTCGTCATTTTTTATGACAGAATTTATTCTTGACATTCTTTCTTTAAGAAAAGTGTTCCATTCCTCCGTATTTATAAACGGGTTCTTTTCTGAACCTTCAAGCTCCGCCAGCTTCTTATCCGTTTTGTTGTTCCACACATGATTTCCAACAAAAACATCAACCTTTTCCCGCATTAGCCTCTTTATACTATCAATAAATCTCTGCCTGTTATCAGGCGGCAGGTTGTTCTTTTCCAAAAAGTTCTTAACCATTGTATTTGTTCCTGCTCCGCCAAACATACCTGCACGGTATATTTCTGTTCCCTCGCAGACATCAAAGAAAAACGAAAATGTTCCGTCTGTATGTCCCGGAGTATGAACACATTCGATTTTTGTGTTGCCCAAGCTTATAACATCACCGTCGTCAAGCAATACATCGGGCTTGAATGTTTTTATAGGATAATGATATATTTCTCCCTCAAGAAGCGGAAGGTCCTCTCTGCCGATAAACGTTTTTGCACCGGACATTGCAACAAGTGCTTCTGTAGCATCCATATGGTCATAATGTGCATGTGAAATAACTATATATTTTATATCCGTCGGTTTAAATCCCAACTCCCATATGTTATTTATTACCATATGAAGACTTTCCGAGTATCCCGGATCAATAAGAATCAACCCTTCGCCGGTATCAATAATATGAGTTGATGCATCATAAGTGCCTGCAAAATACAAATTTCCAATCATTTTTGAAGGTTTTATGTATCCTTCCCACGGTTTTTCTCTCATTTTTATCACCCACTCCTGCAATAAAATCAGTTATTTATAAACCTTGTCATAGTTGCCTTGTTTTGTCCCGGAAATGTCTACCTCGCCAAGATATTCCACGCTGTTCATACCCAGATAATCACATAGTCTTACCATTTCTGCTACTGTGTTTATATTGACATCTATACCTTCCTTTAAGACTTTTTCGGCATTTATAAATTCTTTTTCACCGTGTGTATATATCGGTATCTCCCCGTCTGCCCTTTCTGCATCACGCAGTTCCTGTAAAAATACGGATAAATGGTCTTTTATTGTCTCTGTGTCGCCAAAAATTTTAGGGTCAATTACTATAAACGAATGGCATGTGCCGGCACCCTGACCTTTTTTGCGTACGTGATGATTAGATGTTGAGCCACCCGATGTTATTGCACACAGGATTTCACTTATCATACTGTAGCCATACCCCTTGTGACTTCCATCTTGCTCAGTCTTGCCACCGAGCACCAAAATACCTCCGGCACTGTTCTTGTCGTTTATACATTCAAGTACACGTTCGGCATCCGTACATGTTTTGCCTTCCTCATCAACCGCCCATGATTGTGCAATAGGCTTGTTTTCTTTATTATAAACCTCAAGTCGTCCTCTTGGCACAACTGTAGTCGCCGCATCAAACCAAAACGGATAAGGCTCCGCAGGCATCGCAAAAGCAATCGGATTTGAACCAAGAATTGCCTGTTTTGAATTTGTATGCACTGCAATAGACTCCGAATTAGTTGTTGAAATGCCTATCAAGCCTTCATCGCAAGCCATTTTTGAATAATATCCCGCAATTCCGTAATGGTTGGAATTACGTACCGTAACGAAAGCCATTCCCACTTCTTTTGCCTTTTTTATCGCCAGTTTCATTGCATAAACCGAAATTAACTGACCCATTCCCGAATGACCGTCTATTACTGCAGATACAGGCGTCTCAAATACTATTTCAGGTTTAGCATCAATTTTAATCGTGTCATTCTCAATACCTTTATGATATCTGACAAGTCGTTGAGTTCCATGCGATCTTATGCCGTATAAATCTGCCAAAAGCAGAACATCCGTAATTTGTTCCGCCTCTTCTTGCGAAAACCCAAATCCGGCAAACGCATCGCAACATAGTTTTTTTAATTGCTCATAGCTATACTTAATTGAATTCATTTCATTTCTCCCACTTTCATAATTTTCTTATATTATATAATGGGCACTACTCTGAAACCATAGGAAATCGTTCAAATTTTATGGCATATCGTTCAGGTTATTTAAAATAAAATGGCATAATTTTGATTTTTCAGATTATTTCATTGAAAATAGTTCAAAAATGTGCTATAATAAGTAAAACAGTTAGCAGAGAGGGTGTTTATTGTGAAAAACAAGCTGTATGACCACGGATACGGAATAAAATGGGATGGTGTATATGTTGAGCAGAGGGAAAGATATCATTCCTCCGTAGCAGACTTTCATGAACATGATTTTTATGAAATAAATCTGATATTGTCAGGAAACGTTAAGATTTTGCTCACCAATCAGTCGGAGGACGGAACATCATGCAAAATTGTTCTGACAAAACCAAATACAACACATTTTATTTCCTGCAATCCTGACACCCTGTACAGCAGTCTTTATCTGGTCTTTACAGATGATTTTATTACCTCCTGCAATCCCGAATGGATGCAGCTTTTAGCTACTTTCGGCAAAACCGGAAAAATCATTACACTCTCTGACGAGCAAAAAAAATATTGCAAACAAATAATCACTAAAATCAAAGAGGAAAAAAATTCATTCAGAAAAAAAATCCTGATTATGTACCTGTTATCATACACAAATGAGTTTTCTGCAAGCGATAAGTCGGAGTCCAATGTAACACCGAATTATATTATAAAGGCTCTGCACTATATCAACGAACACTTTCCGGAGAAAATTGTTGCATCAGACCTTGCACGCAGATTGTTTGTTTGCCGCACGACGCTTATGACGGATTTTAAAAAATATACCGGCAGCACTCTCAATAATTATATAATCCATTGCCGATTAAAAAAAGCCATACAACTTCTCCGTAGCGGCAAAACCGAGCATGAAACCGCAGAAAAATGCGGGCTTGGAGATGTCAGCGGACTCATAAGATGCTTTAAACGCAGTTTCGGTATGACACCCAAACAGTATATGAACCAGGAAAATTCTAAATCCTTAATTGAGGATAATACATAAACATGTATCTGATTCATATTCGTTGTATAGGCAGTGTACTCTTTCTAATGTGAGTTAAAGCTAAAACAGGCAGGGTTCCCCCTGCCTGTTCAGTTTTAATAACAACCTTTAATTCCTGTTCCCTTGACCGATTTATGCTGTAATTTGCTCTGCAAATTGTCAAGTGCTTCACCGAAATTAGTAATTTAAGGAAAGTGCCGTAAACCCAGGCATAGCCTGGGTTTACGGGAGTTTATTTTTTGAGGAAGATATAATGAAAAATCTTTAATCTTAATACTCAAAATATATATCCTCGACATCGCCATTCTTTTTATAGGAATTTTTTATTTTCAATCAAAGACAGAATCATCGCTTTCCGGAAAGTAAAAATAAGTCGAATCCCAAAATTCATTTGAATTGTCGTTCTGATTTGACTCAAAAACAAACCTGCATTAACACACCTTACTTTTTCTTATCTTGTTCAATAAGAATGCCAACTCCTACTATTCCATCAATCTTATAAGAAATTTCTACGTAAATTTTAGCTTTTTTCTTAATTCGATGTACATGTTCAGTAAGTTCCGCTTTTTCAAACGGGATATAAATGTCATTTGTAACGTTGTACATTAAAACACCATTTTCATCTATTTTGCATTTTTCTGCGATTTCCTCTTCGGTTAAATCTTCGAATTCAACTCTTATATTAGAGTATTTAAAATGCATAGCTGTACTGTCAATAATAAATATTTGACTATATCCTTTTGAATAATTGATGTTTTTCATTGATGATACAAAATCCTTAAGAAGATTTTTGTTTTCTTCATGCCAAAATATATCTCTATTTCCTAAGTATATATCACCATTTATATTATGAAGTTTAACTAATTTAATAAATCTTTCTTGAATATCACGATCATAAATTCTTGCTTTTTCTATCTTTATATGATCTTTCAGTTTAAATAAAAGAAGATTTATAAGAGAATTATGAAGTTCTCTGGAAATGAATGTATTTAAAAAATCTTCACGAAATGTTATATTAGGCAATGATATATTCAATATAAGAGGTTCTTCAATAACATTTTCTTTATGAATTGTATGAGAATTCAATAAAGATAGATTCTCATTTAAAATATTGTTAAATTCATCACTTACCAATTTTGTAAATCTGGCTTTATCGTCTTCAGTTATCTGCTCTTCTATTCCTTCTTTTAACTCTTCTTTTCTATATTTTTCATATAGTACATTTCTTAATAAATCTATTTTTTCGTCAAATTCAGGATCGTCCATTTTATTATAAAATACAGATTGGAATTTTGAAAAAAGATCAACTATTCTTTTACCATCTCCTGAAAAATATGATGTGTAAATAGAAAAACTATCATCTGGAGAAATATTATAAACCATTTCTTGTAATTCATCTTTAGAGTGAAAGCGTTCTAATACACAGAAAACAAACCAATCATTTATGACAGTATCAATAATCATTGTTTTTGCTTCCCCTTCTGGCATCACTTCCCATGTATGCATAAGATTTCTTATAAAATCCAATTTTTTACTAATAATTCTTGAAATATTTACATTATCTATAAAATAACATATATTTTTCAGATTCTCTTTCACAATTTTTTCGGCATTCAATTTTAACACTGTATCATTCGCAAGCGGTTCCCTACAAATCAAGTAGTACAAGTATATAAGTACAACAAATAATGAGACTTCTTTATATTCTTCATCTGGATAAAAATCCACATTAAAATACAGTTTTGTTAAAGTTCTAGTCTCACCACATTCGATCAAATTTCGAGCAAATATGTTCATTTCTGCCATAAGAATATCACGTTTAGTATCATCAATTTCTTTATCAAATTTATAAAGAGAACTAATGTCATCGTAAATTCTTTTAGCGATTCTATCCATATCAAACGAATCGCGGTTTTGGCTGTTTCTCAACGCATTATAGAGCCATGTTGAATAATATTTCAATGAATTATTTGACATGCGACCATGATTGTCAATCACAAACTTGCTATTATGGTATAATTGTCTATACAAGTCAAAAAACACTCCTGAATCATTTATATGATGATACATCAAGTTTTTTAATGAATCAAAAAACTCTGGTATTATATTATCCCATATATCTAGAGAAACATTACTTTCTTCATTTGCTATTGTATATACACTTAATAAATGATCTAACACAAGCATCGTTAATTGTGATTCATTTTTCTTCAACATGTTTATAGATGTCTCTGTTGAAACCTTTTCTAAATATTTCAACAGTTTCAATTCTTCGTCAGGATTTGCATTTGATAACTCCTTCTTAAAGATCTCATTAAGTAGGTCAAAATTATCTTTTGTGCAAGATAAATTCTTCAATTCCTCTGGATCATTCAAAGCTAATGAGAATTCTTGCAACAGACCACAATCGTAATTATCTATAATATATTGCGAAATTTGTTTTTTCATTTCTTTCCGACCTAAAAATATAACATATATATCATTAGCCAACTTAACCGAAATCATTATACTAACAAAAAACAACGAAATAGATAAATTAAAAAGATAATAAGAAACAACGAAATAGTTAGCAAGCGTAATAATTAAATTTGTGATTATTAGGCGATTATGTTTAAAAAGCTGTGGTTTAATATATGAAATATATCTAGAAAAACATATTCCATATGCACTTTCTGAATTTGCTCCTGATAATAAAGCTATTATCGCAATTCCAATACTGGAAACAGTTGCCTGAACCCCAAATAAATTAAAAAGCAACTCTTCACTGTTCTTTATTCTCAAAATAAAAATGGTAGGGATTTTGTAAATACCTTTATCGGCAAAATAAGCAAATACACAAACAACTAACAAAATTATCGTTGCTAAACATTCACCTAAAATTCGCTTTTTGTCATTCGTAAACTTTGATTTCATAAAAACATCTATCCTCAATCAATAATTATTATTTTTCCATCACTAAACAAAATATCATCCTATCTCAATATTTCCAAATATTGTTCCAGTCGTTCTATTACATATTCTGCAACCAATTCTATCATTGGGTCTGCTGTAATGTTCTTATAGAATTCGTCGAATGCTGCGTAGTATTTTTTTCTGTCTGTGAATTTCACATTGATTTCAGGGTATCCGTTTTGGATAAGGTCAAGGTTCAATAACAATCTTCCACAACGACCGTTGCCATCGACAAATGGGTGGATACCCTCAAACTCAAGATGAAATCTTGCAATTCTCTCAATGGTGTGCATTTTCTTTTTGCGTTTCTCATTCTCTGTAAGAAGCTCTGCCATTTTTGGTTCAATCAAATACGGTTGAACAGGCTCCGTGTATGCACCCATAATGGTTACAGGAATTTTGCGGTATGTTCCTTTATCGTCAGGTCTGTTCATCAACACAAGAGAGTGAATGTTCTTAATAACCGCTTCGCTAATTATTGTGTCCTTTGCAATGTCCTCTACATACACAAACGCATCTCTATGCCCAACTGCTTCAAGGTGGTCCTTTAAAGGTTTCTGGTCGATTGTCATACCTTCTAATACCATTGCAGTTTCTTTCAATGTCAGAGTGTTGCCCTCGATTGCATTTGAGTTATATGTGAAGTCCACCATAAACTGCTCACGAAGTCTTTCTGCTTCACCAGCGGTTAACGGTCTTTTTGAATCAAGCTCTGCCTTTAATGCATCAATTTTTAAAAGCAATGGTGATAATTTCTCCGGCATCGTAATCCCCTTCAATGTCCTTGCATCAATAGGCTTTGGTGCATTTTCGGGAATCATATATAACTTGCCCTTTTGAACAACACCATCTATTCTGTTTTGGGCACACAAAAGCCTGACTCTCCGAGGAGAGATCCCCCACTTTTCTGCCGCTTGTGAAACTTTAATATAATCCATAATCATACCTCTTTCGAGTTTATTGTACATAGTATATCACATTTGAGGAATAAAATCAATACAAATTACGAATTTTATCCTTTTATATTATTCCCCAAATTTATTCATTTAATATTTCTACTCCCCATAAATCATTGACAAAATCCATTTTCTATAGCCTTTGATTTCTACTCTCTTTAACATTAAGTAATCTAATACAAGGAGGTATATCTCATGCAATCAGAATATGTTGAACTACTCACAATAGATGAACTTTGTGAGTTACTAATGATAGGCCGCACTACCGCTTATAAACTACTGCAATCACATGAACTCAATGCATTTAAAATAGGACGAGTCTGGAAGATATCCAAAGCATCCGTAGAATCATACATAAGAACACGAAGTAACCTTTAATGGTTACTTCGCTCAGACTGTCGAAAAAGTCCAGAAAAGTCTGGGCTTTTTCTTCGTTTTATGGTATAATATCCTTGGGTGATGAAATATGATGCAAAAAGGATATGAAAACAGATATCAAATAGAGATGATAAGTATAGAGGACTTGGTAC
>JAFQJD010000038.1 GCA_017415105.1 Clostridia bacterium | reverse complement strand
GGGAAGCAATAATAATGCAGGATTTGCACATCAGGATATAGGAGGCGGTTCAACATTTGAAAACTGTTATGTGGCAGAGGTAACTGTATTATATAACAGATCAACATATAGCTTTGGTTCTGATAGCATGAGCGATGTAACTGATACTAACTGTTGGTCAACGCTTGCAGCAAAAACGGGATCAAACTATAATGCCGATTATGCATTTGGTGACTATGTTGAAACAAAGGATGAGCTTGTATCAAAATTCGAGAACGTTGAAGGCTGGGCGGTATCAGCAAAAGTAAACGACGGTTATCCGTGTCTTGAAAGGGAAATGCCTGTGCAGCTTTATGCAGGCGGTGACGGTTTAACAGCAGAAACTGCGTATGAGATTGCAAATGCAACACATCTTGCGAATGCAGCAGCGCAAATAAATGCAGGTGTTGATAACAAGGCATATTTCAAGCTCACAGCTGACATCGACTACAACGAACAGGAATGGGTGCCGATGGGTAATTCAACAAATTACTTCCAGGGCAACTTTGACGGTCAGGGTTATGCAATAAAGAATTTTGCTGTTACAGGCGCAACCACATACGCTGCAGTAGGTCTTTTTGGATACGTTGGCTATGGTGATACGCAGACTTTGATAAAGAATATAGGCGTAGAAAATGCCAATATCTACTTTAGCGGAAAAACTGCGAACTATGTAGGCGGAATGGTTGGTTATCTCCATGCCAATACAACAATCAGCAACTGTTATGTAAAGAATTCAACAGTTGGATATGCCGGAAACTATGAGTCTATCGGTGGATTGGCAATCGGCGGATTTGTAGGATTGGTAAGAAACCTTCATGGTGCAACTACCGATACAACAGCTCCAACAGTTGAAAACTGTTATGTTTACGGCGTGACATACCGTCAGGCAGTAGACAGAGAGCTTTCGGGCTTTGCGGGACAAATGTATGCGTCCTATGCAGGAAAATTCAGAAACTGTTATGTGGCAGATGCGAAGTGGCATGCAAACTTTGTGAATGCAGATAATGCAAGCGGTGTAAAATCAACTGTTTACGGCTTCTTGAATAACTTAGGTTATACAGGCATTGAGGTTACAAACTGCTATTCGACAATAGCAGGCGGTCAGGGTTATTCGGGTGTTACATATAATGCATCAAATGCAGTAGGCAATGTCGGTGCAACACAGAGTGCAATTGTAGACTATTTCAAAGCTGTTGATGGCTTTGCAGTATCACCGGCTGTAAACGGCGGATATCCGTGCTTTGCAAACGAAGTGCCGTTTAAGGTGACATCTGTTGATGCCAATGGTACTGTAAAGATTGCAAGAAAAGCAGGCGTTACAACTCCGGCAACTGTATATGTTGCAACATACGACGGCTATGGCAGAATGGTTGATGTTAAGGCATCAGCAGTAAATGCGGATGATTTCACATTTACACCTGACGGATTAGCGACAGGAGCAAAGATTAAGGCGTTTGTATGGGGCGTAAATAATAACCCGTTAACATACGTTGATTAATATACGGTATTAGGATATGGTAATTAGAGAGGGAAGGCTTTTAGTGTGGGTCTTCCTTCTTTTTTTGTTTCTTTGACAATCCCTCAGTCACTTCGTGACAGCTCCCTTTACACAAGGGAGCCCTGTGTGGGTCTTCCTTCTTTTTTTGTTGGTAAAGCTGTACAATAACAGTGTTGGTAAGACTGTGAAAATTTGTAGGATAAAAGTAAAAAAAAGCTTGCAATATGGGTTCGGATATGATATAATTACTTGGTATTACGGATAGTCCTCTGCCTTGGTCGGCACGAATATCCTTGAAAATTAAAGGAGGATTTAATCATGAACACAAAAGCAATTCTTGATTCAATCGCAAAAGACCAGATAAGAACTGACCTTCCCGAAATTAAGGTTGGTGACACAGTAAAGGTTTACCAGAGAATCGTCGAGGGTTCAAGAACAAGAACTCAGATGTTCGAGGGTACAATCATCAAAATCCAGGGCGGCGGTATCGGCAAGACTTTCACTGCAAGACGTATTTCATACGGCGTTGGCGTTGAAAAGACATGGCCGGTTAACTCACCCAACGTTGAGAAGATTGAGGTAGTAAGACACGGTAAGGTTCGTCGTGCGAAGCTCTTCTATCTCCGTGACAGAGTTGGTAAGGCTGCAAAGGTTAAGGAAAAGATATAACTTAAGAGTTATAATGCTGTGGCGGTGCCTTAAGGCATCGCCCGTAGCAGTTCCTTGTTATTCATATTGGATTTTATGAGGAGCAGTCGATGCTCTTTTTTTATCCGAAAGGTGGTTTTAGACTATGGCAAAAACAAATAAAAGTATAGGTAGAGAGCTTTTTGAATGGGCGTATTCGATTGTTATTGCAATTATTATCGCGTTTTTGATTAAAGGCTTTTTGTTCGACATTGTTAAGGTTGACGGACAGAGTATGTTCCCGACACTTGACCATAACGACAGGCTTATTGTTACAAAGCTTGGCTATGAGCCGAAGCAGGGGGATATAATAATTCTTGATTCCAATTATTCGGCACGTGAGACGTATTTTGCGACTCTTGCACAGAACAAAGGCATGGAGGAGCTTTCTGCACTTGATAAAATCAAGGCAGGGTTTTCATTGCCTGACGATTTGAAAAAAATATATTACGTTAAGCGTATAATTGCAACAGAGGGACAGACAGTGGATATACGTGACGGTAAAGTGTTCGTTGATGGCGAAGAACTTGCTGAGCCGTATTTTACCGGTGAAACATATGCTACAGACAGTGCGGTTGTGTATCCGTTTACGGTATCTGAGGACTGTGTGTTTGTAATGGGAGATAACCGCGGTAACTCTACAGACAGCCGTTCATCACGTCTTGGAGAGGTTCAGGAGGACGCAATACTCGGTAAATCGCAGTTGCGTATTTTCCCATTTAATTCTATAGGAAAGACAGAATAATAACAGCGGAGCCATTGCTCCGCTGATTATATAATAGGAGAAATTTATGCAGAACACATTACAGTGGTATCCGGGACATATGGCGAAAACCAGACGTCTTATAGAGGATAACCTTAAAATGATAGATGTTGTCATTGAAATTCTTGATGCCCGTATCCCGTTTTCGGGCAGAAACCCGAATTTCGATGATATTATAAAAAACAAGCCGAGATTGCTTGTTATGAACAAGTCAGACCTTGCCGATGCAAAGCGTACCGATATGTGGATTGCGTGGTATAAAAAGCAGGGGATACGTGTTATCCCGATAAGTTGTACCACAGGTCAAGGTATAAACACCGTCTTAAATGAGGCACGAGAGCTTGTGCGTGAAAAGATTGAGAGAGATGCTGAACGTGGCAGGACAAGGACTTTGAAGCTTATGATGGTGGGTATACCAAATGTTGGTAAGTCCAGCCTTATAAACCGTCTTTTGGGTAAGTCGAGTACGAAAACAGGGGATAAGCCGGGTGTTACACGCGGTAAGCAGTGGCTAAAAATAAAGGGCGATGCAGAGCTTTTAGATACGCCCGGAATTCTGCCGCCTAAATTCGATGATCAGGAGCTTGCAAAACGGCTTGCATACACAGGTGCAATTAAGGATGAGATTATTAACCGTGAGCTTCTGGCATATTCGCTTTGTGAGTATCTGCGTGACAATTACCCTGCGGAGGTCTGCGAGAGATACAAAATCAAGGATGATATAACGGGACTTGAAGGGTACGAGGTACTTGAGTTAATTGGTCGCCGGCGTGGGTTTGTGATATCCGGCGGTGAGGTCGATATGGAACGTGCGGCAAATGTAGTGCTTGACGAATTGCGTTCTGCGACTATAGGAAAGATTACACTTGAAGTACCGGAAGAATAAATTAGTATTGAAAATAGTTGGAATGTGTTGTATAATATAAGTAAATAAGGTTAAGGAGAATCAGATATGAAAACTTCATTAGTAATTATGGCGGCAGGTATTGGCTCACGTTTTGGCGGTGGTATAAAACAGCTCGAACCTGTAGGCCCGACAGGCGAGATTATTATGGATTATTCCATTCACGATGCTATAAAAGCGGGCTTTAACAAGATTGTGTTTATTATCCGTAGGGATATCGAGGCGGATTTCCGTGAGGTAATAGGTGAGAGAATTGAAAAGCTGTGCGACAGACTCGGCGTTGAGGTAGCATATGCCTATCAGGCAATGGATGACATACCTGAGGGCGAAATTGTGCCCGGGGACAGAAAAAAGCCATGGGGAACAGGTCAGGCGGTACTTGCGTGCCGTGGCATAGTAAATGAGCCGTTTGTGGTTATAAATGCTGATGATTACTACGGCAAGGAAGCTTTTGTGAAGATACATGACTTCCTACTTGATTATACACCCGAAAAGGCTGACGATTTTTGTATGGCAGGATTTATCCTCAAAAACACATTGAGCGATAATGGTGGTGTTACACGCGGTATCTGTAAAGTGGATAGTAATGGGTACTTAACCGATATTATAGAAACATCGGATATTGAAAAGACGCCAACAGGTGCAAAGTCGGGCGATGCAGAGATTGACCCCGACTGCTATGTGTCAATGAATATGTTCGGTTTTACACCGAAGTTTATTGACAGGCTGCAGGATGGATTTGTGGAGTTCTTTAAGACTACAGTAAAAGAGAATCCGTTAAAGGCAGAGTATTTAATACCGATTTATGCGGGTCAGCTGTTAAGAGAAAAGAAAATAACAATGAAGGTGCTTGAAACCTCGGACAAGTGGTTTGGTGTAACCTATAAAGAGGATAAGCCGGCGGTTGTAGAAGCGTTTAAAAAGCTCATTGCTGATGGAGAATATAATAGTGACCTATTTAGTGATATGTAAATGGACTGTTGAATTTAGCGCAGACCGGAAAAGACCGAACTTGTATAAGCTCGGTCTTTTTCTACGAACGATACTCACCGCTCGGAGTACACATGTACACCGTCAGGCAAGGTGAAATGCGAATGAATGCGCATTTCACTTCGCATCGTTCGTTCTGCATCTAAATTGAACAGCCTTTGTTGGACGGTCACTTTTTGTTATCTCCCTAACGGGTCGAACCGCTTTTCCTTTTGCAATTGTTTGGGTTGGGGTGATGCAATCGGGTTTGCCATAAAGAAATACCGCATTGCATCATAGTCGTGATCCTCACACGAGGTGTTTACGTCCTCGACATTTATGCTGTCATATATAAGTGCCGGAATTGTGCGTAGGAATGCACGGCAGTTTTTAAATATATATGCCATTGGTCTGCCCTCGTCATCGAATGCAAATCGGTAATGGCACTGCATTTTACCGCTCAGACGGTCGTTTTTGCCCTTTTCAAAAAATACGCCCTCGTCCTCAAACATTCGTATAACCGTACCGTCACGACCACGGCTCTCATCCCATATTGACGGGTCTGCGATGCCCGTTATAGTGTTTCCGCACTCAAGCTCATCCTCAATTTCACGTATCTTTCTTGCAATTTGCTTTGGCTCCCATCGCAGTCCCTGATTAGGTGTATCGGTGCAGCCGTAGAACTGACGGTATAGATAGGCTCTACCGTCGTAGTCGATTGCCCACCATTGTACGGCAAACGGCCGTGAATAGCCAAAGTCAAAGGTCCGGTAACGCCGCCACGTGCGTGGGATTGTAAACGGCTCAATGACGTGTGTGTCAAGCTTTGAAATATATCCGTCGGGATTATTTCGGAATTCTGTAAACACCTGCCCGTCATAGCTGTCCCAGTCACCGTAAAGAAGTGCCTTTTTCTGCGATTCGGGGAGCATTGCAAGGTTTGCAAGATATCCCGGGTCATTTTCAAGCAGTGCCTTGTTATCAAATACTGATGATGGAATAAAAATACGCTTGCGTTCAAGCGTTATTTTTTTGCCCTCTTTATCGGTAACCTCGGTTTTAACGGTGTAGGGAACACCGGGCTCTGATGCGGTTATAAACCGCTCCTTTACCCAGCCGTGACCGATGCCGCCGGGGTTTGCTGTGGCACGTATGTACACACGCAAGCCGTCACCGTCGGCACGGTTTCGGGATATCATATATTCGTATTCCTCAAGCGTGAAGTGTGTAAGCTCGTCAAAGGCTATATATGAATAGGAAAGTCCCTGATAGTTTAAGTAGCTTAACTGATTTGGCATTGAACCGAAGTATATCTTTGCACCGCTTGGGAATTTCCAGTAGTGCTCCGAGCCGTTATATTCGGCATCGGGGTATGCGGCACTGTAAATACGTATGGATTTAATTATAAGCTCACGGCATTGCGGATATGTCTTTCGCAGTATGAGAGCTCTGTAGTTGGGGTTATCAACCTGACGAAGTGCCTCGACAATTATGGCATCGGATTTTCCTCCGCCTGCTGCACCGCCGTAGAGTACCTCGTATTCGTCACGGCTCATAAACTCGATTTGTTTCGGCTGTGGCTGCCAGATTATGTGCTGCATTTTACACCACCGTGCCACAGAATTTGAGTGCACCACCCGAGAGCGTCAGGTATTGCGACCCGTCAGGGGTTGAGATTGAAAACTCGTCACCGCTGATTTTTACGTTTACACCCTCAAGCTTCGTTTCGCCAAGTGGCAGAGTGCCGTTAAGCCTTGATGCATCAAGCTCTGTTATGTTTGAAGTGTCAAGCGAATAGAGTATTCGCTTTAACTGCATATAAAAACCAGAGCACCAGTTATTCAGTCTTATTACGTCGTTTTGTGCATCGCCCGTGAGTGCGGGCGGTGCGGTTAATGTTATGTTCATTATTCTTCTCCTTTTTCAGATTTGATTTCGGGCAGTAATACAACGCCCGTTTCTTTTTTGTCGCTGTCTGCAACAGTCGTTTCTTTAAAATGCTTATAGAGCTTATCTGCGGCACTCATTGCCTCGGATAGCTTCACATTCTCGTCAGGTATATCCCGACGCATTATATCGGTATAGAACTCCAGCACCTCCTTCTGCGTTGCAATTTTTTTCTTTTTTGCCATTTTTATATCTACCTCCTTTGTGATTTATATTTTACCATATAACGGCTGATTTTTCGTGGACATATTTTGTGTCCCTTAAAAGTGTCCGGTTTTTTGGGAAAGGTTGTCCGCTACTTTTCGGGCGTGCTGTGATATAATATGCTCAACATCAGGAAAGGAGAGTGTAGATGATGTTCAAAAAGAAAGAGTTTGCATTGGATGCAGACAACACAAACGAAATCACAAAAGGAGAGGAGGGACATAAAACGGAAGAGCCGGAAAAGAAAGTGGATCGAGAACAGCTTATAATGCAGTGGCAGAGAGATGCCCAGCAGCTTAAAATTCTTGTACCGGAATTTGAGCTGGCAGAGGCTGTTAAAAACAAAGCGTTCTATGAAGCACTTACAGGCGGTGCAACAGTAATTGAGGCGTACAAGGCTATGACAACTCCGCCCAAGTCACAGCCGAGAGAGGAAATTTTCCAGAACGCACGCAGTGCAAGAAAAGGTACGGGCGGGGCGGCAGTGAATCCTGCAAAGCTTTCAGACAAAGAGTTCAGAAAGTATATTGAAAACATCAGAAATTCGTAATTTTGAAAGGAGAAAAAGAATATGAACGAATTAAATCTTAACACAACTACAAAGAACGGTATGTCACCGCTTATGGAATCAATTCTGAACAGATACGTGCTTGATGCTAACAAGACAAAGCGTAAGTACACAAAGTTCGGTCAGAAGGTTGATATACCCAAGGGCAAGGCGAAGACGGTTGCATTTGATAAGCTCTCGCCTTTGCCCAAGGCAACTACTCCGCTTACTGAGGGTGTAACTCCTAAGGGTGCGGCAATCAACATCACAAGAGTAAAGGGCGAGCCGGAGCAGTTTGGTAACTACGTATCATACACAGACCAGCTTGATTTCTTCGCAAACGACCCGTCACCGGAGGTTCTGAAGTACACAGACCTTCTTACAGAAAACCAGCTCGAAACCTTTGAGCATCTTGATGCTATGGAGCTTGCATCAGGTCTTAACGTGTTCTATGCAGGTGAGGCAACATCACGTGCGGAGCTTAAGGATGTACTTACTGTAAAAGACGTTCGCCGTGCTGTAACAAGCCTTAAGCGTAACAAGGTACAGCCTGCAGACGGTACTGACTATATTGCATTTATTCATCCGGATGTTGTATATAACATCTACAATGATGAGGAATGGCGTCAGCCCCATACATACCGTGACACAAAACAGCTTTATGACGGTGAAATCGGCAGACTTTTCGGCGTAAGATTTATTGAGGACCCGGATGCGTATGTGTTCCGTGGCGAGCCGTTTGCTGATAAGTATGATGAATTGAGCATTGCAAGAGTTGACGGTGTAAATATCTATATTGCAGAAACTCTTGAAGCAGCAGATGCAGCTTTGATTTCAGACAAGCCGGTATGGATTGATAACAGAAAGTATACAATCCTTTCAGCTGTTGCCGGTGAGAATGGTGAAGCATACCTTACAATGAATGAGGATATGACAGATAAAATGGCAGTTGCGGATATGAAGATATATCCGGGTGAGGGTGGAGTTAACGGTACACCCGTTTATTCTACCGTTATTGTTGGTAAGAACGCATTCGGTACTGCAGGTGATAAGACAGCAGAGATTATAAACAAGAGCCTTGGTTCAGCCGGTACATCAGACCCGCTTAATCAGCGTGGTACTGTTGGCTGGAAGAGCTACAGATTCTTCAAAATTCTTGAGCAGACGAAGATGCTCAGAATAGAATCTATTGCAAACTTGGCATAAAGAGGACTGTTAAATTCAGTGCAGAACGCAGAAATCAATTTCTGCTACGAACAAACCGAACCCTCGGAGTATCAGTATACGCCGTCGGGCAAGGTCAAATGCGGGTTACCGCATTTGACTTCGGGTTGTCCGTTCTGCATCTGAATTGTAACAGCCCATAGACAGGTGTTTAAAAAGGAGGAAATAAAAATGGCAACTAAAAAGACAGTGAAGCAGGAAAATGAAAAGGTACTTATAATTATACCAAAGCCGAGAAATGTTGTTGGTGACACAGAGACCGTAGTATCAGTAAACGGTGAGATGTATCAGATAATGTATGACAGACCGGTGGAAGTGCCGCGTAATGTTGCAGATATTATAGCACAGAGCAGAGAGCTTGAAATGAAAATCGCAGAGATTACAGAGGGTGCTGTACTTAAGCCCGGAAAAGCGGCATTGGCTGAGCTTTAAGGAGTGAAAATTATGTCAGAATACAGATATAACGGAAAAGTTCCGCAGTCCTTTATTGATGAAGCACTTGAAGCATACCGTTCATATAAATCTGACCGTGATCCGCTTATACAGAGAATAAGAGACAATGAAGCATTCTACCGCAGGAGCTATGAGAGGTTGTACAATGGGATTGAGTCTGAAATGGAATGTGATACTCCGTTTATATTTGCAGCAATAGAGAATTGCCGTGCAGATGCTATTGACAACTATCCCAATGCAAATGTTATTGAACGTGAGCCTGAGGGAACGGCAGTAGCGGATTTATTATCAAAGGTAGTTGAAGCACAGCTTGAAATATCGGATTTCAAGACAGTTTATAAGGAGAATATCCGCAATAAGCTGAAATACGGAACTGCTGTTTACGGTGTTTTCTATGATGAGCCGAGCGGGAATATTGATATAAGAAGTATTGACATTCTTGATATATATGTGGATATGCATATCCCTGATGTTGAGGACAGCAGATTTGTGTTTATAAATGCGGCGATTGAGAACAGTGTGTTGATAAAGAGATATCCGGAGTTTTCAAGACTTTTTTCAGGCGATGCGGAGGTCGAAACACTTACAGACACATATTCGCTCAAAGACAGGACGAATGTAATTGACTGTTATTATAAAAATGCTGACGGTGCCGTACATATGATGAAAATCTGTGATGATGTCGTTATTGCAGCAACAGAGGATATGCCCGGCTATGAAGCAGGACTTTATTCTCACGGCAGGTATCCGGTTGTGTTTGATGTTTTGTATCCGTGCGAACATTCACCGTTTGGTTTTGGTATGATTGATATCGGTAAATCTACACAGGTTGAAATAAACAAGCTTGATGCGGCAATTACAGAGAACATAATGTGTGCATCAAAACCGAGATATCTAACAAAACGTAACGGCGGCATAAACGAAGATGAGTTTTGTGATATAGGCAAGAGTATTGTTCATTATGAGGGTGATACGGATTCTATAAGGGCTATAGACCATAGCTCAATAAACGAATACTTTCTCTCACACCGCGAGTTCAAAAAGGATGAGCTTAAGGAAATCCTTGCTAACCGTGATTTTCAGCAGGGTAGCACAACAGGCGGCGTAACGGCGGCATCTGCTATTGAGACTCTGCGTCAGGCAGGCGAAAAGCGTTCGCGTGCAATCGTAAGCGACTCGTACGATTCGTTCAAGCAGATTGTGTTTATGGTTATTGAGCTTATGCGTCAGTTTTTCAATGATGAGCGGATGTACAGAATATCAGATGCGATGGGCAAGAAGTCATTTGCAAAGTTTTCGAATGCTATGTTGTACAGACCTGACCTATCTGACGGTAAGGTTACGTTCCGTGAGCTTATGTTTGATATTGATGTGGTTATTCAGAGAGAAAATCCGTACTCAAGAGAAAGGATTAACAATACAATACTTCAGCTCTGGTCAAGCGGAATATTTTCAGGCGAGAATAAGGACTGTGCAATTATTGCACTTAAGAATATGCAGTTTGACGGAAAGGAAAGGCTTATAGCTGACCTTCAGTCGCTGTATGAGAGCGAGGAGGTATTGCAATGATTAAGACAATAGGTAAAAAATCAGAAAAAATAGGCGACACTGTGGTTACCGGTGAGGGTGCAGATGTAAAAATTGTAACCAAAGCTGATGACAGTGTTGCTGTTCGTGATTATGTTGCCGGTAAAGGATATAACGGGATTGTCAACTGGGACGGCGAGAATCCTACTGTTGCAGGTGTTAAGGTAAAACCGACAGAAATAAAGAACGGCATTGCGTATGTGAAACGTGAGGATGTGGATTCTGTTTTAAGTGAAATGGAAAACAATGCAGGGATAAAGGGTGCTCAAAAAGCACGCGATGAAAAATATGGTAAACTGGAATCTGATGCATTGGACGCAGTAATGAACCGTAAGCCGTTTTCGTATGATGTTGAGAGTGATACGGTGTATCAGGCATACAAAAAACAGTATGAACGTGAAGCGGAACACGCATTAAGACGTATCTTAAATGAAAACAACACATCTGTCACGGGTGCTTCAGGTGCGGTGCTGTCTGAAGCAATGGCAGCTTATGATGGTGAACTCGATAAAATTACAGATATGATACCCGAGCTTTATGAGGATGCATACAACCGTTACATAAAGGACGGTGAAATTCTTAATAACAACCTTAAAACAGTCACGGACATTGCTGATACGTATTACGATAATGTGTACAAGGAAGATACCGATATAAAAGAAAGCATTATAAAGGCAGGCGAGGCGGAACGTAAAGAACGTCAGAGGGAGATAGATAATCAGCGTAATGCAATGAAGGATATGTATGAGAATGCATTAAGTGAGCTTGATTTGAAATACTATGAGGACGAGCTTGCATCAGACATTGCAAAGACCAATGCATCAGCTGAGAATACTGCTATTGATAATGCTATAGCACGTGGTTTCTTTACAGAATCGGATGAGGCAGCAATACCGTGGCTGAAAAACTACAGAACCGCAAACGGCGGATATTCAATTTCGCCCACAGTAGCGAGTGTTGCATATGAGTATGATGCAGCACGTGCAAGGGAACGCGGAAAGATACACGCAAAAATCGGACTGTGAGGTGGTAGGTTGTGCAATTTGGATTACATTCAGCTACCGAAAACAGCAAAACGAAGATATACAGCTTTGGTGGATTGAACAGAACACGAAAAGGGAACAGATACGAATTTTCGGATATGTATAATATGACCGCAGATGAGTATCCGTGTGCATCACCGTGCAATAAAAGTGATAAAATTGCAGAAGCACAGACTGTTATTAACGCAGTCTGTGCACCGGATGCAACAAATGTATCGGAAGTAACAGGCATAACCGGAGTGTGCGACGGTGGCTTTTATTACAACGGTACATTAAAGTCCGGAAAGTTCACATTGTCTCCGGATTGGCTGTGGCAGATTGAACAGAAGGGCAACACATACATAGTAAACGGATATGATTCCGCAAACAAAAAGTCTCTGATGTACTATTACAATATTGACACAGACGAGTTTGAAGAGGGCGGTAAGGTGATGCGTGACCTTATCCTGATGTCGGGAGTAAACACTTCCGGCGTGAGCTATCTGTGCACACCTGACAGCGACCAATACGGTGTTGATGCATATCAGTGTACATTGCCTGACGGGACGGTGGTAAAGAACAGTGATTTCTGGTTTAACTACAGGGATTATATGACATACGGAACAGACGGCGATACCACAATGAGTGCGGAAAAAAACATATTTGAAAAGTGCTTCAAAGTGGGTGACGAAATCACAATTGAGAATTTCCCGGGAGCAGATAACGGCGGTCAGATATGGAACGCAACGACAAGCGGAACGCATCCACAGCCCGGTATAACTGCAGATAGAAATAATACAATCGATACTGATAATATGGCAACAACCGATAGCCTTAGTAAGTACAGTATATGTGTAGCACGGATAACAGGCTTTGGAATTACCACGTCAGCCAGAGGCAGGGCAAGACATTATGTGTATTTCAGCTTATTGAATAAAGACGGCGAGCCTGTAAGCTTCGTTGATATGTACTCCAAAGGCTGTTACTGCTCCGGTGTAAAGCTCAGAAAAAGATCGAGGGTGTTTGACAACATCACAGTACACCATGGCAGGATATGGGGGAGTGTACCGTCAGGAAATCAGCTATATGCATCCGCATCAGATGATATATTCTCATTCTCATCTGATGATGTTGTAAATAGATATGCTGCACGCATCCCGTCTGATACACCGGGGAATTTTACGGCATTATGTTCTTATAATAATGATCTTGTTGCTTTCAAACACGATTCTATAACTGTTATTTCGGGAACAAATCCGGTGAATTATAATTCATTTGTTATAGATGGCATTGGATGTATATCACCGAAATCGGTTTCGGTTACGCCTGAAGGTGTTATATTCTTAAGCTATAACGGATTTTACATATACAACGGTTCTATTCCTGTCTGTATCAGCACTAAAGTCAATACCCGATACAAGTCTGCTGTTTCTGGATTTGACGGCGTTTCTTATTATGTCAGTGCGGAAAAAGAGAATGGAGAAACAGAATTTCTTGTCTATAATATGGATTACGGTATGTGGCATAAAAGGGACAGCTTCAAGGCTAACGGCTTTTTCAGATTTCTTAACAGCTTTTATATGGCAGATGATAACGCATTTTATAAAGCAGGTACTACAACGCCCGGTGACTGGTATTTCACACTTATGCCTGCTCATGATAACAAGCTCGACAATAAAGGCATAAATGAAATATGGGTAAGAGCCGAGGTAGAACCCGGAGCAATGTTTATGCTTGAAACAGCCGTTGACGGAGGCGAGTTTAACACTCATACTGTATTTACCGAACCGGGTCTTAAAATATACAGGTGTCCTGTACGACTTGAAATGGGTGAAATGTATCAGATAAAAATAAAAGGAACAGGAAAGGTTGTTATATATGAGCTCGAAATAAGAAAAGCGGACGGCGGTCGCAGGTACAAGGAATATTAACCGGAAGGAGTGGATGGATATGTACATAGGTGAAGTTATAAGGCGGGTGCAAAGCTATTGCCCGTCAGAGTATGATACAAACGAAATGTATTTATGGTGTGATGAGGTTTCATCAATGCTTGCAATTGAGGACAGAAATATTTTTGTCAAAGAAATACTGAAGCCGGATAAAGAAGGACGAGTTTTGCTGCCACAAGGTGTTGGTTTTGAAAATGTTATTTCAGTTACATCAGAGGGAAGAGAGCTCAAAAAGGAAGACTTGCGTAACCAGAATACGAATATGGTGAGTTCTGCACCGATTGAGGTGATTTATCTGAAGCCCTATAGCCCTATACGGACTGTTACTTATAATGGCGATATCGGTGTTGATAAAGAAAAATCACAGCTTATGATTGGTGCTGATATCTTTAAAACGGGTGATGTAATAACTGTTGAAATTGGCGGTGTATCAAAAGAACTTCAGGTTTTCGGAGCTACGTTTAACGGTGATGGGTTTGTTGTGGATGTAAGTGATGTTGAGGGATTGCCGGATTCAGGTGCGGGTTCAGTATCACGTGTTGTTACGGATAAAACTGTTTGTGATGCACCGTATGACGGAATGTACGTGGATTATATTATTGCAAAAATATGTATGTACCAACGCGATTTTGATACGTATAATCAGTTTATGACATCATTTAATTCGAGACTTCTTGCCTATAAAAAATGGATTACAAATCAGCTTCCGCAAGCGGGCGGCAAACTGAAAAACTGGTGGTAAACATAGTGAAAGGAGAAAGACTTTATGGGTTCTGTTATAAATATAACACCTCAGAGCTACAGTGAGTATCAGAATGTTGAGAACTGGGGTGGTGAATATGCAAAAAGAGAAATAGAAAAACATAAAAACTCAGAGGTTATAGATCACCCTGACGGTAGCATAACGGAGGATAAACTGTCAACGGAAATTAGTAAAAAAATTTCAGATGCAATAAACTCGGCGGCGGAGGCAACAGAAAAGTCAGATATTGCCCGGTCAACATCCGATGCGGCAAAAAACATCGCAGAACTTGCACGTAACGATTCAGAAGGGGCACTTAACACGAGTCTTGATGCGTATGTAAAGGCAGATTCGGCTGCTTTGGTGGCGGAGCAGGCGAAAGAGCGGGCAGAGGGTGCACAGGCGACAGCTGATGTTGCACGTGAGGAGATCAGTGGTGTTTTATCGGAACTTGAAGCGGCACAATCCGAAATAGACGCAATCGGGGAAAGAGTCAGCGTTCTTGAAACAAATGTCGGGGATATTGATGTCGCACTTGATGCCATTCTTTCAATTCAAAACACATTGATAGGCGGTGAAAGTATATGACAACAGCACAAAAACTGACAACTATAGCTGAGAACGAGCAGAAGGTTTATGAAGCGGGGTGTAAAGAAGGCAACATATTAGCAAAAGCTACCAGTTGGCATTATATGTTTGCTGAAAATGCACGTAATGAATTGTTGCCGTATGTAAAGTATAATGACACAGATAATGTCTCGGACATGAGCTATGCTTTCTATCAGAATAACAATATTACAGAACTGCCGGAAATAAACACAAGTAATGTTAGTGACTTCAAATGCTTTTGTTATGAAGCTACAAAATTAGAATCTATACCTGATTTGGATTTCAGCAAGGGTACAGTGTTCATGTGTGCATTTGATACCTGTAGAAGAGTGCATAATATACCGGATTTAGATTTGAGCAGTGCTACAAATCTGCAGTATATGTTTAATCTGTGTGAAAATTCACACTATTACGGAAAATTGAAAACAGGTAACTGCACTAATTTTTATGGTATGTTTCGTTATTGCACCTATACGGTTGAGGTTAAGGAAATTGATTTAACAAATGCTACAAATGCCGGTTATATTTTTCACGGTTGTGTGAATTTGCATAGAGTATATTTCAAAGGCAGCATAAATGTAAATCTTAATTTGTCTGCTTCTACATATCTTGAATACGACAGCATCATGAGTGCGATAAATGCACTTGCGGACAGGACAGATACTACAGCTTTAACTTTAACTCTGGGAACTACAAATCTGGCAAAAATAACTGATGAGGAAAAAGCGATAGCTACAGAAAAGGGGTGGACTTTAGCATGATAATATCAACTATTGAAATAAGGAAAATGGTAGCAGCATCGGGTATGGTGCTTACTAACGGGGAGGCATATGGTAAAGAGATTTACCTTGGGAAAAATGATGCTCCGCAAAATTGGCATGAAATAACAGATGCAGAGTATGAAAAAATAAAATCAGAGCAGGAAGAGGGTGAAAGAAATGACCATTAAGAATGTCATATGTACCGCATTGGGAATAATCGGTGCGACGATATCAAAAGTGTTTGGCGGTTGGGATGCGGCACTTACAACGCTCATAATCTTTATGGGAATTGATTATGTAACCGGTATTATTGTCGCAGGAGTATTCCACAAAAGCATTAAAAGTAGTAGTGGTGGATTAAAAAGCACAATCGGATGGCAGGGGATATGCCGGAAGGGTGTAACTATTGCTATAGTGCTTATTGCCTGCAGACTTGATTTACTTGTTGGAACAACCTATATAAGAGATGCAGTCGTGATTGCTTTTTGCACTAACGAACTTATAAGCATAGTTGAGAATGCCGGGCTTATGGGTATACCGATGCCGGATATATTAGTAAGGGCAATTGATGTATTGAAGCACAGAGGTGACAATGATGAAAATTACAGAGCTTGACTGGAACTGGAAAACAGGCTTAAGTGTAAGACCGAGAACTAATTATGTTGTGCTTCATCATGCTGCGGCAGTGGCATGCTCACCGTATCAGGTGGATAGCTGGCATAAAGCAAATGGATGGAGCGGTATAGGTTATCACTATTTTATAAGGAAAGACGGAACCATTTACCGTGGCAGACCAGAATGGGCGACGGGTGCACATGCAACAGGAAAGAACCACGAAAGCATAGGTGTGTGTGTCGAGGGTAATTATGATGTTGAGTATATTATGCCCGATGCCCAGAAGGATGCGGTGAAAGCGGTTTTAAAACATATAAAACTGCACTATCCTGATACAACTGTTAAAGGTCATAAACAGGTAGGAGCAACGGGTTGTCCGGGTAAGTATTATCCGTTATCGGAAATGATGACGTTTTACCGTAATGTAATTGCAGAAGAAAGTGAGGAGTTAAGTGTGACGCAATATGAAGAATTGAAAAAGGAAATAAATACATTAAAGAGCAGAATCGGCTATTTCAATTATATTGATGAAAATATGAACGAAGCATATAAGCCGACAATACAGAAGCTTGTAGATACAGGCAACCTACAGGGCAACGAAAAAGGTGAGCTTATGCTTACAACAGATATGATGCGAATACTTACGGTGCTTGACAGGGTAGGTGTATTTAATTAAAATAAGGAAAGGAGCAGTGAATGTGAAGTAGTCAATACTTTGTAGACACAAAAAAGAATAATTTAAGCTGCCTGTTCAAGTCTGTATTGAACAGGCGGTTTTCTTTTTAGTTTTCGTAAAGGTTTTATATAGTTAAAGTAATGTACAGCCTCATCAATAACCT
>JAFQJD010000037.1 GCA_017415105.1 Clostridia bacterium | reverse complement strand
GAATTTGAAAAAGCTTGCAAAATGGAAATGGAAGAGGAACAATACCCCTTCCAAATTATTTGATTTTGTCGAATTTTTAATAAAAACGAAGAAGAACCCGATTTTTGCTTGATGCAAAGTCGGGTTCTTCGACAGTCTGCAGCGATTTTAAAATCGCTGTTCTTTTTATTTCAATATTGCCACGGCATCGCTTATGGTCTTTTCAAAAGCTTCTCTGCCGTATTTATCCACTTCTGCTTTGTTCTTTTCTCCGTGTGTGAGACAGCCTGCACCGCCTATACATCCGCCCGTACATGCCATACCCTCAATGAAGTTTGCATCAAGTACATTTTTACTCTTTTTGAGCAATGCCACCTTGCAGGCTTCTATACCGTCACACGGTACTGCTTTAAGGTCAAAATCTATATCCTGCTCCTTTAGTCCCTGTGCCACAGCATCGGAAAGTCCGCCGGAGCGCGCGAATATTCTGCCAAAATACGATGCATTGTCAAGAACATCCTCATCAAGTGCTGTTATGTCAATATCACGGCTGTCATATAGTGCCTGCAGTTCTTCAAATGTCATAACCGCATCCACGTACGGTTTTACTTCATCAAGCTGTGCTTCCGATTTCTTTGCAGTACACGGGCCGATAAATACAACCTTTGCAGTTTTATCCGTTGACTTGATGTATTCCGCCAACGCCGCCATAGGTGATGGATTATGTGAAACATACTCTAATAAATCCGGGAATGCAGATTTTATATAAGCAACAAACGCAGGACAGCACGAGCTTGTTAAAAAGCCCTTTTCTGCAAGTTCTTTTGATTCTGCCTGTGCAACCATATCAGCACCCAGGGCGGCCTCAATAACCGTGAAAAAACCAAGCTTTTTAAGTCCTGTTATTACCTGACCGAGCTTTGCATATGTAAACTGGCTCGAAATTGACGGTGCTACCATTGCGTATACCTTATATTTCTGATTGTTGTCGCTTTTTTTGATTAAATCAACTACATTCAATATGTAGGACTTATCCATAATTGCACCAAACGGGCATTGATACACGCACGCACCACAGCTTATACATTTATCGTTGTCTATCTTTGCCGCATTATACTCATTTATTGATATTGCCTTGATTTTACAGGCATTCTGACATGGTCGTTTACGGTTAACTATTGCCGAATACGGACAGACCTTCGCACACTGACCGCACTCAACACACTTTGATTTGTCAATATGTGCCACGTGGTTATGGTCGAAGGAAATAGCACCTCTTTTACAGACGTCCTCACATCTGTGTGCCAGACAGCCACGGCAGGAGTCGGTTACTTCAAAGCCTGCTGCCGGACATTCGTCACACGCAATTTCAATTACCTCAATCACATTCGGGTTGTCCTTGTCACCACCCATTGCAAGCCTGACACGCTCGGAAAGTATTGCCCTTTCCTTATACACACAACAACGCATTGTAGGCGTGTTACCGGGTACTATCGTTTTAGGAATTTCAAGAATATTCTCAAGCAGAGTGTCGTTCCACGCCTCTTTGGCAACCTCACGAAGCACTTTATATTTTAAATACTGTACTTTTGTATCAAACTTTCTCATACTTTGCTCTCCTTAAAAATAGCTGACTTTTATCCGTTTTCCCATCTTTTTAAGACATTTTGACAGTTCTTCGACAAGATTCATCTTTATACTGAAATTTATCGGCAAATCGGGGTTCTGATGTGCAGGGTTGATAGCTCTACCCACATAAAAATTTATATCCGTTGCCTCCTCAAAAAGCAAACGGCATATAAGAGATGCTCCGTCACGTTTATAGTTCCAGTGCTCATACATTTCATTCTGTGCAAGGTAGTCTTTTGCATATTCCAGAACTCTGTTTACCGTTATAACACCTTCTGTAACAAGGTCTACCCCCTCAAGCTCTGCAACCGGCGGAATATCCGATGATTCAAAGTTTAAAGTCGGTTTTAACGGTTTGCCAAGATATTTTGCCGCAATCGACGACGTTGTACCGCCACATATTATATGCTTTCCCTCTTTTGAGAAGAACAACGACATCATTCTGTCGCAATCATCACGATTTGACGGCGGTCCGAACAAAATATTCATCGGCTCTCGTTTTCTTATTTTTACAACACAGGCGGTTGCATCATCGCCCGGTTGAAATCCGTACAGCTTATCACATTCATCAACAAGCACTGTTGAAAGATTTTTGGCGGTAAGTCCGGTTATCGACATTGTTTCCATAAAGTCAATAATATCCTCACGTTTCCAGCCAAAATTGTATGCCGTACCGATTCCTGCGTGCGGACACCCGTCACTCATTGCGATAAAAATATCGTTTTCCTGCAAGCGTATGGTTGATTGGTAAATCTTTTTGCCACCGATATTCATTTCGGTTTTCGGATAATCGTAATTTTTTCCGTCACGCAGAATTATTACCTGCGGATTATCATACTGGATTATTTCTGCCGTTTCGTTGTTTATAAGATGCATAATCGTAAATGTCGAATATGCAACACCGCGAACCGAACAAACGGGGAGTGTCGCGGCAATTGTCGAAACACATTCCTCAATCGGCAAATCTGCCGCCATCATTGTCGAAATAATTTTCGAGGTCAGAGTTGACAGAATACTCGCTTTAACACCGCTTCCCAGACCGTCTGCAAGAACGATAACGGTTGATTCATCACTCTGCTCGACAATATCAACATGGTCACCGCAAAGCTGTTCACCGTAGTGGTTTATACTTTTGTAGCCGATATCTGCACATAAATCATTCATCTGAAATCGACTCCTTTAGCTTTGCAAGTGCGATTTTTGTTTCTGCTGCTGTTTCGCCGAGAAGTGAAGCGATTTCCTGAACAATACGCATCTGCTTATCTACAACCTTATCTGCAACCTCAATTGTCTGGCGACTGATATTTTCTTTTTTCTCACGCTCCGCTTCCTCATCGGTAACATCACGCATAATTCCTATAAGAAGATGCGAGTCACGGTCATATACAACCGATTGCTCTACATATCTCTTATACTCTGCAAGATATACTCTCTTGTTCCGGACATCTCTGCCTGTGTCTTTTGCTTTCATAAAATCACTTGGGTCAAGTATTCTGACAACCTGATCGCCGAGTATGTCCTCACTGCGGCGTATATTCATAATCTCTCTTGCTGCTTCATTTATCTGCTGTACTTCCAGATTCTCATTAAGAACAATAAGCCCGTTAGGTGTGTTCTTTACGATGGTATCGGAAAAGCTTTCTGCTTTGTCCTTTAAAAACGGCAGACACATTGAAATCTCCGCTTTGCCCTGACATATCGCTATCGCCTTTTCACGGCAGGTATTATATCCGCATGAACCGCAGTTAAGCTCGTCTGATACAGTGAATTTACCCATCTGACGGAGCACACTTGATATTTCCGTTTCTGACGGTTGCTGTAATCTGTGCTCTATAAACTCAAAATGTTTTTTTAGTTCTTTTTCTTTGGGCTGTTTAACATCAAAATCCTTTTCGCCGGCAAAGTTTGCTATTGTCATATAATCCTTTATCGGTGATGTACGGTGATATTTTTCCATTACAGGTCCACCTATACAACTGCCTACACAGGCTGACATTTCAATAAAGCACTTATGTATTTTACCACTCTCAATATCACGCAGTGCATCAACACAGTTTTCGATACCGTCAAGAGCTATATATGTATATCCCGGTATATCCTTTGTCATGGTTTTTAAGATACCGCCGGTTGTCGGGAAAAATCTTGCACGGCTTTCTTCATCTGAATCCATTTCCCGCTTCAGCTCTATTCCTTCTTCCTTCAACCAGTTTGTAAGTTCTTCAAAGGTGAGCACGGCATCCACTATGCCTTCATAATATTCGGCTTCGTCTTTTTTTGCAACACAAGGACCAATAAATACCGTTTTTGCGTCCGGGTATCTCTTTTTTATATCAAGGCAGTGTGCCTGCATAGGCGACACCACATCTGCAAGATATTCAAGCTCTGCCGGAAAATATTTCTGAATAAGCAAATTAATGGAATGACAACATGAGGTGATAATTATATCACGCTCGTCTTCTGTGAGCATTCTCTCATATTCATTTTTAACGATTGTAGCACCGATTGCTGTTTCCTCCACATCATAAAAACCAAGCTTTTTGAGTGCATCACGCATAGAGTTTATTCCGACGCCCTCGTAGTTTGCTACAAATGACGGTGCTATACTTACAATAACAGGGTCACCACTCTGCAAAAGCACCTTTGCTTTTTCCGTTTCATCAACAATCTGTTTTGCATTCTGCGGACAGACAACAAAACACTGACCGCATAAAATACACTCATTTCCGATAATGTGCGCCTGATTGCCCGAAAAACGGATTGCCTTTACCGGACAGTTTCGAATACACTTATAGCAGTTTTTACAGTTGGATTTTTTTAAGGTAAGACAATTTGACATAGCCAGTTACTTCCTTTCATTATCTATCACGGCAAGAACCTTGTCATTAAAAAACTCTTTAAAATTCTCACGGGTAATACCTGTGTGAATTTCATCATCCACCTGAACCGTTACGCCCAGACGATTGCACTTACCTATACAGAAACTGCCGGTAAGCGTTATATCATTTCCGAGATTATAGTCCTCAACTGCTTTGGTAAGCAACTCTACAATTTCCTGTGAGCCTTTAAGATGACATGAACTGCCGACACATATCTTTATAACCATATTACACCCTCGCTGCTATCTCTTTTTCGAAAAATTCATCTACTGTATCAGGCGTTACAGAAAAAAAGTTATCGTCTACTGTTACACAAACACCCTGCTGACATTTACCCATACAGAATGTTCCGCCAAGCTCTATCTTGTCACCAAGATTGTTTTCGTTTATAAGGTACTGAAGCTGTTCCACTACCTGACGTGAACCCTTGATATGGCATGAAGAGCCAATACATACTGTTACTTTCATAAAAAATCATTCCTTTCATAAAGCAGAACAAGTTTGTGCCCGTTACGGACACAAACTGCACTGTGTATTTTATTTATTCATAGTCAACTACGTTTACCCATGAAAGCAGGAATTCACGTTCTTCTGCATTACCCTTTACTGACTGCGATGCCGCAACAATCGGCATCCATTTCTGCACGTACTGTTTTGCAGTATCGCTCTTTTTACAGAACAGGTCAAGATACTTTTTCGCTGTTTCCTCGTCTTTATTGAGACAGAACAAAAGATATGTTCTTGCCACATCCGCTGATGCGTTACCCTGCGTTGCGTGTGACCAGTCAAGGATAAACGGAGTTCCGTCCTCTGCAATTATGATGTTTGAGGGGTTGAAGTCGCCGTGGCAAACCTTGTTGTGCTTTGGCATACCCTCAAGACGTGTATGCAAATCATAGCGTGTTGTAGCATCAAGCTCTGATGCGCTGATTTTGCGGTTCATCTTATCCTTAAGCTTGTTAAGCAACGGTGATGTTTTTGAATGAACCGTAAGCTGTAAATCAACAAGCATTTCAAGGTATTCGTCTTTCTTTTCGGGGTTTTCTTCCATAAGCTGTGCAAGTGTCTTACCCTTGATATATTCTGATACGATAGCCCATTTGCCGTCTACCATAGTTACCTCAAGGATTTTGGGAATAGAAAGACCTGTTTCTTCTATTCTTGCCTGATTAAGTGCTTCGTTAAGGACGTCTGCTTTTGAATAGTTTTCATCGAAAACCTTTATACAAAGGTCGCCGTCACGATAAATTGTTTTGTTATTTCTTACTGCAATTACTCTGTCAAGTTTCATTTTCTCGTCCTCCTATTCTCACGCCTTGGGCATTTCCGGTTCTTCAAAATGCTTGCCGTAGTAAGCATTCAGATACATCTGTTTGATTTCTGACATCAACGGATATCTCGGATTAGCACCTGTGCACTGGTCATCAAATGCCTGCTCTACCATTTCATCAAGTGTGTCAAGGAACACCTTTTCGTCTATGCCGTAGTCCTTGATTGTTTCCTTTATACCAACCTGTTTCTTAAGGTCATTTATAGCCTTTATAAGTCCCTCAAGCTTTTCAGTATCGTTCTTGCCCTTTATGCCGAGGTAATCTGCAATCTCTGCATATCTTGCAAGTGTATGCGGATGGTCATACTGTGAGAATGTACCCATTTTAACAGGTGCTTCTGATGCATTGAAACGAAGAACCTCTTCAATCATAAGTGCGTTTGCAACGCCGTGAGGCAAGTGGTGGAATGCACCAAGCTTATGTGCCATTGAGTGGCAGACACCGAGGAATGCATTGGCAAACGCCATACCTGCCATTGTTGCGGCATTAGCCATCTTCTCACGTGCTAAAACATCAGTCTGTCCGTTTTCGTATGCACGGGGCAGATACTCAAATATTGTCTTAAGAGCCTTCAGTGCAAGACCGTCTGTATAGTCGGTTGCAAGCATTGCAGCATACGCCTCAACTGCGTGAGTAACTGCATCAATACCTGATGCTGCTGTAAGTCCCTTTGGTGCTGACATATGAAAATCTGTGTCAATAATAGCCATATCCGGCAAGAGCTCATAATCTGCAAGCGGATACTTAACGCCGGTTTTTTCATCAGTAATAACTGCAAACGGTGTAACCTCCGAGCCTGTGCCTGCTGATGTAGGGACCGCAATGAAATATGCTTTCTCACCCATTTTCGGGAATGTATAAACACGCTTACGGATATCTATAAATCTCATAGCCATATCCATAAAGTCAGCTTCGGGATGCTCATACATTACCCACATAATCTTTGCCGCATCCATTGCACTGCCTCCGCCGAGTGCGATTATTGTGTCGGGCTTGAATGCTGCCATCTGTGCTGCACCGTTTGTCGCATTCTCAAGTGTCGGGTCAGGCTGAACATCAAAGAATGTTGTATGTACAATACCCATTTCGTCAAGCTTATCTGTAATCGGTTTTGTATAACCGTTTTCGTAAAGGAATGTGTCAGTTACGATAAACGCACGCTTTTTACCCATTACGTTCTTAAGCTCATCAAGAGCAACCGGCAAACAGCCCTTTTTGATATATACCTTTTCTGGTGCACGGAACCAAAGCATATTTTCCCTTCTTTCTGCAACTGTTTTAATGTTAATAAGGTGCTTTACACCCACGTTTTCTGAAACAGAGTTACCGCCCCACGAGCCACAACCGAGTGTGAGCGACGGAGCAAGCTTGAAGTTGTAAAGGTCACCTATACCGCCGTGTGATGACGGAGTGTTGACAAGTATACGGCAGGTTTTCATCCTTGATGCAAAAGCATTTATCTTTTCTGTTTCGGTTACTTCGTTAAGATATACTGATGATGTATGTCCGAAACCGCCGTCCTCAACAAGTCTTTCTGCCTTGTCAAGTGCTTCATCAAATGTTTTTGCCTTATACATAGCAAGTACGGGTGAGAGCTTCTCATGTGCAAATTCCTCTGAAAGCTCTACTGACTCGACCTCACCGATAAGTATCTTTGTGCCTACCGGAACAGTTACGCCTGCAAGTTCTGCTATCTTTGCCGCACTCTGACCGACAATCTTTGCATTGAGTGAGCCGTTTATGATTATTGTCTTTCTTACCTTTTCAATTTCGTCTTTTTTTAAGAAGTAGCAACCACGTGCCGTAAATTCTGCCTTTACAGCTTTATATACCTTATCCATAACGATAACTGATTGCTCTGATGCACAAATCATACCGTTATCAAATGTCTTTGAGTGAATTATTGAGTTTACTGCAAGGAGTATGTCAGCACTCTCGTCAATGATTGCCGGTGTGTTACCTGCACCAACGCCCAATGCCGGCTTACCGCTTGAATATGCCGCCTTAACCATTCCGGGACCGCCTGTTGCAAGGATAATATCCGACTCCTTCATAACTGTGTTTGTCATTTCAAGTGACGGTACATCAATCCAGTCAATGATACCCTCCGGAGCACCTGCTTCTACTGCCGCCTCAAGAACCAGCTTTGCCGCAGCTATTGTACAATCCTTTGCTCTGGGATGCGGTGAAATGATAATTGCATTTCTTGTTTTAAGTGCTAAAAGACACTTGAAGATTGCAGTTGATGTTGGGTTTGTGGTCGGGATAACCGCTGCAATAACTCCGATAGGCTCTGCAACTTTCTTTATGCCAAATGCCTTATCCTCTTCGATAATTCCGCAAGTTTTTGTGTCCTTATATGCGTTATATATGTATTCAGCAGCATAGTTGTTCTTGATAACCTTATCTTCAACAATTCCCATTCCGGTTTCTTCTACTGCCATTTTTGCAAGGGGTATTCTTGCCTTGTTTGCAGCTGATGCCGCAGCGAGGAAAATTTTATCAACCTGCTCCTGTGTATAGGTTGCAAAAATTCTCTGCGCTTCCTTTGTGCGTTTTATAGCTTTTTCAAGCATTTCTACGCTGTCTACAATTTCATAATTTTTCATATTTCTGTCCTGCTTTCTTGAAATATTTCCCTTTCGGTTTAAATGTATTCTATCACACATTTTTTTATTTGTGAAATACTAAAATGTTTTGGGGATATATCCAAAATGATATACCCCCCCTGTTTCACAAAAAAATAACCGCCTTACGTGAAGTAGTCAATACTTTGTAGACACAAAAAAGAATAATTTAAGCTGCCTGTTCAAGTCTGTATTGAACAGGCGGTTTTCTTTTTAGTTTTCGTAAAGGTTTTATATAGTTAAAGTAATGTACAGCCTCATCAATAACCT
>JAFQJD010000036.1 GCA_017415105.1 Clostridia bacterium | reverse complement strand
GTACCAAGTCCTCTATACTTATCATCTCTATTTGATATCTGTTTTCATATCCTTTTTGCATCATATTTCATCACCCAAGGATATTATACCATAAAACGAAGAAAAAGCCCAGACTTTTCTGGACTTTTTCGACAGTCTGAGGCTGTTGCACGATGCAACAGCCGTTTGTTTTATTTAATAAAAAGTTTTCTCAAAAGAGCTTCTGCAAATATACGGTCTACTGTACCGTAGCATTTAATGAGGCTCTTGTTGTTTTCATATCTCGGCGAAAGCTCGCTGATTTTTTCTTCTGTTAGCTTTATATCCATATCGGGGAGATTTTTTCTGATTAAATCAACTATTGTTTCTTTATCGGTATTAAGTGCCTTGAAGAAAGCTTCTGCATCCTCCGGTGCAACCGTGCAATTGTAGTTTAAAAACTCCTCAAGGTACACTGCACAGGCGTTGCCGTGGCATATGTCATACTGTTCCGAAAGGAAGTAGCCTAATGTGTGGGGGAATGCAGTTCCCGTAACACCGATTGCAAGTCCGCCGTAAAGTGATGCACAATACAGTGTTTCACGCTCATCAAATGTGAGTGGTTTTACGTCGCACTCGCTTGTTCTTTCAAGCATTTCAAGGAGAATAGCAATACCTCTTAATGCGACAGTTCTTGAAATGTCGTTTGATGTACGGTTAAAATAGCTTTCCACACAGTGGCACAGTGTATCAAGTGCAGTAGAACGGGTAAACTCCGGTGAAAGCGACATTGTGTATGTTGCATCTCCGAACGCTACAACAGGGTATAACGACGGTGCACGGAAGCTTTTTTTCATTCCCTCGGGCGTTGTTATAACCGATACGGGTGATACCTCACTGCCTGTTCCTGCCGTTGTGCCTACTGCAATAACCGGCAACGGTTTTTTGTCCCAGTCCATTGAGTAGAGTGCTTTTGCTGATGTATCCGAGCACACAGCAAGAACCGCAATCGCCTTTGCCGCATCAAGCGGTGAGCCGCCGCCGATGCCTATTATAAACTCCGCATCTGCATTTTTTGCCGTACCTGCCGCCATTTTGCAGGATGCATAGGATGGGTTCTGCTCTATTTCGTCAAATATTACATACTCTGTGCCGATACTTTTAAGTACGGCTATAACATCGTCAAGTGCACCCGATTTTTTTGCTCCGTTTTTGCCGGTCACTATCATACATTTTTTGCCGGCTTCCCTGAATATATCCGCATTATTTTTTACGCAATCCTTGCCTGTTATAATGTTGACAGGTGCAAAGAAATTCATATCCATAACTGTTTTTCTCCCTGAAATTTAAAAAGTACTTGAAATTTTTCTTGTGTTATTATATACTATTTAAAAATAAAAATCAAGGGGGAAACCATTATGATAAAAAAGTTTAAGGATTTTAATACAGAGGTTCGTGAAAATATGCGTGGCGGAGACGGCTCTGTTGTTGTTAGTAACTTCGTTACAGCGGACGAGCTTTATAACAAGGGCAGACTTTTCGGTAAAATTGTGCTCAAGCCCGGTTGCGGTATAGGCTACCACGTGCACGAAGCTGACAGCGAGCTTTTCTACATAATAAAAGGTACAGCCGTATATGATGACAACGGCGAAAAGACAACTGTATATGCAGGCGATGTTACAGTTACACCGAAAGGTGCAGGACATTCTATAAAGAACGAAACTGACGAGGACGTTGAGCTTATAGCACTAATCGTTTATGCATAAGAGGGGGGCTGTTGCCTTTAGCACAGACCGTTCAAAGGCGATAAATTTCATAGGCACAAGGAATACGAAACTTCACATTATAAACTATTGTTGAAATCTGCAATGCCTGCAGATTTCTTTTTATCAACAGCAAAACATATAGCTTCTTTTCCGTTTAAATAAAAAGGTTTACAAATCAAAAAAGTTATGATATAATTACTATAAATAAGTGTAAACAGATGGAGGCAGAGATAATGTTAACAGAAGCAAAAAAAGAATTTATAGAGTTTATGATGGAATCGGACGTTTTGCGTTTCGGTGATTTTGTGACAAAGAGCGGTAGAAATACCCCCTACTTTGTAAATACAGGCAACTACCGCACAGGCAAGCAGATAGCAATCCTCGGCAAGTTCTATGCACAGCTTGTAAAGGAGACAATCGGTGAGGAATTTGACTGTATGTTCGGACCTGCATATAAGGGTATTCCGCTTGCAGCAGGCTGTGCAGCGGCACTTTACAATGAGTTTAAGATTGACAAGCCGTATTTCTTTAACCGTAAAGAGGAAAAGGACCACGGCGAGGGTGGTTCAATTGTCGGCTATAAGCCGCAGGACGGTGACCGTGTTATAATAATCGAGGACGTTATAACAGCAGGCACTGCAATCCGTGAAACAATGCCAATTTTGCAGGGTGCGGCAGACGTATCGGTAAAGGATATGTTTATATCAGTAAACCGTTGTGAGGTCGGCACAACTCCGGGCAAAACTGCAATAATGGAAGTCGGCGAGGATTTCGGTATCAATGTTCACGCAATCGTGACAGTTAAAGATATATATGAATACCTCAAAGCTTCAGGGAAGTATGACGATATGATTCCGAAAATGGAAGAATATATGGAAAAATATTGTATTCTTTAATAAAGAAAGGATTTGATTTTATGAAGCTTAAAAAGCTCATCACAGCAATGGCTGTAACTTTAAGCGTGTTTGCGTTTACAGGCGTTCTTGCTAACGCAGAAAACGATGTAGTAAGTGTAACGGTTGATAATGAGGCGGTTGAATTTGACCAGAACCCCGTTATCATTGAGGGACATACCCTTGTTCCGGTACGTGCCGTATTTGAAAAGGCAGGAGCGACTGTTACATGGGACCAGCCCACACAGACAGCTACAATCACAAAGGACGATTACGTTGTAACAATTAAATACGGCGAGAGCTACCTTTACAAAAACGGTCAGCCGATAGCACTTGAACAGCCGGCAGACGTTATAAACAACCGTACAATGATACCGGTTCGTGCAATTGCCGAGGCAATGGATTTTGCCGTTACATGGGACGGGCATCACAGCCTTATCCTTGTTTCGACAACCGGTAAGCCCTACCGTGCATTTGCATTTTTAAAGACGGGCTTCAGAACACTTGAGGATCAGGCAGAGCTTTTCTCAAACGGCTCAGCATTACAGGATATCGACCTTGACGGTGACGGCAGAAAAGAATCAGTTGCATTCTCAAGCTCACACGATGTTCTTTCAGACCCGACACCTGTTCTTGAAATCGACGGTATTGACTATACAGCAGGTCTCGGCTCAATAACAAGTGCATATTCAATGGCAGTTGTTGATATTGACGCAAAGGACGGCAAAAAGGAAATCGTTATAACCGAGAACGGTGATACTCTCACAGCAAGATTTTACAGATACGAAAACGGAATATTGAAGGTTTTGGCAAAGGATAATGTTCCCTCAACCGTTTCATATGCGTCAAAGCTTATGTTAAGCGGTACGGGCTATATCATTTCAGACCTTACAGGTGCGTGCTTTACAGATATAATGGTAACGGGCTGCGTTTACAGACTTGACACAGATGCAAGTGTTGGTCTTTACAGAATGAGCAAGATTGAGTCAATCTTCGGACGTAATCTTTACAACACATACCCCGACAGTATGCTTTATAATGTCATCTACACAAGAAGCTATCAGGCAGGAACGTACCGTGATATGACAGATGTAGGCGTAATAAACGCATCAGACATTAAGGAGTTCAAGCTTATTGACGGTTACCGTGATGAAACAGACCCCAGATATATTGAGCTTTACATTGAGCTCCCCAACGGCGAAAAGGCTGTAATAACACCGTACCAGACCTGATATGGAGGTGGTTAAAATACTGAAACGTATTTTATGTATAATAACCGCAATTATGATGCTTGCACCGTCAGTTTTCGCATATGATGTTGTCAATCTGCCGCACAGTATGTCGTTTGCAGATGCAACCGGTATATTTAGCAGCAGTGAAATAGTATCGGCAACCATATGCGACATTGACGCGAACAAGTATAAAAATCTGTCGTCATCAGAGATAAAATATTTCTATGACACAGCATCAGATATAACATTATGGCGTAAGGTGAATCCCACGCCTTTCCGTGGCGTGTGCGTGAATTTTACGTGCAAGGACGGAACGCAGATAAGCTATTATTATAATTCCGGTGTTCAGATAGGCACATACGGTGAGAATAATTTTATCTGCTATATGCCGGCAAGTGACGATACACAGAAGCTTACTTATCTTATGTCGGAGTTTTACGACAGCAATGCAGGTGTTTACGGCGGTTCGTTGTGGAATGTTGCCACAGACAGAGATTTTCTGAAGCTCCCCAACCACGAGTGGGCACAGGAAACAGTAAAGGAAGCGGCAAAAAAATCACTTGTGCCGTATGATTTTACCGATAAGTACGAAAAAAACGTAACACGTGAGGAAATGGCGATACTGATAGAAAACTTCATTGTCGTTACAGGCAACTATGCCAATATGGACGAGTATATGAAGGCTACGGGAACCGTTTACCTTGAGGGCAGCTTTGCAGACTGTGAGGGCCGTGACAGTGCGATTGACTGTCTGTATGCACTGGGTATCTTAAGCGGTGTAGACGGAATAAACTTTAACCCTGACGGCACAATAACACGTCAGGAGGCAGCGGCTATTATGGCACGTGCGGCGAAGCTGTTTATGTATGTCGGCACAAACTACAATACGAAAACTGCAGACTGGAGCAAGGTTGATTCGTGGGCAAGCTTCTATATAAGATGGTGCATCGACAAGGGTCTTTATATGCTTGATGATGCAAAAAAGATATACCCGAGGGATAAAATGACGGTTGAGCAGGCAATTACTGTCCTGTCACGTCTGTATGACCTTGCAACTTACTGGGAAAGCTAATGAAAATACCGCATTTTGTGCGGTATTTTTTAGAAAGGGATATAAGCTTGAAGATAGGCAATTCAGAATTAGAAAACCGTGTGTTTTTAGCACCGATGGCGGGAATAACGGATAAACCGTTCCGTGAAATTTGCCGTGAATTTGGTGCAGGTATGGTTTATAGTGAAATGATAAGTGCAAAGGGTCTGCACTATAATGATAAGAAAACTGCATCACTTATGGATATGACGGGTGAAAGCCCGTGTGCAATCCAGATTTTCGGCTCGGAGCCTGAAATTATGGCAGAAATCATTCCGAAGGTTATGGAATTTGAGCCGGACATAATTGATATCAATATGGGATGTCCTGCACCCAAGATTGCAAATAACGGCGACGGCTCGGCACTTATGAAAACACCTGAGCTTATGGGCAGGATAATGCGTGCGGTAGCTGATGCATCACCCGTTCCGGTCACTGCAAAAATCCGTAAGGGCTGGGACAGTGACGTTGCGGTAGAATGTGCAAAAATCCTTGAGGAAAACGGTGCGGCGGCAGTTGCCGTACATGGCAGAACACGTGAGGAGTACTACAGCGGAAAAGCTGACTGGGACGTTATAAAGCGTGTAAAGGCTGAACTTTCAATCCCCGTTATCGGTAACGGTGATATATGGTCGGCCGGGGATGCAGTAAATATGTTTCAATATACCGGCTGTGATGCTGTAATGGTCGCACGGGGTGCACAAGGCAATCCGTGGCTGTTCAGACAGATAAAGGATGCCATTGACGGAAAAAGCGTTGTCCTCCCCGACCCGAAAGAACGGCTGGAGGTTGCACTCAGGCATATCACAAGGCTTATTGAGGATAAGGGCGAAAGCCGTGGCATAAAAGAGGCAAGAAAGCATATTGCGTGGTATATAAAAGGGCTTAAAGGCTCGTCGGCAATTAAGACAGAAATCTTCAAAATTAGTGATTTTGCAACAATGCGTTCTGCTTTATGTAGTTATATTGATAAATTTTGATAAATATTAAAAAAATTACAGAAAACTTATTGAAAAGTATAAAAATTTTTGTTAAAATAAGAACAATAACCATAATTTGAAAATCAGAAAGGAGCAACCAGAGATGGATAAGTTCGCAAAGGAAGGTCTTACTTTTGATGATGTGTTGTTAATACCGCAGGAATCAGATGTAACACCGAATATGGTAGAGCTTGGCACACAGCTTACAAAAAAGATAAGACTTAATATTCCGTTTATGTCTTCTGCAATGGATACAGTTACCGAATCACAGATGGCGATTGCGATTGCAAGAGAGGGCGGAATCGGAATTATACATAAGAATATGACAATAGAAGAGCAGGCGGCAGAGGTTGACAAGGTAAAGCGTTCGGAAAACGGCGTAATTGTAAACCCGTTCAGCCTTTCAAAGGATCACACCTTAAAGGATGCCGATGACCTTATGGGAGCTTACAGAATTTCCGGTGTTCCGATTGTTGACGATAATAACGTACTTATCGGTATCATAACAAACCGTGACCTGAGATTTGAAACAGATTTCACAAAGAAGATTGAGGAGTCAATGACAACCGAAAATCTTATAACAGCACCCGAGGGCACAGGTCTTAAAGAGGCACAGGAAATCCTTTCACATCACAAGGTTGAAAAGCTTCCGATTGTTGATAAGGACAACCACTTAAAGGGACTTATTACAATCAAGGATATCGAAAAGGCAGTTCAGTATCCCAACTCTGCACGTGATTCACAGGGCAGACTTCTTGCCGGTGCGGCTGTTGGCGTAACAGCAGATTGTCTTGACAGAGTAAAGGCATTGGTTGAAGCAGGTGTTGACGTTGTTGCACTTGACTCGGCTCACGGTCACTCAAGAAACATTATAAATAAGGTAAAAGAAATCAAGGCAGCATATCCTGACCTTCAGGTAATTGCAGGTAACATTGCAACTGCAGAGGCAGCAAAGGCACTTATTGAAGCAGGTGCAGACTGTATTAAGGTTGGTATAGGTCCGGGCTCTATCTGTACAACACGAGTTGTTGCAGGTATCGGTGTTCCGCAGGTTACTGCAATATACGATGTTTGCGAGGAAGCGAAGAAGTACGGTATCCCCGTAATTGCTGACGGTGGTATCAAGTACAGCGGCGACTGCGTAAAGGCAATCGCAGCAGGTGCAGACGTTATTATGATGGGTAGCCTCCTTGCAGGCTGTGACGAGAGCCCCGGCGAGTTTGAGATATATCAGGGCAGACGTTTCAAGGTTTACCGTGGTATGGGCTCACTTGCGGCAATGGAAAAGGGTTCAAAGGACCGTTATTTCCAGACAGGCTCAAAGAAGCTTGTTCCGGAAGGTGTTGAGGGACGTGTACCCTACAAGGGACCGCTTTCAGATACAATATTCCAGCTTATCGGCGGACTTCGCAGCGGTATGGGCTACTGCGGTACTCCGACAGTTGAAGACCTTAAGAACAACGGTAAGTTCATAAGAATTACAGGTGCAGGTCTTAAGGAGTCACATCCGCACGATATATATATAACAAAGGAAGCTCCTAACTATAGCTATAACAATCAGGGATAAGCGAGATTGTTGCTTTTGGCACAGACCGTAGAAAACATAAAATGTTCAGAAATTCGCCGAAAGGCGAATTTCTTTTTGTAATCCGCAACAAAGATATTACAAAAAGTAAAACTTATTTAACTACTTTGTAATAATTACTGTAATTTCATCCGAAATTTCATATATCTGCGTTTGAGATTTTGGCACATACACTATATATTGTTACCGTTTTCTGGAAAAAATCTGCCTGAAAACAGTCATTTTTGGGTTAAAAACACCTTTTATTACAGTTATATTACAGCCAAATTGCACTTTTGTTGCAAAATCCCGTGCGGTTTTTGCAATTTTTCTTAACAATTTTGTAACTATTTTTAAAAAATACTTGACGTTCATCTTAATAAATGGTAAAATAACGGATGTAAACTGTAGATCGTATATTTTAGTTTATTATTTGGATTTCAAAAGCAAGAGGAAAAAGAGAAAAGTATCACGAAAAAAGAAATGCAATTTCCGGTTAAGCCGGATAGGTCCCTCTCACAAGAGAGAGAAAAGGAGAGATTGATTCTTTATGAAAATCGTACAGAAAATGATTCTCAGTGCAATTTCATTAACTGCTGTTCTCGGAACATCAGCTTTTGCTGCGGATTTAAGCGGTTGGGCTGTACCGGGTTATCAGTCAGCGAGTGAAGCAGGCTTGGTTTCATATTCGGTTGTATCGAATAATCTAAAGGATTCCATCACTCGTGAGGAATTCTGTGAACTTGCAATGAATTTGTACAAAAAACTTACAAATGAAGATTTGCCTGTACCTGCAGGCTCACCGTTTGTTGATACGGACAGTGTGGCTGTTGCGCAGGCTTACAGTTACGGCATTGTAAACGGAACGAGCGATAATACGTTCACTCCGGACAGACTCGTTACAAGAGAAGAAATGGCAAAGATGCTTGTGAGCACACTTACTGCAAGTGAGATAGTGTTCAATATAGCAGACGGTGCTGACACTGCGTATGTATCCGCCTTTACGGACGGAGACGACGTAAGTGCATGGGCAATGTCGTCAATCAATACAGCACTTAATTACGGTCTTATGACAGGTGTTACGGATAACACTCTTGAGCCGCTTAATGCAACATCAAGAGAGCAGGCTATTGTGAGTGTAAACCGTTCGTATGAGAAGTTTGCGTCACGTGCATATGCTATCGCAGACCTTCCGGAGATAATTCTTCCGGAGGTGGGTGCTGAGATAACATCAAAGAGCTTTGATGTTAAATGGGAATCTGTCCCGAACGCAACATCATACCATGTCATAATCAAGAACTCTGATGCTCAGGCGATTCTCTTAAAGGACGTAACAAAAACAAGCATCACAGTTACAAACAGTGCGTTATCAAACGGCAATTATTCAATAATTGTAGGAGCAGTTCTTAAGGACGGCTCGGAGGTATACAGTTTACCGGTTGACTTTACTTATAAATATAAGAAGAATGCAACAATTCTTGCAACCGATTTCGGCAAGGGCGACGCATCGGTGAGCCCTGCTGTAAGGTCTGTAATAGAAACTGCGGAGACCTTTTTAGGCACACCATACGTGTGGGGCGGAACAACGCCCAAGGGCTTTGACTGTTCAGGCTTTGTACAGTATGTATACGGCAAGAACGGCTATAGCATTACGAGAACTACATATACCCAGTGGGCTAATGACGGAGTCAGTGTCGAAAGAGAAGACCTCAGACCGGGTGACTTGGTATACTTCGGTTACGGCGACGCACCTTCGCATGTCGGCTTGTACGTGGGCAGCGGTATGATGATTCATTCACCGAGAACCGGTGATGTAGTTAAGTACAGCACAATTGAAAGCGGATATTACGATAACTGCTATTTGGGTGCTTTAAGAATAATCCAGTGATACAATGTAAACTAAATAATAAAACAGGACTTCTTGGAAAGTCCTGTTTTATTATGCGAATATTGTGAGAATATATTGTAATTCATCCCAATTGTGATTTTTCGGTGAAAAACAGTTGCACAACTCTATATAATGTGATACAATATATAGCAAAGAGAAAGGAAGTTTGGAATATGAAAAGACAGAAGTTATCAGAAAGAAAACTGCCTTTTTATACAAAAGGCGAAGAAATATTTAATATGGTATCGCATATCGTAGGCGGTGCGGTAGGTATTACTGCAGTTACGCTTTGTGTAATTTTTGCGGCACTGCACAGAAATGTTTACGGAGTTGTCGGAAGTGCAATTTACGGTGCATCAATGATTATACTCTACACAATGTCGAGCATATATCACGGTTTAAAACCGGAGCTTATGGCAAAAAAGGTGTTTCAGGTAATTGACCACTGCTCAATATTCCTGCTCATTGCCGGCACATATACACCCATTACGCTGTCAGCGCTGCGAGAGGCATCTCCGGCACTTGGCTGGATAATTTTCGGTATCATATGGGCAGCTGCGGCACTCGGAATAACACTTAATGCAATCGACATCAAAAAATACAAAAAATTCTCTGCAATATGCTATATCATAATGGGCTGGTGTATTGTGTTTGCATGGAAGCAGACAGTTGCAGCACTTGGCTTTGGCGGAATAGCCCTTCTCTTAGCCGGCGGTATTTCATATACCATAGGTGCACTGTTCTATTATTTCTTAAAGAAAAAGAAGTATATGCATTCAGTATTCCATTTATTTGTTGTAATCGGAAGCATACTCCATTTTCTTTCAATCCTACTCTATGTTGTATAAAAAATTCACGGTTCATTTTGAACCGTGAATTTTTTTGATTGATTATTTTTTTGATTGATTATTTTTTAAGAATAACTGTTTTAGTATCGCCGTCCCAGTCTACCTTTGCACCTGCACATTCTGAAACTACTCTTACAGGCACACGAACACGCCCTGCCTCATTAGTGTTCGGAACATCAAACGGAATCCATTCGCCGTTAAAATGTACACCGCTTAATCCTACTTTAACAACAAGCTTATTCATTCCTTTTGTTGCTGTTGCAGTTTCTGTTTGCTGGTCCCAATCAAGCTTATAGCCTAAAGCCTCAAATATCGCACGTATCGGAACCATAACTCTGTCGCCCTCTGCCATTACCGGCTGTTGGTCAAACTTGATTTCGTTGCCGTTTAACGTAACCTTAATGCGGTCAGGTTCAAATACGGGGAAATCTGCAATAAAGGGATGCAGAACATTTTTATAATGTCCGATGTCTGATGGGAATAATTCATTTTCTCTGTCTATTACCCATACTTTTTCCGAATCATATCCTACTAAAATGTTTGAATTAAGGGAATATTCCTCATCGTAATATTTTGAAACATTTATATTTATAATGCCGTTGCCTCTGTAGAATATATTTGCAACATCTCCGTCTATACCTGCAAGTATTTTATCGGCACCCTTGTATTTTAAGAACTGTTCTTTTGTTATTTCGATTGCACCGTATTCTTTAAATGACAATGCCTCCTCATCGAAATAATACCAGTAATCGTGAGAAAAACGTCCGTCCATTATATCATAGTCAGAGAAATTTACAATATAATCTCCGTCTTTTTTCATCAGGTAACCGTCAAAGCTGTTTGATACAAAAGTATTTTGGTCAGTAATTGTACAAACATAGGTATAGAAATTTCCGTTGCCTGACATAGACTGGTACTGGAAAAACTTTTTGTTGCCTTCACGTACAGTTTTCGGGGCAAAGTTATCATTTAAAACAAATCCATATCCCTTATACTCTGTGCTTACAGGAAAAACATCGTCCTCTGAAACAAACCATACCCAACCGGATACAATATCATATCCCACATCGCTGTTTACCGAACCGGTGAATACAAACATTTCACGCTTTCCGTCGCCGTTGAAATCCTCGTAATACGTTTTTGCAATCGGTTCACTCGTATGCTGTCTTAACATTGAAATCAAATCGCTTTCAGTTTTGGCATATGCACTTGGAATAAGTCCTGCCACCATCATCACTGCTAAAAGTATACCAGAAATCCTTTTTTTCATAATTATTCCTCCGTTTGATAAAAATTTCCGATATCGTTATTATAACACATTTTTATCCGCTTGTCTATCCCGTTTTGGAACAAACAAGCAAAAACGATATAACTTTTGGCAAAAATAGACTTTTTAGGAAATAACTATTGACTTATACACCCCAAAAATGATATTATAAAATCAGAAAACTATAAACGGAGGGTTTCATATGAAAAACGAAGTAATTAACACGCCAACAAATAAAATAAGGCATACAAACTATGAGGATTATACTATTCTCTTTAACACAGAGGACTATACCTTTGAAGCATATTATAAAAAGGAAAAGTTTGTTGAGTGCAAGCTCGAAGGCTTTTATAAAAACGGTGAAAAGGCAGCTGATTTTTCGGATTTTGCATATTGTCTTGTGAGACAGGGCTACAAAAAGACAAATAACTCACAAATCTCTCTTGCGTTTTTTGACGAGGTTCCCAATATAAATATGTGGTATGAGGCAGACAAAGAGCCTGTATATACAATACTTTTAAAACCGTCAAATTATAATGTTGCTGTTGAGGTAATGAAAGCAGACGGTGTAGAGGTAAAGGTATCGGGCGTTATATGCCATGCCTCCGAAGATAAGGATGATGTATTTGCAATATCTGTAGGCCGTGAGGTCAGAGATGTGCGTTCAGGTATCGGTGCTGCAATTTCAACAATTGATAATGCAATCTATAACAGAAGACTGGACAGAGCAGTAGTTGTCGGCGAGCCGAAGAAGACAAAGCTCAGCTACGACAAGGCAAACGGCGAATATTGTTTTGAAGCGTATGCTGATTCTGAAAACGAGCTTGAAATGGGCGTTAAGGAGGATATTCTTGCCAAGGAATACCACATCAAGTTTAACCCGATAAACAAGAATGCTACATTCAGCAAGCCTCCGGTAGGCTGGATGACATGGTATGCCGTGAAGTTTGACGCGAGCGAGGAAACAGTGCTTGAGAATGCAAAATTCCAGGCAGAAAAGCTGAAGGACTACGGTGCAAACACAATCTGGGTTGACTGGGAATGGTATCACAAGGACATTCCCGCAGAACGTACAGACGGTGTTAACTCACTTATGTGTGACCCTGTAATGTACCCTAACGGTATGAAATACGTTGCAGACAAAATCCGTGAGCTTGGCTTTGTTCCGTCAATCTGGATTGGTTACGTACACGAGCCGGGTCCGAACAAGTACACAGAAAAGTATCCTGAAATGGTTCTTGCAGAGTACCATACATGGTGTGGATATTATTTCTATGACTACACAAATCCGCATTATCTTAACGAATATCTGCCCGAGGCACTTAACCAGGTACACGAGTGGGGCTACGATGCAGTTAAGTTTGACGTATTGCCGAGCTCAATGATGGTTAACGATACATATCATGACAGAATGTATGACCCGACACAGACAACTTATGAGGCATACCGCAATATGCTCAAGAAAACACGTGAGGTTCTTGGCAAGGATATGTATATGCTCTCATGCTCGGGTGCAACACAGCCGTCAGTTTTGTGGGCATCAGACATTTTTGATGCGGCAAGAATCGGCGATGATATCTTCACATGGGAAGAAAATATTAAAAACCTCGGAAGAATTCAGGAATTTTATCCGCTTCACAATATCCAGCTTCACGTTGATGCAGATAACGTGGTTATCCGTGAGGAGTTCAACAACATCGAGCAGGCAAAGTCACGTGCAGTTTCAATTTCATTGCTCGGTCTTCCGTTTACATTCGGTGACGATTTCAAGGTGCTTGATGAGGAGAGAGTTGATATATTGAGACGTGCATTGCCTATCATTGATATGCACCCGATGGATCTTGCTCCGGCTGATTTTAACACAGAGGATATGTTGATAAACCTCAACATTGTAAAGGATTATGAAAGCTATACTGTATCGGGCGTATTTAACCTCAAAGAAACAGCAGAAAAACGTACAGTTAAGCTTGACGAGGACCTGCATCTTGCAGACGGTGGGTATCTTGTTTATGACTACTTCCGCAACGAGTTCCTCGGCATATTTGATAAGGAAATAGAGCTTGATTTTGTACCGTACGAGGTTCGTGTTCTTGCAGTTCGTCCGTATAAGGCTGTGCCGCAGGTAGTATCAACATCACGGCATATAACACAGGGTGCAGCAGAAATCAAGGCAATGAGCTATGAGAACGGCACAATAAAACTAACGTCAGACCTTGTTAAAAACGATGAATATACTGTAAGTGTGTATATTCCTGACGGTTACAGCATTACAGACCAGACAGGATTTAGCAACGTAAGCAGAAACGGTAACATCCTACGTCTTACATTTGTACCCGAAGAAACAAAGGAATACAGCTTCACAATAAGCTTTACAAAATAATCGTAATTTTGTATAAAGTAAAAATATGAAATATAATTAACAAAAATATAATGCGATTTTTACCGCCTGTTAGTGTATAATTAGAGTATACACTAACAGGCGGTGATATTCTATGGAAATTGTTCAGGAAAAGCATAATTTTGTGCTGAGTTCGCATATTTGGAGCAGCACTAATATCACAGAAGTTGCCCACTGGCACGACAATGTCGAAATTGTTCAGATGTTGGAGAACAAAAGTGCTTTTATTGTAGACGGTAAAACCATTGAAGCAAAAAAGGGCGATATACTTGTTATAAAAGACCAATCCATTCAT
>JAFQJD010000035.1 GCA_017415105.1 Clostridia bacterium | reverse complement strand
TTCCTTCCTAAAATAGATATTAACACCGATACAAAGAAATTCATCGGAGAAGAGCTTGGAATTATTCTATACAAGGTTCTTACAGAAGAATTCACACCGGATTACATACGGCATGAGATGAATCGATATATCGGTGAATCACGGAACAGGGAAGAACCGACCAAGGAATTATTCAAAGAATATTTCTATCAGGTTGTTTTATATAAAGAACGAAAGCCCGGAATATATCTTGAAATCGATGACCATATGCGGCGTATATTCGTTTTAGAATTTTTCAAACGAATCATCCGGGAATATATTGAAAAAAAGAAAGGTAAATCCTCTGCAAAAAATAGCAGAGTTTTTACATAGATATTCTCCAATCTGATAAAGCTGGCACAGATGACGGTGAACTTTTATAATTTTTTTCATTCACCACTCCTTGCTGTGCCAGTAATATCAGGGGAAATTCCGCAAAATAAACGTGATTCTTGTAAATTTAATTTTACCACTTTTTTCCTCCGATGTACTGTGCAAGACTGACTTGGACGGTACAGAAGATCTAGGCGATCAACGCGATGTCATTTTTGAAACTTCTAGTTTCGATTTTTTATATGAAAATCCTTTCTGCAAATTTTCTTAAATTATTGAAATTTGCAACCAGATGTGCTATAATGTAATATAGAATTATAATGGGTTAATTGTAGCCTGAAATAAAGTGCATCTGGATTATGTTGTTGTTTCAGCCGAGAATGCCAATTCAATTCTTTCATTAATAGAATTCCTTTTTTGGTCCCAACTCGACATGAAGACTCATTAAAAAAGACTGGCATCTAGATTATACAGTCTTTATATTAAAGAAGAACTGTTGCCGGAAATGTCAAAGCATTATTGTGGGCTTGATACGGTTGTTTTAAGAAATCTGATTATAAATGATATATTCGGAATTGAAGAAGATTATGCCGAGCTTGTATCTACTTCAATAAGTACAAATGATTGTATGAAGGCACTTGAGGAAGGTATGGCAGATGTAATAGTTGTTATGAACCCGATTAAAACAGAACAGATTGAAGCTGTAACGGGCGAAAATGAACTGCTGCCATTCAGAACAGTAAGTATGTTCCCGAAGCCTTCGGTGGGTGCGATAATAAATATCAAAGACTAAAAAATGGTGTTGCATAAGCAACACCATTTTTATTGTTTAATTAGTTTTCTGCGAGCTTTACAAGCTTCTCGTATTTCTCGATAGCTGTCTTTTCAGCTGCATCAAACAACGTCTCTGCTCTTTCCGGATTTGAACGAGCAAGTGAGTTATAACGAACTTCGCCCATCAGGAAGTCCTTGTATTCCTTAGTCGGCTTCTTTGAGTCGAGCTGGAACGGATTCTTACCTTCAGCAGCAAGTCTCGGGTCGAATCTGAAGCAGTGCCAGTAACCTGTTTCAACTGCCTTCTTCTCTTCGTCCTGAGCAATTGTCATACCACCCTTGATGCCGTGGTTGATACACGGAGCGTAAGCGATGATAAGTGACGGGCCGTTATAGCTTTCAGCCTCGATAATTGCGTTTAAGCACTGCTGCGGGTTGTAACCCATAGCAACCTGTGCAACGTAGATATAACCGTAGCTCATAGCGATTGCTGCGAGGTCCTTCTTCTTAACTTCCTTACCGGCTGCTGCGAACTTCGCAATAGCACCTGTCGGTGTAGCCTTTGATGACTGACCGCCTGTGTTTGAGTAAACCTCTGTATCGAATACGAGGATGTTGATATCTTCGCCTGAAGCGAGTGCGTGGTCAACGCCGCCGAAGCCTATATCGTAAGCCCAACCGTCACCGCCGAAGATCCAGCATGACTTCTTTGAAAGGTATTCCTTATCAGCAAGAACGTCTTTTGCTTCCTGTGAGTTGATGTTTGCGATTGCCTTTAACAACTCTTCTGTCGGAACCTTGTTTGCTGTTGATGAATCCTTTGTTTCCATGAACTTATCGAATGCCGGCTTAACTGACGGATTCTCTTCTGCAATCTTTGCAGCCTTTTCAATGTTCTGCTCTCTTAATGTGTTCTGAGCAACATACATACCAAGACCAAACTCAGCATTATCCTCGAACAATGAGTTGGCCCATGCAGGACCATTACCGTTTGCGTCAGTAGTGTAGGGGGCTGACGGACATGATGCACCCCAGATTGATGAACAACCTGTTGCATTAGCAAGGAACATCTTATCACCGTAAAGCTGTGTAACAAGCTTAGCATACGGTGTCTCACCACAACCTGCACATGCACCCGAGAACTCAAGGTACGGCTTCTTGAACTGTGAACCCTTAACCTTTGTTGCAGGGAACTTATCAAGAACAGCCTGCTTCTCGCCAAGAGCTGCAGCATAGTTGAAGTACTGCTGCTCGTCGAGCTGTGTCTCAAGGAAATCCATAACAAGTGTATCAGCCTTGTTGTTACCAGGACATACGTTAGCACAGCTGCCGCAACCTGTACAGTCAAGAACTGAAATTGCCATTGTGTAGTATAAACCGTCAAGCATCTTTGCAGGAGCGTACTTGATACCCTCCGGTGCATTGTTAAGCTCTTCTTCGGTAAGAACTACAGGACGGATAACTGCGTGCGGACATACGTATGAACACTGACCACATTGGATACATGTTTCGTTGTTCCATACCGGAACCTTAACAGCAATACCACGCTTCTCGAAAGCTGATGAGCCCAGCGGAACTTCACCTGCCTGATACTTTGTGAATGCTGAAACAGGAAGCTTAGCACCTGCAAAGCCGTTGATCGGAACAAGAATGTTGTTAACGTAGTCGATGAGCTCGCCTTCGCCTTCGTGATGAACTGTGATGTCCTCGAATTCGCAGTTCTTCCAGCTCTCGGGAACATCAACCTTAACGATCTGCTGTGCACCTGCATCGATAGCGTCGTAGTTCATCTGAACGATAGCGTCGCCCTTCTTTGAGTATGACTTCTTAGCAGCTTCCTTCATATACTTAATAGCATCCTCTGACGGGATGATATCAGCAAGTTTGAAGAATGCTGACTGAAGTACTGTGTTAATTCTGTTGCCAAGACCGATTTCAAGACCAATCTTAACACCGTCAATTGTATAGAACTGAATGTCATTATCAGCGATATACTTCTTAACCTGACCGGGGAGGTTCTTATCAAGCTCTTCGCCTGTCCATGAACAGTTAAGCAAGAATACGCCGCCCGGCTTTACATCTGATACGATATCGTACTGATGCATATATGAAGCCTTATGACAAGCAACAAAATCTGCCTTTGAGATAAGGTATGTTGATGTTATCGGAGACTTACCGAAACGAAGGTGTGAACATGTAAGACCGCCTGACTTCTTTGAGTCATAGTCGAAGTATGCCTGAACATTCATATCTGTGTGGTCACCAATAATCTTAACTGAGTTCTTATTAGCACCAACTGTACCGTCTGCACCAAGACCCCAGAACTTACAGCTCTTGATATCTGCAGGTGTTGTATCCGGATTCTCATCAAGCGGCAATGAAAGGTAAGTTACATCATCGTCGATACCAACTGTGAAGTGCTTCTTATCCTTGTTCTTGTAAACAGCGATAATACAAGCAGGAGTTGTATCCTTTGATGCAAGACCGTAACGACCAGCCAATACAGTAACATTCTTGAACTCTTCGCTCTCATTAAGAGCAGCAGCAACATCAAGATAAAGCGGCTCTGCCAATGCACCCGGCTCCTTTGTTCTGTCAAGAACTGAAATAGTCTTAACAGTCTTCGGAAGTGCTTCAAGAAGGTGCTTTGTGCTGAACGGTCTGTAAAGTCTTACGCAGATAAAACCAACCTTTTCGCCCTTAGCTGTAAGGTAATCAACTGTTTCCTTGATTGTATCACAAGCACTACCCATAGCAACGATTACGTGATCAGCATCGGGAGCACCGTAGTAGTTGAATAGCTTGTAGTTAGTGCCGATCTTAGCATTAACCTTGTCCATGTATTCCTGAGTAATCTCCGGAACATTCATGTAAGTTGTGTTACAAGCCTCACGTGCCTGGAAGAATACGTCACCATTCTGAGCTGTACCTCTCTGTGCAGGATGCTCAGGGTTAAGTGATGCACGTCTCCATGCGTTAAGTGAATCCCAGTCAACCATTTCTGCAAGGTCATTGTAATCCCAGCAAGCTACCTTCTGGTACTCGTGTGATGTTCTGAAACCATCAAAGAAGTGAAGGAACGGAATTCTGCTCTTTATTGTTGTAAGGTGAGCAACTGCACCCAAATCCATAGCTTCCTGCGGATTTGTTGATGCGAGCATAGCAAAACCTGTCTGACGACAAGCCATAACGTCACTGTGGTCACCAAAAATTGAAAGAGCGTGTGATGCGATACAACGTGCTGATACGTTGAATACTGACGGAAGCTGTTCGCCTGCAATCTTATACATGTTCGGGATCATAAGAAGTAGACCCTGCGAAGCAGTGTATGTAGTTGTAAGCGCACCTGCTGTAAGTGAGCCGTGAACTGCACCTGCTGCACCAGCTTCTGACTGCATCTCAACAACCTTTACAGTGTTGCCGAAAATGTTTTTCATGCCTGAAGCAGCCCATTCATCAGTTACCTCCGCCATGTTTGAAGACGGAGTGATCGGATAGATAGCTGCAACGTCTGTAAATGCATAAGATGCATAAGCGGCAGCGGTATTTCCATCCATGGTTTTCATGTTTCTTGCCATTTTCTTTCCTCCTGAAAAATATATTGCAGTCGACACATTTTATGTGGGGCTGCTTTAATTGTTTTGGCTTATGCAACAGCAATATACCGCTATTGCATACATAAATATATAATACCATTTTTTCCTCAAAAAATCAAGGGTTTATAGACAAAAAATCAATGTTTTTTGTAATTATATATTGTTTTTCTTATTTTCTTATCTAAATCGGTACATTTTCGGTCAAAATTACCTATATATTTTGAGAGTTTTACAAGGAACGGGGAAGAAAGAGAGAGATTGTGTCGTATTTTACGGTCGATGATTGTGTCAGTAATCAATGTAAGAATACGAAAGACAAAACCGCAAATTATTAAATCAAGGGACATAAAAATACAATTCTTCAAAAAATAAGCACCATCCTTTTACATAGTAGTGTTATTGTTTGCATTTGTTATTGTATATAACCGTGTTAAAATTTGTGTATAAATCAAATTTAAGACTACTGTCCCATAAAGTGCATTGACAGTAATTTAATATATTGTTACAATAAAAAAGAGGGTGAATATCACCCTCATAATCAGTCGAGTTTAAGAACTGACATAAATGCTTCCTGCGGAACCTCAACAGTGCCGACCTGACGCATTCGTTTTTTACCCTCTTTCTGTTTTTCAAGAAGCTTTTTCTTTCGGGTAATATCACCGCCGTAGCACTTTGCGAGTACGTCTTTCCTCAACGCCCTTATAGTTTCGCGTGCAATAATCTTTGACCCGATAGCTGCCTGAATAGGAACTTCAAAAAGCTGACGGGGAATAACCTCTTTTAGTTTTTCACACATCTTTCTGCCACGTGAATATGCACTGTCTTTAAATACGATAAACGAAAGTGCATCAACCGCTTCTCCGTTAAGGAGAATATCGAGCTTAACAAGTGATGATCTGGCATAATCTGACAACTCATAGTCAAATGAAGCATAACCTCTTGTACGTGACTTTAATGCATCGAAGAAATCATAGATAATTTCATTTAACGGAAGCTCATAGAAAATCTCAGCACGCGTTTGGTCAAGGTACTCCATATGTTTATAAATACCACGACGTTCCTGACACAACTCCATAACATTTCCGACATAGTCTTTGGGAACCATAATTGACGCTTTTGCCATAGGTTCTTCCATATAATCTATCTCAGCAGGGTTGGGGAGGTTTGTCGGGTTGTCACACCATATCATTTCGCCGTTTGTTTTATATACCTTATATACAACGCTCGGTGCAGTAGTTATAAGGTCGAGATTGTATTCACGCTCAAGTCTCTCCTGGATTATTTCAAGATGAAGCAATCCAAGAAAACCGCATCTGAAACCGAAACCAAGTGCAACAGACGTCTCAGGCTCAAACATAAGAGATGCATCGTTTAGCTGAAGTTTCATAAGTGCTTCTTTTAAGTCCTCATACTGTGCACCGTCAGCAGGATATATACCACAGTATACCATCGGGTTTGCCTTTTTATAACCGGGTAGGGGCTCTGTTGCCGGTTTGTCAGTCGTTGTTACAGTATCACCCACCTGTGTATCCTGAATATTTTTTATGCTTGCAGCAATGTATCCGACATCACCGGCAGATAACTCATTGGTTTTAACAAGACCTGACGGGCTCATACGACCAACCTCTACAACATCAAACTCTGCACCTGTTGCCATCATTCTGATAGTTTTACCGGGTTTTAACGAACCCTCTTTAACTCTTACATATACTATAACACCACGGTAGCTGTCATAATATGAATCGAAAATCAAAGCACGTAGCGGTGCAGTTGAATCACCTGTTGGAGCAGGGATCTTTTCGACAATAGCCTCAAGCACATCTTCGACATTAAGGCCTGTTTTTGCACTTACACGCGGAGCATCATCAGCGGGAATACCTATTATATCCTCAATCTCCCGTTCTGCATTATCAGGATTGGCTGAAGGTAAATCTATCTTATTGATTACAGGTACTACTTCAAGGTCGTGGTCAATTGCAAGGTATGTGTTTGCAAGAGTCTGTGCCTCGATACCCTGTGATGCATCTACGATAAGTATTGCACCCTCACACGCTGCAAGAGACCGTGAAACCTCATAATTAAAGTCAACGTGTCCCGGTGTGTCAATCAGGTTTAAGGTATACTCCTCGCCGTCGGGACGCTTATACTTAAGAGTAACTGCATGTGCTTTTATGGTAATGCCACGTTCACGCTCAAGATCCATATCGTCAAGGATCTGCTCCTCCATATCACGTTTTTCAACTTCGCCCGTAAGTTCAAGCAAACGGTCTGCAAGAGTTGATTTTCCGTGGTCTATATGTGCTATAATACAAAAATTACGAATTTTTTCTTGTCTGTTATCGGACATATTTATTTTCTCCTGTACAATAATATAGAATAATTATAGCACAAAACCTTTGTTTTTACAATAGTAAGAATGAAAAAATATTCAGTTTATTCGTCGATGTAATAATTGTAATATAAATGTAAACGAAAAAGAATGTATTTAATATTGACAAACTGTATTTTGTAGAGTATAATAACTCTACGGATGGAAAAAACACAATATGTTGTATGTCACGAAAGGAAAGGATGACTATGAAAGTTATTAAACGTAACGGTTCAGAGGTCGATTTTGACAAAAATAAGATTGTTGCCGCTATAACTAAAGCAAATAATTCAGGACAACATAGAGAACTTACAGAAGGACAAATACTTGAAGCGGCAGACTACATCAACTATAAATGTGAGAAAATGAATCGAGCTGTTTCCGTAGAAGAAATCCAGGATATGGTAGAGAACCAGATTATGGCAAACGGTGCATTTGAGATTGCAAGAAACTACGTTAAGTACAGATACACACGTTCACTTGTAAGAAAATCAAATACTACCGATGACAGAATTTTGTCACTTATCGAATGTAATAATGAAGAAGTTAAGCAGGAAAACTCAAACAAAAACCCGACAGTAAACAGCGTTCAGCGTGACTATATGGCGGGCGAGGTCAGCAAGGATATAACAAGACGTATTCTTTTGCCGGAAGAAATAGTAGAAGCACACGAAGATGGTATAATTCACTTCCACGACGCAGACTATTTTGCACAGCATATGCATAACTGTGACCTTGTTAACCTTGAGGATATGCTCCAGAACGGTACTGTTATAAGCGAAACACTTATAGAGAAACCGCACAGCTTCTCAACTGCTTGTAACATCTCAACACAGATCATTGCACAGGTTGCATCATGTCAGTATGGCGGACAGAGTATAAGTCTTACACATCTTGCTCCGTTTGTAGATGTAAGCCGTAAAAAGATCAGACGTCAGGTTACAGAAGAACTTCAGAGTATTGATATGAATGTATCAGACGAGAAGATTGACGAGATTACTGAAAAGAGACTTCGTCAAGAAATTAAGAACGGTGTTCAGATGATACAGTATCAGGTTGTTACTCTTATGACAACAAACGGACAGGCTCCGTTCGTTACAGTATTTATGTATCTTAACGAAGCAAAGAACGAGCAGGAGAAAAAGGACCTTGCACTTATAATTGAAGAAACTCTTAAACAGCGTTATAAGGGTGTAAAGAATGAGAAGGGCGTGTGGATAACACCTGCATTCCCGAAGCTTATCTATGTTCTTGAAGAGGACAACATCCATAAAGACAGTAAATATTACTACTTAACAGAACTTGCTGCAAAATGTACCGCAAAGAGAATGGTACCTGATTATATTTCTGAAAAGATTATGCTTCAGAACAAGGTCGACAAGAACGGTAACGGTAACTGCTATACATGTATGGGTTGTAGAAGCTTTTTAACACCATTTGTTGATGAAGACGGAAATCCGAAATACTATGGCCGTTTCAACCAGGGTGTTGTAACGGTAAACCTTGTAGATATCGGACTTTCTGCTGAAAAGGATATGAACAAGTTCTGGCAGATCTTTGATGAACGTATGGAGCTTTGTCACAGAGCACTTCAGTGCCGCCATGAGCGTTTGACAGGTACACTATCAGATGCTGCTCCCATCCTATGGCAGTACGGAGCACTCTTAAGACTTAAGAAAGGTGAGACAATCGACAAATATCTCCATGGTGGATATTCAACACTTTCACTCGGCTATGCCGGTCTTTGGGAATGTGTTTACAGCCTTATCGGTAAAAAGCTTACAGAAGCAGAGGGTGAAGCATTAGGCATTGAAATTATGAAGAAGCTTAATGAGTATACCGCAAAGTGGAAGGCTGCAGAGAATATTGACTATTCACTTTACGGCACTCCGCTTGAGAGTACCACATACAAGTTCGCAAAATGCCTGCAGAAGCGTTTCGGTATTGTTGAGGGTGTAACTGACAGAAACTACATCACAAACAGCTATCACGTTCACGTAACAGAAGAAATAGATGCATTTGACAAGCTCAAGCTTGAATCAAAGTTCCAGACACTTTCACCCGGTGGTGCTATTTCATATGTTGAAGTTCCTGATATGCAGGACAACCTTGAAGCTGTACTGTCAGTAATGCGATTCATCTATGACAACATTATGTATGCAGAGCTGAACACAAAGTCAGACTTCTGCCACGAATGTGGTTTTGACGGACAGATTGAAGTTGTTGAAGAAAACGGCAAGCTTGAATGGGTATGTCCGAATTGTGGTAACCGTGATACAGAAAAGATGAATGTTGCACGTCGTACTTGCGGATATATCGGAACACAGTTCTGGAATCAGGGCAGAACGCAGGAAATCAAAGAAAGAGTATTGCATCTGTAATCAGGAGGTATCACATTGAACTACGCAGAAATCAAGTATTGTGATATTGCAAACGGAGAAGGTGTACGTACCAGCTTGTTTGTATCAGGCTGTACACACAGATGCAAAAACTGTTTCAATAAGATTGCGTGGGATTTTAATTACGGCAAAGAGTTTACCGAAAGTATCGAAAATGATATTTTAAAGTCCTGTGAACCTGATTATATAGCAGGTGTAACACTTTTGGGCGGTGAACCGTTTGAGCCTGAAAATCAGCCGAGATTGCTCCAATTTCTGAAAAAGTTCAAAACACGTTACCCTGACAAAAATGTATGGTGCTATTCCGGTTATACGTATGAAGAATTAACAGGCAAAAAAGAAAGCCGTTGCTTTACGGATATAACATCTGAAATGCTTAGTCTTATTGATATTCTTGTTGACGGCGAGTATGTCGAGGAACTTCATACGCTTATGATACGTTTCAGGGGCAGCACAAATCAGCGGTTGATTGATTTGAATGCAACACGTAAACAAGGCGAAATAATTACTCTTAACGACAGAATTTAATAGAAATACCGTATGCGTAACAGCATACGGTATTTTTGTATAAAATAAAACTATCCGGAGAAAATAACACCACAAAATATATTTACGGGGAATTTATATGAATCATAAACTTGGTAATCAGACTGTAAGATTTGGGATAAGTCCTTATATCATCTCTCGTGCGTCAGTTGTTGGTGCAAAAGAAGGGGAGGGTCCTCTGAAAAGTACATTTGATATGGTCGTATCAGATGATAAAATGGGGCAGAAATCATGGGATCTTGCAGAAGGCGCTTTTCAGAAAACAGCAGTAGAAATTGCATTAAAAAAGGCAAACTTAAAAAACACAGATATAGAATATATATTGTCCGGTGACCTTCAAAACCAATGTGCCGCAACTCACTATGGTTTGAGAGAAACGAATATACCATTTCTCGGTCTTTACGGTGCTTGCTCGACTATGGTTGAAAGTCTTTCTGTGGGTTCTATGATTATTTGTGGCGGATATGCAAGCCGTGTTGTATGTCTTACTTCAAGCCACTTTTGCAGTGCTGAAAAACAATATCGTAACCCGCTTGAATACGGCGGACAGCGAACTCCTACTGCACAATGGACAGCAACCGCATCAGGTGCCGCAGTTGTCGCAAAGAACGGCAACGGTCCGCGGATTACACATATAACGACCGGAAAAATAGTAGATAAGGGAATAACCGATGTATCAAATATGGGCGCTGCTATGGCACCGGCGGCACTTGATACTATTACTGCACATTTTAAAGATACCGGACGTACACCGGACGATTATGACTTGATACTGACCGGTGATTTGGGAGTAACCGGTTCTGAAATACTGTGTGAGCTGATAAAAAAAGAGGGATTTGATATAACAGGGAAGCACAACGACTGTGGAAAGATGCTTTATGATATAGATGAGCAAGACGTACACGCAGGAGGAAGTGGTTGTGGATGTTGTGCATCGGTATTATGCGGTCATATTTTAAATGAACTCGAAAAAGGAACGTATAAAAACATACTTGTTGCCGCAACCGGAGCACTGATGAATCCTCTGACGGTTCTGCAAGGAGAGAGTATACCGACAATTTCTCATGCAGTTTCTATTACTATATAAAGGGAAGGTTTGAAATGGATTACGTTAAAGCATTTATTGTGGGTGGTCTTATATGTGTTATTGGTCAGATATTGATAGACAAAACAAAACTGACTCCGGCACGTATACTTGTTGCATTTGTCTGTGCAGGTGCTTTTCTTGAGCTGTTTAATCTGTATAAACCTATTATTGAATTTGCAGGTGCAGGAGCAAGTGTGCCTCTAACGGGTTTTGGTTCAGTTTTAACAGACGGTGTAAAAAAAGCTGTTGACAGCAAAGGCTTTCTGGGAGTAATAACAGGAGGGCTTACAGCATCTGCTGCCGGAATTGATGCTGCTTTGATTTTTGGTTTTTTGGTTTCTGTGATTTTCAAATCAAAACCAAAAAAATAAAAACAATATTTTTGCTGTTTTTTTTATTTTCCTATTGAAAAACATTTTCATATATGGTATAATGATATAAAGAATATTATTGTGTATCACTATAACTTGGAGGTGTAGTTGTGAATAAATTCGACAGTACAGAAATTAAAAGATCGGAAAGAATCCCAAAGCTTATAAGTGCTTTATATGAGAAAATGCCCGAAATTGAAGCAGAAAGAGCATTACTTATAACAGAAAGTTATATGAGAACAGAGGAGCAGCCTATGGTTATGCGTCGTGCTCTTGCTTTTGCTCATATTCTCAATAATTTACCGGTTACAATCAGAGATAACGAGCTTGTTGTAGGTTCTGCAACAAAGACACCGAAGGGATGCCAGGTATTCCCTGAATTCTCTGTTGACTGGCTTGAAAGCGAACTTGATACCACCTCAACACGTGAGGCAGACAAGTTCTACATATCAGAAGAAACAAAATCGGCTTTAAGACGTATATTCCCGTATTGGAAAGGCAAGACATCAAGTGAGCTTGCTCTTTCGTATATGGCAGATACTGCTTTAATATCTTTTGAGCATAATATGTATACGCACGGAAACTACCTTTATAATGGTGTAGGACATCTTACTGTTAAGTATGAGGATGTATTAAACAACGGTTTTGAGAACATTCTTGCACGTCTTAAAACAAAGTTTGCGGAGCTTAATGTTGCAGACCCTGAATATTCGGAAAAAAATGCTTTTTATAAGGCAGCAATTATTTCATGCGAGGCAGTTATTAAGTTTGCACAGAGATATGCAGAACTTGCAGCAAAGATGGCAAATACTTGCTCTGATCCCGTCCGCAAGAATGAGCTAATAAAAATTGCAGAAAACTGTGCAAGAGTACCCAGATATCCGGCTGAAAACTTCTATCAGGCTTGTCAGTCTTTCTGGTTCACACAGATGCTTATACAGATAGAATCTAACGGACATTCAGTGTCACCCGGACGATTTGATCAGTATATGTATCCATTCTATAAAAAGAGCATAGAAGACGGATCACTGACACGTGATTTTGCACAGGAGCTTGTTGACTGTATATGGGTAAAGCTTAACGACCTTAACAAGTGCCGTGATGCAGCATCGGCAGAAGGCTTTGCAGGCTACAGCGTATTCCAGAACCTCTGTGCAGGCGGTCAGACCAAAGACGGAAAAGACGCAGTAAATGATATGTCATTTATATGCGTAAATGCTTCAATGCATACAATGCTTCCGGCACCTTCATTCTCTGTACGTATCTGGAACGGTACACCAAACGAGTTTATGTTAAGATGTGCAGAGCTTACAAGAACAGGCATAGGCTTGCCGGCTTATTATAACGACGAAATTATTATTCCTGCACTTATGTCAAGAGGTGTTTCTCTTGAGGATGCAAGAAACTATTCGATTATAGGCTGTGTTGAACCACAGTCTCCGGGCAAAACCTGTGGCTGGCACGATGCAGCATTCTTCAATATGCTTCGTCCGCTTGAAATGGTATTCTCAAACGGTTATGACAGAGGAGTAAAGGTTGGACCGCAGACAGGTGATATATCAACATTTAAAACATTTGATGATTTTGTTGCAGCTTATAAAGCACAGTCAGATTATCAGGTCGCACAGATGGTAAATGCTTGTAATGCAGTTGATATCGCACATGCTGAGCGTTGTCCGTTACCGTTTGTATCATGTCTTGTTGACGACTGTATAGCTAACGGTAAAACAATGGAGCAGGGTGGAGCACACTACAATTTCTCAGGACCTCAGGGATTTGGTATTGCTAACGTTACTGATGGCCTCTGGGCTATCAAGAAGCTTGTATATGATGAGAAGAAGTATACATTGAACGACTTCAAGGAAGCAATGGATCTGAACTTCGGCAAAGGACTTACAGATAAAGCTGCGAGAAATTCAACAGAGGCAGTTATAAAGACTTTGATTAGCGAAGGAAAAACAGTTGATGAGAATGTTATAACAGAAATCTACAAGATGCTTTTAAACGGCGTATGTACTGATACACAGAAGCATAAGTTCGAAAAGCTTCATGATGATATTGATGCCGTTGAAAAATACGGTAATGACGTCGAAGAGGTTGACTTACTTGCACGTGATGTAGCATATATTTACACTCAGGAAGTCGAAAAATATAACCATCCGCGTGGCGGTACTTTCCAGGCAGGTCTGTATCCGGTATCAGCAAACGTACCCCTTGGTGAGCAGACAGGTGCAACTCCTGATGGACGTTATGCAAATACACCTATCGCTGACGGTGTTGGCCCCAGAGGCGGATACGATGTATTAGGTCCTACAGCTGCTGCAAACTCTGTTGCAAAACTTGACCACGCAATAGCATCTAACGGAACACTTTATAACCAGAAGTTCCATCCGAGTGCATTGTCAGGCATAGCAGGACTTCAGAAGTTTGTTGCTTATATAAGAGCATTCTTTGACCAAAAGGGTATGCATATGCAGTTTAACGTCGTTGATCGCGAAACACTGCTCGATGCACAGAAAAATCCCGAAAAGTATAAGTCGCTCGTGGTTCGTGTTGCAGGCTACAGTGCACTGTTTACAACACTTTCACGTTCATTGCAGGATGATATCATAGCACGTACAGAACAGACATTCTAAAGGGTAGGGGATATACATATATGGACTATTTAAAGGCAAAAGGTCGGATATTTGATATCCAGCGTTATTCTATCCATGACGGTCCCGGAATACGTACCATCGTGTTCTTAAAAGGCTGTCCGTTGCGTTGCCGTTGGTGTTGTAATCCTGAAGGACAGAACTATAAAATAGAACAAATGATGGTAAATGGTGAACTAAAGACCTATGGTGAGGATATAACTGTCGAAGAGCTTATGCCGAAACTTATCTGCGATGAATTTTATTTCAGACGCAGTGGGGGCGGTATAACACTCTCAGGCGGCGAATGTCTTGCACAACCGGATTTTGCTCCGCATATTCTGCATGCTTGTAAGGATTTAGGCTACAATACAGCAATCGAGACCACCGGATACAGTACGTGGGAGAATATAGAAAAATATCTTCCTTATACTGACTATGTTCTGATGGATATCAAACATATGAATTCCGAAAAGCACAAAGAGTTTACCGGAGTAGAAAATAAGATAATACACGAAAATGCTATGAAATTCGCAAAATCGGGTGTTAATCTTACAATCCGTGTTCCTGTAATACCGGGATTTAATAATACACCGGAGGAAATCAGTGACATCGCAAACTTTGCAGCATCACTTCCGGGAGTTAAAAATCTTCATTTGTTACCGTATCACAGATTGGGCGAAGGTAAATACGAAGGACTTGGCAGAGAATATCTGATGCACGGCATAGAACCAATGGATAAAGAACATATGAATATGTTACTTGAGGTTGCAAAGAAGAGCGGTCTTAAGTGTCAGATTGGTGGATAATAAAAACAAACAGCTATGGATTTTATCGTCCGTAGCTGTTTTTATAATCAGACAGGGGATGTTGTTAAAATCTCTTTAAGTTTAATAAATCACTCTTTATTAAACTTAAAGACTGTTTTTTAACTAAAATCTTAATATACTTCCAATATCCACTAAATTACCCTTATTTAATGATACTGTGTCCACTCCTACATTTTTGCAGAATGAGTTTATATTTTCACAATCAGGATGTGTTCTTAAATCTCCGTTAAAGCATAATGTATTATCGTTTATCAGTCCTGATACTCCGCCGATGAATCCTTTCATATTATTTAATTCAATATGACCTTCTTCAATCTTTAATACGTTCAGATTGTTTTCTTTTAATAATTTGTATATACCATTATCTGCAGTTATCGCAGAATTATCGTTTACAACACAAATACTGCATTTTGCGTACCCCTGCTTTGATTTTAAAATTTTCTTTTTAAGGTAATGGTATTCTGAGAAAATTTCTGTCGCAACTGACAGCGGTCTTAAAATTACGTATTCACCGATGTTACATACATTGTATGCTACATCATCAGGATAAGTTGATTTAAGCTTCGATGTGCCACAGATAAGCTCGATATCAGCTAAATTCAACGATTTGTAGTAATCGTAAACTTCAGGTGCACAGATTGCTTTGTTATTAACGAAATGAACCTGCATATCCGGATGTCCCATAACCTCATCATATAATGATTTAGCAGACGTTGATTTATATACCTTCATACCAAGTTTCTCAAGCTCTGCTATACTTACCTTATCAGTTCTGTAATCAACCAACACCCTATCAGAACATATGTTCGACGGGGTAATTTGCTCTAAATTAGCCATTTACTAAATATAAGTAGACATAAAATTATTATGTCTACTTATCCTTTCATTTTATCATTTCTTCAAATTCTTCCTCTGTTATTACAGTTATACCGAGGCTTTCTGCCTTTGTAAGCTTACTGCCTGCCTCTGTTCCTGCGAGAACAAAATCTGTCTTTTTGGAAACACTTGATGATGATTTTCCACCAAACTGCTCTATTATTTTAGAAGCTTCCTGACGTGTGTACTTTGTAAGTGTACCCGTTAATACAAATGTTTTATTTTCAAAACGCAAATCGGATACATTTGTGTCGTCTTCGTATACACACTCCACCCCTGCCCTCTTTAAACGTTCTATGAACTGCAGACTTTGCTCACTTGACATAAACTCGACTACAGATTTCGCCATTATCGGACCTACATCCTCAATCTGAGACATATCATCAGCAGTAGCGATTATCAAATTATCGATGGTTTTGTATGTTTTCGCAAGATTTTTTGCCGCTTTTTCGCCTATATGACGTATTCCAAGACCGAAAATCAGCCTGTATAATGGATTATTTTTGGATTTTTCGAGTGAATTTTTGAGATTTTCAGCCCATTTTTTGCCAAATCCACGCAGTTCTGCCGCTTTTTCAAAGTCAAGATAGTACAAATCTGATGCATCATTTATAAGCCCGTTTTCAGCAAGCTTTTCGATGTTCGATGCACCAAGTCCGTCTATATCCATTGCAGGTCGTGATACAAAATGTATTATGTTCCGCAGTCTTTGTGCCGGACAGCTTATGCCGGTACATCTGTATGCCGCCTCATCCGCTTCACGAACCACTTCTGCACCACACTCAGGGCAAAACTCCGGCATATCAAACTCAACTTCACTGCCGTCTCTGTCTGAGGTTATAACCTCAACAACTGCAGGTATAATATCACCAGCTTTTTCAACTACAACAGTATCATTTATGCGAATATCTTTTTCTTTGATATAGTCAATATTATGCAATGTAGCACGTGATACGTTGGAGCCTGCAATATGAACAGTATCAAGTATAGCAAGCGGTGTCAGAACTCCTGTTCTGCCAACCTGAATTTTAATATCACGTAGTTTTGTCGTTTGTTTTTCTGCAGGATATTTATATGCGATAGCCCATCTCGGGAACTTTTCAGTTGTACCAAGAATCTCACGTGATGCAAAATCATTGACTTTAACCACCGCACCATCAATTCCAAACGAAAGCGAACCGCGTTCTTCACCAATACGTGAAATTTCAGAAATAACTTCTTCTATTGTGTTAAAAGTTCTGTCGTTAAGAATTGTTTTAAAGCCCTGTTCTTTAAGGAAATTCAAGCCTTCAATGTGCGAATTTATTGTAACACCTTCAATTTGCTGAATATTAAATACAAATATATCAAGTCCTCTTTTTGCTGCAATCTTTGAATCAAGCTGACGCAAAGAGCCTGCCGCTGCATTTCTTGGGTTTGCAAATAAAGGTTGTCCTGCATCTTCGAGCGACTCATTAAGTCGTACAAAAGCATTGTCGGGCATAAATACTTCACCACGTACTTCAAGAAACGGTATTGTATCCTTAAGCTTTAACGGAACAGAACGGATAGTTTTAACATTTTCTGTTATATCTTCACCGGTTATGCCGTTACCACGTGTTGATGCACGTGTCAGTACACCGTTTGTGTACTCAATAGAAACAGAAAGGCCGTCGATTTTATGTTCAACAACATATATCGGATTTGCTACAGTTTCACGCACTCTTCTGTCAAAATCAATTATTTCATCAGAAGAAAATGCTTTCTGAAGGCTTTGCATAGGCACGGAATGTACAACTTCTGCAAATTCAGATACTGCCTCCCCTCCTACTCTGATTGTTGGAGAGTCGGAACGCACAAGTTCAGGATACTGCTCCTCAAGCTTTTCAAGCTCAAGAAGCATAGCATCGAACTCAAAGTCTGATATTTCAGGAGAATCATCAACATAATATTTCCTGTTGTGGTAATTTAAAGTATCAGTAAGATAGTCAATTCTTGAACGTATATCTTCCATAACTTCCTCCATAATATTGTAGTTAACATAAAATATTTACGTCTACTTAATAGATTGCGTCAAACCTGTACCGTAATATTGAGGTACATTTCCGGTAATAACTGTTTCTGCAATCGGGACTGATGTTTCTATTGTTTCCCTTTCATCAAGCAAATAACCTCTGTAATGCATATCCACCCATATCCGCAAAAAAATGCGGTGCCTTACCTGATTTATTCCGACAGATTCAAAAGTATCTTTTATTTCAGAATTTACAACACTTATAGGTATTATTTTTATCGGCATTACCGGCCCCAGAGATGAAAGAATATAGTAATCGGTGAGACTTCCTAACGGTATGTAAAGCTTTGCCGGATAGTCATTATTTAATGCATTCTGAACGTCGATTAAAAGTTCAGATGTAAGTAAATTGATTTTTGCAGTATCAGCCTCGACCATTGAAACACCATCAGCAGATACTATTTCAAAAAAACCGTTAAACTCTTTTCTTTTTGCTATATCTATTATACATTTGTTGACTAAATCAGTAAACGCAGTATTAGAATAGTTAGATGTTTGTGCTACAAATGACGGCTCTGCTCTTTTTAAGAATATGTGAGTGCAAAAACAAATCAATATAAGAGTACACAGCAACGGCGGTATTAAAACCGTTGCTGTGTGCTTTCTTTTATACCCAAGTCTCATACGCCTCACCTCATGCTATAATATGCATAAGCGAGATTGTGCGTGAGTTATCTCTTTTTGTTTTCTACCTCATCAACTATCATATCAACGAACTCGTCAACATTCATGCTACCCATATCGCCTGCTTTTCTTGAGCGTACTGATACAGCATTCGCTTCAATATCCTTGTCACCGACAACAACCATATATGGTACTTTTTCAAGCTGAGCCTCGCGTAGCTTGAATCCAAGCTTTTCTGATCTGTCGTCGATTTCAATTCTCCATATACCACGTTCTTCAAGTTTTTTCTTTACTTCATATGCAAAGTCAAGATGACGGTCAGCAATCGGAAGGAACTTAATCTGAACAGGAGCAAGCCATGTCGGGAATGCACCTGCATATTTCTCAATCAAAAGTGCAAGAGTTCTCTCGTAGCAACCGATTGAAGTTCTGTGAATTATATACGGATTCTTCTTCTGTCCGTCACGGTCAACATATTCCATACCAAACTTTTCAGCAAGCATCTGGTCAATCTGGATAGTTACAAGAGTATCCTCTTTGCCGTGAACGTTCTTTATCTGTATATCAAGCTTCGGACCATAGAAGGCAGCCTCACCTATACCAACCTTATAGTCAAGACCAAGGTCGTCAAGGATATTCTGCATCTTTGACTGTGCTTCATCCCACTGCTCATCAGTTCCTATATACTTATCTCTGTTATCAGGATCCCACTGTGAGAATCTGTATGAAACATCCTCTAAAAGTCCAAGAGTGTCAAGCATACTTCGTGTCATTTCAAGACATCTTCTGAACTCGTCCTCAAGCTGTTCGGGTGTACACATTAAGTGTCCCTCTGAAATTGTGAACTGTCTTACTCTAATAAGACCGTGCATTTCGCCTGATGCTTCGTTTCTGAATAGCGTAGATGTCTCATTGAGTCGCATCGGAAGGTCACGGTAAGAACGGCCACGGTTTAAGAATGCCTGATACTGGAAAGGACAGGTCATAGGACGAAGTGCAAATACTTCTTTGTCTGTCTCTTCATCACCAAGTACAAACATACCGTCTTTATAATGATCCCAGTGACCTGAAATCTTATACAAATCACTCTTTGCCATTAACGGTGTTTTTGTGAGCTGCCAACCATTCTGCTGTTCGGTATCCTCTACCCAACGCTGGAGAAGCTGTATCATTCTCGCACCCTTCGGTAAGAGGATTGGCAAGCCCTGACCAATAGAATCAACTGTTGTAAAAAGTTCAAGGTCACGGCCAAGCTTGTTGTGGTCACGTCTCTTTGCTTCTTCAAGCTGTTCTAAATATTCTGCAAGCTCATCCTTTGTCTTAAATGCAGTACCATATACACGTGTAAGCATCTTATTATGCTCATCACCTCTCCAGTATGCACCGGTAGCTGATAACAGCTTAAATGCCTTTACTTTTGATGTGTAATTAACGTGCGGACCTGCACAAAGGTCAGTGAAATCGCCCTGCTTATAGAATGATATCGGCTCATCATCCGGAAGCTCGTTAATAAGCTCTATCTTGTACGGTTCATCCTTCATAAGCTCAAGTGCTTCATTTCTCGGTAACTCAAAGCGTTCAATTTTGAGGTTTTCCTTAACAATTTTCTTCATTTCCGCCTCTAAATTGTCGAGGTCTTCTCTTGAGAACGGAGTCTCAATATCAAAATCGTAATAGAAGCCGTTATCAATCGCAGGACCGATTGTAAGCTTAGCTTCCGGGAAAAGACGTTTAACCGCCTGTGCGAGGATGTGTGACGCCGAATGGCGTAATACCTGTAATTCGTTCATTTCTTCTGTCATTTTTTCTTTCTTCCTTTCGTCTGGTAATGCCGGGATTTTAAAAAATAAAAAATCCCAAGCAAATACAAAGTATCTGCTCAGGAGTGCATAAACACGGTTCCATCCTGATTACGGCAATTGCCGTCACTTAATTACTGTCTTTTTCGCAGACTCACGGTGGATTTACTAAGGTATATACCCGTTCTGCCACTGCTCAAAAGTGGTGTTCGCCAAAACGGTCCGCAAGGATACTTCCAGCCACGGCATCCTCTCTCTTGTCGCTTCCCATTGCTTTGGTTACTGTCTTTTTCATAGCTTTTAATTATGAAACAATTATATCACTAAAACATTGTTTTGTCAAGCAAAAATATTAAATATCACAGCAATAAAAACACCTAAAATTGCACCGCCAAACACCTCAAACGGTGTATGTCCGAGCAGTTCTTTGAGTTTTTTACCGGTCTCTGATATGTTTTCGTGTCCCAGAGAATCTACAATGCGGTTTAATATCCTCGCCTGCTCCCCTGCACTGCGTCTTACGCCTGTTGCATCATACATCACAACGAATGCAAATGCCGCCGTAATTGCAAATTCGACACTTTTAAAACCTGTCACAAACCCAACTGCTGAAGCAAGCGAAACAGTAAATGCTGCGTGTGAGCTCGGCATACCACCTGATGAGAAAAGTTTGGTAAAATCCAGACGTTTATCGCATATCAGAGTGATTATAACCTTTATTATCTGTGCAACAAGCCACGACAAGCCTGCAGTTTGTAAAATTTTGTTTGAAAAGGTGTCGGTGATATAATGCATAGTGCTCCTTAATTATTGCGGTTGATAAGATAGTCAGTAAGCTTTATCAGAAAATCGGCACCGTTACCAAAGATTGATAATGCTTTCATTGCCTTTTGCGAGTATTCATTAACCAGCATTTCTGATTTTTCGATACCGCATAATTTAACATATGTATTTTTATCACATTCTTCATCCGAACCTATCGGCTTGCCTAATTCATCAGCACTACCTGTAACATCAAGTATATCATCACGAATCTGAAACGCAATACCGAGATTTTTTGCAAATTCATCGATAGCAGAAATCTCTTTTTCAGATGCTCCGGCAAGTATTGCACCGATAACGCATGCAGAACGGATTAAAGCTCCGGTTTTAAGTGAATGAATATATTGTAATCCGGAAAGCTCTATATCTTTTCCCTCAGACTGCAAATCAACAACCTGACCGCCAATCATTCCTTCGGTACCGCTTGAATTTGCAAGCACCTGCAATGCCTTGTATGCATTCGGATTTTTGGATAACAGAGCAACTTCAAATGCTTTATTTAAAAGTGCATCACCTGCTAAAATCGCTATATCTTCACCAAATTTTATGTGGTTTGTCGGCATTCCACGACGCATATCGTCATCATCCATAGCCGGCAAATCGTCGTGTATAAGAGAGTATGTGTGTATCATTTCAAGAGCACAAGCAAGCTCTTTAACACAATCCCACTCCTTCCCGAAAATACGTGCAGTTTCCCACATAAGGATAGGTCTTAACCGCTTACCGCCTGCAAAAATGCTGTAACGCATTGCATCATAAATAACCGATTGCGGATTGTCATATTGCGGTAACAACTCATCAAGTGATGTATCTACAACGGTTATTCTTTCCGATAATTCGTTTTTCATTCAGTGCCTCCGAAATCCTCGGCAGTTACTTCCCCGTCCTTTGATGTAGTAAGAATTTTTACTTTCTTTTCCGCATCATCAAGTTTTTTCTGACAGTCCTTTGCAAGCTTTATTCCTGCTTCAAATAGTTCAAGTGAATCATCAAGTGTAATATCACCTGCTTCAAGCTTTGTAACAATACCCTCGAGCTCTGTCATTGATTGTTCGAATGTTTTAACAGCCATTTTTATATCTCCTTATTTAACTATACAGTCCACATCTCCGTTACGGACTCTTAATTTAAACTCCATATTTTTTGCAAAATCTTCTTTTTCACGCAAAACCGTTCCGTTGTCACCTATAGCAATTGAATAACCTCTTGTAAGTGTTTTAAGAGGGCTTAAAGCATCAAGCTTCGCACAAAATTCCGCAATTTTACGTTTCTTTTCATTCACATTAAGTTTGTAAACCTGCTCAAGTGTCTGTATTCGCATATCAAGCTTTTGAGAAAGCTCGTTGATTTTATCCTGCGGATTTCTTGGTGTAAGTCTTGATAACATACGACGGTATCCGTCGATTTTTGTATTTACACTTTTATTCATCCGCACTTTGTATATATCAAGCAAACGGTATAATTCATCACTTGCAGGCACACTGACTTCTGCTGCTGCAGACGGTGTAGGTGCTCTGAAATCCGCTACAAAATCCGCTATTGTAAAATCGGTTTCGTGACCGACAGCAGATATAATCGGTATTTCAGAAGCGAATATTGCCCGTGCAACACACTCTTCGTTAAATGCCCATAAATCCTCAATACTTCCTCCGCCACGTCCTACAATCAATGTATCGCACGATTTTGTGGCATTAAAGTATTCAATAGCACTCACTATACTTTCTTTTGCTCCAACTCCTTGCACAAGTGTTGGATAAATAAGAATTTCTGCCATAGGATAACGGCGTGTGATTACGTTTATTATGTCTCTTACAGCTGCACCTGTAGGAGCAGTTGCAACGCCGATTGTTTTCGGGAATTTTGGTATAGGTTTTTTAAACTGCTCATCAAATAAGCCTTCCTCGGAGAGCTTTGCTTTAAGCTTTTCAAACTCACGGTACAGATCACCGATTCCGTCAAGAGTCATATCTTCAATATACAGCTGATATGAACCGCCTGCCTCATACACTGAAATTCTGCCGTGTGCAATTACCATTGTACCGTCTGTGGGCTCGAAATCAAGTGCTTGTGCCGCACCGCGGAACATAACAGCCTTTAAGACACTTCCCTCATCTTTAAGGGTAAGATAAATGTGCCCTGACGAATGACGTTTATAGTTTGAAATCTCACCTTTAACCCATATATTGTTAAGAACAGGCTTGCTGTCAAGAAGCCGTTTTATATAATTATTAACACGTGAGACCGTACCTATAACTCTTTCTTCTTCCATTGTTATTTCTCCTCTGCTTTATATGCAAGAGCCGCAACTCCTACGGCATTGTCAGATGAAAGCTCTTTTGATGCAAAATAAATATTATTGCCAAACTCTTTAACCAACTCATCTCTTATTATTGCGTTTGATGCAACACCGCCAACAATCAGTACCTTTGAAAGTTTTGTCTGCGTTTTTGCGGCGTTAATTGTCATTTTAAGGACGTTTGCCACATAATAAAGAACAGACCTTGCTATTACTGCATCGGGTCCGTCTACGGTGTTTATGAGCCTTGTTTCAACACCCGAAAGGTTAACGTAACCGTCTTTTACTGAATACGGCAGTTTAAATGTTTTCTCTGTTGTAAGTGCAAGTGACTCAAGCTCTTTTCCGCACGGGAATTTCAAGCCCATTTTAACTCCAACCCTGTCAATAAGCTGACCTGCACTTATATCAAGAGTTCCGCCGATAATTTCGTTATCGAATTTATATCCGTCAAATTCAGTATGCAGTATCTCTGTCGTACCGCCAGAAAGATGTACAGATATAAACGGTTCATTTAAAAGTGCATAGGCGTTGGCAGAATATATCCCTGCCATTATATGACCGTCCTGATGTGAAAATTCATAGCAATTTACTCCGAGTACTGAAGCTATCGCTTTTGCATATCCATCACCTACAGTAAAGACAGGCATATATGAGCCTTTTACATTTCTCGGTTTTGTGCTTACACCAACTGCATCAATCTTAACATCTTTTGTCAGCTCTGAAATCATTATCGGGAGTTCACGGTTATGTATAAAAACACCGTCACTTTGTCTTATGCCACGCATACCGATTTTTACATCAAGTATTTTTCGTGTCATTTTATGCGACGCCCCGTCAAACAATGCAACTGACGTCGTATAGTTGCTTGTGTCTATTCCGAGTGTTATCATAGATCTTTTAATATACTGCCAAGAATACCGTTTATAAACGACGGCTCCTTTTCGTCACAGTATTTCTTTGCAAGCTCAACAGCTTCGTTTATAGCTACTTTAGGCGGCACATCATCACAATACTTCATTTCATATATTGCAACCTTAAGAATAGTGCGTGTAACCTTTGAAAGACGCTTGAAGTTCCAGCCGCTTCTGCAATGTGCATTTATAATGTCTATAATTTCTGCTTCGTGTTCTAAAATACCTTCAGTAACCTCCGTAATATATCCAAGGTTCTGTTCACACTCCGGCATTTCCTGTAAAAGTATGTGGCGTGCCTCGTCCATATTATCACGCTGAGTTGCAAACTGAAACACCTGTGTAAATATTGCCTCTCTTGCTTCACTTCTTGACTGTTTTTTCATATCTGTAGTCCTTTCGCGGATTTATTCACTGTTATTTTACCATAATATATGCCAAAAATCAAGTAAAATAAGGACATAGTGCTTATTTTTTCTTGTCAGGCTTATTACCGTAATACTGATACAACCAGCAACGAAGCATACCGTTATAAATTTTGCGTTTTCTATCAGCCTTTCTGCCAAACTCTTTCTCAAATTCCTCGTGAGATGTTAGTATATAATACGACCATTTGGGTAGCTCCAAAAATGACTTATAAATATCACGGTAAAGCCGTTTGGTTTCCTCCGTATCGCTTAATCTTTCGCCATACGGTGGATTGGTTATGATTGAGCCACACGCCTTATCAGTTATAATATGTCGTGCATCCGACTGTATCACATTTATAAAATCACCCACTCCTGCCTTTCTTGCATTGCTTTTGGTGAGCTCTATAGCATAAGGATCAATATCGCTTGCGGTTATATCAAGTCTAACATCAGTATGAACACTTTCTCTTGATTCTTCTTTTATATCTTCATAGAGTTTTTTATCAATCTGTGGAAAAGCTTCAAAAGCAAAATGTCGTAACAAACCCGGTGCAATATTACGTTTGAACATTGCCGCCTCAATCGGAATAGTGCCTGAACCACAGAAAGGGTCAAGAAACGGTTCTTCAAACTTCCAGTAGCTTATCATTACCATAGCTGCAGCAATAGTTTCCCTCAATGGTGCAAGGTTTGACTTTTGGCGATAGCCACGCTTGTGTAGCTGGTCACCTGATGTATCAATCATAAGGGTTACGATGTTATTTATGATAGTGAACTGTACCTGATAAGTTATATCAGTTTCGGGCATCCAAGTAATACCGTATTTATTGCCAAGCTTATCTGCAATTGCCTTTTTTATCATTATCTGACTGTTACGGTCACTATTAAGGGTAGAACGTATTGTTCTGCCCTTAACCGGAAAAGCATCATTTTTTGAAATAAATCGTTCCCACGGAAGTGCATATACTCCATCATAAAGCTCATCAGCAGTTTCTGCCTTAAACTCCCCTACCTTAATTAGTACACGTTCCCCACAACGAAGCCAGAGATTGGCACGGCATACGGCATCAAAATCACCGTCGAATGTTACTTTTCCGTCCTCAGTCTTTTTTGCGTCATAGCCAAGTCTGTAAAGCTCCTTTGAAACAAGAGCTTCAAGTCCCAACAGCGTTGGAACAACTATCTCAAATTTGTCATTCATATTATTTCCTCTTATGCTTTTTTCTGAAATTTGATTTCTTTTTTTCTTTAGCAAAGTTTATCGGTTTTGCTCGTTCTGCAATTCGTCTGATATTTCCAAAGCTTGCGTCCTCGCTTAACACAAAATCAATGCGTCGGCTTAAAATATCAGCAGCCGCAACTGTAATTTCGATTGCATAGCCGATTTTGTACGTTTTTCCGCTTCGTTTTCCGATTGCAGAGTGTGTTTTGTCATCATAGTCAAAATAATCGCCCTGCATTGATTCGTACCGTATAAGTCCTTCACACGAGTTATCAAGCATCGCAAAGATACCAAAAGACGTAACTGATGAAACAACTGCATTAAAAGTTTCACCGATATGCTCACGCATATAAGCGGCTTTTAATATATCTATTGCATCACGTTCTGCAGTCTCCGATTCAACTTCCTTTTCGCTTGAAATTATTGATGCTTCGACTGCTTTTTTCTGATAATGTTCACGTTTTTTATCATCAAGATTTCCTGATATAAAATCCTTTAACACTCTGTGTATAAAAAGGTCAGGATAACGTCTTATGGGTGATGTAAAATGACAGTAGTAACGTGCCGCAAGCCCGAAATGACCGTCATTTGTATCACGGTAGCAAGCTTTCATCAAGGAGCGAAGCATTATTTTTGAAATCATCATTTCTTCGGGTGTACCCTTTACTGCCTCTGCAATCTCCTGTAATACTTTGGGATGAATTGTATCTCTGTCTGCTTTTCCTTTGAGTGAATATCCAAAGTTTTTAATAAAGTTATTAAAATCAGTCAGTTTTTCCGTGTCGGGTGCTTCGTGAACGCGATATATAAACGGTAATTCTGACCAGAAAGCCGTTTCTGCTACTACCTCATTCGCCGCAAGCATAAACGATTCTATAAGCCTGTGCGAATCTCCTCTCACATCGTGCTTCACATCAATTGGATTAGCTTCATCATCACAAACAATTTTCGTTTCAGGGAAATCAAAATCAATAGCACCTCGTTCTTTTCGTTTATCAGCAAGCTTTTTTGAGAGCTCGTTCATTTTTAAAAGAACAGGTGTAATCTCTTTATACTTGTTACATAGCTCAATATCACCGTCAAAAATCTTATTGACATTGTTATATGTCATACGTGCACGAGAATGTATTACTGATTTTACAATTCGATGCGAATGAAGGTTTGCATCTCTGTCAAACTCCATTAATACACTTAAAGTAAGCCTGTCAACTTCAGGATTTAATGAACATATACCGTTAGAAAGCTTTTGCGGAAGCATTGGTATTACCGTATGCGGAAAGTAAACGCTTGTAGCACGTTTTAAAGCTTCTTTATCAAGATTACTGTCTTCTCTTACATAATGCGTTACATCGGCTATATGGACACCTAAAAGCACATTTCCGCTATCAAGCATTTCTAAAGATACCGCATCGTCAAAATCCCTTGAATCATCGCCGTCGATTGTAAAAGTGATGATATTGCGTAAATCTTCCCTGTCATTTATTTCATCATCAGAAATAGCATCAGGGATGCTGTTCGCTTCATCAATAACAAATTCCGGAAAAGATTTTGAATAGGAGTTTGAAAGCAGTAGTCCGTCAAGACATCCCGTTATACTGTCACTGCCACCCAAAACAGCTATTACTGAGCCGTAAGGCTGACCTTTATCAGAATATCTGTTAATAGAAATCAGAACTCTGTCACCTTTCTTTGCTGACATTGCCTGCTCAGATGGAATTAAAATATCGGAGAAAAATTCACGCCTGTCGGGTGTAACAGAATATTTTCCGCTTTTAACTCCTTTTATAACTCCGACTATCTGTTCATTGCCACGCTCAAGAATCTGTAATATATGTCCCTCACGATGCGAGCTTCCGTTTCCTTTTTTATCTATATGAACAAGCACACGGTCACGGTCATATGCACCATTCATTCCGTCAAAGGGAATAAATATATCATTTCCTTCCTCGCTTTCGCATCTGACAAAGCCAAAGCCTTTTGCAGAATTACAGGATAATATACCGGCAGATACCTGTGCATTATTCTCTGTTGAGATGTATTTGCCTTTTTTAGTTACATAAATTTTACCCTCAAAAACAAGCTCATCTAAAAGCTTTATAAGCTCGTTAAAATCACTTTTGGGTACATCAAGCAAAACTGATATTTCATCAGCCTTTAACGGTATATAGTTTTCACTCGAAATGAAAGCAAGTAATTTTTCTTTTCTATCCATATTATCTCCGTTTTTTATTTTAGCTTGTCCATTGAAATGAAACTCATTCATCTTGAATGAGTTTCAGCTTTGTTAGAATCTCTTTAGCGAAATGATCAGGTTCAAATTCGTTAGAAACCTCGATTTTTAAATCGCAGTCTGCATAGTACGGCAACCGATCATTAAAGCGTTTTCTGATATCGTCTACATCACTGTTTTTTAGCAGGGGGCGTGTTGAACGTGCGTTGTTAAGTCTTTGGAGTATTACATCAAAGTCCGGTGCAAGATTAACAATAATGCCATTTTTACGCAATGCCATCATATTCTCTTTATTTAGTACAACGCCACCACCTGTTGAAATAACAGTGTTATCCATTTCAGAAACACGGCATATTACCACGTGCTCAATGCGTCTGAACTCTGCTTCTCTCATTGTTTCAAATATGTCGTTAATCGACATTTTTGCTTCTTCTACAATAAGTGCGTCTGTGTCTACAAGCTTATATCCTGAAAGCTTCGCAAGTTTTTTTGAAATTTCAGTTTTTCCGGATGCCATAAAACCAGTAAGAACAATATTCATAGACCGAAAACCTCTTTTCTTAAAAGTTCTGCAATATTGTCCGGAAGCTTTGTATCAGTGAACAGTTCATACGCCAATATCCCCTGATATATGAGCATATCAAGACCGTTGATTACCTTTGCACCCTTTTCTTCTGCAAGCTTCAGAAATTTTGTGCGTTCAGGATTATATATCATATCGACTGCTGATGATTTTTCTGTGATAAAATCCGTTCCTGAAAGCTCGGGAATACTATCCCACGGCAGTGTGTCAATTTGCTTTCCCATTCCTGCAGAAGTAGTGTTTATTATTAAATCAAAAGTATCGTTCTCTACAGTTGTTTTAATTCCAAATCCTGTTATGTCAAATATGTTCTTTGCAAGCTTTTCTGCTTTACTTTTTGTCCTGTTAACAAGAGTAATACTCTTTGGGTTTGATTTAATTATACGCACAAGTGCCGGTATAACAACACCGCCACAGCCCATAACAAGAATATCCTTATTCTCTGTCGGGATTCCTGCATTCTGGAGTGACATATAAAAACCTTCGCTATCGGTGTTATATCCTATAAGGTGTCCGTTATTATTTACAATTGTATTTACCGAGCCTAAAAGCTTTGCCTCAGGCGATATTTCGTCAAGATACTGCATAACCTCGATTTTGTGCGGTGCAGTAACATTCATACCACGAAAACCCATAGCACGCATACCACTTATTGCATCGCCAAGGTTTTCAGATTTAACGGTAAAAGCAGAATATGTATAGTCTTTTCCCATATATCCGGAAATGAAATTGTGCATTACCGGTGAAAAGCTGTGATCAGCAGGATCACCGATAACGGCGAGCTGTTGTGTTTTTCCTGTAATTTTCATAGTTATCAACCTGTCAGAAATTATTGTTAAAGCCGTTTAAAAGTCTTGTTGCATAAGTGGAATCAACCACCTCCCAGTCAAATGAATACGGTTTCATTCCCGATTCTAAAAGACTTTTATAAACTGTATCATAAGAACTCTTTGGTACTGTTGATGTGTAGACCTGATTTTCAATAAAGTCATGTATCATAAATTCAAGACCGTCATCACATATCTTACCAAAACGGCAGTTGCGTTGCTCACTCTTTTCTACATCCTGTGACAGTATCATGAGCTTTATAACTTCGATTACTTTGTCATTTAACTCATTGTCAAATATAAGAACCTTTTCAAGCAGTTCATTATACTCTGTTATAAAACGCAGATTATACCCCTCAAGCTTTTCAAGTTCACCGCTTTTTGATGACGATTCTTTAACATTCTGAAACATCTGCTCTTTAAGTACGGGATCATTCGTCGGCGAGAACGAAATCATAAGCCTTTTTTCTTCATCATGATAAAGCATCGGATGGGGCATAAGTGCCATATTCTCGCACGACGGACATTTAAACATATTTATTTTTCCTGATAATAAATCCGATTTAAGATCAGGACTATCTTTTACAGTAATTGAGCTCCAGACAGTTATATCTGACATCTGTGAGCATTTTGGGCATTTTACTGACTGTTTTAAATTTATACTCATAATCAAATTCCCTTCTGTTTTATAAAATAATTATACTATATCACGGTCCAATAATCAAGCATTTTTTACCTTTATATGTCATAAATACCTGATTTTTTTCGTAATATAATATACAAGCTTCCAGAAAGGACAAGTGCAATGAAAGGATTTAAGACATATATAATTACAAAAAAGACTTTGATTAAACTTGCCATATTACTATCACTCTTTATAATAGGTGTGTTATTTTTGATTTCTTTTCTTTTAAAACCAAAATCACAGGAAACAGTAGCTGTTTTTTCATATAATGCAGAAGATATTCTTGATGAAGGTGTGGTAAGCGAAAAAGATTCTTTAACTGTCAAAAAAATTGCAGGCGAAATTCTTGGATTTGATGCAGATGATCCTGTATCAATTATAGAAAGCTCCGCATCAGGATTTGGTGAATCAACTCCGACCGTTACACCCCATCCCCCTACTCCGCTTCCCGCAAAAAAGTCATCTTTGCCGGACAAGGAGCAAATAACTTCTGCATCGGGGTTAAAATTGAATAATGCAACAAATTACGAAGTGGATTTGGACGAATTATGCAAAAGAGAGCTTGATTTTAAATTGAATCTTGGAGAGCCTGCGGTGCTTATAGTACACACGCATACAACGGAATGTTATAACGGAAATGAAATGACCGGCGAATCAGAAAGAACTACGAATGAAGCCTATAATATGTGTCATATCGGTGAAATTGTGGCAAACTCGCTAAACTCGCACGGTATAAAAACAATTCACGACAAGACAATACACGACTATCCGTCGTATCAGGGTGCATATACACGGGCATTGAAAACTATTGAGAAGAATTTGCAGGAATATCCGTCAATCAAGGCAGTGCTTGATATACACCGTGACGCATATGTTTATGCGGATGGCAGTAAACTGCGTGTTGCAAGCGAGGTTGACGGCGAAGAAATAGCACAGGTGATGCTTGTACTCGGAACAGACAGTATGGGGCTTATGCACAGTGACTGGAAATCAAATCTCACTCTCGCCGCAAAGGTTCAGAACAGTGCCGAAATAATGTATCCCGGAATGATGCGTCCTTTAAACTTAAGGCGTGAAAGGTTTAATATGCATCTTACTAAAGGTTCACTTTTACTTGAAATCGGAAGTAACGGCAACAGCATAAATGAAGCTGAAAAATCAGCAGAATTTATCGGGAACGCTATTGCGGCGGCACTTATCAATGGCTGATGGGTCCGGCAAGCTTTTTTTGTGACAAAAACACACCAAAAAGAATTAGTGCACCGCCGATAATCTGTCCCGTACCGATTATTTCGCCTAAAAATGCCGCACCGAGTATTACAGTGGTTATAGGCTCTACTGTTGAAATGATACCGGCAGTAGATGCACCCTCATAACGTATACCCATTTGCAGAAGTGGCATTGCTCCGAGTGTAGTTATAAGTGATATCACAGTTGCAAAGCTCCAGGAAATCGGTTTGAAATCGAAAGAAATCCCTCCCACTGCAAGTCCGAATATAAAAATAGCACCACTCATTACAAGCATAATGTAAAAAGTGAGTACGATATAATCCATTCTGTCAAGTCCGGAACGGTCAATGTATATTACATAAAAGCTATAAAATATACCTGATAATAAAGCGAAAATTATCCCAATTTTACTCACCTTTATACTTAAATCACTGAACATAAAAATACCTATTGTAACAAAAAGTACCGAACAAAGTGTTGCACGTGACATTTTTTCGTGATAAATTATAGCAGAAAAAATAACAATCACAAGCGGATATACAAAATGCAAAGTTGTCGCCAACCCTGTCGGGATATAATTATATGATAAGTACAGCAAAACTATAGGCAATGCTCCGCCAATAACACCGAGCCTTATAACAGCATATAACTGTTTTTTTGTCAGATGCAGGCTTTTTTTATCAGCACGTATCATTGCGTATAAAACCGGTACCGAAATAAAACTACGCAAAAAAGATAGTGTTACACCATTTATTCCGCCACGGTATGCAATCGAAGCGAGAACCGGTAGAACACCGTAAAAAAATGCGGAAAGAACTAAAAAAAGCTTACCTTTTGTCACAAAATCACTCCATTTCGCGGAAAGGCAAGCTTTATTCAGTTTGTCTATGGCTTACAATTCCGTAGATATATCAGTATTATTGCCAAACTACGGATTTTTATACATCTTTTTTGATTTTACGCCAGTATTCTTTTGCAAGAGCTTCGGTTTTATTATCGCCGAACTCGTAATATTTTTTATCTTTAATGTTATCCGGTAAATACTGTTGCTCAACATAATGGTCCGGATAGGAATGCGGATATTTGTATGTCAACCCACGCCCCAAAGGCTGCGAGCCTTCATAGTGAGCATCCTTCAGATGCGGTGGCACGTCGCCCGTATCAATATTTTTTATATCATCAAGTGCGGCGTCAATCGCACAAATAGCACTGTTTGATTTTGGTGCAGTTGCGAGAAGTATAACAGCCTCTGCAAGCGGTATACGTGCTTCGGGGAAACCAAGTTGTAACGCCGAATCAACGCAGGATTTTACAACCGTTATTGCCTGCGGATATGCAAGACCTATGTCCTCCGCTGCCATTACGAGTATTCTACGGCATATACTTGCCAGATCACCTGCTGCCACAAGTCTTGCAAGATAATGAATTGCCGCATCCGCATCAGAGCCTCTTACAGACTTCTGGAATGCAGAAAGTATATCATAATGGCTGTCACCGTCTTTGTCGTAACGCAACGCCTTTTTCTGAGATGCCTGCTCTGCAAGGTCAAGAGAAAGTACTACGTTTTTATCGTCAGTCGGACGCATCGCCATATATACGGCCTCTAATGAGTTAAGAGCCTTTCTTACATCGCCGTTGGCAGTATGGGCAATATGGGTTATTGCATCATCCTCAACAGTAACTTTGTATCCGTGAAATAATTCTTCAGATAAAATATCAACGCCACGACGTACAGCAGTTTCTATTTCTTCTGCCGAGACGGGTTTGAATTCAAAAACAACACTTCTTGAAAGCACCGCATTATATACATAAAAATACGGATTTTCAGTCGTACTTGCTATAAGAGTTATTTTGCCGTTCTCCATAAATTCAAGGAGCGACTGTTGTTGCTTTTTATTAAAATGCTGTATCTCGTCAAGATACAGCAGAACACCTTCGGGTGCAAGAAAAGAATCAAGTGTTGAAACAATGTTCTTTATATCAGAAACAGACGCTGTTGTTGCGTTAAGTTTATGCAATGTTTTTCCGGTTTTTGCGGCTATAATATTTGCAACTGTAGTCTTGCCCACGCCACTCGGACCGTAAAAAATCATATTCGGAACTTCGTTGTTTTCTATTATACGACGCAACAGCTTATCTTTACCGATAAGGTGCGTCTGCCCTACTACTTCGTCAATAGTCTTCGGGCGTATTCTGTCAGCAAGAGGTGTAAGCATCAGTTTTTCTCCTCCAGCTTTTGGTTTACGGAATCGTTGAGCTTTTCAACATCTGACTCAGGTATTGTAGTCATCAGCGAACGGTTACATTCCGGTATTTTATCAAGCTTTTCACGTGCTGATTTATAATCACCTAAAGCAACATCAATCTGTGCCGCATGATACCATGCTTCGACAAACTTCGGTTCTTCTTCCAGTACGGAATCGGAAATCTCCTTTGCTTTTGCATACTCGCCTCTGTTATAGTGACATATAAGCATATTATCGCATATGTCACGGTCGTCATCAGCATATTCATATGCTTCACGGCAGAATTTGAATGTCTCATCAGAAAGCGGAGCTTTAAGAATTTTGAAATATCCAAGCAATCCATACAGAATAATACTTCTGTAGCCGTCGTTATAAAGCTCTGTGGCATCATTATATGCACTGTCAAAATCACCGGTCTTGTAATAGCACATACATCGCTGAATTGTTGCAAGATTCCGGTTTTGCGGTTCCATTTTGTATGAAAGAAGCTTGTTCATTGTATTAAGAGCTTCTTCGAAATCACCTGTACGCAGTATGATGTATACATATTCCATTTGTGTTTTGAAATTGTATTTAGAACATTTCAAAGCTTTCTGGTAATATCGCTTCGCATCAGAAAAATTACCGCTTGCCAGAGCTTTACGGCTCTTATATTTATAGCTGAACGGTATAAATGTCGCAAGTGCCCATATTGCCAGACATATTGCTATAACAATCGCAATTTTCATTTAATCACTTCCGTTATCAGAATTCAGCTGTTCCTACAGTTCTCGGGAACGGTAATACGTCACGGATATTCTGCATACCTGTTATATACATAACGGCACGTTCAAATCCGAGACCAAAGCCTGCATGCTTGTTAGTACCATATTTACGTAAATCAAGATACCAGTCGTAATCCTTCGGGTCAAGTCCCATTTCGTTCATTCTGTTCACGAGAACGTCATAATTCTCTTCTCTCTGGCTTCCGCCGATAATTTCTCCAATACCCGGAACTAATACGTCCATAGCTGCAACGGTCTTTTTATCGTCATTAAGCTTCATATAGAATGCTTTTATTTCTTTCGGGTAGTCTGTTACCATAACCGGACGCTTAAATACAGTTTCTGTCAGGTAACGCTCATGTTCAGTCTGAAGGTCACAACCCCATTCTACCTTATATGCAAACTCGTCATTATGTTCTTTCAAAATCTCAATGGCATCTGTGTATGTCACGTGTGCAAAATCGTTTGATACAACATTGTTAAGTCTTTCAAGCAGGCCGTTATCAATGAACTTATTGAAGAATTCCATTTCCTCAGGTGCATTTTCAAGACAATAGTTAATGATATACTTTAACATATCCTCTGCAAGACGCATATCGTCATTAAGGTCAGCAAAAGCAATCTCCGGCTCAATCATCCAGAACTCTGCAGCATGACGTGTCGTGTTTGAATTCTCAGCACGGAAAGTAGGTCCGAAAGTATAAACATTACGGAGTGCCATACAGTATGTTTCAACATTAAGCTGTCCGCTTACAGTAAGGTTTGTGCTCTTACCGAAGAAGTCCTGTGAATAATCGACAGTTCCGTCCTCGTTCTTGGGAAGGTTATCCATATCAAGAGTTGTAACTCTGAACATCTCGCCTGCACCTTCACAGTCGCTGCCGGTAACGATCGGTGTATGTACATACACAAATCCACGCTCCTGGAAGAACTGATGTATAGCATATGCAATCATTGAACGAACTCTGAACACAGCAGCAAAAGTATTTGTTCTCGGTCTTAGATGTGCAACTGTTCTTAAATATTCAAATGAATGTCTCTTTTTCTGCAACGGATAGTCGGGAGTTGATGCACCCTCGATTATAACGTCTGTTGCTTTGATTTCCATAGGCTGTTTTGCACCGGGTGTAAGCTCTAAAATACCTGTTACAGTAAGAGCCGCACCAACATTAAGTTTTGAAAGCTCTGCATAGTTTCCAAGCTTATCGGCCTCAATAACAACCTGGATACTGCTGAAAAAACTACCATCGTTAAGCTCGATGAAGCCAAATGCATTTGATGCACGGACTGTTCTTACCCAACCTGATATTGTGACTTCTTTTCCGCCAAAACTTTCCATTTCACGGTAAAGTGATTTTATAACTGTTTCCATTTTCTTATTCCTCTTTCAGTATTATTTATTATAAGAGATTGATTCCGTTCTCACGGCAAACCTTAACCATTTCATCAGGCCACACAGACTGCTGTACCTCACCTACGTGAGCTTTATTAAGCATTGACATACAAAGTCTTGACTGACCTATACCGCCGCCGATTGTATACGGCAACTCTTTATTAACAATCATTTTATGGAACTCAAGATTAAGTCTGTCCATACATCCGGATTCCTTAAGCTGTGATACAAGCGAATCCTCATCAACACGAATTCCCATACTCGAAAGCTCAAGTGCACAGTCAAGAACAGGATAGTAAATAAGAATATCTGCATTCATTTCCCAATCATCATAGTCCGGTGCTCTGCCGTCATGGCGTTCGCCTGATTTTAACGTCTTTCCTATCTGCATAATGCATGCAGCACCGTGCTCCCTGAGATACACATTTTCACGTTCTTTTGCAGTAGCATCAGGATACATATCCTCAAGCTCCTGGGTTGTAACAAATTTTATTTCCTCGGGATAAACACTCTTTAGGGACTCATACTCTGCACAAACCTTTTTCTGTGTACGACGCATTGCTGTGTATATTTTCTTTACAGTATTTATAAGAGTATCGAGGACTCTGTCCTCTTTTGTTATTACTGCTTCCCAGTCCCATTGGTCAACATACATAGAGTGGAGGTTGTCAACATCCTCATCACGACGGATTGCGTTCATATCTGTATATATTCCCTCGCCCGGTCCGAAACCGTATTTACCAAGCGTAAGACGTTTCCATTTTGCAAGCGAATGAACAATTTCAAGATTTGCACCGTTAATACACGGAGCATCAAACGTTACAGGTCGTTCAACGCCGTTTAAGTTATCGTTAAGACCTGATTCGGGACGAACAAACAACGGTGCTGATACACGCTGTAAGTTCATAGCAGCAATAAGCTCACGCTGGAACGTATCCTTAATGAATTTGATAGCCGTTTCTGTTGTTCTGCCGTCGAGTGCTGAGCTGTATCCTTCAGGAATATATAAACTCATTTCTTTTTACCTCTTTCCTGTGTTAGTCAACTATTTCAATGTTATCAAGCTGTGCCCTAAAGCTCCTGCGGATTCCTGCAAGGTATTCCTCACGTAATTCCTTCTGTTCGGCTTTTTCAGCATCTGTTAAGCCTGTTGTTTTTGATTTTTGGGCAAGCTCGTTAATTCTTGCAATTTTATTCTTATCCATAATATCCTCGTAATGCCATTACAGACAAATAACGCCGCAGTTTTGCGACGGTATTCGCCATATATTCATAATGCGTTATTTTATCATATTTTCCCCTATGTGTCAAGGGTTATCAGCCTATAAATGAGAAATAAAATATAACTATTAGAGCAAGTATAATTCTGTACCATCCGAATGCTGAGAAATTATGCTTCTGCACATAATTCATAAGGAATTTTATTGCGAGCATTGATACTATATAAGATACTATCATTCCGACTGCTAACAGTCCCCAGTTTATAACTCCGTCATAGGTAACAATCTTTAGCAAGCTCACGCCGAACATAACAGGGATAGCAAGGAAGAACGAAAACTCAGCCGCAACAGAGCGTGATGTTCCGAGTATCATACCACCAAGAATTGTTGAGCCTGAACGTGATGTTCCGGGAATAATCGAAAGAACCTGAAACATTCCGATAAGTACCGCAGTTTTGTATGTCATTTCAGACATCTTTGTAATGTTAGTCTTCTTGTTAAGCTTCTCAATAATTATAAACGCAATACCGTATATAATAAGCGTTGCCGAAACAACCTGCCAGTTTTCAAAATTCTCCATAAAGTCATTTAAGAGAAGTCCTGCCACTGCCGCCGGAATACACGCAACTATAACTTTAAACCACATATTCCATGTATCTTTCTTTTCATCCGGGTTCTTTTTAGGAGAAAAAGGGTTGAGTTTATGAAAAAAGTGAGTTACAACCGCAAGTATTGCACCAAGCTGAATAACATATATATACAAATCAGATGCAAGGAATGAACCTTCATTGTTAAGAAACTCATTAAAAAGTATAAGGTGTCCGGTTGAACTTACCGGAAGCCACTCGGTTATTCCCTCTACTATTCCGAGAAAGAACGACTTGATGTATTCAATCATTATTTATTAAGCCCCTTTATAAAATTGACTATCATTTCTGCACTTTCTTCAATACCTATTTTGCCTGAGTTTATACAGATATCATAGTTTGACATTTTACCCCAGTCACGGTTTGAATAGTAGCTGTAATATGTTTTACGCTGCTTGTCGCTCTTTAATATCTTATCCTTTGCCTGCTTCTCGTTGAGCTCGTGAAGCTTTGTTATACGGTTTATGCGACTCTCCAAAGGCGAATAAATGAATACATTTATAAGCTTGATATCTTCAATTTCATCAAGAACATAATCTGAACAACGTCCCACGATAACGCAATCTTCTTTTGAAGCAACCTCTTTAATTACATCAGACTGTGCAATAAACAGTTTGTCGTTAAGCGGCATCTCATAGTAAAGCGGACCGTTCATACCACGGATTGAATAGCTTCCGCTTACAAGTGAATATAAAAGACTTGATGTTGCTTTTTCATCAATATGCTTTACGGTTTCATCAGATATGTTACTGTTTTTTGCAGCAATTTCAACAAGCTTTTTGTCATAAAAAGCAAATCCAAGCTTTTGGGCGACAAGCTTACCGATGTCATGACCGCCTGAGCCGTACTGTCTTCCGATTGTGATTACTGTTTTCATATTATTCATCCTTTCTGTTGTCAGACTGAATAACAGCCTGAGTTTTATATATTTCAATATATTGATTTACTTTTTTTACATAGTGACGCGTTTCAGAAAACGGTATATAGTAAAGCGTTTTTCCGTCACTGCTGTAATCCGGATTTTTAAGCCAATTATCAACATTTCCCACCCCTGCATTATATGCGGCAAGGGCGGTGTCGATATTGTCATATTTCTTAATCATTGATGCTAGCACATAGCATCCTATTTTTATATTTGTTTCGGGGTCCATATAGTTATAGTCTGTAAGACCAAGCTTTTTAGCATATTCTTCAGCTGTAACCTCGGTTAGCTGCATAAGACCGCCTGCATATTCTGAACGGGCATCGGCAACAAAATTGCTTTCCTGTTTTATAAGAGCAATTACCAGATACGGGTCAAGATTATTATCATTTGCATATTCTGTTATATAACTGCTGTATGCAACGGGATACCTTATTTCGCTGATTTTTTCGCCAAGCTTTTTTCCGCCAATACACCCTGCATAAACCAACAAAAAGATTGTGGCTATTGCTAAAATCGTACAAATCAAGCGTTTACGCCGCTCGCGGCGACGTTTCCTACGCTCATACTGCCTTTGAAATATTCTTGATTTTGTTGTATATGTCTTCAACACATTCTTCCAATCTGACATCATTGTCATTATTTTGAATTATAAAATCTGCAAAGCTTTCATACTCTGCATTTGTCATTTGTGAATTTATACGTTTTGACGCCAGCCCGCGTGAGATTCCGTCACGTTTTATTATACGGTCAATACGTTTTTTTTCATTAGCGGTAACTACAACAAGTTTTTTGCACAGTTTCATCACCGGACTGCCTATTATTACTGCACCGTCAATTGCCACAAGCTCCGACGGAGCTTTTTCAATTTCAATTTCGATTTGTTCTTTTATATATTTATGAGTAATTGTATTTAATAATTTCAATTTGTCATCATCTGAAAATACAATTTCAGCAAGTGCTCGTCTGTCAAGCTCTTTTTGAGGTGTCAATACTGTTTCACCAAAAGCAACAATTATTTCGTCAAGGCACTTTCCACCTTTCTTCATAACTGCCCGTGCAACAATATCTGCATCACAAACATATACACCAAATCGTCTGAAAATATTACTGACCGTTGATTTTCCGGCACCGGTCGGACCGGTTATGCCAAACACAAACTTATCCATTTTATATATTCTCTATCTGCCAGTCAATAGCAGACATACCTTCACGTTCCAGAATCTTATTTGCCATTTTAAAGTGTCCGCAGCCAAAGAAACCGCGTGATGCAGACAACGGGCTCGGATGTGCCGCAGTAAGAATAATATGATTGGGGTTTGTTATTATTTTCATTTTTTCTTTTGCATTATTACCCCAAAGCATAAATATTATCGGCTTTTCACGTTCGTTATAGAGCTTTGCTACAGCATCTGTAAACATTTCCCAGCCTTTGTTCCTGTGAGAATTAGCTTCGGATGCGCGCACAGTAAGAGCATTATTTAAAAGCATCACTCCCTGCTTTGCCCATTTTTCAAGGTATCCGTTATTGGGAATATAGCAACCAAGCTCTGAGTTAAGCTCTTTATACATATTAAGGAGCGATGGCGGTGTTTTAACACCATGCTTAACCGAAAATGCAAGACCGTGTGCCTGTTCAGGTTCATGGTACGGGTCCTGACCGAATATAACAACTTTAGTGTCTTTATATGATGTCAGCTTGAATGCGTTGAATATATCATACATATCCGGATATACCGTATGTGTTCTGTATTCTTCAGCTAAAAACTTTCGTAGCTTGAGATAATATTCTTTTTTAAACTCTGCTTCTAAAAGCTCATCCCAGTCATTGCCGATATGTACCATTTCTTCCTCCGCATTTAAGTTCAAATTACTCTTTCACATATAAAAATTCAGTATTTTCAGCACCGGTGTCATCATTCTCAACAATAAGCACACTGGTGCCTTCGGTTGTAAAAATATGATGCCACACACCTTTGGGAACATTATAAAGTTTATGAGGCTCCATTTCAATTTTGTTAAGTCCTTCACCAATAATTAATGTAGCTTTTCCTGTAAGCAGGATAAAAACCTCATCACTTTCATTATGACGCTCTATTTTTTTGAAATTTTCTTCCATAAATGGTTTGCCATGATTAAGATAGGCAACTCTCCAACTTCCGAATCTCATTGCATCTCGATAACTTTCGCCATTATAGTCGTATATCTCAACACCATACTTGTTCTCTTTACTTACATTTTCCATTAGAAAAATCCCTTCAGTTTTGTTAATATTATTTAGTGTGGATTAGTAAATTCAGATGAATTTATTATTATTTATCAATTATATCATAGAACGCCAAAAAATTCAAGAAAAATTACAAAAAAGGATGTTGATCAGTTCAATAAAACAAAAAAAGCCGCAATGCGACTTTTTCTGGAAGAGCCGAACGGTTTAGATGCCAGTTTCTTTGTTATATAAACACCTATTCAACCTTCATCATTCTGTATCCGACACCTATATGCGTCTGAATATACTGCGGCGAATCCGGAAGCTTTTCAATCTTTTTTCTAAGCGTTGTCATAAACACCCGAAGAGAACCTATATCTGTTTCCCATGCGCTGCCCCAAATTTTCTCTGCAATAAATTTATGTGTAAGCACCTTTCCTACATTTTGTGACAATACACAAAGCAACTTATATTCTGTCGGGGTAAGGTGCATTTCTTCATCATTAAGATATACGCAGCCTGCAGCATAGTCAACTTTAAGTTTTCCGTTTGTGAAAATTGACTCTGTCGCTACTGTTTGGTTTTGATAGTTTAATCTTCTTTGTGTAACTCTGAGTCTTGCAAGAAGCTCTTCAACAGAGAACGGTTTCGTCAGATAATCGTCAGCGCCACAGTCTAATGCCTCTATTTTATCTGTGTCCTCACTTCTTGCGCTAATAACGATAATCGGCATATTAGACCATGAACGGATTTTTTTAATTACTTCAGTTCCGTCTATATCGGGAAGTCCCAAATCAAGCAAAACAACATCGGGATTATGCGAAGATGCCTGCATAATAGCATCGTTTCCGTCTTTTGCAGTTAAAAACTTATATTCGTGAGTTTTTAGTGTTGTTGAGATTAAGTTTCGTATAGGCATATCGTCTTCAACAACCAAAACCGTCATTGTCTTATTCATTTATATCAACCTCCTTTACCGGCAGGGTAAATGTAAAAACAGCACCATGCGGAGTGTTGTCTGATACAGCAATTTCTCCGCCGTGTACCGATATGATTGTTTTGCAAAGAGCAAGTCCTAAGCCAAGACTTCTTCTGCTGTCGGCAATTTTGTTTGCACCTGTATAGAACATATCAAACACCTTGTCTTTAATGTCATCTGTAATTCCGTTGCCGTTATCTGCAATGCTAACCGAAAGTATTTTATCCTTTTTCTGTGTACTTATCATGATCTCTGAGCCTTTAGGTGTGTATTTTATCGCATTGTCAACAATATTTATTATCACCTGAACGATAAGCCTTGCATCTACATCCACAAGCATTATATCATCGCTTTCGTACACAGTTATTTTATGGTCAACACTTCGTTTGTTAATGTGATTTAACGCTTCTGATATTATTTCATCTATAAGCTCGGCAGATTTATTTAATTTCATATTACCGTCTTCAAGTCTTGTAACAGATAACAAGTTTTCAACAAGGTTTGTAAGCCACACAGAGTCGTTATATATATCTGTGTAAATCTGCTGTTTTGTATCCGCATCAAAGCTTTCACCATTAGAGAGCAGATTATCTGCATTGCCAGATATAGATGTAAGCGGTGTTCTTAAATCGTGAGATATTGCACGAAGTAGGTTAGCTCTCATTTTTTCATTTTTGGCTAGTAGCTCGGATTCTTCTTTTTCACGGGCAATTTTCTTGTTTTCAAGAGAAATTGCACATTCTCCCAAAATAGAAAGTAAGATGCTG
>JAFQJD010000034.1 GCA_017415105.1 Clostridia bacterium | reverse complement strand
GTACCAAGTCCTCTATACTTATCATCTCTATTTGATATCTGTTTTCATATCCTTTTTGCATCATATTTCATCACCCAAGGATATTATACCATAAAACGAAGAAAAAGCCCAGACTTTTCTGGACTTTTTCGACAGTCTGATGATGACAGCATATTGATATGCTGTCATCATTTTTATATTCCTACAAGTTTACTTATTGCGTTACGCATTGTCTGTGTAGCAGAACCTGGGTAACTTACTACAATTAGGTCATCAAACTGACACACCTCATTATAGAACTTCACAAGATTAAACTCGCCGCGGTCACTCGCTCCACCAAATCCGTTCCACTGACGCGGGTCAATAATATATACCTCTTCATAGTTATTTATCGCCCATGTCGCAAATGCGTTACCAAACGACTCTTTGACAATAACTGCCTTTTCACCGTTTTTAACTGATGTTGTGTACTTTATCACCGGCATATCGCCACCGATGAACGTGGTGTATTTATCATCGCTTGTTACTATAACCTTGCTCTCACGCCACCTGTCCTTAAGGTACATATCAAGGTACACCGCACCCTTATAGTCAACAATCGGCATAAAGCGTTCCATCGTTTCAGCATTTTCTATAAGCACACTTTCGCCCGGAGTTCCGTCAAGGCTATACGACCACGAACCGATGAAGTTTTCTATATTATCCTGCGGGAATTCGCTTATATCTGCAATTTCCTCGCCCTTCGCCTTAATAAACGCACGATATGCGTAATACGCACCACGCTGTGTCCAGTGATGGTCTGTTGCAAAATACAGATGCTCATCCGCATGCGGCCACATCTCTTTTACAACATTTACAGGCATTACATTTTCATTAAGCTTTTTATAGATACTCTTTATTCCGGCAATCTGGTCAGTATACAGTTCTTCGGGTCCGTAAAACTCTGTCATTGTCGGGACGACTACGTTATAAACCTGAACATCAGGTAATGCATCGGCAAGTGAATTTATAACCTTTGCATAGCTTGTACAGTTGTTTTCCGGATAGTACAGAAGCTCCATTGCTGCCTTGTTATCTACGACATACACACCGTTATACTTTTGTGCATCGCCATCCATTCTGTATGTGTCGTCTATATAAGTATCCTCCATAAGGTCGCGGTACGGTCTTTCAACGAACTTGAATTCGCCGGCAAACACAAGCTCGTCACGAGAGAACTGCGCAAACATTTCCGAGGGCATATACATAACTCCCCCCCTGCGCATTACCGGAAGCTTATATGTAAACGTATCCTCATCTGTCGCAAGAACATTTTTATCCTTATACATATATATTGTGCTGTCTTCATCGTGTATGGACATAACACCTGATTCATCATCCATCACACAAGTATATCCGTACACCGACAGAATATCCTCAACAGGCAGATATACCGACATATCACATATATACGGCTCACTGTTAAAAACATACTGTTCTTCATCTATATAATACGCAAGTGTGCTTCCTGTAATCTGTACAGTTTTATTTCTGCCGGTTACCAATGCCACCGTACCGATAACTCCTGCTACAATAGCGGCAACCACTATCATAACAACTGCCTTTCTTTTTATGTGTATTCTGTGCTTTTTAGTTTTCATCAGTATTTCCCCTCTGTTTTATCCCAAATCTATCCGGTTTCTGTTATCACCGCTATAGAAAGCATCTATGTTCTTCACTATTTCTTCCATACAACGCACACGTGATTCATACGCACCCCAAGCCATATGCGGAGTAAGAATAACATTATCATATCCTTTTATTAACTGATATGGGCTATCCTGAGACATCGGTTCTGATGAATATACATCAACACCAAGTCCTCCAATCTGCCCGTTTATTATGGCTTCTGCCAAAGCAGTTTCATCAACAACAGCACCTCTTGCGACATTTATCAAAATCGCCGTCTTTTTCATTTTAGCAATTCTTTCTTTGTTTATAATACATCTTGTTTCATCAGTCAACGGAAGATGTACCGATATAATATCCGATTCCCTACAAAGTGTATCTATATCAACACAATCATATCCCGGCTCCGGTGTACGCTTGAAAGCCAGAACCCTGCACCCGAAAGTCTTTGCAATTTCTGCTGTGCGTTTGCCGATACCACCAAGTCCTACAACACCCCACGTCATAGTGCTCATCTCGTGAAATACCGGCTCAACTCTGTTCTGTGTACCACTATCGGTATAGCTTCCGTTTTTGACGTATCTGTCAAAGCAAGCAATATTATTCACAAGCGACAAAGCCATCGCCGCCGTGGTCTGTGCAACAGACTCTGACGAATACCCTCGCACATTGCACACGCCAATACCACGGTTTCTGCAATAATCAACGTCTATATTGTCATATCCAGTTGCAGTAACGCATATAAGCTTCAGTTGTTTCGCTACCGACAAATTTGTTTCGTTAAGCCTTATTTTATTTACAATTACAACATCCGCATCCGCTACACGCTCACCAACTTCTGCTTGTGCCGTCACCTGATGCACATCTACACTCCCGAAACGATCAAACATACGGAAGCTGATATCGCTTCCCAGTGTTGCCGCATCAAGAATTACAATCTTCAGATCTTCCATAAATAACCACCCAAAATTAAAGACAAAAGCAGGCGAACTTGAGTTCGCCTGTTAAAATCACAACAATGATGTCAGTTTCTCCCAGACATCCGGGAATACTTTTTTTGCGTTTATAGGACGCAAATCTCCGTCAACTATACCGTGTTTCGTTCTGCCCTCTGATACTTTTTTCATTTCCGGCATTTTAAATACCTCGTAGAAAAATTCAACTCTTGCAACAGAAAGCTTCTCAATACGGCATGTTATCAGCACCTCGTCCTCATACGTAAGACCGTAAATATACTTGCACTGTGTTTCAGTCAGCGGAAGCATAAACCCCATTTTTTCAAGGCCGGAATACGTGAGACCTGCTTCTTTTATATAATCTGTTCTTGCCTGCTCAAACCACGGATAATATCTCGAATGATGTACAATACCCATCATATCGGTTTCCGAATATCTGACAGTAAGACGCGTTTCGCTTATATATGCCATTCGTTTTTCCCTTATACGGTAAGCTTATCAATAAGGTCAACCATATCCTGCGGAATTGACTTTTTCATTTCAAGACCTTCGTTTATATCAACATCAGTTATCTGACCGTTCTGCATACAAACGATTCTGTTCGCTTTACCCTCAAGCAGGAGCTCAACACATTTTGCACCCATACGGCTTGCAGTCACTCTGTCACGGACCGTAGGAGCACCGCCTCGCTGAATATGACCAAGGATTGTTGCTCTTGACTCAATGCCCGTTGCCTCCTCTATCTTCTTCGCCATCTCAACAACGCCGCCGATACCTTCAGCAACAACAACGATTGCGTGTTTTTTTCCTCTTGACTTTGCCTCAAGGATAGGTCTTAATACATCCTCGTCAAAGTTATATTCTCTTTCAGGGAACAGTACAACATCGGCACCGCAGGCAATTCCTGCTTCTACTGCGATATAGCCTGCTGCTCTTCCCATAACCTCAATTACAGTACAACGCTCGTGGCTGGCTGACGTATCACGAATCTTATCCACAGCATCCTTTACAGTGTTAAGACAGGTGTCATAACCTATTGTATATTCAGAACAGTTGATGTCATTATCAATTGTTCCGGGCATTGCAATTGTCGGTATACCGGCATTTGAAAGATCTTTTGCACCTCTGAATGAACCGTCACCGCCTATAACAACAAGTCCGTCAAGCCCGAATACGCGTGCAATATGGCATGCTCTCTCTACACCCTCTTTTGTCTTGAACTCAAGACATCTCGCTGTCATAAGACAAGTACCGCCACGCTGTAAAACCTCTGATACATCTCTTGGTGACATATCCTCGATTTCACCGTTTATAAGTCCGTTATAGCCACGCATAATTCCGCATACCTTAATGCCATAATATGCACCTGTTCTTACAACCGCACGGATTGCGGCATTCATTCCCGGTGCATCTCCGCCGCTTGTTAACACTCCAATTGTTTTAATTTCTTTGTTTTCCATATTTCAAAAGCCTCCTGCTTATGTTTTTTAACTTTCAAGCTCCGAATCAAAAATTATATCCTGAGCAGTTTCAAGCTCGGTCTGGGGCACAAGAATCTCATATACACTGCCTGTTTCAAAATCGTCCTCAGCTGAAGTTTTCAGCATTGTCATTATTTTATTATCTTCAAGCAATTTTAAGATTTTGTCAACCTTAGCCTTATCCTGTGACATAAAAACTACTGTCCACATAACAATCTCCATCATCCCCTAAGGGATATATACAATCCAAATCTTTTCATACTCTATTATAATACTACATTTAATTCTAAAATGCAAGAGTTAATTACTATAGATATTCTAAAACTTATTATGTCGGAATTTGTCTAATTTAACAACAAAAATCCCGATTAGAGCGTTTTAAATGCCACATTTTCGTCTCCGAATTCAAATTTCAGTTCCCGCACCGCCGATTGCGAACCGTTAAAATACAGTTCTCTGGGAACACGTACCACTTTTTTTGTATCCATAAAGTACAACCGTACTTCTACGTCCCCTCCGAATGGTGAAAGTGCATCACGCACACGTGAAAAAGTATCAGCTTCATTAGCTTCAATTCTTATATACAGAACCTTTTTCTCAGGCATACTGTTTATTGCCGAATCAAGCGATTCAACGGCATTAAGAAGAATCTTCGGTTCTTCATCTTCCCTTATGCTCAGAGTACCTTTTATAAGAACAATTGCACCCTCCTGCAGCTGATGCGAATATGTTGCCAGAATTTTCGGGAACACCAACGCTTCAACCGAGCCATAAGAATCTTCAAGTGTCAGAAACGCCATCTGTGATTTTGCACGTGTTGTCTTATTCTTACGGTTTTCTATAATACATCCGATAACAACATTGTCGCCGTCATTAAGACCTGTTCCTGTGCTTATATATTCGCCGTCCTCGTCTTTTATTACACTTTCGTTTATCATTGCAATATTCTGACGTGTAAGGCTTCTTACCTTTGCTTCATACTCCTCCATAGGATGTCCGGAGAAGTACATACCTATTGACTGCTTTTCAAGACGGAGAAGCTCTCTCTTTTCAAATTCGGGAATTTGCGGCAGTTCTATCTCCACCGCTTCCTCAAAATCGTCAAAGAGCGAAAGCTGACCTGCTATATTATTATGCTGTCTGCCCGATGCACCCTCAAGTGCCTTTTCATAAATCTGCATAAGCTGTGAACGGTAAACGCCCATTGAATCAAACGCACCGCAACAAATCAGACTTTCAACCGCACGTTTGTTCATATCTGCACCTGTCATTCGCTCAACAAAGTCAGAGAAGTTTTTGAACTCTCCGTTGCTGTCACGTTCTGTCAGGAGTGCATCAATGAACGATTTTCCGACATTTTTAACTGCTGACATTCCGAAACGTATTTTTCCGTCCTCAACAGTAAATCCCATACGGCTTTTATTGACATCCGGCGGTAGTCGGTCAATATTCATTTCCCTGCAGTTTGCTATATAGTGATTTATCTTGTCTGTATCATCTATTGTGGATATAAGTGCCGCCATATATTCTACGGGATAATATGTTTTAAGGTATGCTGTCTGGTATGTTATAAATGCATATGCCGCAGCATGGGATTTATTGAATGCATAGTTTGCAAAATCGTTTATTTCATCAAAGATTGATATTGCGGTTGCCTCATCAATTCCCATATTGATACAACCCGGGATTCCCTCATCCTCCGAGCCGTATATGAAATTGCGTCGTTCGATTTTCATCTGTTCCGCTTTCTTTTTAGATATGGTACGACGCATCTGGTCGGCTTTACCGAGCGAATATCCCGCAAGTGAACGTACAATTTCAAGCACCTGCTCTTGATATACCATACAGCCGTATGTTACATCAAGGATACTCTCAAGCTTCGGGTGCTTATACGAAATATCCTGCGGATTACGCTTATTGTGGATGTACCTTGGTATCTGCTCCATCGGGCCCGGGCGGTACAGTGCGATTCCGGCTATAATATCCTCAAGAGTGTCCGGACGAAGTTCCATCATAAACGACTGCATTCCGGCACTTTCCATCTGGAACACGCCGTCTGTGTTTCCGGCTGATATAAGCTCGAATACCTCTTTTTCATTATATCCTATATCTTCTAACTTAACACGAACTCCACGTGTCTGTTCAATAATATCCAACGCACTTTCGATAACCGTAAGGTTACGAAGCCCCAGAAAGTCCATCTTAAGAAGTCCGAGATTTTCCACTGTATCTTTCGGGAACTGTGTGGTTATGAAATTATCCTTGTTCATAGTGAGAGGAACATAATTTACTATAGGCTCCTCTGTGATAACAACGCCTGCGGCATGTGTTCCGGCATGACGTGGAAGTCCCTCAAGGACACGTGATGTATCTATGAGCTTTTTTATGCTCTCTTCATTTTCATACAATGCCTTAAGCTCCGGCACGGTTTCAAGTGCACTCTCAATTGTCGCATTAAGATCACGCGGTATGAGCTTTGCCACACGGTCTGCATCAGCATAGGGAAGTCCGAGTGCTCTTGCAACATCACGAATTGCAAGACGGGCTTTCATTGTACCGAACGTAACAATCTGTGCCACATTATCAGCACCGTATTTTGAAACAACGTATTCTATTACCTTCTGTCTGCCCTCCGGTGCAAAGTCGATATCAATATCGGGCATACTTACACGCTCAGGGTTTAAGAAGCGTTCAAAAATAAGACTGTATTTTATCGGGTCAATACTTGTTATTCCAAGTGTATATGAAACAAGGCTTCCTGCCGCAGAGCCTCTGCCCGGACCTACCGGAACACCATTGTTTTTTGCATAGCTTATAAAATCACTTACGATAAGAAAATAATCGGTAAAGCCCATTTTCTTAATAACACCAAGCTCATAGTCAAGACGTTCTTTAAGCTCGTCCGTTACATCATCATAAAGCTTATAAAGACCGGTATTACAAAGTTCGGTAAGATACTCAAACGCATCTTTACCGTCGGGCACAGCAAATTTAGGCAGATGCCTTGTTGAGAAGTCGAAATCGACATTGCATCTTTCTGCAATTTTAGCTGTGTTCTCTATTGCCTCGGGAACATACGAGAAAAGCTCACGCATCTCATCTTCCGATTTTATATAAAACTCCTGCGTTTCAAAACGCATTCTGTCCTCATCATCGACCGTTTTTTCCATCTGAATACACATTAAAACATCCTGATAGAAAGCATCATCACGCGTTAGATAATGGATATCGTTTGTCGCAACAACACCAAGCCCCATATCCTTTGCAAGCTTCATAAGGCGTGGCAGTATCTGCTTCTGTTCCGGCAGACCGTGATCCTGCAGTTCAATAAAGAAATTATCCTTGCCGAATATTTCTATGTATTCTCCTGCCGCACGTTTTGCACCCTCCCCATCACCGTTTAATAAACGTGACGGGATTTCTCCTGCTATACACGCACTCAGTGCGATAAGTCCCTCACTGTGTTCTTTGAGAATTTTCTTATCTATTCTGGGTTTATAGTAATAACCTTCAACACAACCCATACTTACAAGATATATGAGGTTCTTATATCCGGTCTGGTTTTCTGCAAGCAATATAAGATGCGAATACTTATTATCCACACCGTGTACCTTATCAAATCTTGAATTGGGTGCAACGTACACCTCACAACCGATTACAGGCTTGATGCCGTTTGCTCTGCACTCACGGTAAAAATCCACCACACCGAACATTGTGCCGTGATCGGTTATGGCACAGCTTTCCATGCCAAGCTCTTTTACACGACCAACAAGCTTTTTAATACTCGCTTCACCGTCAAGCAGACTGTATTCTGTATGTGTATGAAGATGACAAAATGCCATATAATCAGTCCTTTCTCAAATTTTGGGCGTACTCAACTATTCTGTTAAGTCTGTGGTTTACTCCCGATTTACCTATCCCCTGCTCTGTCATTTTTCCAAGTGCCTCAAGGCTGAGGTCGGGGTTTTTAAGCCGAAGCTCGCCTATTTCACGAAGAACATCGGGAAGTGTTGACCACTTATGTGCCGCTTTAATCCGTTTTATCGCTTCTATATGCTTTGAACTCGCTTTTGCAAGCTTTTCAAGATTTGCACTGTCACAGTTAACCTGACGCTGTGCACTGCTTTTAAGCTCTTTTTCCACCTGCACAGACAAAAACTCAAGCCCTGCCCGACCATTGCTCATATATCCTAAAAGCTCTGCTATCTGCGAGCTTTCTTTTATATACACAACCGTTTTTTCTTTACGGTGTGTTATTTTCGGTCTGAAATCAAATTCTTCAAGAACTCCCAAAAGCCGTTGTGCATCCTCATCTGACTTTACGCCAAATTCGATGTGGTATTTTTTGTCAGGAGCATTTACAGAGCCACCACCAAGAAATGCACCTCTTATATATGCTATCTTACAGCATTCGTAAATCACCACATCTGTGCTGATTTCAGTATAAAGCTTCTTAAAATCATTTCCTGCTATAACCAACCGTCTGCGGTCATTTTCCGGAAAAATTCCAAACTCGCTTTTCAAAGCATTGCATATTCTGAGAGAGAGAACCTTGTTTGAAACAGAAAACCGCACCTCATCGCTTCCGTTTTTACCTGCACACGCAAAAAAACCCGCAAGCTCCGAGAGTCTGCAACCGGGGCATTCGTATTGTGTTTTACAAAGTATTTCCTTTATCTCTGATGAAAACGACATTTAGTGTCCCTCTCTTATTTATATTTCTATGTCCCTATGAATAGCAGAAGATGTGTGTCCAAGTGTCCGCACATAATCTGAAAGCTTGTTGGCAAACGTAACACTTCTGTGATGTCCGCCCGTACAGCCTATAGCAACAATAAGCATTTTCCTGCCCTCGCCCGAAAATACGGGAACGAGAAAATCTATCATCTCTTCTATCTTCTTTAAATACTCAGTAGCAGACGTGTTGTTCATAACATAGTCCTGAACCTCTTTATCATTGCCCGTCTTTTCACGCAACTCCGGAACATAAAAAGGATTCGGAAAACATCTTACGTCAAATACCATATCTGCATCAACAGGTATTCCGTGCTTGAACCCAAAAGAAATGACCTTGACTTCAAAGTTTTCCGCATCGGTTTTTCCATTGTATATATCCATAAGATGATCACGCAGATTTGCCGGCGAAAATGCTGATGTGTCTATAACATAATCTGCATCATCCTTCAGTTTCTTAAGCATTTTTCTCTCGTGTTCAATTGATGAAAGGAGTCCGTCAGAAGCATTTAACGGATGCAGACGGCGTGTTTCCTTATATCTTTTTACAAGTGTGTTATCATCTGCATCAAGAAAAATAAGACGTGTTTTATAATCCTCACGGAGTCTTTTTACCTGATCAAGCAGCTCACCTATCATATCGCCGACACGCACGTCAATAACGAGTGCGATATTGCTGAACTTATCCTTTACTGCATCAAGCATATTCGCAAGCATCGGAATAAGAGCCGGCGGCATATTGTCTATGCAAAAATACCCCAGATCCTCAAATGTCTGTATTGCTTTTGATTTGCCGCTGCCCGACATTCCCGTAAGAATTGTAAAATCCATAGTTGTTCCTTCCTCTGCCTGATTATTTAAAGTCACCGATGAGCCTTACCTCAGGTTCTAACTCCACTCGAAACTTTTCAAGCACTGTTTTTTTCGTGTGTTCTATTACATCAATAACATCCTGTGCTGTAGCACCGCCGTTGTTAATAACAAACCCTGCGTGCAGTTCACTCACCATAGCACCGCCTGATGTGTAGCCTTTAAGCCCTGCCTTCTCTATAAGAGTTCCTGCAAAATTGCCCTCAGGTCTCTTAAACGTACTGCCTGCACTCGGATACGAAATCGGTTGTTTTTCACGCCTGCGTTTTGTATAATCAGCCATCTTTCCGGCAATTTCTGCACCGTCGCCTTTTTTTAGCTCAAGCTCGGCTGAAACTATATACTTTCCGCCACCGGAAAATATGCTTTTTCTGTACCCGAATTCACACTCCTCGTTGGTTATAGTGTGCATTTCGCCGCTATCATCAACATAGGTAACCTTTTTTACTGTATCCTTGAGCTCACCGCCATATGCACCTGCATTCATAAATATACCGCCTCCAAGCGTTCCGGGAACGCCGGAAACCTCTTCAAGTCCCGAAAGCGACTCAGATGCCGCAACCGATGCAAGCTTTTTAAGCAGTATTCCTGCCTGTGCATAAACAGTATTGCCTTTTACCTCATATTCTGCAAGCCCCTGACCTATTTCAATCACAAGACCGCGTATTCCGCTGTCACTTACAAGCAGATTTGAGCCATTACCTATAACTGTGTAGTAAACATCCTTTTCTTTAGCAAGTCTTATAAGTGCACAAAGCTCTTCCACACTTTCAACACTTACATACATATCCGCCTCGCCACCGATTTTGAATGTGGTGTGCCTACTCATCGGTTCGTTTGCAACTAACTGTGGTGATATTTCTTTAAATTGCTCTGTCATTTTTAAGACTTCCTTTCTGTGTCCGAAAGAGTTTCTGAAAGTTTGAATAAATTGCTTGAAGAGTGCTGATACGCAAGCGAGGCTATAGTGGTCTATGCGAGCGAGTGTATCAGTGCTATGCGAGTGATTTATTCGGGCTTTTACATCTGCATTTCCATCTGACGCATTATCCTCTCATTAAGCTCAACCGCAGCATTGTAACCCATCTTCTTCTGACGGTTGTTCATAGCCGCAACCTCGACGATAACCGCTATATTTCTGCCGAGCTTAACAGGAATTGTTATTGACGGAACATTTATTCCCATTATATTCGTGTACTCATCAATCATTCCGAGACGGTCGTACTGCTTGCCCTTCTCCCACGGTTCAAGGTGGATAACCATATCTATCTGCTGTTCATCCTTAATCGCACCCATACCGAAGATTTCCTTGACGTCGATGATGCCAATACCACGCACCTCAACAAAGTGACGGATAATCTCAGGAGCAGAGCCGATAAGTGCAGAATCTGAAATTTTCCTGATTTCAACCGCATCATCAGCAACAAGACGGTGACCACGCTTAACAAGCTCGATTGCCGCCTCACTCTTTCCGACACCGCTCTCGCCCATTATGAGTATTCCCTCACCATAGATTTCACACAATACACCGTGACGAGTTTTGCACGGTGCAAGCTGTTCTGATAAGTATCTTATCGCCATACTCATAAAACGTGATGTGCCATGCTCACAACGCAGAAGCGGTACATTATACTGTTCTGAAAAATCTGTCATTTCCGGAAATATCTGCAGACCCCTTGTTATTATAAGTGCAGGGAATCCGAGTTTAAAGAAAGCCTCAAGGCGTTTTGTACGTTCCTCTGTTGAAAACTGTTCAAGATACGTAAACTCTGCCTTACCCATTATCTGAAGTCGGCTGTTATCAAAATATTCGTGATATCCGACAAGCTGCAATCCCGGTCTTGACAGGTCCAGTGTCGTAACATATACATCGTCAAGCGACTTTGGCTGATATATTACCTCCAGCTTGAAGTTTTCTATGAATTTGCTTAATGGCAATTTGCCCGTACTTTCCATTTTAGTACCGCCTCCTTAATTTAGCGCACACTATCATTAGTTTATACTACTATTATAGAATCAGTGTACAATTTAGATGCCAAGCTTTTTGCTAAATTTTGAGCTAAAGCTCAAAGCTAAATTATTCCGCTTTGCTCCATAGCTAAATTGTTTCAACGAAACAGCTAAATTAAATTCGCTCTAAGCGTGCGAAGCACATTTAGCTACCGCAAGGCAATTTAGCTGAACTTGTTCAATTTAGCTCGCGTTAGCGAATTTAGCTGAGTTCAAGTTTCACTTGAACTCATTATACCATATTTGTTTTCGGTTTTCAACATAAATTTACGGAATATCTTATAACAATTCAACAATAAATTGTTCACTTTGGGGTATATTTTTAAAAAAACTGAAAAAAAGAAAAAATTTTCAATAAACCTCTTGCAAAATCAAAAAAAGTGTGGTACAATGTTTTACGATGTTTGTTTAATGCTATTTTACAGGAGGTGTTATAAATGGCTAAATGTGATATATGCGGCAAGGGCGTAAGCTTTGGTATAAAGGTGTCACACTCACACAGACGTTCAAACAGAACCTGGAAGCCTAACATAATGAAGGTTAAGGCTATCGTTAACGGTACACCGAAGTCTGTTCATGTTTGCACACGTTGCCTTCGTTCAGGAAAGGTACAGCGCGCCGTTTAATTAAGTCGTAATGAATACAAACAGCTTGTAAATAAGTTGCAAGCTGTTTTTTCATGCCGTTTGCAATTATTACAGTTTTTTTGTGATAATGTTAACGGTTATATACATTTCTATGTATATACAAAAAAAGTTTTGCAATTTTCGATATTGTATGATATAATAAGTATAAGTCATAATAGGTAAACTGACTACATAATAACAAAGGGGTGTATCTATTGGAGAAACTCTTGGTAAAGGGCGGCAATAAGCTTTCGGGCGATGTAACCATAAGCGGTGCGAAAAACGCAGCCGTTGCAATTCTGCCAGCCTGTCTCCTTGTCAACGACAGATGCCGTATAGAAAATCTGCCTGACATCAAGGACGTTAAACTGTTTTTGAAGATACTCGAAAACCTCGGTGCAGAGGTTTCGTATATAGATAATAATACTGTTGAGATAGATTGCTCGGATGTTGATTCATACGAGCCGCTTGGTGAGCTTACAAGAAAAATGCGTGGTTCAAGCTACCTTATGGGTGCACTTTTAGGCAGATTCGGCAAGTTCAGTGTTGATCCGCCGGGCGGATGTGATTTTGGCACACGTCCGATTGATATGCACATAAAATGCTTCGAGCTTATGGGTGCAACTGTTGACACATCACGCGGTATGGTAAACGCAAACGCACCAAAGCTTAAGGGCACACAGATATTCTTTGATATAGTATCTGTAGGTGCAACAGTAAATGCAATCCTTGCCGCAGTATTGGCAGAAGGCACAACAGTAATCGAAAGTGCAGCAAGAGAACCGCACGTGGTTGACCTTGCAAACTTTTTAAATGCCTGCGGTGCACAGATAAGAGGTGCAGGTACTGATACAATAAGAATTAAAGGTGTTTCATCGCTTCACGGCGGAACTTATGCAATAATCCCCGACCAGATAGAAGCCGGAACATTTATGATAGCAGCTGCCGCAACACGCGGTGATGTGACACTGCATAATGTTATACCACGACATCTTGAAATAATAGGCTCAAAGCTTGTCGAGGCGGGTGTCAGTGTGGAATACGGTGACGATACCGCACACGTCTGGGTTCCTGACGGATGCGAGTTCAAGAAAATCAATTTCATCGCACTCCCCTATCCGGGCTATCCCACAGATATGCAGCCACAGCTTGTTACTTTCCTTACTACTATTCAGGGTACAAGCACTGCACGTGAGGGTGTATGGGACAACCGTTTCAGATACATTGACCAGTTAAAGCGACTTGGTGCTACAATCCGTGTTGAGGGAAAGCTTGCCATCATCGACGGAGTAACACAGCTTATGGGTGCTGAAGTAAAGGCTACTGACCTAAGAGCCGGAGCCGCAATGATAATTGCCGGTCTTATGGCAGACGGTACAACCGAAATACGCGATATATACCATATCGATCGTGGTTACGAGAACTTTGAAAACAAGTTCATAGCACTTGGTGCTGACATTCACCGTGTTCAGGTTGTAGAAGAAGATTATATTTAAAATAAACAGGGCGGCATAATTGTCGCCCTTAATTATTAGAGGAAAAATATGTTAAAGCTATATTCTATCATCAGCGGTTCATCAGGTAACTGCTCACTGCTTACTGACGGAAAAACGAATATTTTAATAGATTGCGGAACATCCGGAAAACGTGCCACAGAAGCTCTGGAGAGTCTGGCTGTGCCTGCAAACAGAATAAATGCAATCCTTGTTTCACACGAGCATATCGACCACACAAAAGGCGTCGGAATACTATCACGCCGGTTTAATATTCCTGTTTATGCAACATCCGGCACGCACTATAAAAGTGATTTCGGTAAGCTTGACGATTTGCTTATTCACGAAATCTCACCGGATGTTACATACGATATTGCAGGAATTGGCGTTACGCCTTTTTCAATCCCACACGATGCATCTGAACCCTGTGGATTTATAGCAACGGACGGACATAAAAAATTCGCTACAGCAACAGACATAGGTATTATGACCGATGCAATCATATCACGGCTTGGCGGATGCGACAGTATTCTCCTTGAATCGAATCACGACATTGAAATGCTTCGTTTCGGAGAATACCCGTATGCACTCAAACAACGTATATTAAGTGACATAGGTCACCTTTCAAACAAGGCAGCAGCACGTGCAGCGTTTGAGCTTGTAAAACGTGGCACAAAGCACCTTATGCTCGGACATCTGAGCGATAAAAATAACCTGCCCGACATTGCACAGATGGAAACATATAATTTCCTCACAGACAATGGCATAAACGTCGGAGTAGATGTCACCCTGCAGGTTGCAGAACGGTATAAGATAACACCATTTATAAGCGGAGAGTAAATATGAAAGTATCAATTCTATGCGTAGGCAAAATAAAAGAAAAGTTTTATACAGATGCAATAGCCGAATACGCAAAACGCATGAAGCGGTTTGCGGATTTTGAGATTACAGAAATTCCGGACGAACGTATACCCGATAATGCTTCGGACAAAGAACAGGAACTGATAAAGGAACGCGAGGGCGAAAAAATACTTACAAAGTTGAAAAATGATGCATTTGTTATCACACTCTGCATTGAAGGGAAAACATTATCAAGCACAGAGCTTGCAGATACCATCGCCAATGCCTGTCAGACAACAAGCAATATTACGTTTATAATCGGCGGTTCACTCGGTCTTTCAGATACCGTAAAAAGCAGGAGCAGCCTTCGCCTCTCGTTCGGGCGTATGACGTTACCCCATCAGCTTATGCGTGTAGTCTTATCAGAACAGATTTATCGTTCATTTATGATAAATTCCGGCTCAACATACCATAAATAATATTGACATTTTCCCCCATTGGTGGTACAATTACTGTATAACACCATAAGGGGGATTTTTTAAATGAAAAAATTGATTTCAATACTGTTGACCGCAACACTTATTGCAGGTACAGTTACAGTCTTTGCAGAAAACGATACCGATGCTGTCCTGCCTGACCAGACAATTACAGAGACCATTTCAGAGCATATGCAAAATCAGGTAACAATTACGGCAGATATCAGTAATACCCTGTTAACCAAAGAAGCTGATGCTACTTTCGAACTCTTTGAAATTGACGGCGAATCATTGAAGTCGCTTGGTACATCAACGCAGCATATTGCAAGGGACTCTGAATCTGTCATGTTCACGTTTGATGTTCCACAATACGAAATAGGCACACACTTTGCAGTATGTGCAACTGGAGGTATCGAAAGCTTTAAATACTACGAAGACACTTATCCGATTAACTCCTTCATAACGTTGCCTACATACAAATACATAGACTCTGAAGGCAACGACGCAATTTCAACAGGAATTTCAATTACAATAAACCCATTATCGGACAAGCCCGTAAACCTTTATTATAACGCAATAAGCACACCAACAAGCGGTGCAAGAGTAATCGACGGAACAACAATGGTTCCCGCACGGGCTTTAGCTGAATTTGTAGGTTTTGATGTCCGTTATGATGAGGGGTACAATGTAGAGGTTATATCGCTTGCCGGCAAGGATATGTATTTTAACATTGATACAGCATACACAACGGTGTTTGGCACAGACCTTTTCGCACCGCATAAAACAATTATGATTGACGGTACAGTCTATATTGCACTACGTACACTTGCCGATGCAATCGGCAGTGAGCTTGAAATCAAGGACTACGGCACTCATATGGATATAAATATGAGCGAGTCAGAATTTGTGTCAGAGTATTTTAATCAGTTACCGGTCAATCAGTGGGGTATTTCAAGCCGTACAAACTATATGGTATGGGTATCATTGAGCGAATACAAGGTAAGACTTTATCAGGGCAGACAGCATCACTGGAAGCCAATCCTCGAAGCACCCTGTGCAATAGGTGCTCCGTGGACACCGACAGTTACCGGCTCATATGAGTATAACTACAAAGCTCGCTGGGATTACGGTACATACTACGTTGGTCCGTGTCTTGTGTTCTATCGCGGATATGCCCTTCATTCAGTGCTTCTTAACTACAACGGCACAGAATATGACGGCAGAGTCGGTGTTCAGATTTCACACGGTTGTATAAGACTAAAGAAAAAGGATATTGACTTTATAGCAAACACTATCCCCGTAGGAACAAGAATTTATATAACCCCGTAAAAAAACAGGCGGTGCAGTTCACAAAGAACTGCACCTCTTTATTTGCAGAACAAAGTGTCTTCGGCACACGCCTGCGGCGGGTATAGAAGGATAACTCTTTGGTCGTGCCCATGTGCGTTTCCGAGCATAGCGAGGAAAATTTCGCACGGGCATTTAATATTTTTTTACTTTATAGGAAATACGCAATTTCCTATAAAGTAAAAAAATCACCCGTAGGGGTGATTTTTAGATTATTCATCTTCATCGTCATCCATATCGAACTCAAGCTCGATATCCCTATGACAGTTCGGACATACGATATTATTATCCTCATCCAGCATATCAAAATCGACTACGACATCCTCACCGCATTCAGGACACATAATTTCAAACAAATCATCGTCCTCATCGTCGTACATATCAAACAAGTCATCATCGTCCTCATCATCAATGTAGTCGTCATAATCGTCGATATCTGCATCGCCCTCAATATCGTCATATATCGCATCAATATCCATTTCAGCGGCATACATTTCCTCATCAAGCTCATCAATCCGCATCTCAAGCTCATCATTGCGAGCCCAGAGTGCATCAATTTCATCAGCAGCATCTGAAAGTACATCAATCAGCTTTGCAATAAGCTTACCCTCATCAGACTTTTCGGAAATGCTCATACCCTCTGCCAAACCTTTAAGATATGACACCTGATTTGAAATATTACTCATATCATCGTCCTCCTATGAGTTTTATTTACACTCTTACGCACTCATCAGGAATGCCGAAAGGTGCGAGATGCAACGAAAATTATTTCGTAACACGCTCCATATATTCGCCTGTTCTTGTGTCAACTCTGATTATGTCTGATCCGTCAACAAACAGCGGAACCTGGATAACTGCACCTGTTTCAAGTGTAGCAGGCTTTGTAGCACCTGTTGCAGTATTACCTGCAAAGCCCGGCTCTGTCTCTGCAATTGCAAGCTCAACAAAGGTCGGCGGCTCGATGTCGAATACCTTACCCTTGTATGAAAGAATCTTACATACGTCGTTTTCCTTAACGAACTTCATCTTGTCTGCGATTTCGTTCATAGCAATAGGAAGCATATCAAATGTTTCCTGATCCATGAAATAATACAAATCACCATCATTGTATGAATACTGCATATCACGTCTTTCAACGAATGCATTCTCGAACTTCTCTGTTGGTCTGAAAGACTTCTCAACAACACCGCCTGTAATAACATTCTTCATTTTTGTTCTTACGAAAGCTGCACCCTTACCCGGCTTAACGTGCTGGAACTCAACTACCTGCCAAACTCCGCCGTCCATTTCAAATGTTACGCCGTTTCTGAAATCACCTGCTGTTACCATAAAATATCATTCCTTTCCACCCTCTTTGTGAGGGGTTTATCTTATTCATAGTCTATATACATATATTTTACCAAAAAACTCCGCAAAATGCAAGTGTTTTTTTCATATTTATGTTTATATTGCAATATGCTCTTTGGGAGATGTTGTAAGATTGATTATTTCGCCGTCTGAAACTGCGATTAAATCCTCAATTCTTACGCCACCCCAACCGTCAATATACACACCCGGCTCAACACTTAACACATTGCCGCTCTGTAGCACATCCGTACTTTTAGGCGAAAAATTGGGGTTTTCATGGATTTGGATTCCCACACTGTGTCCGAGTGCGTGACCAAAATTTTCGCCGTATCCTGCATCGGTTATTATACCTCGTGCCACTTTGTCAACATCTGCACACAAGACACCCTCATATATCGCACCGATTGCTTCTGTCTGTGCTTTTAAGACAAGCTCATATATTTCTTTCTGCTTTGAATCCGGCTCACCTATAACAACCGTTCTTGTCATATCAGAACAGTATCCGTTATATACACAACCGAAATCAAGTGTCAATAAATCTCCCTTTGCAATAAGTTTGTCACTTGCAACACCATGTGGCATAGAAGAACGCACACCTGATGCCGCAATCGTATCAAATGACAATCCCGTTGCTCCCGATTTACGCATATACGACTCTATTTCAAAAGCAACCTCGCGTTCACTCATTCCCACTTTAATAATATCAAGTATGTGACTAAACGCCATATCACCGATTTTTTCAGCTTCTTTTATAATTTCAAGCTCGTGCTTGTCCTTTTTTTGTCTTGGCAGGTTTATATCAGCCTGTGCCGGAATAAACTCCTTGGCATAGACTTTTCCGGTAAGCATCGAATACATCCCATAGCTGATATTGTTTTCTTCAAAATAAATCGTATCTTCCTTAATCAGTCCGAAAACATATTCCCAGCCCTTTTTTATATCAACAAGCTCAAAATCGGGACATTCAAGTTTTGCCTGAACAAAATACCTCGAATCGGTAATTATATACCGTTCCCTCGCTGTTATGAGCAGATACGCATCCGCAGACGAAAATCCGCTGTAATAGAAAACATTCGGATAGCTACTGATAAATACTGCACCATCACTTTTAATGTTTTCAAAGAGTCTTTTAACCCTCGACATCACAAAGTGCCTCCAATGCGTACTTATAACCCTTATAACCCAGTCCGCAGACCTGCCCCATACATTCCGGAACTATCACAGAATTATCTCTGAATGCCTCACGCTTATGTACATTCGAAATATGCACTTCTATTGCAGGAATTCTTACCGAGCTAAGAGCATCACGGATAGCATAGGAATAATGAGTGAATGCGGCAGGGTTTATAACTATACCGTCATACACACCGTATGCCTGATGGATTTTTTCACATATTTCGCCTTCGTAATTACTCTGTACACAAGTCACCTCACAGCCAACCTCTTTTGCCCAGCCTTCAATCATTTCATGCAGGTCTTTCAGTGTCGCCTTTCCATACACCTCCGGCTCACGCACACCGAGCATATTAAGATTTACTCCGTTTATTACAAGTATTTTTTTCATTTCTGTTTCTCCTTTATAGTTTTTCTATTTCCTTTATAAGCTCTGCTACAGCAATGTCTTCGGGTACTTTTTTCAGCGGTACGCCTTTTTTGAATATAAGGCACTCGCCTTTTCCTCCGGCAATCCCTATATCGGCATCCCTTGCCTCACCCGGACCGTTTACTACACAGCCCATAACCGCAACCTTTATTTTCTTATTCACATTTTTAAGATGCGCTTCGACCTCGTTTGCTATCTTTATCAGGTCAATCTCTGTTCTTCCGCACGTCGGGCACGATACGAACTCCACGCCGTCATTACGTTTGCCGAGTATCCGTAGTATATCCTTTGCCAGATATATTTCCTTAACAGGATCAGCAGTAAGTGATACACGCATTGTATCGCCTATCCCCTCTGAGAGCAATGCACCTATACCGATGCTGGATTTTACCGTTCCCATATACTCCGTTCCTGCTTCAGTGACTCCGATATGCAACGGTATATCGCATAACTTGGCAAACTTTCTGTATGCCTCAAGCATTACCGGCACATTTGAAACCTTGATTGATACTACAATATCCGGAAAATTCAAATCATTAAGTATCTCAATATGCCCCATTGCACTTTCAACAAGTGCATCTGCTGTCGCACCGCCGTATTTTGCAACAAGGTCTTTTTCAAGTGAACCGCCGTTTACGCCTATGCGTATCGGTACTCCGTTTGCCTTTGCGGCATCCGCCACAAGCTTTACACGCTCACGCTCACCTATGTTGCCCGGATTTATACGCACCTTGTCAATGCCATTTTCTATACATTTGAGTGCAAGTCTGTAATCAAAATGAATATCTGAAACAAGTGGTATTTTAATCTGCTTTTTTATCGCTGCAATCGCCTCTGCTGCCTCCATATCCGGCACAGCTACACGGATGATTTCACAGCCTGCATCCTCAAGTAGTTTTATCTGCTCTACAGTAGCTTTCACATCACGTGTATCGGTATTGCACATAGACTGTATCAAAACCGGATTTCCGCCTCCGATTTTTACACCGCCAACATTTACCGTTCTTGTTATCCTCTGCATCATTATCCTCCGTTTATAAGCTTCATTATATCGTTAAACGAAACAAAAATCACCAATGCTATAAGAAGCATAAAACCTATGCCATGCACCATTCCCTCTTTTTCAGGCGGTATCTTTTTGCGTGTTATAAGCTCAATTATCATAAAGAACAGTCTGCCGCCATCAAGTGCAGGTAATGGCAACAGGTTAAATACTCCAAGATTTATGGTCAGGAGTGCTGTTAGGTTAAGAACATATAACCAGCTTGTGCTACCGGAATTGACCGCATTATTGACCTCTTTAACAATACCTACGGGACCGCTCATCTGATCAACACCGACCTTTCCGGTCACCATCTGCCATAGCGAGTTATAAACAAGCTTCACAACAAATCTTGTCTGATTCCATGCCTCGCCCCATATATTAAATACAGTTACATCCTCCTGATACGGCACAAAACCTATTATAAGTCTTTCAACCTTTTCCTTCTTGCCAACAAGTTCTTCGTCTTTAACAATATCCTCATTGTATTCGTAATCCTTTGTTCCTGCAGGTTTGCCGTTCACAAATTCAGAAACTGAAACACCATCTTCCTTGTAGTCATATACTACAGTGCTCTTTGTCGGTTTAAAATCAATCTCGTGTTTTTCACCGTCACGTTTAACTACAACTGTACATTCAGTATTCTCCGTAAAATCCTGTGCGTAAAGTGTAATATCGTTATAGAAGTTGACCTTTTTACCGTTTATTCTTACTATTTCATCACCCGGCAAAAGTCCCGATTCTGCTATATAACTGTCACTGACCACAGACTCAACCTTATTTGTCACCATAGGCGATGTCTGTGAAATTATCAACAAAAACAATACAAAGCCGAGAATTACATTGAATACGCCACCTGCAGCTACAACTATGATTCGTTTCCATACCGCCTGATTTGAAAAGGCACGCGGGTCCTCCGATTCAGTATCCTCGCCCTCAAATTTACAGTAACCGCCAAACGGAATTATTCGCAGTGAATATTGTATAGCACTCTTTTTGCTTTTCCATATAGCAGGGCCGAAGCCTATTGCATATTCTAGGATTTTGAAGTTCATAAGCTTTGCTGTGATGAAATGCCCGAACTCGTGAAGTGAAACCATCACAAGGAACATTATTATTGTTATTATAGCTGTTACCAAGCCTTACCGCCTCCTATTTTGAGAATTTACTGTAAACACATTCTCTCGCTTCCTTATCTGCCGAATAAATATCCGCCAGTGTCGGATTATCTACGTTTTTATGCTCACTCATTGCGTATTCTATAGCTTCGGTTATTTCAAGGTATGAAATCTTTTCTTTCATAAACAGTTCAACCGCTGCCTCGTCTGCGGCATTAAATACCGTCGCAAGAGTTCCGGCCTCCTCACCTGCTTTTCTTGCAAGATTGAGTGCGTAAAATGTTTCTATGTCCGGTTTTTCAAACGTCAATGATGCGTATTCAAATAAATCAAGCTCATTGCCCGGGATTGACATACGGTTGGGATAAGTCAGGGCATACTGTATCGGAACACGCATATCGGGCGAGCCAAGCTGTGCAATAACAGCATTATCCGTAAACTGAACTGCAGAATGAAGAACACTCTGACGGTGAACCAACACCTCGATTTTATCCATAGGTACATCAAAAAGCCACTTCGCCTCTATCATCTCAAGCCCCTTATTGACAAGGGTTGATGAGTCTATCGTTACCTTTGCTCCCATATCCCAGTTCGGGTTATGAAGTGCGTCACTCGGCTTTATATCAATTAAATCACTGCGTTTTTTTCCATAGAACGTACCGCCTGACGCAGTGAGCAGTATCTTCTTGATTTCACGTTTGCCTGCCATACCCTGCATCGACTGAAAAATTGCAGAATGTTCACTGTCGACAGGGATTATGCATTTGCCGTATTCATTTTCGCAATCTTTTATAATATTTCCTGCAGCAACAAGTGTTTCCTTATTTGCAAGTGCAACTCGCTTGTTGCTCTTAATTGCCGCAATTGTCGGCTCAATGCCTGCCATTCCCACGACAGAAACTACCGTTGTTTCAGCTAACGGATGCATTGCCGCTTCTACTATACTATCCTTACCGCCAAGCACACGGATTCCCGTATCCTTAAGCTTTATCTTAAGCTCACCTGCTGCCGTTTCATCCGCAACACAAACAAGCTCCGGCATAAATTCACGTGCCTGCTCTTCAAGGAGTTTCACGTTTTTGTTACCGGTTATTGCAGACACCTTAAAGCAATCGGGATGGTCACGAACACAATCAAGTGTCTGTGTACCGATCGAGCCGGTTGAGCCAAGAATTGATATGTTCATTTTATGTTTTTTCCTTTCAGTATATTCTTACTTAATTAGATATACGCACAAATAATACACAATCGGGGCAATAAATACCACACTGTCAAATCTGTCCATAAAACCGCCGTGGCCGGGGAATATTTTGCCGTAGTCCTTAATTTCAGCATCACGCTTTATTGCAGATGCTGCCAGATCTCCAAGCTGTGACAGGATTGATGCAACAAAACCTACAATCGCAATGCCTATGTAGTTTGCCACCGTTACCGCCGTAAATGCAACACCGCATTTATCGAGGATAAAGAGGTAGAGCACGCATAAAAGTGCTGTACAGATAACTGCACCAACTGAGCCCTCTATGGTCTTTTTCGGGCTTACCTTCGGTATAAGCTTATGCTTACCGAAGAATGTACCGCAGAAATATGCCGCAGTGTCACTGCCCCACGCAATAATGAATACCAGTGCCATCACCGCAAGTCCCATTTCAGAAAACATTCTCGGTATATAGCTCATAAAGAGGGTTATGTATATCGCCATAAACTGCATAGAAAACATTTCGGGAAATTTGCTTTTTCCGTGAATGGCTATAACGAATATCATCGCAATTATTATTGACAGAACAAGTGCAACATCAACCATATTGAAATATAAGCCCAGAAGTAACAATGCTCCCGTTATAAAGCCTGATACTTTTACAGATTTTGATTTGGCAATCGCACCTGAAACCTCATATATCATAAATAAAATTATTGCCGCCATAGCTATTGAAAACACCGGATTGCCTGCGGCAATAACCCCTATAAAAACGAGCAAAGCTACAACTGCTGTAATTGTTCTTGTAAGCATAGTTATTTTTCCTTTCAGTTTTTTGAGAGTGTAATTTAATTGCTTAGATTGTGCGTTTAGGCGAGCGAGCTGTACGCCGGTACGCGAGTGAGCACAAGCACGCAAGATGAGTGATTAAATTCCGCCAAAACGGCGTCCTCTACCTTGGTATATTCTTATACATTCGTGTAAATCACGTGGCTTAAAGTCCGGCCACGCCTTTTTTACAAATATCATTTCTGCATAGCTGACCTGCCAGAGCATAAAGTTTGAAAGACGCTGCTCACCGCTTGTTCGGATAAGTAAATCCACATCAGGCTGGTTTGCTGTGTATAGCTCTCCCTCTATTTTTTCTTCCGTTATATCCTCAGGAGCAAGCTTTCCGTCTGCCACCGCACGGCAAAGACTTCTTGTTGCGTTTACAAGCTCCTCCCTGCCCCCGTAGTTAAGTGCAATATTCATAACAATACCGCTACGGTCTGCAGTAAGTTTTTCTGTCTTTTCAATTTGCCTGCACATCTCATCCGAAAGCTCTGCTCTTGAGCCTATCGCACGGATACGTACATTCTCACCTGCAAGTGTTTTTTCTGCATTTATAAGATAATCCATAAGCAGATTCATAAGATAGTCAACCTCTGCTTTTGGTCGTTTCCAGTTTTCGGTTGAGAAAGCGTATACGGTTATATATTTTATACCCATATTATTCGCTTCTGTAACAATCTTTTTAAGCGACTCAGCACCTGCTTTGTGTCCGGCACTGCGTGGTAATCCACGTTTTTTCGCCCATCTTCCGTTACCGTCCATTATGACTCCTATATGTTCAGGAAGATTTGACATATCAATTGAATTATCAATGTTTTTCCGTTTAAAAAACATCATTATCGTCCCTTTCGTGTTGACAATATAATGCGAAAACAGTATCACGCACCGATTGCGTGATACTGTTTAGTTTTCAAAATCAGATTTCTGTGATTTCCTTTTCCTTATCTGATGTAATATCATCAATCTCCTTGATATACTTGTCTGTCATATTCTGTATATCCTTCTCGATCGTCTTTAAATCATCCTCTGTAACCTCGCCGTCCTTCTTCTGCTTCTTGTACATTTCAAGAGCATCACGACGCACGTTACGGATCTGTACTTTTGCTTCTTCAGCATACTTTTTAACAGTCTTAACCAACTCACGGCGACGCTCCTCTGTAAGTGGCGGGAAGTTTAGTCTTATAACCTTACCGTCGTTCTGCGGACTTATACCGAGGTCTGATTTATTGATTGCCTTTTCGATTTCTGAAAGAACCGAGCCATCCCACGGCTGAATAACGAGCATTCTCGGCTCAGGTGATGAAATTGAACCCACCTGCTGAACCGGTGTCATTGTACCGTAGTAGTCGATTGCTATTTTGTCAAGCACTGATGCATTTGCACGGCCTGCACGTATAGTTTTGAACTCACTTACAAGTCCGTCAATACGTTTTTCCATTTTTGCTTCTATTTCAGGATAGTTTCCCATTTTAGTTTCCTCCTATAATGCTTATTTACCCTCTGCGTTAACGAGAGTTCCTATTTTATCGCCCTTTACGGCTCTTACAATGTTTTCCGGATCGTTAAGTCCGAAAACAAGAATAGGCATATTATTATCACGGCAAAGTGATGCCGCAGTGGAGTCCATAACTCCGAGATTCTTTGAAAGAATGTCACTGAATGAAAGATTAGTATATCTCTTTGCGTCAGGGTTTATGTTCGGGTCACTGTCATATACTGCATCAACTTTTTTTGCTAGCAGTATCACATCAACATCCATCTCTACAGCTCTTAATGCCGCCGCAGTATCAGTTGACATAAACGGGTTACCCGTTCCGCATCCGAATATCACTACTCTGCCCTTATCAAGATGACGCATTGCACGGCCTCTTATATACGGTTCTGCAATTTGTCGCATCTCGATTGCTGTTTCAACTCTTGTCTCAACTCCGATTGCCTCAAGTGCACTGCAAAGTGCAAGTGAATTTATTGCAGTCGCAAGCATTCCCATATGGTCAGCACGTGTACGGTCCATATTCTCGCTTGATCTGCCACGCCAGATATTTCCGCCACCAACAACGATTGAAACACCGACTCCCATATCAACTATTTTTTTGATATACTGTGATATTTCGTTTACAGTAGTTTCATCTATACCAAACCCCTGTGGTCCCGCCATTGCTTCGCCGCTGACCTTCAACAAAACCTTCTTATACTTAACTCTCATTCTTATGCCCTCCCCTGATGTTACTGAATACTTATTGAAACCAAAGTGTTTTTGCCACCATTGTAGTACTGTACTTTTGCATCTGATGCATCAAGGTAAACAAACGGTGTTTTCACACGAACATCGTAATAATTGCCACGGATTCTTACATATGCATCATTCGGAGACAGCTTTGTTTTTCCGTCAGAACCAACTGTTTCAACCGGTGATTTATCAACACCGCCAAGAACAAGTGTTACGCCGTTAACAACTGAGTTTATAACCTGACAACCCTTTTCGTCAACACCGTATGTAAGAATGAGGTTGTGATTTGATTTAAGTCCGTCTATCACAACGCCGCCGCATCTTACCATAATAAGTTCGTCTGCGAGTGCAGTATATGTTCCCGGCTCATCTATGTATCTGCCAACTATTGAATCCATCAAAATTGCGAACTCGCCTCTTGTTATATAATCTGTCGGCTTGAGTTTTCCGTCAATACCTGTCCAGCCACCGTTGCCAACGATATACTTGGCACCGTTTACTGCCCAGCTTGCGATAGCATCCTTATCTGAGAACGCATCAAGAACTGATATGTCACAATCACCAAGCATAAAATCTTTGCCAGAAACCTTGTACGCATCAAATCCGAACACTCTTGAAATAACGAGGTATGTTTCCTGGAATGTTATGTTGTTCTCGGGATTGAAGTTGTTATTATCATCACCCTCAAATGCACCCATATATGCCGCCTGTGATACAACATCACTGTACCACGCATCAGCTGATACATCACCAAAAACCTTATCGCTCTTCTCAGTTGCTGAAAATGCTCTTGTTATTATTGCCGCCATCTGTGCTCTTGTTATATTATCATACGGAGCAATTGTGTCATCTGTCACACCGTTTATCAGCCCTGCATCCACTGCATTCTGCAATGCTGCTCCCATCTCACCATCAGGCATATCTGAAAATGCGTTTGCACTTACTGTTACACCAAATGCAAGCATCACAGCTGCAAAAATCGAAATTAGTTTAATTTTTTTCATTGTTCTTTTCCTTTCAAATGAAATTTATATACATTATTATACACTATTTTCTCCCGCTTGTCAATAACATCTCGCACCCATTTATCCAAAACATTTTCCTGCACATAAAAAGACCACAACTATAATATGCCTATAGTTGTGACCTTTTACAGTTATTTAATTACAGTAAATACACCGTCTGATACATCAACGGTTATTGTATCTCCTGATACAATATCACCGTCAATAATTTTCTCCGAGAGCATATCCTCGATTTTGCTCTGGATTGCACGGCGTAGCGGTCTTGCACCGTAAACCTTGTCAAAACCTTCATCAGAGATTTTTTCTACTGCACTGTCGGTAAATTCAACTGTGATACCGTTTTCTGCCAACCGTTTCTTCAGTGACGCAAGCATTAAACCTGCAATGGATTTTATTTCGTCCTTTGTGAGACGGTCAAACACAATTATTTCGTCTATTCTGTTTAAGAACTCCGGCTTAAATGAACGCTTTACTTCTGCCATAACCTTATCACGGATTGCATCATTTTCGTTACTCTCAGACACAGTCGCAAAACCCAGCTTTGCCGAGCCTGTGCCAAGAATTTCGGATGCACCGAGGTTTGAAGTCATAATTATAACAGTGTTCTTGAAATCCACACGTCTGCCCTGTGCGTCGGTCAGGATTCCGTCGTCAAGTATCTGGAGCATAATGTTAAACACATCAGGATGTGCTTTTTCGATTTCGTCAAACAAAATCACTGAATACGGTGCTTTACGGATTTTTTCTGTAAGCTGACCGCCATCCTCAAATCCGACATATCCCGGAGGTGAGCCGATAAACTTCGACACAGCGTGCTTTTCCATATACTCGGACATATCAACACGGATAAGCGAGTTTTCCGAACCAAACATCGCCTCGGAAAGTGTCTTTGAAAGCTCTGTTTTTCCGACGCCCGTCGGGCCTAAGAACAGGAATGAACCAATCGGTCGTTTGGGGTCTTTAAGTCCGGCACGACCTCTTTTTATTGCCTTTGCAACCGCAGTTACCGCCGCATCCTGACCTATAACACGTTCATGAAGCACTGCTTCAAGGTTACGGAGCTTATCCATCTCCTCCTCACGCAGCTTTGATGCAGGCACGCCCGTCCAGTCAGAAAGAATTTTTGCAATATCCTCTTCTGTAACAACGAGAGTTGAGGTGCTTCCCGTTCCTTTCCAGTCCTCTTTCAGTTTTTCCACTTCTTCTGCTATTGACTTTTCCTCATCACGAAGCTTTGCCGCCTTTTCGTATTCCTGTGCATTTACAGCTTCTTCACGTTCACTCTTCAGTCGTTCTATTTCCTTTTCCCTCGCTTTGAGGTCAGGCGGTGCTATCTGTGATGAGAGCTGTTTTTTAGATGATGCCTCATCAACAAGGTCAATTGCCTTATCGGGCAGAAATCTGTCTGTTATATATCTGTGTGACATCTTTGCAGCTGCCTCTAAAGCTTCATCGGTAATAGTTACACCGTGATGTGCTTCGTATTTATCACGGATACCCTTCAATATCTCAACAGTTTCCTCAACCGTCGGCTCGCCAACAGTTACCGGCTGGAAACGACGTTCCAACGCCGCATCCTTTTCGATATATTTCTTATACTCTTTAAGGGTTGTTGCACCTATAATCTGAAGCTCACCGCGTGCTAAAAACGGTTTTAAGATATTTGATGCATCAAGCGAGCCCTCGGCACTGCCGGCACCTACAATCGTATGAAACTCATCAACAAAGAGCACGACGTTCCTTGCAGCAATCACTTCGTTTATTACCTTTTTAAGACGTTCTTCAAACTCACCACGGTACTTTGCCCCGGCAAGCATAGCCGAAAGGTCAATTGACACAAGGCGTTTTGACTTTAACATTTCCGGCACATCACCTGCGGCAATCTTTTGTGCCAATCCTTCCGCAACCGCCGTTTTACCAACGCCCGGCTCACCGATAAGACACGGGTTGTTTTTTGTACGGCGTGAAATAATCTGGATTACACGCTCAATCTCCTTACTTCTGCCGATTACCGGATCAAACTTATTCTCACGTGCAAGTGCCGTAAAATCCCTGCCGTATTCGTCAAGTGTCGGAGTATCGGTTTTCTCATTACTCTTGTGTGCATTTGCATAGGGGCCTGCCTTTGACGGCTCTGTTGTGCCCTCACTTACCGAGCCTACGATTTCACCGTAAGCATCGTTTATATTAAGTCCAAGTGCCAGAAGCACTTTTACGCCTACACTCTCACCTTCACGCAGTATCGCCATTAAGATATGCTCCGTTCCGATATAGCTATGCCCCATATTACGTGCTTCAATTGCCGAAAGCTGTAATATCCGCTTTGTTCTCGGTGTCAGAGCAAGCTCCGTTTCCATTGGTAACGGCTCAGACGAGCCTGTAAGTTCTTTGATTTTTTCTATTACCTTGTCGTGTGTTATTCCGTCTTTTTCAAGAAGCTTTGCCGCAACTCCAGAACCTTCTTTTATAAGCCCCGAAACGATGTGCTCACTTCCTATATATCTGTGACCAAGCTCGCACGCAGTATCGTGTGCATCACTTATCGCAATTCTTGCTCTCTCTGTAAAGTTTGAAAATAACATATTCACACTCTCCTTTCACAAATTATTTCTTATAAGCTCCGCTCTCTTTTTATCTCTTTCCTCAGGCGAAAGTCCGCCATCGCCCGATATGACTGACGGTGATGTTTTTATTATGAGTTCGAGCGGTGTCATTTTTCCGTCACTGTCAATTATTCCCATATTCTGGGCAAGCATAACCTCCGAAAGCATTGTTTTTGCTTCTTTTGATGTGATTTTTACAGCGTATTTTAATATTCCATAAGAACGCATAAGCTTATCCTTTAAATCGTCCTCACGGTTCTTCATGAGCATTTTCCTTGCCTGTTTCTCCATTTCGCTTATTCTCTCAACAACAGTTTTAAGCTTTTCAATTATTTCGGTTTCGGATAGCCCGAGTGTTACACTGTTTGAAATCTGATAGAGTGCACCCTCTGCATCTGTGCCCTCACCGTACAGTCCACGTACTGCTATTCCCATACCCGAGAACGACTGTAACACCCTTGTGATATTACCGGTCATAACGAGTGCCCCTAAGTGCATCATAACGCTTGCTCGCATTCCCGTTCCGACATTTGTCGGGCAGGCAGTGAGATAACCGAACTTTTCGTCAAACGCATAGGTCAGTGACTCTTCCATTACGTTATCAACCTTGTCTGCAAGGTCAAACGCCTCATCAAGACAATATCCGCCCTTTATAATCTGCAGTCGGATATGGTCCTCCTCCATAAGCATAATGCTCATTGTTTTGTCTTTGTTTACAAGCACTGCACCCTCATTATCCTTTATCATCTGCGGGCTTATAAGATGCTCCTCTGCCATAGCGGATTTCTCTACCGCTGTCATTTCATCAAGTTTAAACAGCTCAAAATCCTTTGAAAGTGTCGAGTTGCTTTTCAGTATTGAATCTGAAAGCACCCCTCTGACCTTTTCTTTTTCCTCCTTTTTAAGGATTGACGGGAACGGTGTTTTTTCTATATTACGTGCAAGACGTATGCGTGTGGAAAGTATAATTCCGTCGTTTAAATCATTGTACCAGATCATTTTATACCACTCCCTTCAATTTCTTTGATTTCTGCGTGAAGCTTTGCGGCTGATTCATAATCCTCACGTGCCACTGCATCCTTAAGGCTCTTACGCAGCTCTTCAAGTCTGCGTTTAGCTTTTACCTCCGCACCCGACTTTGACGGAATTTTTCCGCTGTGTTCTGATGCTGAATGTACTTGTCTTAATACACGTCCGGCACCGTCTCTGAATGTTTTATAACATTCACTGCAACCGAATTTTCCGGTACGGTTGAAATCACTCCAGCCATATCCGCAAACGGGACACTTTTTAGTTTCCTTCGGTATGGTACTCACTGTAAACATATTATCGAAATCGTCAAACATTCCGAACAGCTCTGAAAATAAATCCATTATAATTCCTCCTCATATATAAACTTCAGGATGTTTTTTAATATTCCTGCTCTTGTTTTATCTTTGTTTTCTGTATCAAAAAGTGATGCGTCACTTAATGCACTCTGCATTATCTTTGCTTCACGCAGAGTTATCTTTGAACTTGTATAAAGATTTTTCACAACCGAGTTTGCTTCGCGTTCTGACATCTCGCTGCCTATATCTGTACCACTGTCTGCACGGCGTATCATAACACACCCTCCGCCGCCACGCCGTGAAATAACCACATACCCACGTTCAGGGCTGAACCGTGTTGATATTACGTAATTTATCTGCGACGGCACACACCCGAATACTTCTGCAAGCTCGTTCCGCTGAATTTTCAGATATTCATCCTCTTCCTGCTTCATAAGCTCAAGTATAAATGCTTCTATCTTGTCTGATATACCCACAAACAGCACCTCCCTGTACATATTAAGGGCAAAGTTTTAATAAATTGTCGGATTTGTGCCGGAAGGCAAGCGAATCTATACTCATTGTATGTGAGCGAGTCTTCCGGTGCAAGGACGGTGATTTATTAAAACTTTTTGACTTTGACTTTCTTTGACCTTAATTATATTATATCATGATTTTTCAGTTTGTCAACACCTGAATTGTATTTCTTTGTTGTACTTTTTATGAACAGAAAATGAACAAAGGAAAATAATTGAAATTTTTTTCAAAAAACAGTGGTAATATACAAAAAAATGTGGTATAATAGTTATACGTGTGCGTATGTCCGCATATAATATGACTTTGACTTATATTACTTATTATATATGAGGTGAAATAAATGAATTTATTCGACAAACTTTTCGGCACTTATTCAGACCGCGAGCTCAAAAAAGTTGAGCCTATCGCAAAAAAGGTTATGGAACTTGAGCCGGAAATTGAAAAACTCACAGATGCCGAACTAAAAGCAAAAACGGCAGAATTTAAAGAGCGTTATGCCAACGGCGAAACTCTTGATGATTTACTGCCCGAGGCATTTGCAGTTATGCGAGAGGCAAGCTGGCGTGTACTTGGAATGAAACATTTCTATGTGCAGGTTATCGGTGGTGTTATCCTGCATCAGGGCAGAATTGCCGAAATGAAAACAGGCGAAGGTAAAACTCTTGTTTCTACCCTACCGGCATATCTTAACGCACTTACAGGCAAGGGCGTACATATCGTTACCGTTAACGATTACCTTGCAAAGCGTGACTCGGAATGGATGGGAAAGGTTTACCGTTTCCTCGGTATGAGCTGCGGTCTTATCATCCACGATAAGGACAACGCAGAACGCCGAGAGGCTTATGCGTGCGATATCACCTACGGTACAAATAACGAACTTGGTTTTGACTACCTGCGTGACAATATGGTTGTTCATAAGGAAGAAATGGCGCAACGCGGTCATAACTATGCAATAGTCGATGAGGTGGACTCAATCCTTATAGATGAGGCAAGAACACCGCTTATCATTTCCGGTATGGGCGAAAAGGCGAATGAACTTTATCAGGTTGCTGATATGTTTGCAAAGAGAATCAAAAAGCTTGTTCTTACAGAACAGGACAACAAACAGCTCGACACTGATATTGATGCTGACTATATAGTAGACGAAAAAGCAAAGACTGCAACACTTACAGAACGTGGTGTTAAGAAGGCAGAACAGGCATTTAATGTAGAAAACCTGTCTGACCCCGAGAATATGAAGCTTTTGCATCATATCAATCAGGCACTTCACGCAAACGGTGTTATGCACCGTGACCAGCAGTACGTTGTAACCCCCGAGGGCGAGGTTATGATAGTAGACGAGTTTACGGGCAGAATTATGCCGGGCAGACGTTACAGCGACGGTCTGCATCAGGCAATAGAAGCAAAAGAGGGTGTTAAGGTCGAGCACGAGAGCAAAACTCTTGCTACAATCACATTCCAGAACTTTTTCCGTCTATACGGCAAGCTTTCAGGTATGACAGGTACCGCCCTTACAGAGGAAGAGGAATTCCAGCACATATACAAGCTCGATATAGTTGCTATCCCGACAAACAAGCCGGTAATCCGTGACGATATGCATGACAGTGTATATAAAACAGAAGCCGGAAAGTATTCTGCAGTAATAGCCCAGATAAAAGAATGTAACGAAAAAGGACAGCCGGTACTTGTAGGCACAGTTAACGTAGACAAATCCGAGCTTTTAAGTAAGCTTCTTAAAAAGGCTGGCATCAAGCATAACGTGCTCAATGCCAAGTATCACGAAAAGGAAGCCGAAATTGTAGCACAGGCAGGCAAAAAGGGTGCGGTCACAATCGCAACCAATATGGCAGGCCGTGGTACAGATATTATGCTTGGCGGTAACGCAGAGTACCTTGCAAAGCACGAAATGTCAAAGCAGGGCTTCACAGACGAGCTCATAGCAGAAGCAACAGGCTTTGGTGAAACAGATAACGAAGAAATCCTGAACGCACGCCGTGTTTATGCAGAGCTTAACGAGAAGTTCAAGAAGGAAATCCAACCCGAACACGACGAAGTGATTTCACTTGGCGGTCTCTTCATAATAGGTACTGAACGCCATGAATCAAGACGTATAGATAATCAGCTCCGAGGCAGAGCCGGACGTCAGGGTGACCCCGGTGCATCAAAGTTCTTCCTCTCACTTGATGATGACCTCATGCGTATATTCGGCAGCGAGCGGGTTAAAAACATGGTAAATGCACTTGGTCTTGAAGAGGATCAGCCGATTGAAGCAAAGATGCTTTCCAACGCAATCGAAAACGCACAAAAGAACCTTGAAAGCCGTAACTTTGATTCACGTAAGCACGTACTGCAGTATGACGAGGTTATGAACGAGCAGAGAAAAATTATCTACTCACAGCGTCAGAAGGTGCTTGATGGCGACGATTTGTCAGATACAATCAAGGGTATGATTGAGCAGATTATTGATAGTGCAATCGACGATTATATCGGAATTTCCGAAATTCCGGAGGAATGGAACCTGCGTGCACTCACTGAGTTTGCAAACTCAACTCTACGTGCAAACGGTGCATTCTCAGTTTCTGAAAGCGATTATGACTCTATCACAAGAGCAGATATCCGCGACGAGCTGTTAAAGATAGCACTTGAAAAGTACAACTCACAGTGTGAGATTTTCGGTGAGCAGATGTCAGAGCTCGAAAGAGTTCTTATGCTCCGTGTCGTTGATACTCTCTGGATGGACCACCTCGACGAGATGGAACAGATAAAGAGAGAAATCGGCTTACGTGCATACGGTCAGCATGATCCGGTTGTGGAATACCGTTCAGTTGCATCAGAACTCTACGAAGGACTTCTTGATGCTATCAAGCGTGATACAGTTAAGTATGTGTTAAGTGCACAGCCACGTGTCAGGATTGAACGCGAGCAGGTTGCAAAACCTCTTGATACAGGCGGTGACGGAACACTCAAGGCACAGCCCAAGCGTGCCGAAAAGAAGGTCGGCAGAAACGACCCCTGCCCCTGCGGTAGCGGTAAAAAATACAAGCACTGCTGCGGCAGATAACAAACTGACAAAATATTTTTAAGGATGTGATAAAATGTTAGAGTACGATGAGTACAGACTTGCCTTAATAGGTATGGAAAAAAGCATTAACGATTTGAGGGATTCACTTTGACATCGCCAAGCTTACTTCAGAAATAGAAAAGCTTGACGAAGAGTGTGCCGCACCCGATTTCTGGGATGATATGGCAAATTCGCAGAAGGTTTTGCAAAAAGCAAAGAACCTCAAAGATAAGCTTGCAGCCTTTGAGGAAATTGAGTCCTCACAGGCAGACACACTTATAATGATAGAAATGGCAGAAGAAGAAAACGATGCATCACTCGCCGACGAAGTTGCAAAAACCGTTGACGAGCTCAATGCAAAAATCGACAAGATGCGTCTTGAAACACTCCTGAGCGGAAAGTATGATAGCTCAAACGCAATTCTGAACTTCCACGCAGGTGCTGGCGGTACAGAGGCACAGGACTGGTGCGAGATGCTTATAAGAATGTATCAGATGTGGGCACAGAAAAACGGCTACACTGCCGAGATTATGGACTCGCTCCCAGGTGATGAAGCCGGCATAAAGAGCTGTACAATGGAAATTTCAGGGCTCAATGCATACGGCTATCTTAAAGCCGAAAAAGGCATACACCGTCTTGTAAGAATTTCACCGTTCAACTCACAGGGCAAGAGAATGACATCATTCTCATCAGTCGAGGTTATGCCCGAGCTTGACGACAACATCGACATCGACATACGTCCCGAGGATGTTAAGATGGACGTGTTCCGTGCATCGGGTGCCGGCGGACAGCACATAAACAAGACCTCATCTGCCGTAAGACTTACACACGTTCCCACAGGCATTGTCGCATCGTGCCAGACACAGCGTTCACAGCTTCAGAACCGTGAATATGCGATGAAGATGCTAAAGGCAAAGCTTGTAGAAATTGCAGAACAGCAACAGAAAGAAAAGATTTCCGAAATCCAGGGTGTACAGACCGAGAACGGCTGGGGCAACCAGATTCGTTCATACGTGTTCCAGCCATACACAATGGTTAAGGATTTAAGAACAGGCTTTGAAATGGGAAATATTCAGGCAGTAATGGACGGTGAATTAAACGGATTTATCAATGCATACCTCACCGCATCAAACCTTGGAACACTTAAAAAATAAGATTTTTAATACCAAACAATTTGCATAAAATTGTTTGGTATTTTTTGTGCATTTCAGAGTAAATACAATTTTTTAAAAAATCTTCTTGACTTCACTAAAACGGTTTAGTATAATTTTATTAACGTACTAAAACGTTTTAGTTTTTAAAAGGAGGAACTTGTTATGGCAAGATCAGGAGGACCGGGTTCTTTTGTATTCGGCGAAGAAGAGAAAAAAGAAGTATTAGAAGTATTGGAAGGACGTTATTTGTTCCGTTACGGTGCAGCAGACACCGAAGGCTACACTCACAAGGTTGTAGATTTTGAGGATGCCCTCAAAGAAACAATGGGTGCAAAATATGCAGTTGCAACAACGAGCGGTACTTGCTCACTCTTAGCATCACTTGCTGCATTAGGCATTGGTGCAGGTGATGAGGTTATTGTTCCGGGTTACACATTTATAGCATCTATATCCACTATTATGCTTTCAGGTGCGATACCTGTATTGGCAGAAATTGATGAATCGCTTACAATTGACGTAACAATGATAGAAGAGCTTATAACGCCCAAAACAAAGGCAATTATGCCGGTACATATGTTGGGCAACCCGTGTAAGCTTAACAAGATTATGGAAATCGCAAAGAAGCACAACTTATATGTAATCGAGGACTGTTGTCAGGCAGTCGGTGCAAGTTATCAGGGCAAGCGTTGCGGTACTCATGGCGATATCGGTGCATTCTCATTAAATATTTTTAAAACCATTTCTACCGGTGACGGAGGTGCAGTAATAACAAACAACGAAAATTTCTATGAGAGAGCTTTTGGTTATCACGACCAGGGTCATAAGCCCAACCGTACGGGTGTTGAAATAGGCAACAGAAGTATTATCGGTATGAATATGAGAATGAACGAGCTTACAGGTGCTGTTGCACTCGCACAGACAAGAAAGCTTGACGATATCCTTACTACATTGCGTAAAAATAAAGCAATGCTCAAGGGTATGCTTTCTGACCTCCCCCACATCTCATTCAGAACAATCAATGACGAGGGTGAGTGTGCGACATTGCTTACACTTCTTTTTGACACAAAACAGCTTGCTGAAAAGTTCTGTGAAAAGACAGGAGGCAGGCCGATTGCATATTCAGGATGGCACGTATATAACAATATGGAGCAGGTTCTGGGCAAACTTCTCCCTGCAAAAACTATGAATGTAAACGACAGAGTTTATGAAAAGCATATGCTTCCGCAGACCGACGACATATTGGAGCGTGCTGTTAATATAAGTGTAGGTGTAGTTGATAAGGGACTTGGTTCAGGTTACGGCATCAATATTCTCTCCACTCCCGAGGAAATCAAGGCAGTAGCCGATAATATCAGAGAAATCATCCTCGGTCTTTAATCGCCTATAGGAGAAATCAACATGAAGAAAATTAAAGTTGGTATTATAGGCATGGGCTACATAGGTGAAAGCCATATTGAGGCCGTTCGCCGAATCGGATGTTGTGAGCTTTACGCTGTGGCAGACGTAAATGCTGAACTTGCAAAAAAGAAGGCTGATTATTACGGTGTACAGAAATGCTATTCAAGCGTTGAAGAGCTTTTAAACGACCCTGAAATTGATGCGGTACATAACTGTACCCCCAATTTCCTGCATCTTTCTATAAATAAGAAGATTATCGAGTCAGGTAAGCATCTTCTTTCTGAAAAGCCTTTATGTATGAACTACGAAGAGGCAGCAGAGCTTGTAGAATTAAAGAAAAAATATCCTGACAGTGTTGCCGCTGTTAACTTTAACTACAGATTAAATCCGATGGTTCAGGAAACAAAAAACCGTATTACTGACGGTGCAATCGGTGATGTAAGAGTTATAACAGGCTCTTATCAGCAGGACTGGTTGCTTTATGACACTGATTACAGTTGGAGACTTGAGCCGGAGGTTGCAGGCAATTCTTGTGCTATCGCCGATATCGGTTCACACTGGATGGATGCAATCCAACACGTTACAGGGCATACAATCACCGAGGTTATGGCAGATGTAAAAACGGTAATCCCCGTACGAAAGAAACCGAAACAGCAGACAGAAACATTCACGAGTAATGTTCCGACAGAGTATGACGAGGTCGAGGTAAAGAACGAGGAATACGGTGCAGTACTCTTTCACACCGATAAGGGTGCAACAGGAGTTTATCACGTATCTGAGGTTGCAGCAGGTCACGGTTGCTATTTCAATTTTGAAATCAACGGTTCAGAGGCAACACTTAAGTGGAATCAAGAGGAAAATGACAGATTATGGATGGGCATCCGTGACGGGGATAATCGTCTTATTATACGCGACCCCAACTCTATATCTTCCGGAGCAAGACCTTACACTGCTCTTGCAATGGGACATCCTGAGGGCTGGAACGATGCTTTTAAGGGTAACATATATGCTTTCTATAAATACATAGAAGACGGATGCAAGGGTGAGCCTGTATTCTCAACACTTGAGGAGGCAGCATATATAGTAAAACTCACAGAGGCAGTAATAGAGAGTAGCCGTGAGAAAAAATGGATTAGTTTATAAAAAATTGGAGGTAAATAAAAATGAGCAGATTTAAGTATTCAGTAGGACCATGGGACGTACACGAGGGTGCAGACGCTTACGGTCCCGCAGTTCGTGAGACAATTCCGTTTGAGGAAAAGATTAAGATGTTTAAGGATATCGGTTTTGACGCCATCCAGTTCCATGATGATGACGCAGTTCCCAATATCAACAACTACACAGAGGCAGAAATAATTGAGGAAGCAAAGAAGATAAAGGCTCTTCTTGACAAGTATGAGCTTGCAGCAGAGTTCGTTGCTCCCAGACTATGGTTTGACCCCCATACAACAGACGGTGGTTTCTGTTCAAACAGTGCTGAGGACAGAGAGTATGCAATGTGGAGAGCATACCGTTCAATAGATATAGCTAATGTTTTTGGCTGTGACAAAATAGTTCTCTGGCTCGCCCGTGAAGGTACTCTCTGTTATGAGAGCAAGAGCCCGGTTGAGGCAACAAACCGTCTTATTGATGCAATCAACAAGATGCTTGACTATGACAAGAACATCAAAATTCTTATCGAAACAAAGCCGAACGAGCCGATAGACAGAAGTGTTTGCCCGACAATGGGACACTGTATGGCAGTTTCAGCTACAACAAAGGACCCGTCACGTGTAGGCGGTTTGCTTGAATCAGCACACGCTATGCTTGCAGGACTTGACCCTGCAAGTGAGATAGGCTTTGCTACAGCTATGGGCAAGCTCTGGGGTGTTCACTTAAATGACCAGAACGGTATCAAGTACGACCAGGACAAGAGCTTTGGTGTAGAAAACCTTCGTGCAGCATTCAATCAGATGAAGGTTCTTATGGAAACAGGCTACGGCAAGAACGGTGAGTATATCGGTCTTGACGTAAAGGTTATGAGAACCGAGAAGCAGGAAGGAAGCTATCAGCACCTTATAAACAGTCTTAAGATTGCTAAGGCTTTGGAAGAAAAGGCAGTACGTTTCGACTATGACTTCCAGAAGAAGTGCGTAGAAGAAAGAGACTACGAAAAGCTTGAAATGTACGTAATGGAGCTTCTTATGGGTATATAACCCATCTACATACATAATAAATCCTAAAAACACCGCCACATTTTTGCGGTGTTTTAGATTATTATATTTTCTTTACCGAATCTCTTTCTATCAGCTCCATTGGCAATAACACGCTTTGAGCAGTTTCCCCCTCTATCTGTTTAAAGAGCATATCCATTGCCATTTTTCCCATTTCAACCTTGTCAATACCCATAGTGGTAAGCTTGGGTTCAATGTATCGTGAAAGCAAAATATCATCTATACCGATAAACGAGATATCATTTGGTACAGAAAATCCCATATCCTTGGCACAACGCATCGCACCTATTGCAAAACTGTCTACCGTACATACAACGGCAGATGGGGTTGTATCACCAGACAAAAGCTTCTTACAGGCATCATACGCCGACTCCTCATCACGTGCACATATTCCGCAGGATTCAGGGTTTGCAGTAAGATCAGCTTCGTTCATTGCATCGCAAAAGCCTAAAAGTGACTGTTTGTAAAAGTCAAGAACTGTATCGGATGCAATCATCGCAACGTCCGTATGTCCACATTTTATAAGATGCTTTGTTGCATCATAGGTTGCTTTACGGTAATCAGGTGCTATTGAAGGAATTTTCTTGCTTATTGAGTGGGAGTCAACTATAACTGACGGTATTTTGCTCGCAACCGCCTTATCAACAAGCTTTTCACTGATATCCTGCATAAAGATTATGCCGTCAGTATCGCCTGAATATACAGTATCCGGCAATTGTGGTTTGGACGACGAAAGCTTGGCTATTGTTATATTATAATTATATTTCCGGCTACGGTTCAGAATACCACGGGTGATTTCAAAATAAAACAAATCGTCAAACGGTGATGAAAAAGAGTTTACCATAAGCGTTATATTAAAGCTTTTATTAAACAACAGTTTTTTCGAGTTAAGGTTTGGTTTGAACCCCGTTTCGTCAATAATCTGCTGAACTTTTGCACGTGTTTCGTCACTTACGCCGGGTTTGTTGTTTAGAACAAACGACACAGCAGTAACAGAAACGCCTGCCATTTTCGCAATTTCTTTTACTGTTAATTTTTTCATTCCGTCCCTCCCCCTTCTTCTGTATACTATAATTTTTATTTTTCAAACATCCACTCCAGGGCACCCTGAATCTTATCGTCCCAGAAACCCCACGAATGTTCACCCTTATCCTCTATATATGTGTAGTCATAATCAAGACTTTCAATCTTTGATTTGAGCCGCAGATTATCCTCATACATAAAATCCTCTGTTCCTACTGCCATAAACAGACGCGGTTTATCTGCAATTTCATTTTTCATATCAACCAGTGCAAATAAATCATCCTCACGCGGTATCTCAATATTATCACCGAATACAGGCACAAGTGTTTTCCTGAAATCCTCACGGTAAATATCCGCAACCGATGACAAGCCTGCCGCCGCACAGAATTTATCGCTTTCACGCAATGCGATTTTCAACGCACCGTAACCACCCATCGAAAGACCTGCAATATACGTGTCTTCCCTCTTCTCCGAAACATTAAAAAACTCACGGATTATGCAGGGCAATTCCTTGGCAATATACGTATAATACTTTGCCCCGTATTTCATATCAGTATAGAAGCTCCTGTCACCACACGGCATAACAACACAAATACCGTAATCCGCAGCATAACGCTCAATTGATGTACGGCGAAGCCATATTGTATGATCGTCACTTAATCCATGCAAAAGATAAAGTGTTTTATATTTCTCCGACTTTGCATTATTGTCTATACCAATCTCACCGATACTGCTTTTTTGCGGTATTACGACATACACCTCAGTTTGCATCCCGAGTGCTTCACTGTAAAATTTCAAATCAACAAGTGCCATGATTTACCTCCGCTATTTTTAATTTTAAATATTATACCATTAACCCGTTTTAATTTCAATATATTTATGTTTAAATATGCGTTTCATTTACGTGTCAAAACTGTGACAAACCGCATAATATACCTTATAAAAGTCATCACGCACTTTTATGCGAAAGGAGTTGTATATTATGTTTAAAACAGTTTCTGTCATCGGCGGCGACTTGCGTCAGCTTACACTCGCAGACGAATTACGAAAAGACGGCTATGACGTAACAGTTTTCGGCTTTACAGATAAAATCAGTTATGAGCACAACACCACAGATATAAACACCGTACTTGACAGTGAAATTATAATACTTCCTGTCCCGGTTTCATTTGACGGTGTGTACATTAACACCCCATATTCAGACACAAAATTAAGTGTAGCAGAGCTTACCAAAAAGCTAAACCCTATTTCACTTGTATTTGGCGGATGCATCACACCAGAACTTTCCGATTCCTTAAGCAAACGAGGTATAAAACACCGTGACTATATGCTCCGCGACGAGCTCGCAATAAAAAACGCCGTACCGACAGCCGAGGGTGCGATTGAAATTGCAATTTCCGAAACACCCATTACGTTGCATAACAGCAGTTGCCTCGTTCTCGGCTATGGCAAGGTCGGAAAGATACTCGCAAGATCACTTGATGCATTGGGTGCAAAAACCTATGTATCGGCACGAAAATATGCTGACCTCGCACTGATTGAGGGACACGGATATTACCCGCTTACGGTAAACGAAGCAAAATCAAGGCTGGGTGAATTTGATATAATCTTTAACACCGTACCTGCCCTGATTTTAGGCGAGCCGGAACTCCGACACATAAAAAAAGACGCACTTGTTATTGACCTTGCCTCAAAACCGGGCGGTGTGGACTTTGAAAACGCAAAAGAGCTTGGCGTTCACGTAGTCTGGGCATTGTCTCTTCCCGGTCGTGTAGCACCCGTCACAGCAGGGATTATAATCAAAGACACTATAGTGAATATGCTACGAGAGGAGGTATAAGTCTGAATGAATTCAGACAGGTAGAAGTGAAGAGTTTTTGCTGTCTGAAAATTTATTCAAACTTCAACTATATCATTGAAAGGAGTGAAATTTAAATGGATTTAAAAGGTAAAACAATAGGCTTTGCAATGTGTGGCTCATTCTGTACATTCAAAAATGCAATTGAAGCTGTAAAATCACTCAAAGAAACAGGAGCAGATATCATCCCGATAATGAGTGAAACTGCATACTCAACAGACACACGGTTTGGGACTTGTGCTGATTTCCAAAGACAACTCGAAGAAATAACAGGCAAAAAAATTTTGCATACGGTTTATCAAACCGAGCCGATTGGTCCGAAAAAATTACTTGATGCACTCGTTATCCTTCCCTGCACCGGAAACACCCTTGCGAAGCTTTCAAATGCAGTTGCCGATACATCCGTAACACTTGCGGCAAAGGCACATCTCCGCAATAAACGTCCGCTTATTATAGGCGTTTCAACCAACGACGGACTTGGTGCTGCCGCCGAAAACATCGGCAGGCTTTTAGCACGTAAGCACTGCTACTTTATCCCCTTCGGGCAGGATGACTGTATACATAAGCCAAACTCACTTATTGCCGATTTTACAAAGCTTAATGAAACGGTAGAATCAGCACTCGAAAACAAACAATTCCAGCCAATACTGGCTGTTTAATATAAATGGGAGTGTAACCGAATACGGTACACTCCCTCTTTTAATTTATCTGTTTAACAGAACTTCTTTTTCGTATTTGCGTACTTCATCAAGCCATGAAAGACCAACGCCCTTGTTTGTCTTTTCACAGTAGTAGTCCCATACAAGCGAGAACGGTGCAGCCTTGAACTCCTGTGATACTGCAAGCCTGCCTGATACATCGCCCTCAGCCTCAAGCTTCTTCATCATCTCTGTCGGCTGAAGCAGTGCATAAAGCATAGCCTTTCTTGTGTTACGCATACCGATTGCCCATGCAGCGATACGGTTGATTGATGCATCAAAGAAGTCGGTTGCTATGTATGTATCCTCGAGCTTATCAAGTCTTACAAGCTCTTCCATAATTGCCTTTGTTTCATCATCAAATGCAACCACGTGGTCACTGTCCCAACGAACCGGACGTGATACGTGCAAAAGCACATGGTCAGAGAATGTATAAACAGCACCAAGCTTCGCTGAAACAACCTCTGTCGGATGATAATGACCTGTATCAAGAGTCATAATGATATGGTCCTTATTAGCTTTCATAACGTAGCCCATACAGAACTCGTGCGAGCCTGCTGTAAAGCTTTCAGCACCAATACCGAACACCTTTGATTCGATGCCGTCCATAACACCCTCTACATCCTTCGTAGCCTCAAAGATTTCGTCATAGCTCTTTTTAAGCTGTGTTCTCGGTGTCAATGTATCTATCGGAAACTCCTTGTCACCATCCGGTGTCCAGTGGTTTATAACGCAAACCTTACCTGTTCTCTTATAGAAATACTCACCTATCTTACGGCACGCAATACCGTGCTTTACCCAAAACTTTCTTACATTCTCATCCGCAGATGAAAGTGTTGCTTTTTCACTCAACGGATGTGAAAAATATGTCGGGTTAAAGTCAAGACCTATTCCCTTCTCAACTGCCCAGTCTGCCCAGTTTTTAAAGTTTTCTTCTGTTATTGCGTCACGGTCAACGAATGTGTCTGCCTCCTGATAGTTTGCGTGTACATTAACCTTAAGTTCGCCCGGGATAAATTCCATTGCCTTTTCAATATCGGCACGCAATTCCTCTGCATTTCTTGCAGCACCCGGATAGTTACCGGTTGTCTGGATACCACCGGTTAACCCGCCTTCTTTTTTCTCAAAGCCGTTAACGTCATCACCCTGCCAGCAGTGCATAGAAATCGGAGTTTTGTCACAGATTTCTATCACTTTGTCAACGTCAATGCCATACTGTGCATAATATTCTTTTGCCAGTTCATAACCTTTCTTAATATCGTACATTTCTCAACCTCCAAAAAATAACTGATGAGTATATTATACACTATATTACTGTTTTTTTCAAGTAAAATAGTTAACAAATTATAAATTTTAAAAAAAGTCTTTTAAAACGCAAAAATATGTGGTATAATACAAAATGGCTATTTGTATATTGAAAGGAAAATTTATATAAATATGGAAATGTGTGTAAAATGCGGAGTGAGACCCGCAGTAATGTATATAACGAAAATGGAGAACGGCAAGACCTCTATGGAAGGCTATTGTTTGTCGTGTGCAAAAGAGCTCGGACTCGCACCGGTTGACCAGATGTTTGAGAAGTTTGGCATCGGTGCTGATGAGATAGAGTCAATCAACGAGCAGATGAACGATATGATTGAAAGCATGGGCGGGCCGGAGGCTTTGCAAGAGGCAGAGGCAAATATGCTTATGAGTATGGGCATAGATGCTGATGAGGACTCTGAAGGCGGTGCTGCAACTGCTCCCCTCTCTGATTTTATGAACAACTTTTTCGGTGGTATGGGTGGCAGTTCAAAAAAGAACGATGATACCAAAAAGGACGATAAAAAATCACGCAAGAGCGGCAATAACAAAAAAAGTATGCTTGACACCTACGGTACAGACCTCACCGCACGTGCAGCACTTGGAAAGGTTGACAGAGTAGTAAGCCGTAACGATGAAATTGAGCGTGTAATTCAGATTCTGAACCGTCGTTCAAAGAATAATCCGATACTTTTAGGCGAACCCGGCGTCGGCAAGACTGCGGTTGCCGAAGGACTTGCAATGCGTATATTTGAACGCAGTGTTCCGCCGAAGCTTTTTGATGTACGTCTTTATCTGATTGACTTTGCGGCACTCGTTGCAGGAACACAGTTTCGGGGTCAGTTCGAATCAAGGCTCAAATCACTCTTAAAGGAAGCCGAGGAACGCGGTAATGTTGTGCTGGTGATAGACGAAATCCATAACATTGTAGCCGCAGGTGATGCCGAAGGTGCAATGAGTGCGGCAAACATCTTAAAACCTGCACTTGCACGTGGTGAAATACAGATAATCGGTGCTACAACCATAAACGAGTACAGAAAGCATATAGAAAAAGACACAGCACTTGAAAGGCGTTTTCAGCCGGTAATGATTGACGAGCCTTCAATTGATGAAAGCATCGAGATACTTAACGGTATCAAGGACTATTATGAAAACTATCATAAGGTTAAAATATCTCCTGAAATTGTTGAACAGGCGGTAAAAATGTCTGAACGGTATATCACAGACCGTTTTCTGCCTGACAAGGCAATAGATGTAATCGACGAAGCCGGTTCACGTGTAAACCTCAAAAACAAGGAGCTTTACGAGCTTACACTCGTAAACGAACGACTTGGAATTATCGAAACAGAGCTAGAAGAACTAAATAACGCAGGTAACGAAAACCCTGACTATGAGAAAATAGCAAATCTGCGTTCAGAAAAGCTTCGCCTTGAAGCCGACAAGGCAAGATGCGAGGCATCATCAAAGGATATCGAAATCACATTTGACGACATCGCTGCAGTCATTGAGAGCTGGACTAAAATACCGGTACACAGACTCACAGAAGATGAAACAGAAAAGCTCTTGAATCTCGAAACACGCATACACGAACGTGTAATCGGTCAGGAGGATGCAGTCACTGCCGTTGCACGTGCAATACGCAGAGGACGTGCCGATATAACAACAAAGAAACGTCCCGTTTCTTTCATATTCGCAGGCCCGACAGGCGTTGGTAAAACCGAGCTTGTTAAAACTATTGCAGAGGTTATGTTTAATAACGAAGAAGCACTTGTGCGTATAGATATGTCGGAGTATATGGAAAAGCACGCAGTGTCAAAGCTTATCGGTTCGCCTCCGGGATATGTCGGATACGACGATGCCGGTCAGCTTACGGAGAAAATACGCAGAAAGCCGTATTCTGTAATCCTGCTTGACGAGATAGAAAAAGCACATCCTGATGTATTTAATATATTCCTGCAGATACTTGATGACGGACGTATTGCAGACAGTCACGGCAAGATAGTAAACTTTGAAAACACCATCATCGTTATGACAACAAACTCAGGCTCGGAGTTCTCTGCAAACAAAACAGGCTTTGCACGCGATGTTGAGGTTACAATGAAAGACAATGTTGATAAGAGCTTAAAAGAGTTCTTCCGTCCGGAGTTTTTAAACAGAATTGATGAGGTAGTTGTATTTAAACCACTCACAAAGCCTGAACTGAGACAGATTATTGACCTGCTCTTAAAGGATATATCACAGAAGATAAGCGAAAAGAACGCATCACTTACCGTAACAGATACCGCAAAGGATTTGATACTTGAGACGGGCTATGACGTTAAGTTCGGTGCAAGACCGCTTAAGCGGGCTATCCGCTCACTGCTTGAGGATAAGCTCGCAAAGCTTGCACTCACAGGCAAAATAACAGAAAACACACAGATAACAGCAGATGCTGACGGCAAGGAACTAATACTTACCGTAAACTGATAAATGAGGGAATTAAGTATGAATATTATAGTTGTAGGATGTGGAAATGTCGGCAAAAAGATTGTTGAGATGCTCTGTCTTGAAAAAGAACATAACATAACCGTTGTTGACACACGCACTCTCCCGATAAATACACTTGTTAATCAATTTGACGTTATGGGTGTTCTGGGTAGCGGAACAAGCCTTGACACTCTTACTGACGCAGGTGTCAGGGATGCAGATATTCTTATCGCAGTAACTGCATCAGACGAAATAAATCTTCTTACCTGCCTTATTGCGCGCAAGTCCGGTCACTGCCAGACGATTGCACGTGTGAGAAACCCCGAATATGGAAAAGAGATACACCTGTTCAAGGAAGACCTTGGACTTGCAATGGTTATCAACCCCGAACGTGCGGCAGCAGCGGTAATTGCACGAAATCTGCGTTTCCCTGCAGCAATAAACATTGACACATTTGCAAAAGGCAGAGTGGAAATATTAAAGTTCCAAATCCCCGAGGATTCCGTACTCAATAATATGAAGGTCGCAAATATTGTAGGAAAACTTGGTTGTGACGTTCTTGTCTGCGGAGTTGAACGTGAAAATGAAACCTTCATTCCACACGGTGATTTCACACTGCTCGCTAACGACTATATAAGCGTGCTTGCCCCGCTAAAAACCGAAGCTGTATTTTTCAAAAAAGCCGGCATAAAGTTGGGTAAAGTTAAGAACACAATCATAGTCGGCGGCGGCGAAACGGCAGTTTATCTTGCAAAGCTTCTTAATGAGTCCGGCATTGATGTAAAAATCATAGAGCGTGATAAAAAACGATGCGACGAGCTTTGTGAACTGTTACCCAAAACTACCATAATACATGCAGACGGTACTGACAACAGACAGCTTCTTGAGGAAGGCATTGAAAACACCTCATCATTCGTGTCACTTACAAACATTGACGAAGAAAACATTCTGCTTTCTATGTTTGCACGCACAGTAACTGATGGTAAACTCATAACGAAAATAAACCGTATTGCATACGATGATGTAATAAACAAACTTGACCTCGGAACAACAATCTGTCCAAAAAACATAACTGCTGAAAATATAGTGCAGTTTGTGCGTTCAAAACGCAACTCAATGGGCAGTAATATTGAAACCATGCACCGTATCTTAAACGGAAATGCAGAGGCATTGGAGTTCCGCATAAAAGAAAACTCACCTGTAGCAAATATACCATTGCATTCACTTAACATAAGCAAGAGTGCACTTGTTGCCTGCATACACCGTAACGGAAAAATAATTATTCCCCGAGGCAGCGATGCAATGATGAGCAATGATACAGTAGTCGTTGTAACTACCGCTACGGGCGTAAACGATATTACAGATATTCTTGACTAAAGGAGTGCTGCAAATGAACTATAAAGTAATTCTTCACACTCTCGGGTCAGTACTCAATATTGAAGCGGCTTGTATGGCTTTGCCTGCAATATGTGCATTGTGCTACAAGGATACAGAAAGTTTTATAATTTACCTACTTTCTGCACTGCTATGCCTCATAGTCGGTGTAGCACTGTCGCTCATAAAGCCAAAACGTACAACAATGTATTCAAAAGAAGGTTTTGTTACCGTTGCTCTTGCGTGGATTATAATCAGTCTTTTTGGTGCTGTTCCGTTTTTCGTTTCAGGTTACATACCGAATTTCATCGATGCGTTTTTTGAAACCGTATCGGGATTTACAACGACAGGTGCATCAATCCTTACAGATGTTGAGGCGTTGCCAAGGGCACATCTGTTCTGGCGAAGCTTCACGCACTGGATAGGTGGTATGGGAGTTCTTGTTTTTTTGGTTGCACTTCTCCCGCTTTCAGGCGGAAGTAACGTACACCTCCTTCGTGCAGAAAGCACCGGTCCGTCAGTAAGTAAGCTTGTACCAAAGATACGCTCATCAGCAAAGATTCTGTATCTTATATATATGGGACTTACACTCATAGAAATAATTCTTTTATATCTTGACGGCATTGGAGCATTCAGTGCAATCACTCTTGCTTTCGGCACAGCCGGCACGGGCGGATTCGGTGTGTTAAACACAAGTATAGCCGATTACTCACCGTATGTTCAGATCACGATAACAGTATTTATGACATTGTTCGGTATAGACTTTACCATTTACTATCTCATTCTGACACGGCGTATGCGTGATGCATTACGGTCAGATGAATATAAAGTATATCTGGGGATAATACTCGTTTCGGCACTCATCATCAGTATAAACTGTCGCCAATTATTCCCCGACTTTGGAACCTCGTTAAGACACGGTTTCTTCCAGACGGCATCAATTATCACAACCACCGGTTATTCAACCGTAAACTTTGATTTATGGCCTGCACTTTCAAAAACAATACTTGTTGCACTTATGTTTATAGGTGCTTGTGCAGGAAGTACAGGTGGCGGAATAAAAGTGTCGCGAATACTGATTCTCTTAAAGTCCATACGCAAGGAAATAAAGATTGCAGCACACCCAAACAGTACTCATAAGATTTCGATGAACGGAAAAACAATTGAATCAGAAACCGTAAGAACAGTAAGCGTATATATTGCGGTATTCCTTGTTCTGTTTGCAGTATCAATGCTTATAATAAGCCTTGATAACTACGATTTCACAACGAATTTTACCGCAGTTGCAGCGACTATAAACAACATTGGTCCGGGATTAGGGCTTGTAGGTCCGGCAGAGAACTTCTCTATGTTCTCAGCTCTTTCAAAAATAGTACTATCACTTGATATGCTTATCGGCAGACTTGAAATTTTCCCGATACTAATGCTTGTATCGCCATATACATGGAAAAGATAAAGTAAAAAAATCACATTGGCAATGCCAATGTGATTTTAAATTTATAAGCTCTTTGCTTTACCGCACTGTGTACAGAAATTTGATGCCGAGCTGTTCTTAACACCACACTGTGTGCAGAACCATGCACCATCTTCTGACGGCTGTGCATCACCTGTCGGGGGTACTGTTCCCTGTGGCTGTGCGTATGCATAAATTGGCTGTTTGAATCTGCCTGACTTTGCCTCTTCATAGAAACCAGCTCTTACAAGTCCTGTAAATAGCGGGAACAAAATTGCTGTTGCTACCATTCCTACTATACCTACAATCCAGCCAAGCACCGGTATTATCATAATAAGTGCAAATACAAGATACAAGCCCACCACGATAAGACCCATAAGAATATCTGCACCAAACATTCTTGCCTTATATCCGCTTGTTTCCTGCATTGATGTCTTTAATGCGTCAAGCACACTGATTTCCGGTCTTGAAAGTAATATGTACGGTGTAAAGGCATATGAATATGACTTTATGATACCAACTACCGGAACAAAATTCCAGATTGTTTCCCATAGCTTATACCAGAGCATACCTGCAGGAACTCTTGAAGCACATTCCTTTGTAAAACCACGAAACAGCTGTTTTGAGTTTACTTCCTTGCCGTTGTAACCGTCAAGGTAAAGTGCAGACATACCTGCATTAAGTGTAAGAACTATCGGAATACTCAAAATCGGCAACATTGAGCCTGTTATCTTTACCGCTGCAACCACCACTACATGAAGAAGTGATACACCCCATAGCATAAACGGCTTTCTCTTAAGAATATCAATAGCCTTTCCGAAAATATAACTTATCATTTTAAATCCTCCTTTTGCTTAAAAGCTTTTTATAGACAAATTATAACATAATTTTATGCGTTAGTCAATAATTTATGAACAAAAAATGAACAAAGAACAAAGCGCCTTCGGCACACGCCTGTGGTGGGTATAGAAGGATAACGCTTTGGTCGTGCCCATGTGCGTTTCCGAGCATAGCGAGGAAAATTTCGCACGGGCATTTAATATTTTTTTACTTTATAGGAAATACGCAATTTCCTATAAAGTAAAAAAATCGCAGAAAATTCTGCGATTTTTTCGTTATCTCATTATAATGTCATTTCTTGCCGGACCGTTTGAAACAATCTTAATAGGAACTTCAAGCTCTTTTTCGATGAACTCAATATAATTACGACAGTTCTCGGGGAGGTCCTCATACTTTGTAATGCCTCTTATATCAGTCTTCCAGCCCGGAAGAACCTTAAGCACCGGTTTTGCCTTTTCAAGCTTGCCTGTTGTCGGGAAGTCACGGATAACCTCACCGTCAACCTCATAGCCTACACATACCGAAATTTCATCAAGATAGCCAAGTACATCAAGCACAGTAAACGCAACGGCTGTTGTACCCTGAACACGGCAACCGTAGCGTGATGCCACACAGTCAAACCAACCCATACGTCTTGGTCTGCCGGTTGTTGCACCGTATTCACCACCGTCACCGCCACGACGTCTTAATTCGTCTGCTTCTTCACCAAATATCTCTGATACGAAAGCACCTGCACCAACTGCTGATGAGTACGCCTTAACAACTGTTATGATTTCCTTTATCTCATACGGCGGTACGCCTGCACCTATTGCACCGTAACCGGCAAGTGTTGATGATGATGTTGTCATTGGATATATACCAAAATCCGGGTCCTTAAGTGAGCCAAGCTGACCCTCTAAAAGAATTGTCTTGCCTGCCTTTACAGCCTCGTGCATAAACTTAACAGAGTCGATAACATACGGTTTTATCATTTCCGCATAACGCTTACACGTTGCATAAAGCTCATCAGCATCAAGAAGCGGTTTATGATATACGTGCTCAAGCATGAGATTCTTAACCTCAAGCACGTTTTTGATTTTCTCTTTCAGTCTGTCCTCCTCAAATAGCTCCCATACCTGAAAACCTATCTTTGCAAACTTATCCGAGAAGAACGGAGCAATGCCCGACTTTGTTGAGCCGAACTGACGGTCTGAAAGTCTTTCCTCCTCGTATGTATCAAAGAGTCTGTGGTACGGCATAAGCACCTGTGCTCTTTCTGATACTACGATATTCGGACGCGGAACACCTTTTGAAACTACTTCTTCAATTTCCTTTACAAGCTGTTCAATATCAAGAGCAACACCGTTACCTATCATATTTGTAACATTCTGATTAAATGAACCTGACGGAAGAAGATGAAGTGCAAACTTACCGTAATCATTTACGATTGTGTGACCTGCATTCGCACCGCCCTGAAAACGTACAACTATATCTGCATCAGCTGCGAGCATATCGGTAATCTTACCTTTACCCTCGTCACCCCAACATGCACCTACTACTGCTTTTACCATTTTTGTTTACCCCTCTCTTAAAATCAAACATTTATTTCTACTTCCACACCGAGCAAATCTTTGTTCTTATCAAGTATCGGTGCTATCACATCATTTATGAAATCGTCAACCTGCTCGGGTGATCTACCCACGAAGTTTTCCGGCTTCATAACAGCATTGATTTCATCTATTGTAAGTCCGAATGACGCATCTCCTGCAATGAGCTCAGCGAGGTTGTTATCTTTCCCCTCTACCTTTACTCTTGCACCTGCCTCCATTGAATACTGACGAATCTTTTCGTGCAGTTCCTGACGGTCACCGCCCTTTTTAACGGCATCCATCATTATATTCTCCGTTGCCATGAACGGAATCTCGGACATAAAATGCTTTGTTATTACCTTGTCGTAAACAACAAGTCCGTCAACGACATTGATATACAGGCTCAATATAGCATCAACTGCTAAAAACGCCTCAGGCACACTAATACGCTTATTTGCACTGTCGTCAAGTGTTCTCTCAAACCACTGTGTTGATGCTGTTATTGCAGGGTTTAGTGCATCTACAATAACATACCTTGCAAGTGAACCTATTCGCTCGCTTCGCATCGGGTTACGTTTATATGCCATAGCAGATGAGCCTATCTGCGATTTCTCAAACGGCTCTTCTATCTGCTTTAAGTGCTGAAGAAGTCTTATATCGTTCGAGAACTTGTACGCACTCTGTGCAATTGCACTCAGGACATTTAACATCTGTGTGTCAAGTTTTCTCGGATATGTCTGACCGCTTACTGCAAATGTCGTTTTATACCCCATTTTAGAAGCAATCTTTTCATCCAGTGCTTTACACTTGTTATGGTCACCGTCAAACAGCTCCATAAAGCTCGCCTGCGTACCTGTTGTACCCTTACAGCCAAGAAGTTTTGCCTTGCTTAACTGATGCTCCACATCTTCAAGGTCCATAACGAGGTCCTCAAGCCAGAGTGTAGCACGTTTTCCCACGGTTGTAGGCTGTGCCGGCTGAAAATGCGTAAATGCCAGACACGGAAGATTTTTATATTCCTCTGCAAACTTTGCAAGCTGTGCTATAAGACTCACCAGTTTTTTCTTAACGAGCTCCATAGCCTCGGTCATTATTATAATGTCTGTGTTATCACCCACATAACAGCTTGTAGCACCAAGGTGTATTATCGGCTTTGCAAGCGGGCACTGCACGCCGAACGCATAAACGTGCGACATTACATCGTGACGCACCTTTTTTTCCTGTTCTTTTGCAACATCATAATTGATGTCATAGATGTGCTCCTTCATCTGGGCAATCTGCTCATCGGTTATATTAAGCCCAAGCTCCTTTTCGCTCTCTGCAAGAGCTATCCACAGCTTACGCCATGTCGAAAACTTTTTATCCGGTGAGAATATATACTGCATCTCTTTTGACGCATATCTCGAATTTAACGGACTCTCGTAAGTGTCGGTTGCCATTATAAGCTTCTCCTTTTGTGATTTCCATGAAAAATACATTTAACGTATCACACAAAATACGCCTTTTATATTATATAATAAAACACTTATAAAATCAAGGAAAATTTAAAAAGTTCTTTACGAATATTGATATTTATGTTAAAATAACTATAATAATACATTTTTTCCGATATTATTTGTAACAAAGGAGTAACCCAATGATATACAGTGACGATATAAACAAGGTTTGCGGACTATGTGTGTATGCACAAAAGCTTGAGGATAGCGAGGATGAGATGTTCTGCACCCTCTTCAAAAAAAACACAGCCACCTCACAGGGTGACTGTAAAAAATTCAAGTATGATATTTTCAAGAAAACCGTTCGCCGTAAACGCCGTTTAAAAACAGAGTTTACCGCTGAGGATTTTGAAATTTAATCCTCAATAAGCTTTCCGCCGACAACGGTTCGGATAACATTTAAGTTATCATCAACCACAATAAAATCAGCATCATATCCGGGCAGTAATCTGCCCTTTTTTACGTTTATGAGCCTTGCAGGAGTTTCTGATGCCATTTTAAATGCATCGCTTGCAGGAATTCCGAACTCTATCGCCTTTTTAACGCAGCCCATAAGATTTGTGGTACTGCCGGCAATCGCTCCATCCTGTGTTCTTGCAACGGCATTTTTTACGGTTATGGTCTGTCCGCCAAACTCGTATTCGCCATCACAAAGTCCCGTAGCACGCATAGAGTCACTGATTAAAATCATTCTGTCTGCACCGAATGTCCGGTAAAGCATCGTTATTACACTTTTATGGATATGCAATCCGTCACATATTACTTCAACATAACCGTCGCAGTCAACCGCCGCACCAATCGGACCGGGGTCCCTGTGATGAAGTGCGGGCATGGCATTGAATGTATGTGTAAGACACTTTGCACCTGCCCGAAATGCATCTTGTGCACACTCAAAATCTGCATCGGTATGTCCGAGTGACACAACCGCATCGCACTTTTTTATAAAGTCCATACTTCCGTCAAGCTCGGGTGCAATTGTGACTTTTTTGATGTTTTGCAGCTCTTCAAATTCATCAATATCCGGTGCTTTTATATATTTTTCATTCTGTGCACCCTTACGTTTGGGTGAAATGTACGGTCCCTCCATATGGAAGCCCATAATCTCTGCACCACAGTCCTTTGGCAGCTCTGCATTTACTACAGACTTTATCTTTTCCATACTTACCGTCATTGTAGTCGGTAACCACGAGGTTATACCGTTTTTTGCAAGATATTCTGACATTTCACAAAGTCCGTCACCGTCCATTGTGTCATATCCCACACAACCATGTGTATGAATATCCACAAGTCCCGGATAAACGCATTTTCCGCCTAAATCGAAACCGTCAGCATCCGTTTTTTCGATGCTTTTAATTTTACCGTCACAAACCTCAATGTCTGTGATTTCTCCGTCTACAAGTGCATTTTTATAAATCATTGTCATCACTCCGTTTAAAGCATTGCCGCACCAAGCGAACCTGCATCACTCTGTAGTTTTGATACTTCTATACGAATATCCTGCGGGAGTTTTTTACGCAATGGATTTAAAATTTTCTCGCCCTCTTTTGTTATTCCGCCTGCAAGGACGATTACATCAGGGCCAAATACCATATCAACGCTCTTTATGCCTACAGCAAGATAGTCAAGATATGTATCAAATACCTGCTTTGCAACAGGACAGTTTGCATCTAATGCCTCAAAAAACAGTCTGCCACTCATACGTCCTTCACGTTTATAGATTCCGCACAGGATGCTTCCGGGATTTTCTTCACATGCTTTTACTGCATCTCTTACAAGAGCTGTTATTGAGCCGTATTGCTCCCAGCAGCCTTTTTCGCCGCACGCACACTGACGTCCGTTCATATCAATAATAATATGCCCGATTTCGCCTGAGCATCTGTTTGTCTGCATAATCTTACGGTTAAGAATAACACCTCCACCGATACCTGTTCCGAGTGTTACAAGAACCATATTGTCACAGTCCTTTGTTCCGCCGAATATCTCCTCACCCATCGCTGCACAGTCCGCATCATTTGCTACCCTGACCGGTATATCGACACGTTCTGCAAGCTCTGACGCAAGCGGGAAATCAAGCAAACCAAGATTTGATGCATCAAGAACTACTCCGTCACGCACATCTCCCGGTATACCTACACCCATCCTTTCGATGTTGTATTCTTCTTTAACTTTATTGTATTCTGTAATTATGTCTCCAACTATTGCATCGCCGTTTTTTACAGTATCAATGCAGTTCTTATATTTAATCTCATTGCCGTCTATAACAACGAATTTTATGTTGGTTCCACCGATGTCTACCCCGAATCTCATATGCCATATGCGTCCTTGTCGCAGATAAGAACAACATCCGGATGCAACTTAAGAAGCGTTGCCGGTACTGATGTTGTTATTTTGTCGTTCAGAAGTTCTTTTACTGCATCCTTCTTATTTGCACCGTTTGCAAGAAGGACTATTTTTTTCGCACTCATAATTGATGCCATACCCATTGTAATAGCTTGGGTAGGTACATCATCTGCCGAATCAAAGAAACGTGCATTTGCATTGATTGTACTTTCTGTGAGGTCTGTAACATGTGTGTATGAGAAAAGTGCATCATCCGGCTCATTGAATGCTATATGGCCGTTCTGTCCTATTCCAAGAACCTGCAGGTCAACACCACCAGCTGCTGCAAGCTTCTTTTCATATTCCTTACATTCTGCCTCAGCATCATCTGTTTCGCCGTTGGGAACGTGAGTATTTGCCATATCAATATTTATGTGCGAGAACAAATTCTCGTTCATAAATGTGAAATAGCTTTGTGAGTTATCACGCTTTATCGGATAATACTCGTCAAGATTGAATGTCTTTACAGCCGAGAAATCGATTTTACCGGCTTCGTTCATTTTAATAAGATTTTTATACATTCCGACAGGTGTTGAGCCTGTTGCAAGGCCAAGGATACTGTCGGGCTTCAAAGTAAGCTGTGCAGCAAATATATCTGCTGCTTTTGCTGACATTTCTTCATAATTTTCGCATATTATAACTTTCATAGTATGTACCTCTCTTTTATTGTTTATAATAATGATTTTACTACTGCCTTAAGCTCGTCTTCCATCTCATTGAGCTCTGATACAAGCTTGAACTGGTTTCTCGCACGGTCAAGGTTGTGGTTTTCTCTGTGGATTTTGAAATACGTATCACCGTTCAAGTAATCAGTTAAGAAACGAATTCCACACTCGTATGTGAGAAGCTTTACCGAGAACGGCAAAAGCTCAATCTCCATCGGACTTAAAACGTCCTTCGTTTCTTCAAGATAGCCCTTTGCAAAGTACTTAAAGCACTCCTTGTCAAAGTGGACTATATCAAGGTTTGTTTCGTCCTCTGCCGCAGTTGAACCACCCATTCTTAATGCGTCACCGAAGTCATAAAGCATACTTCCCGGCATAACAGTGTCAAGGTCGATAACCGCAATCGCTTCGCCTGTTTTGTTATCGAACAGGATATTATTTATCTTTGTATCGTTATGTGTAACACGTGCAGGTATTTCTCCGCCTGCCATACCGTCTACAACCGTTGTTGCAAACTCCGCATTCTTGAGTGCAAACTCAATTTCCGGCTGAACAGACGATGCACGACCTGCAATATCGTCTTTAATCGCCTGTTTTAATGCCTCAACACGCTTTGGCGTGTTATGGAAGTCCTTTATTGTTTCATAAAGCTTCTCTACCGGAAAGTCTGAAAGCATTTCCTGGAACTTACCAAAGCCCACTCCTGCGTTGTATAAGTCGTCAAGTGTTTTATCGTTTTCGACTGTTTTTGTATCGCCGATAAAACGGTATACACGATATGCATTGCCGTCAGCATATCTGTAATAGTTTCTGCCGTCTGTGGTCTTCACAACCGTCAGAGTTTCACGTAACGGATCACCACCGTTTGCGATAATCTTTTTCTTGATGAATGCAGTTACATTTTCAATGTTTTCCATCAGTTCATCAGGATTTTTAAACACGTCTGTATTTATTCTCTGAATGATATATTTCGTAGGGTCGCTGCAATATGTATCGTTTATGTGTCCATTGCCATACGGAACAATCTTGTTTTCAATACTGAATGCATTAAGCACTTCCTGCAAATTTACATTACTCATAGTTCGTATAATCCCTCATTTATATATTTTTCCATAGCTTCACGTACAGAGTCCATATCCTCTCTGTATGTTACTCCGTACCATTTTTCTGCAGTTTCAAGAACACGCACAGGCTTGTTCTCTTCAACTATTCTCTTGCTTACTACTGACGGAAGATAACATTCCGATTTCGGTTCGTTTATTCTCTCGTCAAGGAACAGTCTGAATTCCTTTTCCATATACGGGAATATATCAGGAGCAAGTCCCCACATATTCATTGAAACTATTTTATCAAGCGGAATACCCGAATTTTTGTCAAGTGCAGTATGCTCTGTAACGCTCTTTAAAAATCCGTTTTCAACCTCACAAACGCCACGTGATACAGTTCCGTTTTCGGTTATTGTATTACCAAGCTTATAGCCAACCATACACATATTTTCATTTTTAATAAGCTCGTCATGTATCAGCTGATACGATGTCTGACCGTAGAAGTCATCGGCATTGATTACTGCAAACGGGGATTTAACAATATCCCTTGCACAAAGCACAGCATGAGCTGTTCCCCAGGGCTTTTGTCTGCCATCAGGAACTGTGTATCCCTCAGGTAATTTGTCAAGCTCCTGGAATGCGTAATCCACATCTATCATTTTTTCTATTCGCTTACCGCATACTTCACGGAATTCTTTTTCGATTTCTTTTTTGATTATAAATACTGCCTTGTTAAATCCGGCTTTCACTGCATCGTATATTGAGAAATCAAGAATCATTTCACCGTTGGGACCAATCGGTTCAATCTGCTTCAACCCGCCGAAACGGCTACCCATACCTGCTGCCATAACTAAAAGTTCTGTATTCATCGCATTAGCTCCTTTTCTACCTATTTTAACATACTGTACCATTATATCAAACTCTTGAGAAAAAATCAAGGGAAAATCCCCATATTTTTCTCATCAAAGTCTACAAAAAAACCGTTCCGGTTTCCGGAACGGTTTTAAGTTCTTTTACAAGCCTGAATTAATCCTCAACCTTGATTACTTCCTTGCCCTTGTACTGTCCGCAGCTCGGGCAAACTCTGTGAGGCAACTTAAGCTCGTGGCACTGGGGGCATTCAACCAAATTCGGTGCTGTAAGCTTCCAGTTAGCACGTCTCTTATCTCTTCTGGCTTTTGAAACTTTATTCTTAGGTACTGCCATTAGTTACACCTCCATTAAAATAACAACACTCTATAATTACCTGTTAATCAGACCGTATTATTCTTCGGACTGATTTTTTAGTATGTCCGCTAATGCCTGCCATCTGGGGTCTATATACTCATTATCGCAGTCACATTCTTCGTGGTTCAGATTTTTTCCGCAAACAGGGCACAACCCTTTACAGTCATCTGAACATAAGTACCTGCCTGATATATTCATCAGGAAATGGTCTGCAACAATATCGTCAAGCTCTATTTCATAACCGTCGAAAAGGATAATATCCTCATCCTCAACAGAACCTTCCTCACGTTGTGAGAGAAGCTCGTGTATTGAAAACTCGACGTCCGCCTCAACATCATCAAGACAGCGTGCACACTCGGTTATCATTCTGCCTGAAGCAGTTGCTTCAAGCGTAAGAGACTGACCGTTATTATAAACTCTTCCCTTAACCTTTAAAGGCTCGATGAATTTGTAGTTCTCGCCAAGAAACTCGGCATCGCCAAAGCCTGCATTGCCGCAAAGCTCTACCTCTGCACCTGTTACCTTTATTACTGACGATAAATCTACTTTCATAAATGCCTCCGGTTATCAAACATTAACGGTGAAATTAAGAGTATCAGTTACTTCAATTCAACCTTAGCGCCAGCTTCCTCAAGCTCAGCCTTAATCTTCTGAGCCTCTTCTGCCGGGCAAGCTTCCTTGATTGTTGAAGGAGCTTCATCTACTGCAGCCTTTGCTTCCTTAAGACCAAGACCTGTGATGTTCTTAACGATCTTGATAACATTCATCTTTGAAGCACCTGCCTCAGCAAGAACTACGTCGAACTCTGTCTTCTCTTCTGCTGCTGCACCGCCATCAGCTGCTGCACCGCCTGCTACCATAACCGGAGCTGCTGCGCTTACGCCGAACTCTTCTTCCATCATCTTAACTAACTCTGCTACTTCAAGTAACTTTAATTCCTTGATTGAATCAAGAATTGCATTTAAATCTGCCATTGTATTTTCCTCCTGTAAATACTATTTTTTATTCTAATTATTCTGCCGGAGCTTCTTCTGCTGCCGGTGCCTCCTCAGCGGGGGCCTCTTCTGCTGCCGGAGCTTCTTCTGCTACCGGTGCTGCTTCCTCTGCGGGAGCTTCTTCTGCTGCAGGTGCTGCCTCTTCAGCCGGAGCTGCTTCTGCTTCAGCCGGTGCTTCCTCTGTGGGAGCTTCCTCAGCTGCAGGTGCTGCTTCCTCTGCGGGAGCCTCTTCTGCTGCAGGTGCGTTTTTAGCGATAAGGTCAGCTATTTCTACGCCGCCATCAACAATAGTTGAAAGCAATCTTGCAAGACCGCTGATCGGTGACTGCAAGCTGCCCATAACCTTCGCGATCAATGTCTCGAAGTTCGGTGTAGCTGCGAGCTTTTTAACCTCATCAAGACTCATTACTGAGCCGTCCATGAAACCGCCCTTGATTTCGAGCTTTTCATTTGACTTTGCAAAATCTGAAAGAACCTTTGCCGGAGCAACTGCGTCCTCTGTTGATACTGCAAGTGCTGTAGGTCCGTGTAGTATCTCATCAAGACCTTCAAGACCAATTTCCTTAACTGCTCTCTCTAAAATCTTGTTCTTGATTACGAAATACTTTACGTTTGCTTCACGAAGCTTGTTACGAAGCTCTGTATCCTCAGCAACATTCAAACCTCTGTAGTCAACCAAGATGCCTGTCTGTGTGTTCTTGAGAAGTTCAACTGTTTCTGCTACCTGAGCCTGCTTAGCCTCTAAAACCTGTGCGTTTGGCATAAATGTTTCACCTCCTGATGTTTTTGTTTATGCCTTTAAAAAATTAAAGGCTCTTTGCCGTAGACGCAAAGAGCCATAAAAATCCATAAAATTGAATTTGTTTAATGCCTCGGTGGGACTTACGGATTGCTCCTGCCGACTGTCTACGGTCTGTCAACTGTATTAATATAACATATATTTATATAGTTGTCAAGTCTTTTTCAGAAATTTTTTCTGAATTTCAAAATTTAGATAAAATCAACCAAGTTTAGCTTGATTGATTTTTATTCCCGGTCCCATAGTTGATGCTACAACTACGCTTCTCAGGTACTGTCCCTTTGCTGCTGACGGCTTAGCCTTAATAATAGCACCAATCAATGCATCAAAGTTCTCGCCGAGCTTTTGGGCTCCGAATGAAGCCTTACCTATCGGGCAGTGGATGATGTTTGTCTTATCAAGACGGTACTCAATCTTACCTGCCTTAATTTCCTTAACAGCCTTTTCAACGTCCATTGTAACTGTACCTGCCTTCGGTGACGGCATAAGACCCTTAGGACCTAATACCTTACCCAAACGACCAACAACGCCCATCATATCCGGTGTTGCAACAACAACGTCAAAATCGAACCAGTTCTCGCCCTGGATCTTCTCAACCATATCCATCTCGCCTACATAGTCAGCACCAGCTGCTGTTGCCTCGTCAGCCTTAGCACCCTTTGCGAATACCAAAACCTTTGAGCTCTTACCTGTACCATGCGGAAGAACGATAGCACCTCTTACCTGCTGGTCAGCGTGTCTTGAGTCAACACCGAGCTTGATGTGAGCTTCAACAGTCTCATCAAACTTTGCCTTTGCTGTTTCTGTAACGAGCTTCATAGCCTCGTCTGTGTCGTAAAGCTTTGCTTTATCTACAAGCTTAACACTTTCCTTATACTTTTTACCTCTGAACATTTCTAAATCCTCCTTCGTGGTTATACGAGAAATCTCTCTCCCACTTATAACTCTTTACCTAAAATAATTAGTCGCCTACAACTACGCCCATGCTTCTGCAGGTACCTGCAATCATGCTCATAGCCGCCTCAAGTGATGCTGCGTTCAAGTCAGGCATCTTTGTCTTTGCAATCTCTTCAACGTCTGCCTTTGAGATTGTAGCTACCTTTGTCTTGTTTGGAACACCTGAACCGCTCTGTATCTTACAAGCCTTCTTGATAAGAACAGCTGCCGGCGGAGTCTTTGTTACGAATGAGAATGAACGGTCAGCGTAAACGGTAATAACTACCGGTATAATTAAGCCTGCGTCCTTCGCTGTTTTTTCGTTAAATTCCTTTGTAAACTGCATAATGTTTACACCGTGCTGACCCAATGCTGGACCAACCGGGGGTGCCGGTGTAGCTTTTCCGGCCGGAATTTGTAATTTGATATAACCTGCTACTTTCTGTGCCATTACGGCCACCTCCTTAAAATTTAAGCGTCCTTACGCTTTTGTGGTAATACGGACTTTCGTCCTCCCACTGTTACCAGAGGGACGGCGTTTTTTAACGCCTTTATTTATAAGAAGCAATGCTTCATATAAAACGAGTTTAAGCCATCTGCGAAACCTGTGTATGGTTTATCTCAACAGATGTTTCTCTGCCGAACATCGAAACAGTAACCCAGAGAGTACCTGTATCGTTGTCCATCTTTTCGATATTGCCCGAGAAGCCCTCCATCGGACCTGACTTGATTTCAACAAGGTCACCGATCGCAAACTTGATGCTTGCTTTGCGGACAGTATCAACGCCCATTCTTTCCACTTCTGCATCAGATAGCGGAACGGGCTTTGAGCCGGGACCGACAAAACCTGTAACGCCACGTGTATTACGCACAACGTACCAGCTTTCTTCGTTCATAACCATTTTGATTACAACATAGCCCGGAAAAAGTTTTCTCTGTACAATCTTTTCTGTTTCGCCGCGTTTTTCGACAACGTCTTCCATCGGAACACGAATATCCATAATCATGTGCTCAAGGCCGCGGTTCTCAACAGTCTTTTCAATGCTCTCCTTAACCTTATTCTCATAACCTGAATAAGTGTGAGCAACATACCATTTTGCTTCTTCAGCCATGCGAACTGCTCCTTTCGACTAATAAAACCTTATAATTCTTCTATTTTAATTAGAATAAATTAAGCAAAGCCTGTCTTAGTCCGCCGAAAGCCAAATCGCATACAAAAAGGAACACAGCTACGATAAGGATAAATACGATAATAATACCTGTATTGTTCTTTATCTGCTTCTTGCTGGGCCATGTAACCTTCTTAAGCTCCGCCTTGGTATCTTTAAAATACTTTACCAATTTAGCCATACTGCTTACTCCTTTTTTTAATAAACCAGATTACTTTGTTTCCTTATGTGTAGTATGCTTCTTGCAGAATCTGCAGTACTTGTTCATCTCAAGTCTGTCCGGATCATTCTTCTTATTCTTCATTGTGTTGTAGTTTCTCTGCTTACATTCCTGACAAGCCAATGTGATTTTAACTCTCATTTTTTCTACCTCCGTTGGTTATTATAAGTACTTTTCTGCTGTAAAAAAGCACAGCAAAAAAAAAGAACCTTTTTTTCTATCCACATCATTCTAACATATATACCGGGGGTTGTCAAGTATTTTTTTGTAATTTTTGCGATTTTTATTCTATTTTTATATGCCCGAGTGCCACAAAAGGTATTTTATTGGTCAATTTCGTATAAAGAGTTCCTCTTATCAGCTTCAGAGGAACTCACACATAATTGAATTTGATACATCAAGCCCTTTTGCTGTAAGGGCATAAAACCTGTCGGTTTCAGTCATAAATCCTGCCGTTATAAACTTCTCCAATGTATCACCCCATATCTCATCAGGGAAACATCCGAAACGGCTTTTGAACTCATTTTTATCAACCCCCTGCGTTTTACGCAGACCAAGCATCATAAACTCGCCCATTTTATCAGTTTTATCAAGTGCGTCCTCTCCCACTCGTGTTACGCCGTTAAGATAATCTGATAAATCGGATGTGTTATACGACCGCACCCCGTCAATGTATGAGTGTGACGCAACTCCTATACCGATGTATTCGTCACAATCCCAGTATTTCAGATTATGGCGTGACTTGCAAAACGGCTTTGCATAGTTTGAAATCTCGTACCGTTCAAACCCGTACTGTGCCAAAAACTCTGCTGTGAATGAATACAGGTCACGGTCGGTGTCATCATCAGGCATTGTGTATTCACCGCTGTCGTACTTTTCTTTTATGGGTGTACCGTCCTCTATTATCAGGCTATACACGCTTATATGTGTTGTAGGTAATGACACTGCCGTTGCAAGCGTCTTTTTAAAGCTTTCATCTGTCTGATACGGCAGTGATGCTATAAGGTCGATACTGATATTTAAAAATCCTGCACTGCTTAATTCGATTACCGTACTTATTGCCTCACGGCTGTTATGGATACGACCCACAGCACGAAGCTCATCATCATTAAATGACTGCACTCCCACACTCACACGGTTAACACCGCCCATAAGCATTGCGTTGATTTTCTCCGCAGTAACTGTACCGGGGTTTATCTCCATTGTCCATTCAACATCATCTGTAAGCACAAAATTATCATTTATTGCATCGCATATTTTACTTATTAAATGTGGCGGCAGAACTGACGGTGTACCGCCGCCTATAAATACTGTGTCAATTTCCGTACCCGAATACTTTTCCATTTCGCGTATCAATGCATCAACATAGCTTCCAAAATGATTGTCAGAACCGACGAACGAAACAAAATCGCAATAGTCGCATTTTCTGGCACAGAACGGAATGTGTATATATAAACCTTTCATGGCATTGTCCTTTCGAAACAAAAAGAGCGTTGCTTATGCAACACTCCTTCTTTCTTACTTACGCAAGTTTAGCAAGCTTAACAGCCAACTGTGACTTCTTTCTTGCAGCCTTGTTCTTGTGCAAGATACCGTGTGCTACGCCCTGGTCGAGCTTCTTAACGGCGTCATTAAACAAAGTTGTTGCTGTAGCCTTGTCTGCTGCCTCAACTGCTGCATCAAACTTCTTTATAGCAGTCTTAAGAGCAGTCTTACGAGCTGTGTTTATAGCAGTCTTTTTCTCGATTACTTTAACACGTTTTTTTGCTGATTTAATGTTCGGCAAAGTTTACACCTCCACAAATTTAATACATAATACTGTAATAGTATACTACATTTGAAATCAAATTTCAAGTCTTTTTTTAAATTTTTTCAAATTTTGTGAATTAGTTAACTTTAGAGCAGTATCAGCAGTTGTTTTTATCAAAATCTACCAAATACGACTACATATCACAAATAGCATAGAAGTAATTCAGGCTTTTAAATTCCATATCACACTGCAGGCGTACATATTTCTCGGTAATCTCGTTGAGCCTTGAAAATATTTCATCGTCCGCCACCGTAAACGAAAGCATCTTTTTAACATCACAAACGCATATGTATCGCATAAGCGACAAAAGTGCATCATCTGTTTTTATATCTCCTGCCGAATGGTGTTCCCTGCACACTACCGAGCCTTTGTCACAGCTAAAGTATTCCGCACCGCCACCGCATACCGTACAATTATCAAGCCTTGGCATAAATCCGCCCATACTCATAAGCTTAAGCTCATACACCGTTTTAAGCTTCTGCCACGGCTCATCACGGTATGCCGCCGCATAGACTGCATTTAAAAACAGTGCAAGAATACGCTTGTCCGGATTTGCTTCGCCTAAAAGTGCAAACGTGATATCCGACAGATATGTCACAAGTGAAAGCTTCTTTATATCCTCACTCACCGGATAAAACCCATCAATGACATCCGCCGAAACTGCCGTCATTATATCCCCTCTTGACGGACGCAGCTTGAAGTCTGCAAACGAAAACAACTGAAACGCCGCCGCATTTGATGTTTTTTTGCCACGTATTCCGTAACGTACCGCCTTAACGATACCGTCAGTCTCGGTAAATATCCACAGCATACGGTGTGCGTCACCGTAATTAGCCTGTTTGATTATTATACCCCTGTATACTAAATCATCCATCAGATTTCATCATCGTCCCTGTAACCGAAATTCTTTATAAGGAAATCACTGTTACGCCAGTCAGTCTTTATCTTTACCCACAGTTCAAGATACACTTTTTTCTCAAGCATCTTTTCTATATCGGCTCTTGCCATTGTGCCGATTTTTTTAAGCATCTCACCGTTTTTGCCTATGATAATACCCTTATGGCTCTTTTTCTCACAACAGATAGTTGCGTTTATTTCGGTAATTTTACCCTTGTCCTTCATTCTTGTTATCTCAATAGCAATTCCGTGCGGAATTTCCTTATCAAGAAGCCATAACATCTTTTCTCGTATAATCTCTGCGGCAATCGCCTTTTCGGGCTGGTCTGTAACCATATCCTCATCATAGAACATCGGACCCTCTTCAAGATAGTCGGTTATATTATCAATCAGTCTTTCTACACCATCGTTTTCTTTTGCACTTATCGGGATTATTGCCTCAAAATCGTTCAGGCTTGAAAAATCAGCAATGAGTGGCAGAAGATTTTCTTTTTTAATAAGGTCAACCTTGTTTATAACAAGTATACACGGTATCCCGATTTTGCCGATATTCTCTGCAATCTCACGTTCCTTTTCACGCATCCCTTTTGATGCATCAACAACAAACAGAACAACGTCTGTATCACGCATACTCTCGTTTGCCATTCTCACCATATATTCACCGAGCTTATTGTGTGGATTATGTATTCCAGGAGTATCGGTAAACATAATCTGCTCAGTCGGTGTTGAATATATCGCAAGAATTTTGTTTCTTGTTGTCTGCGGTTTATCTGATATAATAGCAATTTTCTGTCCTGCTATTGTATTTAATAAAGTGGATTTGCCAACATTAGGCATACCTATTATCGCACAAAATCCTGATTTGAATTTTTTGTCCATTCTTTTCCCTCTCTGATTTTATTTGGACAAGTGCAGAGGGGTTTGCTGAAAACGCATTTTCTTTAGAGTGAGCGTTTGAAGCAAATTCCTCTGTACTTGTAAACTTTAAATTAAACGTCCCTCGTAATACCAAGTGTATTAAGTGCCATATTCTGTTTCTCTATCATAAGACGTTCACCCTCTGCATCATCAACGTGGTCATAACCGAGAAGATGCAGCATTGAATGTGCAACCAAAAACGCAAGCTCACGACGCAGTGAATGCCCGAATTCCTCTGCCTGCTCTCTTGCGCGTTCAATTGAGATTACAATATCGCCAAGCATCACAAGTCCGTCCTCTGTTTCAAACTCCGCATCTTCTTCCTCATCAGAAAATTCAAGCATCGGGAACGAAAGCACATCTGTCGGACGGTCAATATCCCGATAATCACGGTTAATTTCACGAATACCCTCATTATCCGTAAAAGTCAGACTGATTTCGGCATCAAAATTACATTCCTCGTTTTTCATTATCTCACAGCATACCGCATTAAGCTCCGCTATCTGTGCATCCGAAATTATTTCATCCGTCTCGTTCTCTATTATGAATTCTACCATACTTTATCCTTTCGTGTTATCACAGTGTGCTCTGTTGCGTGGAGTATTTGCATCGAATGCTGAAACTCAGGGAAATGCATTCTCTGCAGACACCCCACGCAACAGCACCGACAGCTTGAGCACATTTAAGGGTGTTTATGAAGAACACATTTTCAGACATTTCATCGTTCTGAATGAATACCCTTGAATGTGCTATAAATTATTTTTTCTGTGCTCTTCTTCTCTCACGCTCTTCATCATACTTCGCATATGCCTTTATTATTTCCTGTACCAACGGATGACGAACAACGTCCTTTTCGGTAAACTTACAGAATGCAATACCATCTATTCCGCTTAATATCTTCATTGCCTCTTTAAGTCCCGACTTTTTATCACCCGGCAGGTCAATCTGAGTAATATCACCGGTCACAATGGCGTGTGAGCCGTAGCCGATACGTGTTAAAAACATTTTCATCTGCTCGGGTGTTGTGTTCTGTGCCTCATCAAGAATGATAAACGCATTATCAAGAGTTCTGCCTCGCATATACGCAAGCGGTGCAACCTCAATCACGCCACGTTCCTGATACCGCAGAAAGCCCTCACCGCCAAGCATCTCATACATACCGTCATAAAGCGGTCTTAAATACGGGTCCACCTTGTTCTGCAAATCACCGGGCAAAAATCCAAGCTTCTCGCCTGCTTCAACCGCAGGACGAGTGAGAATTATACGGCTGACCTCACGGCGTTTTAATGCCGTTACAGCTTTTGCAACTGCCAGGTACGTTTTACCTGTACCGGCAGGGCCTATTCCAAACACTATTGTGTTCTTATCAATCGCCTCAACGTATTTTTTCTGACCGAATGTTTTTGTCTTAATCGGCTGACCTTTTATATTTATTGCAACACAGTCAGAGCCAAGCTTTGAAACATCAATTCCACCGCCCTCCTGCTCGACCGATATTGCGTACATTATTTTCTGCTCATCAATATGCTCGTTGTCGCAAAGCATGGTTATAAGCATATGAACGACGTTTCCTGCACGTTCAACACTAATATCCTCACCGGTTATCCGTATTCCGTCCTCACGCAGCGAAATATTAACACTAAACGCCTTTTCGACCAGTTTCATATTCGAATCAAACTGCCCGAAAAGCTCTGAAACCTCAATATTTTCAGGCACTTCTATCATTCGTTTTAACAATATGTTCACTCCTCCTGCGGTATCTTTATACCTATGTTTTCTCTGAAATTTATTCTAAGTGTAACGGTGTATGTATCACCGTCTACACTATATGTAAGCTTTTCTTCCGTTTTTTGTGCTTCTGTTCCTACCTCTTTACAGATACGCTCCTCAAGCTTTTCCTTTGCACGTGCCAGAACCTCGTCCTCTGTCAACACATTTTTGTGTTCTTTTATTTCATACACATCGTGTATGCTCATCCCGAATCCGAGGTAGCCGAATATCGGCACAGTCGCATCATAATTGCGTGTTATAACATCACATTCGGGAAATGCCTCGTCTGCACTGCCAAACGGCGTATATTCCTTTCCGAATAACTGAAAAGATACACGTCTTTTTTTCTGCCCTGTTCTTATACGCAAAGTTTCCTTTGCGGAAAACTCTCCTGTTTTGGTATGTACCGTATCTGCAATTATCCGTGCATCCGAATTTACATATGAATACTTTTCCGGATACCCCTCGTGAAAAACTGCAACCTTGCCTGATACAAGAACATCGCCCTTACTCACCGTATCGCCTGCAACCACTCTGCGTTCGCCACGCCTCACCTCTGCCACACGCACAAATCCATCATGTCCGGCAATCAAAGTTGTCGGTGTTGTTTTGTCGTACACTGCAGGAGGCGGTGTGCGTTCCTGCACAACAAGTCTTGCCTTAGCACCCTCAAGATAAAGCCACGCCCAGTTTACTTCCTCATCACCGAATATAACTGCATTTTTTATCTCGCCAAGGTCTGCAATGTTTTTCTTTCTTGCACCGATATATACACCCTTGTCCAAAAGTATTTTTTCGATTTTTTCCGTATCGGCATTTTTTGCACCCTCAATTTCCACACACCATATATACTGTGGCACAATGAGGAAATATATGCATACCAGAAGTCCTGTAACCGGTACCATAACCCTGTAACGATGCTTTTTTACAAACACGCCAGCACCATACTTTTCAAGGATTTTTATTCGCACCTTGCACTTTCTCACAAGCCTGCGGATTTTTAAAAAATCTGCGTTACGGATTTTCATAACGAGTCCGTTTTTTGCGGGCGTTACGTCCCAAATCCGAAACCCGTTTGTAAGGCACATATTAACAAACCGTTCTTTATTTTTGCCAACTATTTCTATTATAACATATCCTGATTGAAATTTAAAGATTTTTTTGAACATTTTTTAATTTTCTCCCGATTTTTTCGTATTCCACACGCAAGAATTCGCCGTTTATGACCATTCTGTCAGTTTCAAGTATAATAATTTTCATGTCCTCGCCGTAAATATGTGTAATTCCGTCGTTTGTTTTAATGCGTATGCATGAGGATGTATATTCCATAATCCCCTTGTGGTTCTCTATAAAAATTTCCTTGTCACCGCATATGGAAACTCTGGGCAAATCAAGTACCACATCCTTAGGCAGGGACATCTTTTCAGCAAACAATTCCTTTATACTTTTCATAACCGCCTCCCGAACAGTAATTTATATGCGTAATTCCGGCAATAAATGAATACAATTACATAGGAGGGATAACGTGAAGAAAAGATTTTTTTATATTGGTGTGCTTCTTATTATTGCACTTATTCTGTTCCGTGCAGAATCTGTTATTGGATATACAAAGCAGGCACTTATTATGTGTTTTGAAATTATTATTCCGTCGCTTTTTCCGTTTTTTGTCTGTTCTGGGCTTCTTATTTATTCAGGGTTCGGAACGGCAGTTGCAGGTTATGCAAAGCATATTATGCGACCGCTTTTTAATGTAGCACCGTCGGGTGCTGTGGCATTTGTGCTTGGAATTATAAGCGGGTTTCCGTCAGGTGCGGTATGTGCACGTGATTTATATAAATGCGGTAACCTTTCAAAGACAGAGGCGGAACGCCTGCTTTCGTTCTGTAATAATTCAGGCCCGCTTTTTATAATCGGTTCTGTCGGCACTGCAATTTATGCAAAACCGATATACGGTGTTGTGCTTTATCTGATACATATAGTTTCATCAGTCATTGTCGGGATAGTATTCAGAAGCTACGGCAAAAACCGCCATAATTCACCCCCGACACGTGTTAATACAAACGATATTTCAATACCGCAAACTGTGTCCGTATCACTTGATACAGCATCAAAAAACATACTCACCGTATGCTTTTCAATTATATTTTTCTCTGCTGTTGCACAGACTGCACTCGAATTATTACCGCTTACACCTGCACTTGATGCACTCACATCGGGTTTGTGCGAATTTTCAACAGGAGTTTTAAAGGTTTCACGTCTTGACAAATCCATAGCTGAAAAACTGATACTGACCTCGCTCATTGTCGGGTTTTCTGGGCTTTCGGTACATTTGCAGGTTATGTCTGTAACCGCCGATGCAGGTTTGAGCTTAAAACCGTATATTCTCGGCAAGTGTCTGCATGGCATAGTTGCAACAGTAATTACTGCCGGTATATTCTTTATTGCACACACACCTCTGACACTTACAACCGATGCACCCGTTTTATCGGCATCGTGCTTTACCTCGGCATTGTTTGTGCTTATATCTGTTACGGTTATTGTCTTGCTTGTGGTTTGTTTTAAAAGAAAAAGAAATCGTGTGCAAATGATTGACATTACACATAATTTATGATAAAATGAATATACTAACGATGAAAGGAGTTTATGCTATGGCAACTACTAATGTTACAATACGTATGGATAAAGAACTCAAAGCTCAGGCTGACGAACTGTTTTCTGCTTTGGGACTCAGTATGTCAACGGCAATGGGTGTATTTTGCCGTCAGGCAGTTCGTTTAGGGAAAATCCCGTTTGAGCTTGCCGTAGACATTCCCAATGCTGAAACTCTTGCGGCTATTGAAGATGTAAACAATAACCGTAATATGAGCAAGGCTTATGATAATATGGCTGAACTTATGAGGGATTTGAATGCTTAAAGTAAGATATTCCTCAAGGTTCAAAAAAGATTTTAAAGTAATTGTAAAACGGGGATATGATATTTCTCTTTTTGAGGAAGTTTTAACTATCCTTCGGGAAGAAAAACCTTTGCCTGAAAAATATAATGACCATGCTTTAAAAGGCGATTATTCAGGGCACAGAGAATGTCACATTACTCCTGACTGGCTCTTGATTTACAAAAAAGAAGATGATATGATTACTTTATCATTGACCAGAACAGGAAGTCACAGTGACTTATTTTAAGAGGCGAAATTTCGCCTCTTATTTTTTTGAGAAAAACTATAGACAATTTTGAAGTTTTGTGATATAGTTATTAGTGCCAGCAACTGAATAATTATACCAAAGAAAGCGTATTTTTTACTATAGGTAAAAATGTACGCTCACTTTTGCTTTCTTTGGTTGAATGTTCAAAAGTTGCTGGCGCTTGAGCAGTGCATTTTTCGGTGCGCTCTCGGGCGCACTTTTTTAAATTTGTTTATAGTGTTTCTCTAATCTACCACACCAACCAACTAAAGGCAAAAGCCTGACCGTATCGGTCAGGCTTTTGTCATTTTATTTTATCAATCTGTACAGTGTCGGGTCAAACCCGAATTCTGTTATTAAGCTTTCTGCTTCTTTCAGATACTTTTCCTTTGTCTTTTGCGGTATCTGCGATTTTACGGCACGAATAAGAATATTTTTAGGAGTATGTGACATATCCACAAACTCCAGAAGCTGTGTGTTATATCCCTTATACCACAAAATATTTGCACGGATTGCATCGGTCATAAGTGCCGCTGTACGCTCCTTAATTATGCCGTAGCGTGTGAGGATTGAAAGCTTTTCACTCTGCATCTGAAAGTTCAGCTCATGCTGACAGCACGGAACAGAGAAAATTAAATCTGCACCCCACTCTATTGCGTTATATAACGCAAAATCCGTTGCGGTATCGCAAGCGTGCAAAGTTATTACCATATCGGGTTTATCCTTGCACTTGTAGCCGTTTATATCGCCAATCTTAAATTCAAGACCTGTATAACCGTATTTTTGTGCTGATTTGTTACAGTTTTCAATAACATCAGCCTTGAGGTCAAGTCCGGTTATATTGGCTTTAATGCCCATAATCTCCGTGAGATAGTAATACACAATAAACGTCAGATATGATTTTCCGCAACCAAAATCAATTATGTTTATTTCCTGATAGTTACGGTTTTTAATCTCATCATTTATAAGCTCTAAAAATCTGTTTATCTGACGGAATTTATCATACATCGACCGCACGACCTTGCCCTCGGGCGTGAATATGCCCATATCAACAAGCGGAGGTACAACCGTGCCCTCTCGAATAAGATACTGTTTCTTTCTGTTATGCTCTTTTTTTGCCGGTGCGGTTTCTGACTTCTTCCGCTTATACGAAACCTTTCCTTTTTTTGATACAAGCACAATGTGCTCGGTATCAGCTGTCCATATATTAAACTGCAAAAAATCATTGGCAATTTCCTTTAAATATGTTCCCAATTCGTCCTTGGCTATGTTCTTATGGAAAGCCTGCTTTTCCGTAAACTGCTCGGCAAAATAGCCCTTATCCGTTCTTGAAACAGTTACTTTTTTATACTTTGCCTCTGATTTGGGCTTGCTTATTGTAAGTTTGATAACTCCCTCGCTCACAACATTATCTATAATATTTAAAAGCTCCATATTACCTCACGCAAATCTTGTCCATTATATCTTCCATAAGCGACTCACCGATACCGCTTACCAGTGTAAGCTCCTCAACTGCCATAAATGCTCCGTGCTCGTCACGGTATGTAATAATTCGTTCTGCAAGCTTTTCGCCAATACCTTTAAGCTCGCAAAGCTCCCCGGCAGTGGCTGTGTTTATGTCAAGCCTGCCATCCTCATCATAATGATAATCTGCAGTATCCTTAGGTAATTCCGACGGTGTGGGGACGTCTTTTACTACAAATTCTTTCTTGTCGCAACATTCTAAAAACAATCCCAATGCAAGTGCCGCTGCTGCAACCGCAGAGAATGTTATTATTTTCATTTTCTTTGAAAGCTCAAATTTCATAGTTATTCCCCTTTCGCCTTTTTTAGGAATTTTATGTCCTCATCTGTGAGCCATTCATTCTCAAGCATATCGGGACGTTTTTTAAGAGTTGTAAGAAGCGACTGCTCGTGCTTCCATTTTTCAATCAGCTCGTGATTGCCCGAAAGAAGAACCTCCGGCACTTCCATATCGTGCCATACTCTCGGCTTTGTATACTGCGGATGCTCTAATAGTCCCTGAAAATGCGACTCGTTCTGGAATGAGCCGTCGTTTGACAGCACTCCCGGTATAAGCCTTGCAACAGTGTCAATTACCGCCATAGCAGGGATTTCACCGCCGGTCATTACAAAATCACCGAGTGAAATTTCAGCATCCACTATCTCGTCAAGCACACGCTGGTCAATACCCTCATAGTGACCGCAAAGCAGTACAATATGATTATGCTTTTTAAGCTCAATTGCTTTGTCCTGATTAAATACAGCACCCTGCGGTGACATAAAAATCGTGTACGGCTTGTAATCAAGTCCATCTGCTACTGACATATACGCCTGATAAATCGGCTCGGCACTCATAAGCATACCACCACCGCCACTATAGGGAGTATCGTCAACCTTTCTGTGTTTATCGGTTGAAAAGTCACGTATGTCTATAAAGTTAAGCTCCAAAAGCCCTGCCTTTTCGGCTCTGCCTATTATGGAGTTCCCTAAAACTGCACGAAACATTTCAGGAAACAGTGTTAATACATCAAACCTCATCGTCAAGTCCTTCCATTATATTAACAATCACTTTTCCGCCCTTAATATCAACGTTCTTTACTACCTCGTCAATAACGGGCAGGAGCAGGTTCTTTTTGCCCTCACGTTTTACATCGTAAATGTCACTTGCTCCGGCATTGAACACATCGGCAATTTTACCGACAAGCTCGCCGTCTTCGGTATATACCTCAAGCCCGATAAGGTCTACGATGTAATATACACCGTCGGGCAGTTCGCCAAGCTCATCACGCTCGGCATAAAGAACAAAATTCTTATACGGCTCTATTTCGTTTATGTCGTTATATTCCTTAAACTTCACAATAACATTGTTCTTCTGATATTTCACACTGCTGATTGTAAGCTTTTTATATTCGTTTTTAATTTTTATATATGCAGACGAAATATACTCAAAATCCTCGGCAGAGTCTGTCCATGGCACTACCTTGACCTCGCCGCGAAGTCCATGAGTATTTACTATCTTTCCAATCTCAAGTAAGTTTTCCATAGCCTGTTCCTTTCCCAAAAAAACACAAAGGCTGTCCACACTACCAGTGCGGACAGCCTTGCTTTCTCGGTTTGTAAATAAAGAATTACACGATATCGACCGATACTTTCTTGTTTTCTCGGCTTGCCGCAGCCTTTACAACAGTACGCAAAGCTTTAGCAATACGTCCCTGCTTACCGATTACCTTACCCATATCGTTTTCAGCAACGCGGAGTTCGAGAGTAATCGAATTATCGTCGTTATTAACCTCTGTGATATTTACCATATCGGGGTTGTCAACGAGGGCTTTGGCGATGATTTCTAATACTTCCTTCATCTAAACGCCCTCCATTAGTCGATAATATTGGATTTTTTAAGGAGTGCCTTTACAGTATCTGTAGGCTGTGCACCGTTTGCAATCCACTTCTTAGCGGCATCTGCGTCTATATTGATAGTTGAAGGATTTGTCATCGGGTCGTATGTTCCGATCTCATCGATAAACTTACCGTTTCTCGGTGATCTTGAATCTGCAACTATAACTCTGTAAAACGGCGCCTTCTTTGCACCCATTCTTCTCAATCTGATTTTAACTGCCATTGTATTTTCACCTCCTGTTTTAATATGTGTATATATAATAAATATAAAGCTTATGCTAATATATAAATTATCTCATCTTACGCAGGCGATTGAGCATTTTCTGCTGTTTTCCGCCTGTAAACTGTTTCATCATTTTCTGCATATCTGCAAACTGCTTTAACAGCTGGTTAACGTCCTGAACACGTGTTCCGCTACCCTTTGCAATTCGTATTTTACGGTTTGCAGCGATTATTTTCGGGTTACGGCGTTCCTGTGGTGTCATTGACTGGATTATCGCTTCAATGTGCACCATACGTTTTGCGTTCTCTTCTGTATCCACCGCATCAAGCATTTTTCTGTCAACGCCCGGAAGCATTCCGAGTATCTGTGAGAACGAGCCAAGCTTTTTAATCTGCTTTAGCTGTGCTAAAAAGTCGTCAAGGTCAAACTGTTGTTTTCTTATCTTTGCCTCAAGCTCTGCGGCTGATTTCTCGTCAAACTCTGCCTGAGCCTTATCAACAAGTGAGAGAATGTCACCCATACCAAGTATTCTTGATGCCATTCGGTCGGGGTGGAATAGCTCTAAATCATTAAGCTTTTCACCTACTGATGCAAACTTTATCGGCTTGCCCGTTACCTGCTTAACTGACAGTGCCGCACCGCCTCGGGTGTCACCATCAAGCTTTGATAGAATAACACCGGTTATCTCAAGCTGTTCGTTAAATGTCTTTGCAACATTTACAGCATCCTGACCTGTCATTGAATCAACAACGAGCAGGATTTCTGTCGGGTCTGTTTCTCTTTTTATATTTGCAAGCTCACCCATAAGCTCTTCGTCAATATGCAGTCGGCCTGCAGTATCGAGAATTACGGGGTTGTTGCCGTGCTGGATTGCGTATTTTACCGCTTCTTTTGCGATTGTTACCGGGTCGGTATCAGTGCCCATTGAGAACACCGGCTGATTTATCTGCTTTCCCAGAACCTCAAGCTGTTTTACCGCCGCCGGACGGTAAACGTCACACGCTACCATAAGCGGACGTCTGCTCTGCTTTGAAAGATGCAGTGCAAGCTTTGCGGTTGCAGTTGTTTTACCTGCACCCTGAAGACCACACATCATAATCACCGTCGGAGTTTTCTGTGAAAACTGCAGTGCAGATGCGGTTGAGCCTATCATTTCGGTAAGCTCATCATTTACAATCTTAACAAGCTGTTGTGACGGCGTAAGAGATTCTAAAACCTCTGCACCAAGTGCTTTTTCCGAAACCTTGTTTATAAACTCTTTTACTATTTTAAAGTTAACGTCTGCTTCAAGAAGTGCCAGCTTTATTTCACGCATTGCTTCTTTGATGTCACTCTCTGTAAGCTTGCCCTTGCCACGAAGCTTCTTAAATACGCCCTGAAGCTTATCGCCAAGACTCTCAAAAGCCATATTATGCACTCCTTTCAGTCAGTTTTATACGTTTTCTGATATTGACTCTATGAGTTTTATAAGCTCTGTCTTTTTCTCATTGTCCGATAATTCGCTGACAATACCCTGCATTTTATCAAGACCACCGCTTATCTTTTCAAATCTTGCCGCAAGACCGAGCTTTTCTTCAAAGCTTTTAAGGTGTTTTTCACCCTGCTTTAAAAACGCCATAACGCCCTGTCGGCTTATTCCCATATCATCGGCAATCTCGCTTAGTGATAAATCCTGATTATAATAATAATCAAGGGCGAGTGCCTGTTTATCTGTCAGGAGTCCGCCGTAAAAATCAAGCAGAATTACCAGACTTAAATCCTTTGCCATATTTTCACCGTCTCCACTGTAAAGTAAATTTGATTTACAGATGATATTTTACACTATATTCATTCGTTTGTCAATAGCTTTATATGAAAAAATATAAAAATTATTCCTTTATCCTTTGTACAATTTCCACTAATTCGTCGTATGTGTAAAGTCTGTTAAGGACATCAAGGAGCATATTGGCTGAAATTCGTGCAGGGATATTTATCTCTTTTGAGAGCTTCTGTCGCAGCTCCGCTGATGCTGTCCCGCCCGAAAGTCCGAGCATATAAAGGTCTGTTTTGGTTATTCCGGAGGCTTTATTATCAGCCGCAATATCGTCTATTTCACAGCCGGCATCACGGAGTGCTTTTATTATAACCTCCTCCGTCATCCCCTCTACACCTAAAAGACCTTCCTTTGACGCTTCACGTTTTCTCTTTTCCTTGCCCTCTATATCGGGTATATATGCATGCCTTACCGTACCCTCACAAATTGTCTGCTTTATAAAGTTACGGATACGCATACCTGCAGAATCCGAGTCTGTGAGTATAACAATACCTGTCTTTTTTGCCAGCTCCTGTATTGTTTTTATATAATCGTCATTGGTATATACTGCAAAACCGTGTGTGGTTATAATTATTCCGTCAAGAAACCCCGACAGCTTAATTTTATCGTAGTTTCCCTCGACAATTACTGCTTCTTTTATTTTATGCATATTAACCTCTCCTTGCGGAATAAAAGCCTCCGTAGCGGAGGCTTTTATTATGGCATCTTTATATGATTTACTGTATTTATAATACCTTCTGCAATTCCTGTTGCCGTTTTATTCTGATAGTCATCAGTACACATCAGACTGAGCTCTTTCTGGTTTGAGATGAATCCTACCTCAAGCAGAATTGCCGGCATATCTGCACGTCTTGTTACCGCCCAGTTTGCCATCTTGACACCACGGTCTCTGGACTTCATCTGTTTAAGCATACCCTCAAGAACCTTTACGGCAAATTCAAGACTTGTTATGCCGTACTCATCGCCGTTGTTCTCCTCAGAGAAGAATACCTCTGTTCCGTTCGCCTCCTCGGCTGTTGCAGAGTTTATATGTATACTTACAAACAGTGCACAATCCTTTGCGTTTGCCATTGCAGGACGCTCTGCAAGTGTCGGGAGTGTGTCACCCGTTCTTGTCATTGCGACCTTGTATCCGTTACTTTCAAGGATTGCCTTTACCTTGTATGTAATTGAAAGTGTCAGATCCTTTTCATTTATTGTTCTGCCGTTTAATGTACCGATTGCACCCGGATCACTTCCGCCATGACCGGCATCAAGCATTATTACCTTCTTTGCATTTTCTGCATTCGCCTTTACAATTCCGGTGTTGTACTTTGACTTTGCCGCCGCCTGACCGATAGCATAATAGTCCGGTACCGGTGTCGGCTTCGGAGTTGCCGTCGGTTTTGCGGTAGCCGTCGGTTTTGCTGTAGCCGTTGGTTTTTGGGTTGCTGTCGGTTTCTGTGTTGTAACAGCTGATTTATCACCTGTAACACTTGCTGTAATTGTTACATACTTTCCGTTCGTTGTAACTGAATATGCTGTAAGCTCCAGAACGTCAATTACAATTCTTGTACGTTCACTGTCCACACCCACACGCACAGATTTTATTACATCAGAGCCTGTGCTTATGGTTTCTGATATGTTTTTATATTTTACTCCCTTTAAATCAACAACCACACGTTCAGGTGCTGAAAGGTCAAAGTATGAAACAAGACCGTCTGCTGACTTGTCGCATGTTATAAATACCTGAATTTTGTTTGATGCAACCATTTGGGGCTCTATGTTTGTGATTGTTACATCCTTTGCTGTTACCGCAGGTGCTGTTGTTGGTTTTGGAGTTATAACAGGCTTAGGTGTCGGAGTTACTTCAGGAGTTTTATCGGGCTCGGTTATTTTAATTTCGCCCTTTGCACCGTCAAAATCAACCTTCATCCCTACACTCTCGCTTATAAAACGCACAGGCACCATTGTCTTTGTAAGCTCGCCCGGCTTATATATAAGCTTCGGTACAACGCCGTCCGGAATTTTTATAGGCTTTCCGTTTATATATGCACAGTTATTGTTTATGTGCATAGTGATGCGTGTGTTACCGTATTTCACCTTGACACTGCGTGCATCACCGTCATATTCAACAGTAGCACCGCATTCTTCAAACACTTCACGCACAGGAACAAGGGCGTGGTCGTTGAATATAATCGGTTCCATAGCAGATTCAATTCTGTTGCCGTTTACGAACAGCTTGTACACTTCACCGGTATAAAGGTGCGTTGCACCGTCATAGCAGATTTGAATGTTTGCCGCTTTTGCAGGTATGCAAACCATAGCTATCATCTGCACCGTAACGAGCACTGATGCTATGAGCTTTTTTATATTCATTTCGTCCACTTCCTTTCCTTTGTATTTTTATTCGGCAAACGGTATGCCGAAATGGTCATATGCAAGCTTTGTTGCTATTCTTCCACGCGGTGTCCGTGATATGAAACCGAGCTGTAGGAGATACGGCTCATATACATCCTCAATAGTATTTGGCTCCTCGCCTATCGTTGCGGCAATTGTTTCAAGTCCCACAGGACCGCCGCCAAAGTTTTCTATCATTGCACATATCATACGGCTGTCGATTGAGTCAAGACCAAGCTCGTCCACCTCAAGACGCTTTAGTGCCATATCTGCAACCTCGTGGGTTATTACACCGTTTGCTTTTACCTGTGCAAAGTCACGCACACGTTTTAAGAATCTGTTCGCAAGTCGGGGTGTACCGCGTGAACGTGATGCAATCTCTGCCGCACCCTCATCGTCTATTACAACATCTAAAAGTCCTGCACTTCGTTTTACTATCTGTGTAAGCTCGTCTGTTGAATAAAGTTCAAGTCTTGATATAACACCAAATCTGTCACGAAGCGGTGCAGTCAGAAGTCCCACACGTGTTGTTGCACCAATCAGTGTGAACTTGGGCAAATCAATTCTTATCGACTTTGCCGCAGGACCTTTACCTATTATAATATCAAGAGAATAGTCCTCCATTGCAGGATAGAGTATTTCCTCAACCGTTCTTGACATACGGTGGATTTCGTCTATAAACAGAATGTCGTGCTCGGAGAGGTTAGTCAAAATCGCCGCAAGGTCGCCTGCTTTTTCAATAGCCGGTCCGCTTGTTATACGGATATTAACGCCCATCTCGTTTGCAATTATACCTGCAAGCGTGGTTTTACCAAGCCCGGGCGGGCCGTAGAGCAGAACGTGGTCAAGTGCCTCTTTTCGCTCAAGTGCCGCCTGTATGTATATCTCAAGATTTTCCTTTGCCTTTACCTGCCCGATGTATTCATCAAATTTGTGCGGTCTTAAACCGTATTCAATATCGGTATCCTCCGCTATCATACCGGCAGATACAAAGCGTTCATCTTCATCAAACATTCGTTATCCTCCGTTATTACATTAACTGCACGAGTGCTTTTTTAATCATTTCCTCTGTAGAAAGTGATGCATCAAGCTTTAAAAGTACATTCTTTGCATCCTGTGTGCTGTAGCCAAGAACCACCAATGCACTTAACGCCTCGGCACGTGAGTCTGTTATTACCTCATCAGCAGGCGAAACAATTACTCCGTCACTGTCAACACCAAGCGATGCATTATCAATCTTGTCTTTCAGTTCAAGTATAATTCTCTTTGCTGCTTTGGGTCCGACTCCCGATGCCTTTGTGATAAGCTTCTCATCACCTGTCACAATCGCCGTTGCAAGCTTCTCGGGCGATGCAACCGACAACAGTGCAAGTCCCGCTTTCGGGCCTACGCCAGAAACAGATATAAGCAGAAGAAACATTTTTCGCTCTTCCTCGCTTATAAAGCCGTATAGCTCCATTGCATCCTCACGGACATTAAGATATGTATAAACGGTTATGTCACTGCCAAGAGAGCCTGTTTTTTCAATACTCTCAAGCGATGTAAATATTCTGTAGCCAACGCCTGAGGCATCAACTACAATATAATTTTCACCTTTTGCGGCAAGTGTTCCTTTTATATAGTAATACATACTGATACTTCCCCATCTTGATTATATTAACATAATATCATATGTTTGGGGTTGTGTCAATAACAAAATGTTAAAAATTTGTTACAATTTTATGTTAATGTGTAAGAAAATACCTGTGACCACAACATATTGTGGTCACAGGTAAGAGAAATCAGACGAACCTCACGTCATATACATCAAGCAATGTATTTAACTGCACAAGATAGCCCACAAACTGCGGACCTGCCATTAGCTGACCGAAAAACGGTTTTCCGTAATCAAACTCTCCGTTTATGATATTACAAAGCTTTCCTCTGTCACACAGTGCAAGTATAGGTGAATCGGGATTATTTACAATTTCACGCAATCTTGCCTTTACCTCCATTTCATAAACGGGGTTGTGGGTTTTCGGATACGGGCTCTTTTTACGTGTTCTGATATCCTCGGGTAATATTCCCTTTGCCGCCTCACGCAGAATGTTTTTGGAAATGTTGTTTCTGTTTTTCATCTCCCACGGGATATTCCATACATACTCCACAAGTCTGTGGTCACAGAACGGAACACGCACCTCAAGGCCTGATGCCATACTCATTCTGTCCTTTCGGTCAAGAAGGTTTGTCATAAACCACTTTATATTAAGCCACGATATTTCACGACGGCGTTTTTCTTCAGCGTTATCCCCCGCATACTGCGGTGTTTGTGCAACACTCTCTGAGTAACGGTTATGTGCATATTCATTTATTTTAAGAGTATCTCTTACGCTGTCAAGCAGAATATCCTCACGCATTGACAAATCATAGCACCACGGGAACGCATCCCTTTTAAATGCCTCGGGATCACGGAACCACGGATATCCACCGAATATTTCGTCCGAGCACTCGCCCGAAAGTACAACCGTATGACGTTTTTTCACCTCACGGCAGAAATATACAAGCGATGAGTCGCAGTCTGCCATACCCGGTAAATCCTTTGCAAATAGTGCATCATCAAGCATAGGAACAAGGACGTCATTCGGGCACATAAGATATGTATGCTCCGTATTAAAAGCCTTGCTCATCTTTGGCACCCATTCACTGTCGGGGTCAGGCTGGAAACTACTCCGCTTAAAATACTTATCATTACCCTCATAGTCAAACGAATACGTAGAAAGTCCGGGGATTTCCTTTGCCGCAACTGCCGTTATAAAGCTTGAATCAAGACCGCCCGAAAGGAATGTTGCAAGCGGAACATCTGATACAAGCTGTCGTTTTATTGCGTCGCATAAGAGATACCTTACTTTCTCGATTGTATCTTCATAGCTGTCGGTATGCTCTCTGCTTTCAAGCTCCCAATACGGTCTTTCTGTCATATTACCGTTTGAAATGCAGATGCAATGTCCCGGTCGTACTTCCTTTACGCCCTTAAACACTCCGTTACCCTCTGTTCTTGCCGGGCTCATTGCAAGAAGCTCACAAAGTCCGTCCCGGTCAAGCTCGGCACGTATACGTGGGTATTTAAAAAGTGCCTTGATTTCCGATGCAAAAACTATGGTATCGTCAAGTCTGTAATAAAATAACGGCTTCACACCAAACCTGTCTCGTGCAAGCACCACACGACGTCGCATTGAATCATAAATAGCAAACGCAAAAATACCGTTCAGTTTTTTCAGACAATCACAACCGTAATGAATATATGCATACAGAAGCACCTCTGTATCAGAGGTAGTCGTAAACTCATAACCGAAGCCACGAAGCTCACTTCTTAAATCCTCTGTATTATACAGCTCACCGTTGTACGCAATTATAAATTCATAACCCTGCGACATCCTTTTCATCGGCTGTGCACCACGCAGAACATCCACAACGGCAAGTCGGCGATGTGCAAATACCGCACGCTCGCCTACCCATATGCCGGATGCATCAGGTCCACGTGGGGTTAGTGTGTCATTCATCACACCCACCGTTTCCCTGTGTTTCTTTTCTTCCTTTACAAAATTCTGTTTATGGTTTATATATCCGCAGATACCGCACATTATAATCACTCTCCTTGTGTTTATAATATGCAAAAACTGCAATTATTGTCACACATACTTACGCATTGATTTTAAAGCTGACTTTTCAAGCCGTGATACCTGTGCCTGGCTTATGCCTATTTCCTCGGCAACCTCCATCTGCGTTTTACCGCAGAAGAAACGCAGGTCGAGTATATGCTTCTCACGCTCGTCAAGATGCTTCATCGCCTCTGATAACGCAATCGACTCTATCCAGTTTGCATCCGTGTTTTTTGTATCCTTAATCTGGTCCATAACATACAGTGCCTCACCGCCATCATGATATACCGGCTCAAAAAGCGAAACGGGGTCCGCTATCGCATCAAGTGCAAAAACCACCTCTTCTTTGGGGACATCTATCATTTTTGCGATTTCCTCAATTGTAGGCTCACGCATATTATCGGCTATAAACTGCTCCTTTGCTCTGAGTGACTTATATGCAATATCCTTTAGTGAACGGCTGACACGTATCGGGCCCTCATCACGCAAAAAACGTCTTACCTCGCCTATAATCATCGGTACGGCATACGTTGAAAACTGAACACCCACTGTCGTATCAAAATTATCTATCGCTTTAATAAGCCCTATACAGCCCACCTGAAACAAATCGTCAGGATTCTCACCACGTGACGAAAACCGCTGTATAACACTTAACACAAGACGCAGGTTACCTTTAATAAATGTGTCCCTCGCCTCTTTATCGCCCTCTTTGATTTTAACAAAGAGTTCTTCCTTTTCTTTTCTTGATAAAACGGGTAAAGTAGAAGTATTTACTCCGCATATAACAACCTTGTTGGCCATAGCATTTCCTCCTTTTGTAAACGGACAGACTATAATCTGCCCTATGTAACGCTATGACCTGTTTTTATCAGCTCATCTTCACGATTTCACGGCGGAGACGGTTAATTATCCGCTTTTCAAGCCGTGATATGTATGACTGTGATATGCCGAGCATATCCGCAACCTCTTTTTGTGTTTTTGACTTGATTTTATTGAGCCCGAAACGAAGCTCCATTATCTCACGCTCACGTGCAGTAAGAGTAGTGAGTGCCTTCTTTAAAAGCTCACGGTCAACCTCTTCTTCAATATTACGGCATATGATATCATTATCCGTCCCCAATATATCTGAAAGAAGAAGCTCGTTTCCGTCCCAGTCAACATTCAACGGCTCATCAATCGAAATCTCTGTACGTCGTTGCGAGTTCTTGCGAAGATACATCAGTATCTCGTTTTCGATACATCTTGAAGCATACGTCGCAAGCTTGATATTCTTGTCTGGCTTAAAAGTGTTTATTGACTTTATAAGCCCGATAGTGCCGATTGAAATAAGGTCTTCGACGTTAATACCTGTATTCTCAAACTTTTTTGCTATATATACAACAAGACGCAAATTTCGTTCGGTAAGTTCACCCTTGACGGAATTATCCCCCGAATCAAGTTTTTTTATCAGTATTTCCTCCTCTGTTTTTGACAATGGCGGCGGCAGAACATCACTTCCGCATATATAGAAAACGTCGTTTATATCATATATATCATTCCTTATACATATAAACCGTTTTGCAAAATTTCTTATAAACTGCATTTTTATCCATTCCTTTCATATCTCCGACCACGCCGTCATATCCGTTAAATGACCGTTGCGATACGGCTATTTTTATATTTACTGTGCTTCCGTCTATACTCGGACTATCAGGCGTTATAACAGGAATTATTCCGCCCCGACCTACGGTGTTAAAAATCATTCTGTCCTCACACGTTATTAAAAATTCATCGTAATCCATATCAGGGAATAAATCCTTTATACTGTCCCATGCTACCACCGCAACGCTTGCTCCCTTATAAGTCAGGAGATTACCGCTGTCATAAAGCAGGGAAAGGGAAATTTTTTGTCCGTTTATCACGAATTCTGCGTATTTTTTTCGCACACGCATTTTCACATATTTTTTTACCAGTAACAGCACCGGATAGCATAAAAAATATGCCGCAACACCCCACACACCATTGCAAAAAACCGTTACACCGCCCCGTGCCACGAGTGCATCACGCCCAGTAAGGCTCATAACAGCCATAAACAGTACCTCAATACATACTGTAACAAACGCAAACCGGACAGTGTTATACAGCACGCCTATTCTCCCGAATGCGATAGCTATGAGCAAAAATAATACTGCCGTCCTTAGAATATACGGCAGAAAAAGCACCTGCTCAAACACTGCATAAACCCCAGATGCCACACTTGCAAGAGATGCCCTTAAAAGCCTTGGCTTTCCTCCAAATACGGAGCCGTATGCCATAAGCAGTGCAAAAGTTGATATGAAGTTTGCAAAAAACACAACATCGGCATAAACTGTCACATCAACACCTCCAATCGGAAGTTGTAAGTCCATTATACTACTAACCCATCGCACAATTTGCCGAAAGCCGTTGTCGAATGTATAAAAGTTACCGACAAATTATTACAAACAAAAAGAACGGCAAAAAATGCCGTTCCGATGCAAAAAATAAGGGATAAAGCCGTGAGGCAGTATCCCTTATTTACTTATTACTTGGTTATTTAATATAAATCTTTAACAACTGCATCTATTACAGGAGTAACTCCATTCCAGATGAATACCTTAACCTTTGCAGCACCGTCATAGCCGATTGTGGTTGTCACTGTAGCAGCAGCATCAACTGCCTCTGCAGCTACCAATCTATCGTCTGCATCATATGTTGCAACATAAAGCTTTGCACCTGTAACTGCCTTGTTTACATCAAGTGTAATAGTATTCTTTGTTAATGATACAGTCTTTACAACATACGGTGCAACCACTTCAGCAACAGGAGCTGTCTCCCATGATAATGCCGGAAGACCTGCATTGATGTTTTCGCCGTCCTGCCAGCCTTCAAGGTCTTTGAATGCATTAGCTATGTCGCTCACTGACTGTCCGCCATCACCAAATGACGCAGTGCTAGTTGCATTGCTGTCGCTCATAGTTGATAAACAATTGCTGATTGTTGCTGTTGTTCCTTCAGTATAAGCAGTGCCTGTAGCTCCTGTGTAACCAAAAGCGTAACTCGGGTAGTGAGTGTTAACCTCACGCAAAGCTTCTGCATCTGCATAGCAGTTAGTAAATACTGTGTTACCTTCAGCCTTTGTGACGAAACCACATTGTGCTCTATCGTATCCGGACTTAAGGTCTACATTATACACATAACAGTTCTGTACAGTTGTAGCAATCCCACCACTCATGCTTGTATAATGAACAAAACCTGCAACGCCGCTTGTTTCAGTTGAGTCGCTGCTCTGACTGACAGTTGAGTTCTTAACATAACAGTTCGAAACAGTAGAACCACTCAGTCTTCCGGCAAATCCACCGATATTTTGTGCTCTGTTTCCACTTGAGCTCGGGTTCACTATTGTTATCTGGATATTATCTATTCCCAAATTTTTTATTTCGGCTTTTTGCGCATAACCGAAAAATCCCATGTACCTTGGTATTGCAATATTTCCCAATCCCGAATCGCTGCAATCATAATCAATCTTGAGGTTTTTAACAACGTGATTGTTACCATCAAAACCACCTCTGAAAGTATATGAACCATTCACGTTTGATATACCCATCGGAATCCAAGCATTGTTTTCGTAATCGATGTCATTCATAAGCTTGAAATAGAAGTTGCCGGACCATTGACCATTGATTGTTGTATCGTTTGTCATATCAGATGCCAATTTAAGCTCTGCCGCAGTTGTGATCTGATACGGATCTGCAGCTGTACCTGTACCGGCCACAAATGATGTTGCAGCTATGCCGTTCCAAGCTTCTACTTCCGGAACTTCCCATGCAAGACAGGGATAGCCGTTGTTTACAGTTGCGTCTGTTGTATAGCCAACTGCTATCATAGCCTCAACAAGACCTGCCTTTGTCATACCTACTGTACCAAGAGTCCTTGTCGACTCGTATCCCTTAGCACCACTGGCTGCATATGTCGTGTTATCGCCATCAAAATCGTCAAGCTCTGAATAGCAGCCTGTTGCAGTAGTTGCTTTTTCTCCTTTTCCTGTGAAACCATATACATCTGATTTCTCTCTTGTCCTACCAGTAACTGTAACGTCCGCTACATAACAATTTTCAAATGAACATCTTGTATACTGAGTACCTTTGCTGCTGGCGAAACCGCCTACCCAGTCTCCGCTATTACAACTTGAATGGAGGGTCGCACCATATACGTAACAGTTTATGAAAGTCGGTGTCTGGTTATTTGCATAAGTTCCAACAAAGCTGCCTACGCCAGCAGGTGTAGCAGTTGCATTGTGTGCAAGGTTAGCGTTTTTAACGTAGCAGTTTGTGAATGTAGCATTGTTGTTTGCCGAACCAACAAATCCGCCAATACCGTTGATTTTTCTTTCCTTTGATGATGAAGACCACTGTGCATTGTTTGTGATAGTTACGTTTTCAAGACCAAGATTTGAAACTTCTGTTCCGTATGTTATAACTCTTCCAAAAAAGCCTAAAGCCGGCTCGGTAGTGCCGAATGTATTATCATAATCGTCGTTGTCGGCAATTTCAATCTTGATGTTTTTTACAACGTGTCCTCTACCGTCAAAGTGTCCGCTAAAAGCTGTAGCACCAGATGCGCCTATTGGAGTCCATTCTTCGTTTTCAAGGTCGATGTTTGCTGTAACTGCGTAGTATGCAGAAGCTTCGCCGTTTGCGTTTGCATTGATTAAGTCTCTTGCAAGCTTAAGATCATCTGCAGTTGCTATGATGTACGGATCAGTCTCTATACCTGTACCGCTCAAAGTTGTCGTACCTTCTGCCGAAACAGGTACAACTGCTGTTGAGATAAGCATTACCAAAGTAATCAGTAAACTAAATACTTTTTTCATTTTCTTTCTCTCCTTTTTTGTTTTTACAACTCTCGACAGTCAATGCTGATGTGCATTATCTGCATTGTTCTCACCGTCCGGGATACCGCTCCGTCAGGGTCAAACCATAACCCGCCAATATAATACAGTCATGCTGTCATCAGCAAAATGGCAGCGGGATTTCACGCTTGAGTTTACACGTTTATTTTCTTAACTGCCGCATAGTTGTATATAAGATAAACCTATACAATACGGTTATACCACTTCCCGAAAAAAATGGCAATACTTCCAACGAAAAACGACTTAATTTTGCTAACGATTGATGCATTTTTGCCAGTTTGCAAAGAATATAGCCAATATATTTCATTGTACAAAAAAACCGACAGAGTGTAATACTCTGCCGGCTTGGGTTTACAAGCTTATTTTACGATGAAGCTGTCAATACCTGCCATGAACTCTGATGCATCATCAGCGTGTACCTGAACCTTAATCGGCTTTGAGAGGTCAAGGCTGAAGATACCCATAATTGACTTTGCATCAACTATGTATCTGCCTGATATTAAATCCACATCAAAGTCATATCTGCTTACTGTATTAACAAAATCCTTAACATCGTTAATTGAGCTTAAATTCATTTCAAATTCTATCATTTTTCTCTACCTCCAATTTATGTTTTATATTCTTCGGATTTATCCAATCCTTACCATATATAATACAATATTTTTTTTATTTAGTCAATACCTATTGAAATTTTTTGAAAAATTTTATATAATATTCGGGATAAATTAAAAATTAATCGGAGGAATTTATGAAAACTGCGGCATTCTATACACTCGGCTGTAAAGTGAACCAATACGAAACCGAAGCGGTAACAGAGCTTTTTTGTGATGACGGTTTTTGTGTTGTGCCCTTTAATGAAAAAGCAGATTTCTACATTATAAATACGTGTTCTGTAACGTCGATGAGTGACCGCAAGTCACGGCAGATAATACGGCGTGCTAAAAAGACTAATCCGGACAGTGTAATCGCTGTTATGGGTTGTTATTCGCAGACTGCACCCGACGAGGTTTTAAACATTGACGGTGTTAACCTTGTGCTCGGTACAAAGGACAAGGGTTCAATATTAAACCTCATAAAAACGCTTGATAAATCAAGTAAGCTGAATGCCGTTACAAGTGTAAAGGACAATCACGAATACGAAGATTTAACAGTAAAACGCACACAAGACCGCACCCGTGCATATATAAAAGTACAGGACGGATGTTCACAGTTCTGTTCATACTGCATTATTCCATATGCGCGCGGTCCGGTGAGAAGCCGTCCTGAAAAGGATGTTATAGAGGAGGTCATAACACTTGCAAAAGCAGGATACAAAGAGGTTGTTCTTACTGGTATTCACATTGCATCCTACGGAAAGGACCTCGAAAACACATCACTTGCCAAGCTGCTCTGTAAGGTTGACAAGATTGACGGTATAAAACGGGTACGCCTTTCATCAATTGAGCCTATGACATTAAACGGTGAGTTTGTTGAAGCTATAAAGGGCTGTAAGAAGCTGTGTCCGCATTTCCACATTTCGTTGCAATCGGGCTGTGATACAACGCTTAAGAGAATGAACCGACATTATACTACGGCACAGTTTGAGGAAATTGTTTCGGGACTGCGTAATGCATTTTCCGACTGTGCGATAACTACTGATATAATGACCGGTTTTGCCGGCGAAACAGATGAGGAATTTTCACAGACACTTGAGTTTGTAAACCGTATCGGCTTTGCAGAAGCACACGTGTTCCAGTATTCGCAACGCCGCGGCACACCTGCAGCACGCCGACCCGATCAGGTCGCACCCGAAACAAAAGAGGCACGGTCAAAAATAATAATTGATGCCACTAATCGTTCACGTGATAAATTCTTAAAAAGCCACATTGGCAAAAAGGCAGAGGTTTTGTTTGAAACACGCACAAATGACGGTCTCTACGAGGGCAAAACCGCAAATTATATAACCGTTCATGCACAAAGTGATACAGATATTCGTGGCAAATTCTGCACAGTTTTGCTCGAAAACGCAAAAAATGGAATAATGTTCGGAAAAACTGTTGACTAACAGCCAAAATGGTAGTAAAATATAATACAGTACATTCCAACGGAGGCAATAATGGAAAAGAAATTCAACGGAATCAGACAGATGATTTCAAACACACCGCTTATGGAAATAAGCTTCCTTTATAAAGAGAAGCCAATGAAGGTCTATGCAAAGGCGGAGTATTTTAATCTGAGCGGCTCAATCAAAGACAGAGTTGCTTATTATATATTGAAAAAAGCATATGAAACCGGAGCAATAAAGCCCGGCGATACAATAGTTGAAGCGACAAGCGGTAATACAGGCATTGCATTCTCTGCAATGGCGGCATATCTTAATCACCCGATGGTTGTATATATGCCCGACTGGATGAGCGAGGAGCGTATCAAGATTATGCAGAGCTACGGTGCAAAGGTGGAGCTTGTGTCACACGAGGAGGGCGGTTTCCTCGGCTCTATTGCAAAATCAGAGGAGCTTGCAAAGAACGATAACGTGTTCCTGCCGGGACAGTTTTCTAACCCCGATAATGTTGCGGCACATATTGAGGACACTGCAGCTGAAACTCTCCGTCAGCTTGAAGTATTTGGCACAAAGCCTGACTGTGTTGTTGCAGGTGTAGGTACAGGCGGAACAATAATGGGACTTGCAAAAGCATTTAAAGCTGAAAACCCGGACTGTATTGCACGTCCGCTTGAGCCTAAAAACTCACCTACCCTTTCTACAGGCTATAAAACAGGAGCACACAAGATTGCCGGAATAAGCGATGAGTTCATCCCGTCGATATGTAAGCTTGACGAGCTTGATGCGGTTGTATCAGTCGATGACATCGACTCAATCATAATGGCACAGAAGCTATCTCGCGAGCTTGGCATAGGCGTGGGCATATCATCGGGAGCAAATTTCATAGGCTCTGTTATGGCACTTCTTGAATCAGATACCGATGCAACGTGCGTTACGGTATTTGCCGACGATAACAAGAAATATCTATCAACCGACTATGCAAAGACCTTTGAGCCGAAGGATGAATATATTTCATCACACATCAAGCTTACCGGTGTACGCACAGTAAGATAATTTACATCAAATTCCTGTCTGCAGACACGCAGCAGGAATATTTTTTTTGAAATGACAAACGAGATTTCAAGAGATATCGGACGAAAATCAACGAAAATCAAAGCAAATACAGAAAATTTTATTTTTTTACAAAAAAAGTATTGACAAACTTTTTAAAACATAGTAAAATAGTCCGCGTAGGTTAAAAACCAGTAATAAAAACTAATGGAGGAAAAAACAATGAATGCAAACTCAAGCTTTTTGCTAAAGCCCGCTGACGTTGACAGAAAATGGTATGTAATCGACGCTGCAGGCAAGCCGCTCGGTCGTGTAGCAGCTACAGTAGCAAGCATATTAAGAGGTAAGCACCTTCCCACATTCACACCGAATGTAGATTGTGGCGACTTCGTAATCGTTATCAATGCTAAGGACGCTGTTCTTACAGGTAACAAAATCAACCAGAAAATCCGTTACTACCACACTGGCTGGGTAGGCGGTATCAAGGAAATCCACTATGACAAGCTTATGAAGGAGAACCCTGAGAAGGCTATGTGGTACGCAGTAAACGGCATGCTTCCGAACAATGCTATCGGAAGAAAGGCTATTACAAGATTAAAGGTATATGCTAACGATGTTCACAACCACGAGGCTCAGAACCCCGTAGCTTGGACAGGCGAAATCAAATAAGGAGGATTTTAATAATGGCAAACGTACAGTATTATGGTACAGGTAGAAGAAAATCATCCGTTGCAAGAGTTCGCTTGGTAGCCGGCAACGGTAATATAACAATCAATGGCAGAACAATCGACGAGTACTTCGGTCTTGAGACATTGAAGCTTATCGTTCGTCAGCCGTTGGTATTGACAAAGACACTTGATAAGTTCGACGTTATCGTAAAGGTAGAGGGTGGCGGCTTCACAGGTCAGGCTGGTGCTATCCGTCACGGTATCTCAAGAGCACTTCTTGAGGTTGACACAGAGGCTTACCGTGCAGACCTTAAGGCTGCAGGCTTCTTAACACGTGATTCACGTATGAAGGAAAGAAAGAAATACGGACTCAAGGCTGCAAGAAGAGCACCACAGTTCTCAAAACGATAAATTCATCAAAAAACCTTGGAACTATCACGGTTTCAAGGTTTTTATTTTGTTATGATTTGAAAAAGTACGAAAAACCAAAACAAAGTATTTTAAGGTTATTTTTGAGGTTATTTTCTGTTTTTCGGGTTACATTTGGGGTTACATTATTGTAGCCCCAATTCTTTTTTCTTTTCCTCAAGCATCTTATTTGTTTCTGGAGTTTCTTTTAACCCTTTTACAAAATCTAATGTTGCTACAGCCAAACTATCTCTCACATAATCTGGAATGAGTGATGTGTCAATTTTGATTTCATTATCATAAGTTTTGTTTCTCATGCGTTTCCTCACCTCCCTTGCTATTGTTTGTGTAATCACAGTATGGTTTTCTGCATCTGATAGCAAAAGTATTATATCACAAACAAAATCTATATGTTGCAATTAAGAATAAATAGAGCAAATAAAATTAAGCAGGAAAAAGCTAAGGTGCGTTTTGCCACGCACCAAGCCTCAGACACCCACCGGCAGTGCCGTTGGATATGGTGCGGTTTTGGGAAAATGGTGCGGTTTGGATGTGCGGTTACTGTGCAAGACCAATAACATAGCCATTTATCACCGCACATGTAAGAGGTGCATGTGCAAAAAGGTACTGGAAAATACAAATTAAAGTTCGCGGGCTCTCTGACCCCGAATTTCATTTAGTTAGTAATAAAATTTTCGGGGCATTTCCGTTCCGCTATCGGAAGCACCATACGGAATTCAACCTAAAACAGAGAAAATTGCATAAAAAAAGAGGGATATTGCAGCAACAATATCCACTCTTTCTACGCATTACCCTAAATCTGTAATGCTCTTCTTTGCTATAGTATAACAGATTTAGTCAAAAAAATCAAGTTATTACGGATTTTTCTCAATTCGTTTCGATATTTGCTAAAATATTACGCTTTTTCTCAGAATTGTTCCGTTTATCTCATATCGTTTTCTGTATGGTATTGTCCAAAGTACCATACAAATTTTGTGTAATGCGTAACGAAATGACCGATTTTTGCCTTACTAACTGAGCTTTTTTCGGGGTCGACGAGCCCGCGGTGCTTGGGGGTGGGTCGTTACAGTACCTTGACAGCCCTCCAACCTACGCCTTTTCGCCTCGTCTCCACAGCTCTTTGTCGTGATGTTCCATAGCTTGTGTTGTATGCTACCGTACACCATTCAAGATTTGTTGCATAATTGTTCTGTTTGTTTTCGTCTTTGTGGTTAGTCACAGGGTAATTGTGTGGGTTAGGCACAAAGGCAAGTGCTACCAGTCTATGTACCTTCTCTTTGTGTGCCTTTCCGTCCGTGTCATACAGTGTTACCGTGAAATAACCATTCCATCTCTCGACTATGGGTTTGAGTATTTTTACTCTCCCTCTGCGGTGCGACCGTATGCGCCCTCTGTTACTTACCTCGTAATCTCTTTCGTACCCTGGCGCTGCTTTCCATATCTCTTTCATTGTGTTTCACCGCCTATTATTTTGTGCTGATGGCAGGACTTGAACCTGCATTACCTGTCTCTTGCCATTGAGCTACATCAGCATATGTGTATATAACAAGGAGCAGACACGCAAGCTTTGTTGTTCTGCCTACGCATCCGCTCCATTATTATTGGTTATACTCTCGCAAGTATCTCGGCTTTGCTATACTCGTCTTTCTTTACCATAAGTTTTATAAACTCGTCTTTGCTAAAGTCCGACAATCTAAATATCTCTTCGGGTTTCATACCGAGTTGCTTGCTTATTTCTTTTACGCTCTTGCCCTCGTCCATGAGCTTCTTGACGATTGCTTTCATTGGCTCCAGAAGATGTGTACCACGCGCTCTATTGTGTGTGATAGTTCCGTACATATCTTCCGATTCGTCCGAGTGCGCCACGATTACCACCGGCACCTTACCGCCGAGCTTTGTTTTG
>JAFQJD010000033.1 GCA_017415105.1 Clostridia bacterium | reverse complement strand
AATTTGAAAAAGCTTGCAAAATGGAAATGGAAGAGGAACAATACCCCTTCCAAATTATTTGATTTTGTCGAATTTTTAATAAAAACGAAGAAGAACCCGATTTTTGCTTGATGCAAAGTCGGGTTCTTCGACAGTCTGAAAGGAAATGAAACTTAAAAAGTTTCATTTCCTTTTATATTATCACATATTCCTTATAAATTCCCTTATCTTATTTTCCGTCTCCGTTACTTCCTTTAAAAACTCTGATGCAGGTACACGTTGTGCACCGCTGCCGAGAATTATAAGCTGTTCAAGACCGTCCGAGGTTGCAACACGAACACGGTGCTTTTTTGTAAGCTCGTGTGTTACTTTTTCGATATACGCATCGGCAGTTTCTGCTTCTTTGGTATATACAACGTCAATGCCATTTATATGTTCAACAGAGCCGACACCGCCTTTTACCTTGTATGCATCAAAGACAAGTATCAGATTGCATTCAGTAAAGCCTTTGTAGTTGCACAGTCGATTAACCAATATTTCGCGTGCGGCATCAAGGCTTTCTTTTGCAATCTCTTTTAACTCGTCCCACGCAAATATGATATTATAACCGTCAACAAGCACATAGACCGGACCATCGTAAATATGCCTGGGCTTTGCATACTTTGCAGGTTTTGGGGCAGGGGATTTTCGCTTTTGCATGGCTGTATAGGATTTCACCTTAACAGGACCATACGTCTTTTCAAAAATCCGTAAAAGCTCCTCGTCGTTTATGACAGTGTTAACGTATTCGCTTACACGTGTATTATTATGTGCTTCCTCTCTATCGGACTTGAGCACACTTTCAAGGTGCATATAGTCCTCGACCTCGTTCCATGGGACATTAAATCCTGCACCGTGTGCACAGAAAACACTGCCGGACGGATTAAGTGTGTCACTGTCGGGGTTATATCCGGCATCAGCTATTACCTCATCAGAATTATGACATGGTTCATAGCCTTTGAGTGTCGTCAAAAGCTTACCTTTGCCGGAGGTATATGCTGTAATTTCTGATGCATATCCACGCATGGTACTGACCGGTGCTGTGCCTTTAATTATGCTCATTTCATCTTTTAGCTCGGGTGCAGAAAATTCAGCACACATTTGTTGCAAATCTGTCATTGCACGTCCGACACTTTCGGTCGGGATTTCAAGCCTGAAGCTGTAATACGGCTCAAGTAATACACTTTCTGCCTGCATAAGCCCCTGACGGATTGCACGGTAGGTTGCCTGACGGAAATCTCCGCCTTCGGTATGCTTCTTGTGTGCCTTACCGGAAACAAGAGTTATTTTAATATCAGTTATAGGTGAGTTGGTAAGAACTCCTGTATGTGTCTTTTCGGCAATATGTGTAAGAATAAGTCTTTGCCAGTTCTTATCAAGCAAATCTTCACTGCAGTCTGATTTAATAACGACGCCACTGCCACGTTTGCCGGGTTCGAGTATAAGATGTACTTCGCTGTAATGACGTAACGGCTCAAAATGTCCGACACCCTCAACCGTGTCTGCAATCGTTTCACGGTAGGAGATAGCACCTTCTGAAAAATCTGTTTTCATATCAAACCGTTCCGAAATAATTCTGCGTAGCACCTCAATCTGAACCTCACCCATAAGCTGAAGATGTATTTCACGTAAAATCTCATTCCAGATTATACGAAGCTGAGGATCTTCCTGTTCTAAAATACGTAACTTGGTAAGTGCTGTGTGAACATCTGTGTTATCAAGTATTTCAAGCTTGTATGTGAGAACAGGTTCGAGTACGGGCTTTTCTGTATTGCACTCAAAACCGAGTCCCATACCGGCAACGGTTTTTGTAAGTCCTGTTACTGCACATACCATACCCTGCGTAGCACAATCGGTCATTGTGTATTTTTCGCCCGAGTATATTCGTAATGTGTCAACTTTTTCTGTTTCATTTGTTCCGTCATCATTTCTTATTTCAAGCTGTGATTTTGATTTTAGAGTACCGCCGGTGATTTTGATGTGTGTAAGGCGTTTACCGTCAGCATCGTGTGAAATTTTATATACCTTTGCACCAAACTCTGAAACAGCAGTGGGCATTTTTGTGTATCTGTCAAGTGCCGATAAAAACTCTTCAACACCGTCCATTTTGAGTGCCGCACCGAAAAAGCACGGAAATACCGTTCGGTTTGCGATTGCGTTAGTTATAGATATATCTGAAACACTGTCAGTATTCAGATATTCATCCATAATACTTTCATCACACAGTACAAGAGAATCAGTATCAGATAACTCAACGCAGTTTTCTGAAAGGTACTTTCTTATATCGGCGATTATTTCAGATTTTTCAATATGAGAAATATCCATTTTATTAACGAAAATAAAGGTCGGAACATTATATCGCTCAAGAAGCTTCCATAGCGTCTGCGTATGGCTCTGTACACCGTCAGTACCGCTTATAACAAGAATACAATAATCAAGCACACCAAGAGTACGCTCGGTCTCGGTAGAAAAATCAATATGTCCGGGCGTGTCAAGAAGGGTGAGAGAGGTATCAGAAAATGTCATAATCGCCTGTTTTGAAAATATAGTAATACCTTTTTCGCGTTCTATTTCGTTTGTATCTAAAAATGCGTTGCCGTGGTCGACTCTGCCGTGTGAACGGATTGTACCGCTTTTATAAAGCATTGCTTCAGAAAGCGTTGTTTTGCCCGAATCGACATGGGCGAGTATGCCTGTAACTATCTGTTTCATATAAATCTCCGATATTAAATAATTACGGGTGTCATACGCAGGTCACTACCTGCACGTCGTAAATTTTTGTTTTTTGCACATAAGGAGAAAATATCCTCTGCACGTGAATTAAGATTAAATATCGCATCTCCTGCATAATCAGCAGGTTTTGTGATAACAGGAAGTGTTGCTTTCTCTTTCATTTCACGTAAGAGTGTCCGTCCTGCTTCGTTTGCACCAAGTACACGTATGTATGACGGTGGCAAGTCTGCAATATCTTTCGTAAGTCCGATAAGCGAAGAGTAGGCAATACGGCGTATGCGACTTAATGTGTACCGTTTTGATTTAACTGCCATACAAAGGTCATTGACATTATCAACTTCGCGGGAAACAGCTATAAATTTGTTTTCAAGCCCTTCTGTGACTTCGCTGATGCTGGATAGTGTTTCGGCACTTATCAGCCTCAGATTTGAAATTACAGCCGTATCAAGCTGTGTTGGTGAATACACTTCAAAATCAGAGGACGGCATAAAGTCGGAAAAACTATCACCCAGAGAAATCCTGCGTCTGATTTCAGTGGCACTTGCGATTGTATCGGTAACATTCTCACTGTCGTGATTTGTTCCTTTCCGCTTAATGGCAAGCGGTTTAAAATAAAAACCCAGTACACGGCAGGCACGCATATATTCAATTGCAAGAATGTCGTTAGGAGTTGATAAAAGCTCAGTATCAAAGTAACCGTCGTATGCTATCTGACGTGCTGATGGGTAGGGTGCACCGTCTAACATAAGTTTTTTGATTTTCTCTGAAACTTCTGACGGTTCATTGGCAAGTATATCTGCGGCTTTTTTGATGCCGATGGTATCACCGGATTCTGAGCCGAATGCAAGTGTATCAATTACTCCGCATGCACCAAGTGTAGCTACAGCACCCATAGCAAATTTCTGTGCTGTATTGTGAGAAAATGCAACAGGTAGCTCGATTACAAGGTCGGCACCATTAAGAAGTGCCATCCTTGCTCGTGTAAGCTTGTCCGTTACAGCAATTCCGCCACGTTGAACAAACGCACCGCTCATAATTACAACGATGCGTTCATTAGTTTTCTGTTTTACTGTTTCAAATAGATATTTATGTCCGTTATGGAACGGATTAAATTCCGCAATAATTCCAACAGCCATAGATTAGATTTCCTTTATATAAATTGTATCAGCCATACACATAGTGGTACAGTTATAAGCGAGAATAAGGTTGTTATAAAAACAGACCTTGCCGCGAGATTTGAATCACCGTCATATGTATTTGCAAAAAGCACAGCATTATTGGCAACGGGCATTGCAAAAAGTATAAAAGTAACAGTGAGAAGTATTTCGTTTGTTATCAGCATTGAGAACGGTATCCACAAAAGAAGCGGGATAATTAGCTGCTTGACAATTGTCCACGGATAGATACGCCAGTCTGCAAATACGGATTTAATATCCATTTTTGCAAGGGTACATCCTATTATAAGCATTGCTGCCGGAGAAGTTATAGAGCCGACTGAACGTATGGCATCGCACATAAGTGTCGGTAGCTTAAGGTTTGCAAAATATACCACAAGTGCAAGAACAGCGACTATTACACCGGGTGTAAGTAAAAGTTTAATATCAAATTTTTCGTTCTGACCTTTATCCTTGTTCATCAGCCATACTCCGAGTGTGAATACAGAAAGATTGAACACAAGATTATAGATTGCCGCATAAAAGAGACCTACAGAGCCGGAAAGTGCCTCAATAACAGGAAAACCCATAAAACCGACATTTGAAAATGTATTCATAAAGACATACAAGCCGGTACTGTTTTTCTTAACGCGAAATAGCTTGGCAAGCAAAAGTCCTGATAGCGGTAAAATCATAAAGAACATAGCAAACGCAATGCCCAGTGCTAAAAGTACATCTGTAATTGGTTGACGTTCGGTGAGGTCAAGAACAGATGATAGCACCATAGCCGGCATTGTTACACGCAATATAAGCTTGCTGAATGTTTTTGTAAAGCTTTCATCAACAACCTTGAGTTTTAAAATAACGTAGCCCAAAGCCATTATAAGGAAAAGCATAGTCATTTGTGAAATAAGTATTTTAATGTCCATTGTTCTTTAGTATTGCTCCATTTTATTTATTAAGTCTTTGATAATTGCATAGCCGTAGTAGAGGTCGGGACACCATCTGCCGCCAAGGTCTTCAACATACTTGATAGTACCCGCCCATGCAAGGGTTTTAACAGAATTATATCTTCCGTGCACTTCGCCTATAGGTTCAATTCCGACATATGCACTCATATGATTGAAATGACCGCGTACTCCGTCTTCACGTGTTGCAAAGGTTTCGTGGTCTTCGGTTGCGTCGTTTACAGCACCGTATTTTTTAATTCCTGCGAAATTATTCATTTCAGGCAGAACTCTGCCGCCATACCTGCCATAGCCTGTTTCCTTTGCCGCCTGTGCATAGAGGATTTCGGGGCGGATGCCGGTAAGTTCACCATATTTCCAGTAATACTGTGCCGCATCTATAAATAAATCGGATGCATTGTTCGCCTTTGCCCATGCAATAGCCGATTCCATTGAAATTGTGCTTTCGCCCATAATTGGCGTATTGGTTTCTGGTACGCCCAGATCATAACGGGTAATAGCAAGATAACCTTTCTGTTTTTCAAGAACACGGTATAGCATTGCACATACCTCGGCACGTTTTAGCGTGTCGGTGGGGCGGAGGTAGTAGTCCGAGCCACGATAGTATGCACGCTCAACTGCGACAGAAAGCAGTGTTTTATATTTTGTGCTTACCTTGTCAGCATCATAGAAGTTATCACTCAATATACGAAGATTACAAAGATACGATGCTTTAAGTCCTGATGCAAGTACAAGTGTTGCTGCAAACTCCTCACGCGTTACAGCTTCGTTCGGGTAGAAATTCGCACCCGGTGCTGTCATACACGGTTTAATTGATTTTGCGTAGTTGTAGTACCAGTCATCGGTGTCGACATCATTAAATGCTGCACTCTCATCAGTTTTTAAATCGAATGATTCGGTAAGCATCTTTGCCATTTCGGCACGTGTCAGAGTACCGCCGGGGTTGAGGTTACCGTTTTCATCTCCGGTCATTATATTATTCTTTTGGCAGTATTCGATTTCAGTTTTTGCCCAATCGTAGTTTTCGGTGGCACAAGCAGTGACTGATATTGCACTTGTAAGAGAAAGTGCGAGTAAAAAAGAAACGGTTTTCTTAACTATGGTAATCATCTCCTTATATGAAATTATATGTAAAATCATTGGTTTTATTCTGTAAAAAGTATACCACCAAACTGCTATAATGTCAAGTTTTTGGACAGTTTTGTAAGTTTTTTGAAATATATACTTGAAAAAATTTTTTGTATATGGTATCATAGTCGAAAAGGAGGGATAAGATATGGCAGTTTATCCAATATTTCCGGGAGGAAAAAGAAAAGCATTTACTTTGAGCTATGACGATGCATGGCCACAAGACAGACCGCTTATTAAACTTATGAACAAATACGCTTTAAAGGGTACGTTCAATATAAACAGCGGAGACAGAAGATTTACTGATATACCTGATCCGGTAGAAGTGTATAAGGGTCAGGAAGTAGCTGTTCATGCTCTTACTCACGTTTACTTAGACAGAGTAGCACCGCAGACAGCAACCTATGAAATAATTAAGGACAGAGAAAACCTTGAAAAGGTCTTTGGAGGAAGTATAAGAGGATTTGCATATCCTTATACGGCGTTCAATCACGATACTCCGCAGCTTTTGCAGAATTGTGGTATAGTTTATGCAAGAACTGCTTCATGTTCAGGTAAAATTACTATGCCGAGCGACTGGTATCGTTGGCATCCTACATGTGACCATAAGAGTGACAAACTGATGGATTATTGTAACGATTTCTTAGAAAGAGATCCGATTTTTAATCAATGCCATCTTTTCTATGTTTACGGTCATGCACACGAGCTTGACAGAGGTAATCAGTGGGAAAGAATGGAAGAGCTTTTTAAGGCAGTAAGCGGAAGAGACGATATATGGTACGCAACAAACATTGAAATCTGTGACTATATTTCAGCATTCAAAAACCTTATTATGTCAGTTGATAGTAATTACATATACAATCCAACAACAACGACGCTCTCGCTTATTTACAGTGATCAGGATTTTATCGACAGTGCTATCACATTGGAAATAAAGCCGGGTGAAGAGATTTATCTTAATAAGTAATTCAAAGAGGGGACTTGAAAAAGTCCTCTTTATTATTTTGCGAGAAATACTTGAAATTTTCCTCAATATGTGGTATCATAATAGCAACCACGTTATTTAATATTTTTATCCGCAAGGGAAATACCAATGGTAAAAGGTGTTTCTCTATTAGTCTCTCTTGCTGGAGTATTAAATAGCGTGGTTGCTTGAGAACACTTTTTCGGTGCGTTCTCTTGCAGGACGCACTTTTTTTATGGGAGAAAGAATATGGATGCTTTTGAATTAACAGGAACTATCGGGATGCTCATATACAGAGAAATGAGATTTCAGTGCGAAGAATTCGGAGAAAAAGTGAGAACTTTTGAACTTTCGTCAAATTATCTTCGCTCGTGTATAAATGATAAAAAGCTTTGGAGTGTATTTGAAAATTTGCGTGAGAAGACAAGTAAATTGCTTGAACATAAACTTATGTGTGCCGTTCTTGGTGTCATAAAACCTGAAAGAAAGTCTGAACTTTTAATGAAAAACAAAGTGTTTTTCCGTATGGAAAAAGAGATACGGAATTTTTTAAAGAAAATTAAAGAAACAATTTCAGATGAAGAAATGCAGTATTACTATGAATATGAAAAAGATTATAATGAGCTCGTGATTTTCATTGAAAACGATGCAAGAAATTTTTTGAATGTATTTATAAATAGTGTCTATAAAAATTATCAGTAAGCTAAAGACCGCCGGAAATCCGGCGGTCTTCGTCATTTCAATATTGCTTTTGCTTTAAGTAATGCGATTAAAGTTTTTGAATCGGTGATTTCGTTATTGAGAATCATTTCGTGGAGTGTGTCCAAAGGATATTTCTCAACTGCAAGGAACTCGTCATCATCAAGGTCCTGACCGCAGTATTCAAGATTTTTTGCCATATATAGATAAATCTTTTCACTGCAGTATGCAGGGGTGGGTAGACACTCGCCAAGACTTATAAGCTTGTCGGTTTTGTATCCTGTTTCCTCGCGAAGCTCACGCATACCGGCTTCATATGGGTCTTCACCCTTTTCAAGCTTTCCGGCAGGAATTTCAAGAGTTTCTACTCCTGCACCGAACCGGTACTGACGTACCATAAACACCATACCGTCATCGTCAATTGCAACAACAGCTACACCGCCGTTATGAAGTATCTGCTCACGTGTAACAGTATCACCGTTAAGTAGCTCTACGGTGTGTTTTTTTACGTCAAAGACCTTTCCGCTGTAAATGTCTTCCGTGCTGATGATAGTTTCTTTAAATGCCATTTTGGGATCAATTCCTTTCAAAAAGTTTGAATAAATTGCTCAGAGAGTGCTGATATGCAAGTGAGGCTATAGTGGTCTATGCGAACGAGCATACAAGTGACACCCGAAAACTTGTTTTTCGTTGGTGGAACTTATGCACAGCTGAAGTGCTATATGAGTGATTTATTCAGACTTTACCTCACAAACTGATTGATATCTCGTTACCTGTCGGCTCATATTTCCTGTATGTAACGCCTGTCATATCAAACATACGCTTTGCGGCAAGGTCCGCATCAGTTCCCGAATACTTATCGGAAAGATACACTATCTCTTTAATACCGCTTTGTATGATTGCCTTTGCACATTCGTTGCAGGGGAAGAGAGTTACATAAATTTTTGCACCTTTAAGTGACGGTGCAGGGCTGTTTAAAATTGCGTTAAACTCTGCGTGACACACATACATATACTTTGTGTCAATCGGTGCACCGTTACGTTTCCACGGCATTTCGCTATCACTGCAGCCGATGGGCATACCGTTATAGCCGAGAGACAGAATTTTGTTCTCATCGTTTACTATACATGCACCAACCTGTGTGTTTTCATCCTTTGAACGCATAGCACTCAAAAGTGCAATGCCCATAAAATACTCATCCCAGGTAATATAATCGTTTCTCATAAAATCAAAACCTTTCGATTAGTTATTTAACACCGATATCGTTTCTGTGGAATTCATCCTTCCATGAAATCTTACTTACTGCATCGTATGCACGTCGGATTGCGAGGTCAAGGTCATTATCGGTTGCAGTAACGCCAAGAACACGACCGCCGGCGTTGGTATATCCTTCGTTTGTGAGTTTTGTTCCTGCGTGGAATACTGTTACGTTATCCATTGCTTCTGCGTCTTCAATGCCTGATATTAAGTGTCCCTTCTCGTACGAAACGGGGTAACCGCCCGATGCCATAACAACGCAAACAGCGGCATTATCTGCCCATTCAATTTCTATGTCTGCAAGTTTTTCGTCAACAACTGCTTCCATAATATCAACAAGATCAGTTTTAAGGCGGGGAAGAACAACCTGTGTTTCGGGGTCACCGAAACGGCAGTTATATTCAATAACCTTAACACCTTTTTCTGTCATCATAAGTCCGAAATACAGAACACCCTTAAACGGTCTGCCCTCGGCATTCATTGCGTTAATAGTGGGAATAAAGATATTGTCCATACACTCTTTAGCTTTTGCATCATCGTAAAGACGAGAGGGAGAGAATGTACCCATACCACCGGTGTTGGGACCCTTGTCGTTATCATATGCACGCTTGTGGTCCTGTGCAGATACCATCGGCTTTACTGTTTTACCGTCTGTGAATGCAAGAACAGAAACCTCCGGACCTGTCAGAAATTCTTCAATAACAACACGGTTACCGCTGTCACCAAACTTCTTGTCATCCATTATTTCGTGTATGCCTGCAATTGCTTCTTCTTCATTAAGTGCAATTATAACACCCTTACCAAGTGCAAGTCCCTCTGCCTTTATAACTGCAGGATAGGAGTTCTGTGCTTTAAGATACTCAATTGCAGAAGTGGAATCGCAGAACACTTCATAGCCTGCTGTAGGAATGTTGTACTTTTTCATAAGGTCCTTTGAGAAAACCTTACTACCCTCAATTATAGCCGCATTTTTACGCGGACCGAATGCACGGATGCCTGCAGCTTCCATTGCGTCAACCATACCAAGCACCAACGGGTCATCCGGTGCTACCATAACAAGGTCAATTTCCTTTTCTTTTGCAAATGCAACCATTGAGTCGATATCTGTAGCTGAAATGTCAACACATTCTGCAAGCTTCGAGATACCACCGTTTCCGGGTGCACAGTATATTTTTGAAACCTTGTCTGACTGTGCTACTTTCCATACTATTGTATGCTCACGGCCACCGCCGCCTACTACTAATATTTTCATTTTTTTACCCTTTCATAACTTATTCACTATTCACTATTCACTATTACTTATTACTTAAATTAGTGGTGGAACAAGCGGATTTTTGTAAAGCTCATTGCCATATTATATTTGTTGCAGGTTTCAATAACATTGTCATCACGAACAGAACCGCCCGGCTGTGCTATGTACTTAACACCTGACTTATATGCACGTTCAATGTTGTCGCCAAATGGGAAGAATGCATCTGAACCCAATGCAACATCAGAGTTCTTTTTAAGCCATTCTTTCTGTTCTGCCTTTGTAAACGGCTCCGGCTTAATCTTAAACAGCGTCTGCCATACTCCGTCCTTTAATACGTCCTCATATTCGTCTGAAATATAAACATCAATAGTATTATCTCTGTCTGCTCGGCGAATACCGTCAACAAACTGAAGATTTAAAACCTGCGGTGCCTGACGAAGCCACCATATATCCGCTTTATTACCTGCAAGGCGTGTGCAGTGGATTCTTGACTGCTGACCCGCACCGATACCGATTGCCTGACCGTCCTTAACGTAGCATACACTGTTTGACTGTGTATATTTAAGTGTAATAAGAGAAATCAACAAATCACGTTTTGCACTCTCGGGCATATCTTTGTTGTCTGTAACGATGTCTGCAAGTAAATCATCATTTATCGGAAGCTCGTTACGTCCCTGCTCAAATGTTATGCCGAATACTTCCTTGCACTCTATCGGGTTGGGCTTATATGCCGGATCAATCTTCAGAACACAGTAGTTACCGTTCTTTTTAGCCTTTAATATTTCAAGAGCTTCATCTGAATATGACGGTGCAATAATACCGTCTGAAACTTCTTTCTTTATAAGAAGTGCGGTTGCTTTGTCACATTCATCAGAAAGTGCGATAAAATCACCGAATGATGACATTCTGTCAGCACCTCTTGCTCTTGCATAAGCATTAGCCATCGGTGTAAGCTCAACATCATCAACAAAGTATATCTTCTTTAATGTATCTGTTAACGGCAGACCAACAGCAGCACCGGCAGGTGATACGTGCTTAAACGACGTTGCCGCAGGTAAACCTGTAGCCTTTTTGAGCTCTGATACGAGCTGCCAGCCGTTAAGTGCATCAAGTAAGTTTATGTATCCCGGACGTCCGCATAATACCTCAAACGGAAGCTCACCATCTTTTAAGTATACTCTTGACGGTACCTGATTTGGGTTACAGCCATATTTTAATTGCATTTCTTTCATTTGTTTTATTCCTTTCGCTTTTATGAGTGAACTCGTCGGGGAGTGTCAGCGAAGAATGCATTTCAAAACTCTTTAGCATTCTGAACTGATACTCCCCGATGAGAAATATCATACATTTTTATTTATAATTCTTGTATCTGTTTTTCCTGTTTCAAGGTTGATGTATCTTACAAACAACGAAACCTTGTTATCCTCGTTAAGTGATGTCCACAATCCGTTTGTGAACTCCTCGATGCAGTTGGGGATAGATACCTGTTTCGGCTCACCTGAGAATGAGGGCAGGGGATTCCCGTCTGACATATATGTATGGATAAAATGTCCCACACCTGCCTGAGGATTGTTATATGAGAATGTATATCTTCTGCATGATGACGGATCACCGTCAGCACTTTTCAGAATTGACATAGCATAATTAAAATCATCAACATCTGTCTTTATGATACCTGAAATTCTCGGTGTGTAGTTGGGAGCATCGTCCTCAAACTCACGTGTACGCAGAGACTGCTCAAAGGTCATCTGCTGATTCATAAGGTCATATATTGTGTCGGTCTGGTCACCGTTTGTTACGATTGTCTTATTACCAAGCACACGCACCGGTGCGTAAATAATAAGATGCGGATCTGTGAGCTTTGACGGGTCAAACGCCTGTGTGCGTATTCCGTCGCCGTCTTCTACAAATACACGGTTACGGCTGTTCACGCTTCTGCCCATAATAAAATATGCAGTAACAGCACTCTTTCCGTCCTCGCTCTTGCCGATTACAATACCACGGCCGGGATATGAATTTTCTTTAAGCTCTTTATAAATATCAATTGTAGCCATTTTCTTTAGTCCTTTCATTTAAAGTGATGCACATAGCTTTTCTACGGCTTCGGGGAGAATTATCCATTCAGCCTGCTCCATAACACGTTTCTGCAGAATTTCAGGTGTGTCACCTTCCTGAACTTCTACTGCTTTCTGCATAAGTATTTTTCCGCCATCAGTTATTTCGTTAACGAGATGTGCCGTAGCACCTGTAACCTTTACACCGTACTTTAAAGCTTCTTCGTGAACTTTAAGTCCGTAGTAACCGTCGCCACAGAAAGAGGGGATAAGTGACGGATGAATATTAACTATTCTGTCTGCATATTCCTCCAACAGCTCACCGCCGAGTATTGCAAGAAATCCTGCAAGAACTATAACGTCAACGTTCATTTCTTTCATATATGCACAAATCTGTCGGTTAAGCTCGTTTATGCTTCCACCGCAGTCTGCGTTCTTGCGTATTACTTTAGTAGGTATTCCGGCATTCTTTGCACGTGTAAGTCCGTATGCATCTGCACTGTTTGAGCATACACAGACAATTCTGCCGCTTTTTATAACACTGCCTTGTTTGTCAATCAGTGCCTGGAGGTTTGTGCCTCCGCCTGAAATCAGTACGCCGATGTTTTTCATACTATTTCAACATCCTTTTCGCCTGCAACAAGCTCACCGATGATGCTTGCCTTTTCACCTGCAGCTTCAAGGCATTTAACAGCCGCATCTGCCTTATCAGCATCAACAGCAACTATCATACCGATACCCATATTAAATGTGTTGTACATATCAGCTTCGGGGATATTGCCCTTTTCCTGCATAATATCAAATATCGGAAGTACGTCCCATGTACCCTTATGTATAACTGCCTTAAGTCCGTCGGGGAGCATTCTCGGCACGTTCTCAACAAAACCGCCACCTGTGATATGTGATACTGTATTGATACCAACCTCGTCAATAAGCTTTAAGAGCGGTTTAACATAAATTCTTGTCGGTGTAAGAAGTGCTTCGCCTATTGTCATACCGAGCTTGTCACTGTACTCTGAAAGGTTTTCCTTTGCCTTTTCACCGTTTAAGTCAAAGAGTGTTCTTACAAGTGAATAGCCGTTTGAATGAACACCGCTTGATGCGATACCGATAAGCTTGTCTCCGGCTTTTGCACGATTGCCGTCGGTAATCTTGTCCTTTTCAACTATACCTACGCTAAAGCCTGCAAGGTCGTATTCATCAATGGGGTAGAAGCCCGGCATTTCTGCTGTTTCACCGCCAACCAATGCACAGCCTGCTGCAACACAGCCGTCAGCAACACCCTTTACGATTTGTGCTATCTTTTCAGGATAGTTCTTGCCAACTGCAAGGTAGTCAAGGAAGAACAACGGCTTTGCACCTGAGCATGCAACGTCGTTAACACACATTGCAACACAGTCCTGACCGATAGTGTCGTGCTTGTCCATTAAAAATGCGATACGGAGCTTTGTTCCTACGCCGTCTGTACCAGAAACCAATACAGGGTTCTTATAACCCTCAGGAATTTCAAACAAACCGCCGAAACCGCCTATTCCGCCAAGAACACCCTCAATTGCTGTTCTCTTTACATCGTTTTTGATTAGTTTTACAGATTCGTAACCCGCTTCAACGTCTACGCCTGCTTTCTTGTATGCATCTGTTGCCATAATTATTATCTCCTTTTCTTATGTTAAAGCGATGCCGCTTTTTCTTTTATTATTGCATCCTTTGCTTCGACAGCTTCTGCCATTTTGCGGCGTGCGTCTTTTAGCATCGGTTTAATATAATCATATTTTAATGACAGCATTTCTGCTGCAAGTATTCCTGCGTTTGTGCCGTTATTAACGCCTACTGTTGCAACGGGGATACCCGGAGGCATCTGAACGGTTGCTAAAAGTGCATCCATTCCTGAAAAAGTTGATTCAATCGGAATACCGATAACGGGGAGAGTGGTATTAGCTGCAACCACGCCGCCAAGATGTGCCGCCATACCTGCTGCACAGATTATAACATCTATACCGTTGTCCTCTGCATTTTTTGCATACTCCATAGCCTTTTCAGGTGTACGGTGAGCAGATATTACATTCACCTCAACCTCGACGTTAAATTCTTTAAGCTTTGTTATACAACCCTTAACTTTGTCAAAGTCTGAGTCAGAGCCCATAATGAGGGCAACCTTTGGATTTGCCATATTTTTATAAGTCCTTTCTGTAAAAATAAAATATGTCATAAAGACCATAATATTCTATCAATACATTATATAACAAAACTCTTGTTTTTTCAAGTATTATTTTACTATTTAATAAAAAAGTTACTATCTAGATAGTCGTTCGCATAGTTCACTTCAATATGTAAACTTTTTTGCTATTAGGAAATTACAGCAAAAAAGTAGTAATTTCCTAATAGATAAAAAAATATATTATACCGCATACCACGGAGGAGAGTGTACCAAAAAGTATTACCGGACCTGCAATTGTGAATATCTTTGCACCCACGCCGAGGACATACCCTTCGGTTTTTGCTTCAAGTGCAGGGGCAGTGACCGCATTTGCAAAGCCTGTAACCGGCACAAGCGTACCTGCACCACCGTGTTTTGCAATTTTAGGGTAGATATTAAGCCCTGTGAGAAGTGCACCTAAAAACACCATTGTAACAGTAACAAGTGTTGATGCGGTTTCTTTATCTGCACCCAAATATTTGTATAGATTTAAGAAACATTGTCCTATTGTGCATATAAGACCGCCTATAACAAAAGCTTTAAGGCAGTCAATTCCAAGCTTTGATTTGGGACTTTTTTCGTTTACATAATTGATATATTCTTCGTTTGACATATTCATAGCAATACTCCTTTCGTTATATAGTAGTTTTTGCAGAATATGTACAAATTATTAATTTTAAAAATAATTTTTAAAAAAGTATTGAGATTTCAAAATGTTTATGATATACTTACCGTGTATAGCTTTAATCTGAAACAGAAAAGGAATAGAAATATGTTCGGTTATGTGACAGTCGGCAATAATCAGATGACAGAGGAGGAATACTCTGTATTTTCGTCCTATTATTGCGGAGTATGCAAGGCAACGGGTAAGGTTGCTTCGCAGATGTCACGTTTGGGTTTAAGCTATGATATAACATTTCTTGCACTTGTGCTGTCATCACTTACAACAGATGCACAAAGCTGTCAGAAAAGATGTATAGTTCATCCGTTCAAAAAACGTAGTTGCGTTACGGATGATAAAGCTGTTTCGTATGCATCGGCGGCTGGGGTAGTCTTGACATATTTAAAGCTCAAGGATGACTGGAGAGATGATAAAAGTATAAAAGCACTTTTCGGTATGCTTGGTTTTTACCATGGCTACAGTAAGGCAAAAAAGCATCTTGACAGAGAATGTGAGATTATAGAAAAACAGCTTGCGGTTCTTAGCGAGTATGAAAAAAGTGGCAGCAGCTCAATTGATGATACTGCAGAGGCATTCGGTAAAATTCTTGAGTGTCTTTTTACACCGGAATTTATAACCGGTGAAAAGGAAAGACGAACACTTGCGTGGTTAGGTTTTAATCTCGGCAGATGGATTTATGTAATAGATGCAGTAAATGACCTTGAAAGAGATTTAAAATCAGGCTCGTATAATCCGTTAATTAAAATGGGATATACTGACCTTGAAAAGTGTGCCGGTGATATAGAGTTAAGTCTTACATTAACTCTTGACGGTATTGCAACTTCATTTGAACTTATTGACTTTAAGAAAAACAGAGATTTGATAGCAAAGATAATATATATTAGCTTAAAAGAAAAGCAACAGAGTATTTTAAGCGGTGATAGAAAGGACAGCAATGAATCCGTACGAAGTTCTCGGAGTTCCCGAAAATGCAGACGAAGAAACCGTCAAGAAAGCATATAAGGAGCTTGTGAAAAAATATCATCCTGATAAATATGTAAATAATCCTTTGGCAGACCTTGCGGCTGAGAAAATGAAGGAAGTTAATCAGGCATATGATGCTATAATGAAAAAAGGTACAACGTCGCAGGCTTCCGGCGGTTACGGCGGCTATGGCGGTTACGGGAATCGTGGCGGATATACCGGTGCGACTCCGTCATTTTCAACGGTACGTCAGATGTTGACTATGGGAATGACTATGCAGGCTCTTATGATGCTTCAAAACTTGCCAAAAACCGCTGAATGGTATTTTTTGTCGGGGCTTGCAAATATTAAATCAGGAAGATATACTGACGGTATAAGCTTTCTTGAAACAGCGGTGAGAATGGAACCGAATAACACAGAATACAGTGATACACTAAACAGCGTAAAAAACCGTGCAAACAGCTATAACACAGGCGGTGGAATGTACTCTTCAGGCGGAGGATGCCCGTTACCATGCTTATGCCTGCCATGTATGTGCGGAGGACCATGCCCTGGACCTTGCTGCTAATCTAAAGAAGAAAGGATAACGATGAATCCATACGAAATTTTAGGGGTTTCCGAAAATGCTGACCAGGAAACCGTCAAAAAGGCATACAGAAACCTTGTTAGAAAGTATCATCCTGATAGATATGTTAATAACCCGTTGGCAGATCTTGCCTCAGAAAAATTAAAAGAGATTAATGTCGCTTATGATATGATTGAAAACAACGGAAAATCTCAACATATTAAAGATGAAAACAAAGGTGAGAAAACATATTCCAATGAATCTGATAAAAACAAATATTCAGACGAAGAAATATCCTTTAATAGAGTAAGATATTTGTTGGAACTTGGATTAACGGAAGATGCTGTTGATGTGTTAAAAAAATTACCCAGAAATGCAGAATGGTATTATTTGTCGGGTGTTGCAGAAATTGCACGCGGAAGATATAATAATGCAGTTAACTATATTAAAACTGCAATCAGTATGGAGCCTGACAATTCTGAATATAAGAATGCGTTAGATACACTGAATGATAGAGCAAGTCATTATGATAACGAGGGCGAGAAACAAAAAAATTACGGTGCGGACTGCTGTTTAGGCGGATGTCTTTTCGTTTACATATGTCCATATTTGTGTATCGGTGGGTGTTTATGTGAATGTCTATGCTCACCGGATTGCTGTTAATCTGAAAGGAGAAAAAACAAACCAAAATGGCTGAAGAACAACAACATAAAACGTCAATCGGTGGTCAGGCTGTAATGGAAGGCGTTATGATGCGTGGACCATACGAAACGGCAGTGTCAGTACGCAAATCCGACGGTGAAATTGTGACCAAAATTGACGAAAACGGCACAAAAAAACGTGCCAGAATATGGAAGCTTCCTATTTTAAGAGGTTGTATCAATTTTATTGACAGTCTCGTGATAGGAATGAAAGCACTTATGTACAGTGCTGAATTTGTAGATATTGAGGACGAAGAAGAATCTGAAAGCAAATTTGAAAAATGGCTTGAGGATAAGCTTGGCGATAAGATAAAGGATGTTGTAATATACTTCGCAGTATTCCTTTCAATCATAATGAGTGTGGGACTGTTTATATTACTTCCGTCAATAGTATCAGGTGCGGTTGAGGCGATACCGCAACTACAGTGGCTTACCGGTCACAAGCTTTTTACCAGTATATTTGAGGGTATAATGCGAATGCTAATTTTCCTTGGGTATATGGCTCTTGTATCGCAGATGAAAGAAATCAAGCGCGTGTTTGAATACCACGGTGCAGAACATAAAACGATTGCCTGTTATGAAGCAGGAGAGGAGCTTACGGTTGAGAATGTGAAAAAATACACACGTTTTCATCCGAGATGCGGAACGAGCTTTTTGCTTTTTGTAATGATAATAAGTATCATCGTCTATGCGTTTTTGCCAAGATTTGATGAATACGGAAAAATAATAGCAATTCTTTTAAGAATGGGAACAAGACTGCTGTGTCTGCCTATTGTAGCAGGCTTGTCGTATGAAGTTATCAAATGGGCAGGAAGAAGTAAAAACAAATGTGTTGGATTCCTTTCAAAACCCGGTTTATGGCTTCAGAAGCTTACAACACGTGAGCCGGATGAAAGTCAGATTGAGGTTGCGATTGAGTCAATGAAACCGTGTATACCTGAGAACAAAGAGGAGGACAAATGGTAGTCGGGAGTTTGCGTACTGAGGTGCGAAAAGAATTAGGAGAAAACGAACATGAGGCGGATTGGATTATCTCTCATGTCACAAAAATGTCACAGGAGGATTTTATTAAAAATCCGAGAGAAATAACTGCAGACGAGGCAGTTGAAATTATGGATATAGTTTCACGCCGTAATTCGGGAGAGCCATTACAATACATACTTGGCGAGACTGAATTTATGGGACTTAAGTTCAAGGTAAATGAGCTTGTTCTTATACCGCGTCAGGATACTGAAACGCTTGTAGAAACGGTAATCAAAAAGATTAAGGATAAAGAAGTAAAAGTCCTTGATATCGGAACGGGAAGCGGATGCATTGGTATAAGTATTGCAAAACTTTGTCCGAATGCAGAGGTTACTCTGCTTGATTACAGCGAGGCAATCCTTGAAGTGGCAGGCGAAAACGCAAAGCTCAACGGTGTAGATGTTAAACTTCTGCACTGTGACATATTAGAAGAAATACCGGAGGGTAAATACGATGTTATTGTATCTAACCCGCCGTATATTGAAACAGATACCATTTTCAGCCTTGATAACATTGTAACGAGCTATGAACCGCCTGAGGCACTTGACGGTGGTTTTGACGGGCTTATGTTCTACCAGAGAATAACAGAGATAGCACCGGAAATAATGGAGGAGAACAGCTATATCGCGTTTGAAATCGGTTATAATCAGGGTGAGTCTGTTTCTGAAATTCTTGACGAGGCAGAGTTTTCGGGAATAAAGGTCATAAAAGACCCGTGTGAAAACGACCGTGTTGTAACAGGAAAGTACAAGGCATCGTTGTTTTCTGATTTAATTTCGTTAGGAGAATAAAATGGACAGAGTAGAAAAAGCTGAAGAATTATTCAAGTCGGGATATAACTGTTCGCAATCTGTTATCGGTGCATTTTGTGATGATTTAGGGCTTGATTTTGACACAACAATGAAGCTGTCGGAAGGCTTTGGCGGCGGCATAGGCCGTATGCGTCTTACCTGCGGTGCGGTGTCGGGTATGGTTATGGTTACCGGTATGATGCTCTCTCGTGGTGAAAAAGACGGCGATGCGAGAGCAAAAGTATACAGTAAGGTGCAGGAGCTTGCCGCTAAGTTTAAGGAGATGAACGGCTCAACGGTTTGTGCTGATTTATTGGGATTAAATAAATCGGGCGAAACAAATCCAAATCCCGAGGCACGAACAGCGGAGTATTATCAGAAAAGACCTTGCGTTGACCTTGTAAAGGATGCCGTAAGAATTATCGAAGAAGAATTTGAAATATAAGAGATGCAGAAGCATCTCTTTTTCTGAAAAAATATTCGAGATATATACAGTAAAGAACAGTTCATGATTATGAATATTTTTAAAACGAGGTGTAATATGATAACTCCTTTAGAGGTAAAACTCACTCTGTTAAATCAAATAGAACAATGCTTGCATAATAAAATAGAAAAAAGTGAATTTGCTTATCTTGCAGAACAGTATTATTCTGAAAATGCATGTTTCATAGAACACACGGATTTTTTTGAAATATACAAAGAAATTATTCCTGATGCATGTTTATTCTATGTAGATGAACCGGGAACAGAGAGTGAAAAGGAAAAACACTTTTATGCGGAGTTAAGGGAAGCTTACGAATTGCTAAAACCTTTATGTCCGTAAACAAAGATGTATAAAGATAATAGATAAATTTCAGTAGAAAAATCTGCATGATTTTGAAATGATTATAGCTGAAAGTGTATATGGGCTACAAAAGAGTATATTCATATAGTTGCTTTTTTGCAATACCTATCAGGAACTCAAAAAAGTATGATTTGAAAGATTGATATTTTGTACACCGGAAGAACTCAAGAAACGTAAACGAGAAAATGTTGTAACAGACGGAGGAAGAACATTACTGTCTGAAGTTAATGATGGCTATGCTTTACGCAGCTATAGATTGTTAAATCTTATTATACCAAATAGTGGTTTGAAGGAGAAGAAACGATGAATGATGTCGCAGTTATGAAAGAAATACAGGAATTAGAAGCGATTTATGAAAAACGATGGGGAAAACCTGTTGATTTTATCGGTATGCCCTCAACAATAACCCAAGAATCTTTTTTGCTTGTAATGCGATTAATTATTGAGACTGGAGAAAGTGTTTTAGTGGGATTTGAAAAAACCAAACATTTGACTAATACTTCCATATAATATGACAATATAAACACGTGCAATAAAAAACCGGCAATTGTGAAATTTATTGGAGAAGGGAAAAATACCAATTGGGGTACTTTTACTCATGGAAAAGAGTACGAAGCATTTCTTTTGGAATATTGGCAAGGTGAATGCAAAAGTTTGCACGCTCGTGGTGATGATGGTCAGATAACCGCATTTAATAGTTTTGATGATTTTGAAGTTGTATCGGATGAAAATAATGTTTTGAACTCATACGAAGCCATTGTTGAATGTGTAACACATAATTGTAATGAAATTAAGTACGGGAAAAGGTACAAATCTATTGGGTGTGATAAAAACGGAATGTATTTGGTGATGGATGAATCATTTGATTGTTACTTTTATCCAGCGGAATATTTTAAAATTCTAGAAGATAAGAATGCTATCTTAGCAAGATGCAGTTTGTATTGTGGTTGTTTTTAATCTTTAAGGGCATCATTTTCAGAAGACAAGAGATGTTATGCATCTCTTTTTTCGTTCTTAAAAAATTTACAACTGAATTTTAGGAAAAATATTGTAATTTATTCAAAAAAATGGTATAATAATATGATACTAAATTTTGAAAGGTGAAAAGCATATGCGGATAACCGACGATATGATAAGAGGACTGTGCTCTGATATGGTTTACAGACGTGGCGAAGAGTATTTTCGTGACGGACGTGTCCATATCAAAAAACGCTCCGAGACAGAAATAAGTGCGGCTGTTGACGGCGAAGAATTATATAATGTATATATTTCTTTTATGGACGGGAAAATCAGCAATGAGCTTTGTACATGCACATATTATCAGACTATGCAATCACCTTGCAAGCATATTGTTGCCGTATTGCAGGAACGTATGGCAGAGCTGAATGACAACACGCATACCGAGAATGAAAATGACAAAATCGCATCTGCTTTGTGCCGTGAATTTTCCTCATACGGTGAACGGCAGAAAATTCATGCATCATTTGAGCTTTTTATAAAACCCAACCGCGACACAGAGGTAGATCCCGAATTTGAAATGTCACTTTCTTTACCGGATTGCGGTGGAAGAATACAGGGACTTGAAAATTTCCTTGACTGCTATCTGAATTATAAGGAGTTCAAGGTAGACAGAACGAATGTGTATTCAAGACGGAATATGTATTTTTCGCCAAATGAGGATAATATCATTAAAATCATGGCGGAAGTATATCAGACACGCTCATCAGGGATTGGTCTATACCGTAAGCTTTCGTCTAAAACCTCGTTTGGTTCGGCTGTAATACGCAGAATGTTACCGTACCTTGCACAAATGGATTTCAAACTTATATTTGACGGAATGACTATAAACGGTGTACAGATATTGAATGAAGATCCCGATATTCTGATAGACGTAGAAGCAGTCGAAAAGGACATTATAATGTCATTATCAGAGAGTGGTTTTGCAATAACACCGAACGGTGAGTGGTTTTTCTATAATGATAAGATTTACAATACCACACCTGGGTGGCGAGACTATTTTATGCCTATATACCGTTCGCTTTCGGATGTAAAACGCACACAGATAACATTTAAAGGCGACAATGCAATGCATTTTGCAGCATATGTTTTGCCGAAATTGCGTAACCGTCACGGGGTTGTAATAAACGGTGTAGACGAAATCATTGTGGATGACACACCACAGTTCACTGTTTTTTTTGACAGTGAAAAAGATGCAATAACCGCAGTAGTTACCGTAAATTACGGAACAATGCAGATTAAATTACCAGCACCGCACATAACAGACGATGAGAAAATAATTATCCGTGATTTTGAGGCGGAGGAGAGGGTGCTATCTTTTTTTGATAAATTTGATAGAAGCAAAACCTCCTATAGTCTGTCTGATGACGCATTGATTTATAATTTTATAACACGGGATATCAAATTATTGTCGGCATTTTCTGATGTCGTTGTAAGCGACAGATTTAAGAACCTTGAGATTAAAGATGACTTTAATTTTTCTGTTAATGCATCATACAACGAAAAGGAAGATTATCTTGAAATCAGCTTTGATTCCGAGCTGTCAAATGAGGAAATAAACGAGCTTCTGAAATCTTTGCGGTTAAGGGAAGAATATTACCGCACAAACGACGGAAGGTACCTTGATTTTAAGAACAATAAAAAACGTGAAGTTTTTGAACTTCTTGTTAATTTAGGTATTACAGGAAAAGAAATAGCAAAAGGTAAGGTTAAAATCCCGAAATTTGAACTGCTCCGCATTGAGGCAACAACAGATGTCAGAAAAGATAAAACAATTAAAGAATATCTTCAAAAAATCCGTACTCATAAACCTGAAATCCCTGGTGATTTATGCGGCGAAATGCGAGGATATCAGGTTGAGGCACTTTCATGGTTTTATGAGCTTTCAGAGCTTGGTATGGGCGGAATACTTGCTGATGATATGGGACTTGGAAAGACATTACAGACAATTGCTTATATACACAGCATAAAGCCCGAAAAGCCTACTCTTATTGTAGCACCGAGCACCCTTATATATAACTGGCAGAAAGAGATAGAGAAGTTTATCCCCAATGCCGGATATCTTCTTATAAACGGAGTTAAGGAAACAAGAGAAAATCTGATAAAAACAATTGACGGTTATGAAATTATTATCACATCATACCCGCTTTTAAGACGCGATATTAACCTTTATAAGGATATTGAGTTTTCGTATTGCGTGATAGATGAAGCACAATATATTAAAAACCGTAAAACAATGAATGCTATCAGTGTTAAGCGTATTAATGCAGAACACAGATTTGCCCTTACAGGCACTCCCATTGAAAATTCAATAATGGAGCTTTGGTCAATTTTTGATTATATTATGCCGGGATATCTTGGTTCTGCAAAGTCTTTTGCAGACCGTTTTGAAAACGTGAGCGATGATGAGGAAATTTCAGAATCGTTAAGAAACATAATACGTCCGTTCGTTCTGAGAAGAATGAAGAAGGACGTTTTAAATGAACTGCCTGAAAAGATAGAAACAACAATGGTAGCAGAGCTCAGTCGTGAACAAAAAGGTCTGTATCAGGCATATGTTGAAATCGCACGCAGTGAAGCACTCGGACTTTTGGGAACGAGTAGCGGAAAAATGACTATTCTGACCAATATTTTGCGATTGCGTCAGATTTGCTGTCATCCGGCACTGTTTTCAGGAACTGAAAAAATGTCAAGCGGAAAGCTCGAGTTATTAAAAGACATTGCAATGACTGCACGTTCTGGCGGACACCGTATGCTTATTTTTTCACAGTTCCGTACAATGCTTGATATAATTGAAAAAGAGCTTTCACAGCTTGGAATACGGTGCTTTTCAATAACAGGTGATGTTCCGGCAGAGGAAAGAGTGAGAATATGTGACAGCTTTAACAGCGGAGCTGGTGATGCAGTTCTTGTTTCACTAAAAGCGGGCGGTACCGGTATAAATCTCACAGGTGCCGATACTGTGATTCATTACGATCCGTGGTGGAATCCAGCAGTTACCGATCAGGCAACTGACCGTGCATATAGAATTGGACAGAAAAGAGCCGTACAGGTTATTAAGCTTGCATCTCACGGAACAATTGAAGAAAAAATTCTGAAGCTTGAGGCGAAAAAACGCAGTCTTGCCGATGATATAATTCAGGTCAATAACAAAACACTCGGTAATCTTACTGATGATGAGATAATGTCTTTATTTGAAATATAGGAGGATAGGAAAGTGGAGCTTCTTGAATGGGTGGAAAAGAACAATCAAAACTCACACAAAAAACTCACAGACTCAAAATATTTTGAGCTGTGTTTTGTGGGAGCTATATGCCTTTTATCGCTTGTTTTCGGAATAATTTATGTGCTTATGAGCAAAACAGTTTATTTCTGGGATGATTCTACCTATTGGGATATTGGAAGAATGCTCGCAGGAAAACCTTTGAATTTCAGCTTTTTAAAAGAAATATACATATCAATCGGTACGAGTGACTATAACTATCTTGTTGCAGTTCCTGTTGCGATATGGATGAAGATATTCGGAATAACACGTGTATCATACATTGTATCAGTAATACTTTTTTATCTGATACCGTCACAGATAGTTATATACGTTCTTGCAAAAAAGCTTTCAAAAACACCGGGTTTTACCTGTGTAATAACGCTTATGCTTATTCCTGCGTTATGGTATATAACAGTGATAGGCTTTATTGATGTTGCCGGTGTTCTTATAGGTCTTGTGTGCTATCTTTTATATATGACGGATACACTTGATAAAAAACCGTATCTGAAAAATGTATTACTCGGAATACTGCTTGTTCTTGCTATATTAACACGCAGATACTTTGCATTTTTCTCTGTGTCGTTTATAACACTTATGGTTGTTGATACGATACTCATAAAGCGTAATTACAAACAGCTTGCAGTTACTCTTGCAACAGTTGCATTTATGTTGCTTGTGGTTTTCTATCCCTTCTTTAGAAATATACTGCTGAAGGATTACGGAACACTTTATGCCGGATACAAATATTCTGTATGGACAGATATGAAGCTTATAACAAGGTATTTTGGTGCAGTGTTCATTATAGGGATTATTGCGTCGGTTATAATATCGGTAATAAAGCGAAAAGAACTGCGAAGTGCATTTTCACTTTTACAGATACTTGTTTGTGCAACTATGTTTGTATCAACACAGACACACGGTCAACAGCATTTGTTTTTATATATCCCTGCATTAGTAATGATAATTATATTTGCAATAAACGCAATTGATAAAAATTCGGTTATTTTCGGATTGTGCGTTGTTGCACTGCTGAATTTTTTAAGCCCGTGCATAAGCCGTAAACAGCCGAACAATATTCAGGAAATCAAGTCGCTTGCATTGTTCCCCTCATATTCTGTAAAACCAAAGAATCGCTCAGATATAAACTCCGTGCTTGCATTGAAACGCACACTTGACAAAAAGATACCTGAGGGTGCAAAATGCGGAGTGCTCTCATCATCATTTACATTAAACAGCAGTATTCTTATGAATGTAGTGCCGTCGCTTAATATGAAAGAGGTGAGGGAGGATTCATATATTGTAGGTTTGCCTGAGGTTGATTCACGTGACTACTGGAGACTTGAGGAAATATATACCTGCGATTATATCCTTGTTGCAACACCTGCACAGACACATCTTGCACCGTCGCAGCAGACGATAGTAATACAGGCTGTTGAAAGTTTTAAGAATGGTACTGATATTGCACGTTCTTTCTCAAAAATAAATGATTTTAAGTTTAAAGTGGGTAACATAGACATAAGTCTTTACAAACGTGCAGGTGATGTTTCAAAAACTGCAAAAACAGAGTTTGAACTCAAACTCTATAAATAAATATGAAGAAAGGTAGTGATTGCTGTGCGTGAATGTATTTATTGCGGAAGAGCTTTGGAAAAAGGTGAGAAATGCACCTGTGCCATGAGCGTAGCAAAGCGTATGGAAAAAGAGGGCAGTACACAAAAGAGTGAAAATATAAAAAAACAGAAACCTCCGAAGGAGAAAAAACAACGGGTTAAACGTCCGAAAATAAAGCGTGAAAGAGTAAATGCAGATGCTAAAAATGCATTTTTAAGAGCATGGCAACTATTTATCTCTTTTATAAAATCACCTGCGGATACAGTTATGAATCCGGGTGAAATGAGCTGGGCAACTATAATAATTCTTGTTATATTCCAGGGTATTATAGGAGGTTTATGTGTATTCTCAGTCGTAACAGGTGCGGTACGCGGCCCGATAAGCTTTCTTGGGAATGCTATGGGATTCAAAGGAATGGCAGGATATGAAGTTATAAAAGGCTGGGCACTTGCGGCAGTATCGGGTGCTCTTGGCGGAATACTTGTATTTTATATCTATTCCGGAATCTTCTATATAATAAATAAATGGATAATGCGGCAGTTTTCGCCGTACCGTGAGTTTGTGAAACGGTTTGCGTTTGTGGCACTCCCGCTTTCATTGCTTGGTGCAGCAAGTGTCATTCTTGGTCTGTTTTCACAGACAACCTTCATTCTTCTTATTATCTGCGGTCTTGTCGGCAGTGTTATTATAACCTATGAGATATTAAGGAGTATGTGGTATAGCAAAACTCCGGGTAAAATTATGTATCTGATGATGCTCTCAGTCTTTATATTTTTACTGATTGTGATAAATTTTATCAAAATTGCATAATAAATCCGAAAAAAAACGGCAAAAAAAATACAACAAAAATTTGGAAAACTACTTGACAAATTTGCTAAAATGTTAGATACTATTAGGTAGGATATTTTTAGGTAAGGTTAAAGTGAAAAATGATTATATTCATTATTCCTTTGCAAGACAATAAACGAAGGAGACAATAGTGTATGAAGAAACGTGACGACATCAACAAGGTGCTGATAATCGGTTCAGGCCCGATTATAATAGGTCAGGCGTGTGAGTTTGACTATTCAGGTACGCAGGCGTGCAAGGCGCTGAGAAAGCTTGGCTATGAAATTGTGCTGGTTAACTCAAATCCGGCTACAATTATGACAGACCCCGAGACTGCGGATGTAACATATATAGAACCGCTTAACGTAAAGCGTCTGACACAGATTATCGAAAAGGAACGTCCTGATGCATTGTTGCCAAACCTTGGCGGACAGTCAGGTCTGAATTTGTGTTCAGAGCTTGCAAAGGAAGGCGTTCTTGATAAATATAATGTCAAAGTAATCGGCGTTCAGGTTGATGCTATTGACCGTGGTGAGGACAGAATAGAGTTCAAAAAGACTATGGAATCACTTGGTATTGCAATGGCACGCAGTGAGGTTGCATATACTGTTGATGAGGCACTTGCGATTGCTGAAAAGCTCAGCTATCCGGTTGTTTTGCGTCCGGCATACACTATGGGCGGCGAAGGCGGCGGCCTTGTATATAACACAGAAGAATTGAAAACAGTTTGTGAACGCGGACTTCAGGCAAGTCTTGTAGGTCAGGTTCTTGTTGAGGAATCAATTTTAGGTTGGGAAGAACTTGAGGTTGAGGTTGTCCGTGACTCACAGAACAATATGATAACTGTATGTATGATTGAAAATATCGACCCGCTTGGTGTTCATACAGGCGACTCATTCTGTTCAGCACCGATGCTTACAATTGCTGAGGATGTTCAGAAAGAGCTGCAGCGTCAGGCATATAAGATTGTTGAAGCAATCGAGGTTATAGGCGGAACAAATGTGCAGTTCGGACGTAATCCTAAAGACGGACGTATCATAGTAATTGAAATTAACCCGAGAACATCACGTTCATCGGCATTGGCTTCAAAGGCTACAGGTTTCCCGATAGCGTATGTATCAGCACTGCTTGCTGCAGGTCTTGACCTTTGTGATATTCCGTGCGGCAAATACGGTACACTTGACAAGTACTATCCGGATGGTGATTATATAGTAATCAAGTTCGCACGCTGGGCATTTGAAAAGTTCAAAGGTGCACAGGATAAGCTCGGTACACAGATGCGTGCAGTTGGTGAGGTAATGAGTATAGGCAAGACCTATAAAGAAGCTTTCCAGAAGGCTATACGTTCACTTGAAACAGGCAGATACGGTCTTGGCGGTGCAAAGGACTTTGCATCAAAGACAAAGGACGAGCTTCTTGTTATGCTTAACAGTGCAACAAGTGAAAGACAGTTTATAATGTACGAAGCATTAAGAAAGGGAGCTACTGTAGAAGAGCTTGAGAACCTTACAAAGATTAAGTCATATTTTATTGAGCAGATGAAAGAGCTTGTTGAAGAAGAGGAAATGCTCAAAGGCTATAACGGTGCGGTTCCGCCGGCTGAAGTTCTTGAAACTGCAAAAAAGAACGGTTTCTCTGACAGATATCTGAGCGACATTCTTGGTGTAACTGAAGAAGAGGTAAGAAACGCACGTCTTGCTGCCGGAATCAAAGAGGCATGGGAAGGCGTCCACGTAAGCAGTACAGAGGATTCTGCATACTACTATTCATCATATAATATAGAAGACAAGAGCCCTGTAAATACAGACAAGCCCAAGATAATGATTCTTGGCGGTGGTCCGAACAGAATAGGACAGGGTATTGAGTTTGACTATTGCTGTGTTCACGCATCAATGGCACTTAAGAAGCTTGGTTTTGAAACTATCATAGTTAACTGTAATCCGGAGACGGTTTCTACTGACTATGACACATCAGATAAGCTGTACTTTGAGCCGTTGACACTTGAGGATGTATTAAGCATCCACGAGAAAGAGAAGCCGGTTGGCGTAATCGCACAGTTTGGCGGTCAGACACCGCTTAACCTTGCGGCTGACCTTAAGAAGAACGGCGTAAACATTCTTGGTACAACGCCTGAAACAATTGACCTTGCAGAGGACAGAGATTTGTTCCGTGAAATGATGGACAAGCTCGAAATACCAATGCCTGAGTCGGGAATGGCTGTAAATGTTGATGAAGCTATAGAAATCGCAAACGAAATCGGATACCCTGTAATGGTTCGTCCGTCATATGTATTGGGCGGACGCGGTATGGAGGTTGTCCATGACGAAGAGAGTCTGCGTATATATATGGGTGCGGCTGTAGGAGTAACGCCTGACAGACCTATCCTTATCGACCGTTTCCTTGGTCACGCAACAGAGTGTGAGGCTGATGCTATAAGTGATGGCGTAAATGTATTTGTTCCTGCAGTTATGGAACATATTGAGCTTGCCGGAATACATTCGGGTGACTCTGCATGTATCTTGCCGTCAATGAACATTTCACCCGAGCACGTTGAAACCATCAAGGATTATACAAAGAAGATTGCGAAGGAAATGAATGTACGCGGTCTTATGAATATGCAGTATGCAATCGAGGACGGAAAGGTTTATGTGCTCGAAGCAAACCCGAGAGCATCAAGAACTGTTCCTCTTGTATCAAAGGTATGTGATATACGTATGGTACCGCTTGCAACTGATATAATAACTGCACCGCTTACCGGAAGACAGTCACCAATTCCTGAACTTAAGGACAGACATATAGGTCATTACGGCGTAAAAGAAGCTGTATTCCCGTTCAATATGTTCCAGGAGGTTGACCCGGTATTGGGACCTGAAATGCGTTCAACCGGTGAGGTTCTCGGCATGGCAGAAAGCTTTGGCGAGGCATTCTCAAAGGCACAGGAAGCTACACAGACAAAATTGCCCACAGGCGGTAAGGTTCTTATAAGTGTTAATGACCGTGATAAGGATGAGCTTGTAGAGGTAGCAAAAGGATTTATTGACTGTGGATTTGAAATAATTGCAACAAAGGGATGCTGTGAGTTTATGAAAGCTAACGGCATAGAGGCTACACCAATCGCAAAGCTTGGTGAGGGCAGACCTAATGTACTTGATATCATCACTAACAATGAAGTCAGTATGGTTATCAATACTCCTAACGATAAGAAGGGTGTAACTGATGACAGCTATATCAGAAAAGCTATAATCAAGACACGTGTTCCGTATATGACAACTATGGCCGAAACAAAGGCTTCAATTGCGGGTATAAAATCACTGCAGAAGGGCATCGGCGGCGTTAAGTCATTGCAGGATTTCCACAAAGAAATAAAGTAATTTAAAATGACATCGCATAATGCGGTGTCATTTTATGTTTAATGTTGATTTTAGCTGACTAACATTTGACGGGCCAATTATTGGAAATACATCGAAATCACTTTGTTCAATCAGCATATTGAGTGCTGTGGCAGAAATAGTAGTATTTTCTTCTTTTGCACGCTTGCAAATCTGCTCGTATATTGTAATAGTGTTATCGTTGAGATAACGGTCAATGGCTTTTGGGGAAAGCGAGTTAGTTGCATATTTTTCAAAAAAACCCTTTGCCTGTGATGAAAAAGCAAAAACGGGGAAGTGGGTTTTGTCATATTTTTGTTTTTCTTTACCTTCAATGCACACAAGGGTGTCATCCCACACTTTTGACCGTATTGCCATGTTATAGAGTGGCTGGCTTGCTGTAAAACCAAGCTGACCGGTTTTTATGGCATATTCATTTGCTTCTGAAATTCTGTCAAATCTCCAGTTGGATGCACCAAAATGTCTTACTTTGCCTTTCTTTACCATTTTATTAAGGGCATCAATAATCGGAGCGACGGGTTTTGTTATATCATCACGGTGGAGCCAGACAATGTCGATATAATCAATTCCGATGGTTTTAAGACTTTTATCAATATCGCTTTCAATATCTTCTTCGTTTAATCTGCTGTGTGACATATCAGAAAGCGGGGGATGTGAGCATTTTGTTGAAATATAAAGTTTGTGGCGTTTTCCTTTTATGAATTCTCCAACAAATGCTTCACTCATTCCGTTACAGTAAAGGCGTGCAGTGTCAATGACATTCCCGCCGTTTTCAATGTACAAATTCATAATCTCAAAAGCGGTTTTTTTGTCAATACGCTCCGAGTATCCGTCTGTGCCGAGAACAATCTGTGACAAATTCATTCCGGCGAGATTGATATAGTTCATAATATTATCTCCGTTTTTTTATGATCTGAAATCAGCTTCACGGTTTTTGATTATTTTTCTGAATTCGCTTGGTGTATAGTGTTTATACTTCTTGAAAATTCTATTGAAGTATGAAAGAGATGAAAATCCCGATTTATAAGATGCATCTGATATACTTGCACCATTTTTAAGCATTGTTTCGGCTTTACATACTCTGACAAAGTTCAGGTACTCAGTTGCGGTTGTTCCGAGTATGTTTTTGAAAAGACGGCAGAAATAAGATTCGTTAAAACTGAGTGTAGAACTTAATTCAGCAGTTGTTATCTGCTGTGCAAAGTTATTGTTCATATATTCAATTGCCGGCAGAATTTTCTTTATCTCATTTTTCTGATTGTGAGTAAAATCTGAAAGAATACCGTATCGGCGTAGGATTGCGATAAGCATAAAGATGTTTGCATTTACATAATCACGCCAGAATGGTGAATGGTTTTTGTGCTCCTGTGTGATGGTGTTCATACAGGTGCGTATTTCTTCTGTTTCTGTTTTTCCGCTTTTAAAAACATATGCCGGAGTATCGAAAAACTTAAAGAATCTTGTTATATAATGCAGAGATGAATCTGCAACAATGGGAGAGTTGAACTGTACCATTGTTGTAAATGTATCTTCGGTTTCGGCATATGTACTGTGCGGAACGTATGAATTTACAAAAAGGATGTCACCTGCTTCAAGAATGTATTCATCATCCATTGTTACGCATCTCAGGCGACCGCTGGGAATGTATAGAAACTCATATTCCTTATGCAAATGCATATCACAAATCAAACCGACATTTACTCTCGGAGCAGGTGGTAAATCGCCTCCGCTTGCGTGTACAGGAGAGTCCGGACGGTATTGGATTATCTGTTCATACATAAAAACACCTCAAAAAGTCAAAATTGTACAACTTTAAGTCAAAATTAATATAGAAATTCAATGTGTAATGTCTTATACTACAAGTATAACATAATTGATTTTAAAAATCAATAGCAAAGGAGAGATTATTATGTCAAAGAACAGTTTGGACGCTTTTAAATTCGACCAGACAACAGAGGAGATTGATGCTTCTAAGAAAGTAAAAATAGGTATCATCGGTACAGGCTGGATAGCAGGTGCACACCTTGAGCAGCTACTACAGATGCCGGATGCAGAAATCGTTGCTGCAGCTGACATTGTTCCGGGTAAGGCTGAGAAGTTTTTTGCTGACAACAATGTTGATGCATCAAACATCAAATTCTATCCGAGTCATAAAGAGCTTATTGATGCAGGTGAGGTTGATGCCGTAACTATCTGTACATATAATGCAACACACGCTGAATGTGCTATATATGCACTTGAGCACGGTATGCACGTTCTTCTTGAGAAGCCGATGTGTGTAACTCTTGATGAAGCAGTTGCAATCCGTAAAGCTGAAAAGGCAAGCGGCAAAATTCTTTCAATCGGTTTCCAGCCGAGATTTGACGATAATATGAAGATGGTTAAGGACATTGTTCAGTCAGGTGCTCTTGGTGATATATATTACATCCAGACAGGTGGCGGCAGAAGACACGGTATTCCTACACCGTTCGGTACAACATTCATTCAGGAGGATACAGGTGTTATCGGAGCAATGGGTGATATCGGTTGTTACTCACTTGATATGGTTCTTAATGCTATTGGTTATCCGAAGCCGTTAACAGTAACGGGTTATACATCAAACTTCTTTGGTAAGGATCCGGAATACTTCACAGCAGACGGTAAGCCGGCAGAGTATGCTGATATATTCGGCGTTGAGGACTTTGCTGCAGGTTTTGTACGTCTTGAGGGCGGTATAATCCTTGATTTCAGAATTGCATGGGCAATGCATCTTGACACACCTGGTGATACAATCATCATGGGTACAAAGGGTAGCTTGAGAATCCCCTCAACCGAGTGCTGGAACGGTACAATCGGCGGTGACCTTAAGTTGTATCAGAGAGTAGCAGGCAAGGACGTATGCACAGAATTCCCGATGCTTCCGCCGCGTGCACACAGTGGCTTCTACTACAAGATGAGATCATTCCTTGATGCAGTTAAGACAGGCGGCAAAGCTCCGATTCCGTCAGAGCAGATAATCATCAATCAGGCAATCATTGACGGTATTGTTAAGTCAAGTAAGCTTGGTAAAGAAATCGAAATAGAGATTCCTGAAATATAAATATACGTAAAAGGTGGTACGGAAAAATGAAAAAATTTAAAGTTGGTATTCAGCTCTACAGTCTTCGTGACGCAATGGAAAAGGATATGGATGCAACACTTAAGGCTGTAAAAGAAATGGGCTATGACTATGTTGAGTTTGCAGGATACTTTGGTAAATCTGCAGAAGAAGTAAGAGCTATGCTTGACAAATATGGTCTTGAGTGTATATCAGTACATCAGGCTATAGGTCTTTTTGAAGAAGAGGGCAAGGCAGCGGTTGACTATCTTAACACAATCGGTGCAAAGTATTGTGCAATCCCGTGGTATGAAGCTGACAAGTATTACAACAACTGGGATGAAACTGTAAAGAAATTCGCAGCAGTAAGCGAGCTTCTTAAAAAGGGCAACATTCAGCTTATGTATCACAACCACGACTTTGAGTTTGGAAAGATTGACGGCGAATACATTCTTGATAAGCTTTACAGCACACTTCCGAGTGATGTACTTATGCCTCAGCTTGATACCTGCTGGGTACATTATGCAGGTGTAAATCCGGCTGAATATGTAAGAAAATACAGTGGTAGGATGAAGGTTCTTCACCTTAAGGACTTCGTTTGCGAAAAACTTGGTGGCGGTCCGGTCTATGCGTTGATAGATGAAGACGGTAACGAAATGAAACCGCAGAGCAGGGACGAGTCAGGCTTCAAGTTTGTTCCGGTAGGTTCAGGTATTCAGGATTGGGAGAGTATACTTTCAGCTGCTGAAGATGCAGGTATAGACTATGTAATAGTTGAGCAGGATATGTCAGTAGACAGAGATCCGATTGAAGCTGCAAAGATGAGCAGAGACTATCTTAAGAGTCTTGGTCTTTAACTAACATTTAAGCTAAATGACCGGATTCGGTCATTTAGCTTGGTTTATATTCTGATAAAATATTACAAGGAGAAAATGTTATGAAATTAGGTGTTTTCAGTCCCGTATTGGCACAGATGTCATTTAAGGAAATGGTAGAGTATCTGTCATCGCTTGGTGTACAACAGCTTGAAATGGGTGCCGGCGGATATCCGGGTAAAGCTCATTTTGATCCTGAGGTTCTTCTTGGAGATGAATCAAAAATAGAAGAAATCAAGAAAATTCTTTCAGATAACAATATGTCAATTGCGGCTATAAGCTGTCACGGCAATGCTGTTCATCCGAACGAGAAAATTGCAAAAGAGTTTCACAACGATTTTGAAAATGCAGTTCTTCTTGCAGAAAAACTTGGCATCGATACAATAGTAGGTTTTTCTGGTTGTCCGGGTGACAGTGAAACAAGCACAAACCCGAACTGGGTAACATGTTCATGGCCGAACGACTATCTTGAAATTCTTGAATGGCAGTGGAATGAGGTGCTTATTCCATACTGGAAGAAGGAAGCGGAATTTTGTAAAAATCACGGAATAAAAAAGATTGCATTTGAGATGCATCCGGGATTCTGTGTGTATAACACATCGTCACTTCTGAAGTTAAGAGCGGCAGTTGGTGATATAATCGGTGCTAATGTTGACCCAAGCCATCTTTTGTGGCAGGGAATGGATCCGGTTGAAGTCATAAAAGAGCTTGGAAAGAATAATGCAATTCATCATTTCCATGCCAAGGATACCAAGATTGATAACAGAAATACAAGTGTTAACGGTGTGCTGGATGTTGGTTCTTATGCAAACGTCCTTGACCGTTCATGGGTATTCAGAACAGTAGGGTATGGTAATGGCAAAGAAATGTGGAATGCGGTTATCAGTAAATTAAAAGCAGTAGGCTACGATGGTGTAATAAGCATTGAACATGAAGACTCACTTATGAGCCCGAAAGAAGGTCTTGAAAAGGCAATTTCATTCCTTCAGGACGTAATTATATATGAACAACCCGGAGAAGCGTGGTGGATATAATGAAAGATAAGTATTTACTTGGTATAATAGGTTTTGGTGGAATGGCAGGACACCATTATACGCAGCTTTCTAAAGGAAACACAAAAGTAAGTATAAAAGGTGTATTTGATATAAATCCGGCAAGACTCGAAGCAGCAAAGAAAAAAGGACTTGTAGCATATTCTTCAAAGGAAGAGCTTTTAAACGATCCTGAAATTGATATAGTTCTTGTTTCTACAACAAACGAGGTGCACGCAGAGCTTGCAATCGAGGCAATGGAATGTGGAAAGCACGTTATTTGCGAAAAACCTGTAACACCTACAGCTGAGGAACTTCTGCTCGTTATGGAAGCTGCAAAAAAATACAATAAAGTATTTACAGTAGATCAGAACAGACGTACAAATAAAGACTTCGTTCTTATGAAGAAAACTGTTGAATCGGGCGTTATAGGAAAACCGTATGTTATCGAATCACGCGTTGAGGGCTCACGTGGTATGCCGTCAGGCTGGCGTACTATAAAAGCTCTTGGCGGCGGTATGATGCTCGACTGGGGCGTACATCTCATTGACCAGCTTATGTATATGTTCGATGAAAAGGTAACAAGCGTTTATTGTACAAAGAACAGCTTGCAGTACCCGGAGGTTGACGATAACTTCAGGATGGTAATGATTTTCGCTAACGGTGTTGAGGCAAGAGTTGAAGTTGCTACAAATAACTACATAACTCATCCGAGATGGTATGTTCTTGGTGAGAACGGTACACTTCAGATTGACGACTGGAATTGTGACGGTAAAGTGGTGCGTTGCATTGATAAAGAAGATAAGTGGGCAGAGGAGATTGTTTATACAAAAGCAGGTCCCACAAAGACAATGGCACCGAGAAACCCCAACAGTGTTGAAACTATAACACTATCCGAGCCGTTGGATGTTGAAGATAATCTTGATCCCGTTTACCGTCAGATGGTTGATGCCATCGAGGGCAAGGCAGAACTTACAATCAAGCCTGAACAGGCATTGAGAGTAATAAAGGTTATGCAGGCAGCGATGCAGTCTTGGGAGAAAAATGAGGTTATAAAGACCGATATTTAACCGTAAATAAGAGGATGTTGTATTTTTTGCGACATCCTCTTAAAAATTTCGACATAAACTATTGACACGCAGTTCATAAAGTGATATAATATATTAAAATCATCCTTTGATGGTTTCGGAATCCAAAAGAAACCGAAACCGGAGGAAACTCTGGAGAATCTCGCAAACGGGTGCCGAAGGTGCAAGATTATTATATAATCGAATCTCTCAGGCAAAAGGACAGAGTGCATTTTTAACCTGCTAAAAATGTGTTTATGCGTGATAATTCGGGGTTGCTGATTTTAAGCAACTTTTTTTAATTTTCAGGAGGGTATTATGGACACTTTATTAAAAATTGTTCAGACAATCAACACCTATCTCACAGACTATATTCTTATATTTCTGTTGGTAGGTACAGGTCTTTTCTACACAATCAAAACAAAGTTCGTACAGGTACGTTGTTTTGGTGAGGGTATGAGAAGGGTTTTCGGTAACATCAAGCTTCGCGGCGGCAAGAACGAGGGTGGATTGAGTTCATTCCAGGCACTTGCAACCGCAATTGCAGCACAGGTTGGTACGGGTAACATCGTAGGTGCATCAGGTGCTATTCTTACAGGCGGTCCCGGAGCTATATTCTGGATGTGGATTATTGCATTCTTTGGCATGGCAACAATCTATGCCGAAGCAACTCTCGCACAGGAAACACGTGTGGTTAAAGAGGACGGTTCAGTGTTGGGCGGACCGGTTTACTACATAAAGACAGCGTTCAAGGGTGGTTTTGGTAAGTTCCTTGCAGTATTCTTTGCAGTAGCAGCTATTCTCGCTCTTGGATTTATGGGCTCAATGGTACAGTCAAACTCAATTGCAGGTGCAGTCGAGAAGGTGGTTGACCCGAATAAGGCTAATATTTTGTTCACAATCGGTTCATATGATGTTACACTTACAGCTGTAATAGTTGGTGCTATTATTGCATTGGTAGCAGCATTTATATTCCTTGGCGGTGTTCAGAGAATTGCGGCAGTTACTGAAAAGCTTGTACCGCTTATGGCAGTACTTTTCCTTGCAGGTGGAGTTATTGTTCTTGCATTTAACTACCGTTACATTTTACCGACATTCGGTATGATATTTAAGTATGCGTTTACTCCGCAGGCTCTGATTGGTGGTGGAATAGGTGCAGCTCTTAAAACAGCAATCAGCCAGGGTGCAAAGAGAGGCTTGTTCTCAAACGAAGCGGGTATGGGTTCTACACCTCACGCTCACGCACAGGCAAATGTTGAGAGACCTCATGATCAGGGTGTTGTTGCAATGATAGGTGTATTTATTGATACATTTGTAGTTCTTACAATGACAGCTCTCGTAGTAATTTCTACACTTTATAACGGAAACGGACCGCTTGCAGGCGTAGTTGGCGATGCGTATACACAGGCTATCGGTAACGGCGTTGTTACAAAGGCTACTGCTATGCAGACTGCTTATACACAGGCACTTCCGGCATTTTTCGGAAACTTCGGTAATATATTCGTTGCAGTCTGTCTGTTGTTCTTTGCTTTCTCAACAATTATCAGCTGGAATTTCTTTGGAAAGCTTAATATGCAGTATCTGTGCGGTAAAAAGGAAAAAACAGGTGTGATTATTTATTCGGTAATCGCAATTGTATTCATATTCCTTGGTTCAATATTGCAGAATGACCTTGTATGGGAGCTTACAGACTTCTTTAACTACTTAATGGTTCTTCCTAACGTAATTGCACTTATTGCATTGGCAAGAATGGTAGGGGTAGTAAAGCGTACAAAGAAAGAAAATAAATAAAACATAAAGCGATGCAGAAAACTGCATCGCTTTTACTTGTAGGGAATAGTAAAAAGCGTACTGAACATCAGTACGCTTTTTGGCTGCGGAATCAGGATTCGAACCCGAACAGAGTGAGTCAGAGTCACTAGTGCTACCCTTACACAATTCCGCAATATGTTGTTTCAAACAACTATTATATGATACCACAACTTAAAACATTTGTCAATAGTTTTTTGTTAAAAAAACAGTATGCAAAACCAACAAAAAAGAACGAAAAAAATGAATATTTTCTATGACATAAATCAAAATAAAAACATTGAAAAAAATCCAATAAAATGATATAATGGTATATAATATGATAAAATGCATATAATTTGGATTTTATCTGAAATGTTTCTTTTAAAATAACAAAGAACGGAGGTAGGATAATGGGAACAGTTGACAAACTGACAGAGCTTCAATACCGCAGAAGTAAAATCGAAAACGGCGGTGGTGAGGCGAAAATCAAAAAGCAACATGATTCTGATAAGTTAACTGCCAGAGAACGTATAAATGCTCTTATGGATGCAGACAGCTTCGTTGAGATTGATGCTTTTGTAACTCACAGATGCACAGAGTTTGGCATGGATGCAACAGAAGCTCCGGGAGAAGGTGTTGTCACCGGTTACGGTACTGTTGACGGCCGTCTTGTGTATGTCTATTCACAGGATTTCACAGTAATTGGCGGCTCGCTTGGTGAAATGCATGCTAAGAAGATTTGCAAGGTTATGGATATGGCTGCAAAGATGGGTGCACCTATAATCGGTATGAACGATTCAGGTGGTGCAAGAATCCAGGAAGGCATTGATGCACTTTCAGGTTTTGGCGAAATATTCTTCCGTAACACTATAAACAGCGGAGTTGTTCCGCAGATTAGTGTTATAATGGGTCCGTGTGCAGGTGGTGCAGTGTATTCACCGGCAATCACTGATTTTATATTTATGGTGGACAAGACCTCTAAGATGTTTATCACAGGCCCGCAGGTAATAGAATCAGTAACAGGTGAGAAGGTATCAGCGGAAGAGCTTGGTGGAAGCAAGGTACACGCATCAAAATCAGGTGTATGTCATTTTACGGCATCAAGTGATGAAGAATGTATTGCACAGATTCGTGAACTTCTGGCATATCTTCCGTCAAATAACCTTGATGATGCACCGTATGAAGAACCCACTGACGATGTAAACAGAATTTCAGAAAAGCTTACAACAATTGTACCTGATAACACAAATCAGGCATACGATGTAAAAGAAGTCATCAAAGAGGTTGTTGATAACGGTAAATTCTTTGAAGTACAGAAGGATTTTGCACAGAACATTGTTATAGGCTATGCAAGAATGAACGGTAGAAGCGTTGGTATAGTTGCAAATCAGCCGAGAGTTAAAGCAGGTTCACTTGACCGTGACGCATCTGATAAGGCTGCAAGATTTATAAGAACCTGTGATGCGTTTAATATCCCGATTATTACTTTCACAGATACCCCCGGATATTTCCCGGGAGTTACAGAGGAACACGGTGGAATTATCCGCCACGGAGCAAAGCTTCTTTATGCATATGCAGAGGCTACTGTTCCGAAAATCAATATTATCACAAGAAAAGCTTACGGCGGTGCATATATTGCAATGAGCTCTAAGCATCTTGATACAGACGTTGTAATGGCATGGCCTACGGCAGAAATTGCTGTTATGGGCCCTGAAGGTGCGGCAAACATCATTTTTAAGAATGATATTGCACAAAGCGATAATCCTATTGCAACAAGAGCAGACAAAATTCAGGAATACAAGAACAAGTTCGCTACACCGTTTGCAGCAGCGCAGAGAGGCTATGTAGACGATGTTATTGAGCCGGATTCAACAAGACCGAGAATAATTGCGGCACTTGAAATGCTCAGCTCAAAGCGTGACTCAAGACCGGCTAAAAAGCACGGTAATCTTCCTGTCTAATATTACGAAAGGAGGAAATTGCATATGAATGTATCAGAATCATTAAGAACAGGTATTGGTGTAACATTGTCAGAAGCTCTGGGATTTGGCGGTATGACAACTGTAGTAGGTTTGGCGATAGTTTTTGGCATATTGCTGATACTTATGATTGTACTCTATCTGTTTAAATTAATATTTTATAAATCCCCTGAAAAGATGAAAAAAGAAGTGGTTACAGAAACTGCATCAGCAAGCGAAGAAGATGAAGAAGAGCTTGTTGCAGTTCTTACAGCTGCAGTTGCGGCAACTCTTCAAACATCAGCAAATAGGGTAAGAATAAATACCTATAAGCGTGTACACACTGATTCGCCCGTATGGAACAGAGCAGGACGCAAAGAAGCAATGGAAAACAAATTATAATTTAAAATTTATAAAAAAGGAAGGAAAAATATCATGAAAAAGTTTAATATCACAGTTAATGGAAAATCATACGAAGTAGAAGTAGAGGAAGTAAAGGCTGGACAGGTTGCACCTAAGGCAGCTCCGGCTCCCGCTGCAGCTCCCGCACCGGCACCTAAGGCAGCTCCGGCTCCCGCTGCAGCAACAGGTTCAAAGACAGTAACAGCTCCGATGCCGGGTACTGTTGTATCAATAAAGGTTAACGTAGGCGATAAGGTAGAGAGTGGTACATTGGTAGCTGTACTTGAGGCTATGAAGATGGAAAACGAAATTTTCGCAGGTGCTGACGGCGTTGTTGCATCAATCAATGCAAACGCAGGCGACAGTGTAAACACAGGCGATGTATTGGTTTCAATAAACTAATCAACACAATGAAAATCAATAGAAAGTGGTGACTAAACAGTGTTAGAAAGTTTTGCAAGCTTTTTGCAAAGTACAGGTGTAGCTGCACTTTTTCAGGACGGTGTAGTAGATGCAGTCAAGATTATTATAATGCTTGCAGTTGCGTGTGTGCTTTTGTATCTGGCTATTGTTAAAAAATTCGAGCCGTTATTGCTTTTGCCTATAGCATTCGGTATGCTTCTCACAAACTTACCAATGATTAAAGATTCAAGTGCAATAATGATGCATCCGGAGTTTTTTACCGGAAAAGTTTTGGAAGTTGGGAAAATATGTAGAGAAGGTGGCTTGTTAGACCTACTCTACCTTGGTGTTAAGCTCGGAATATATCCGCCGCTTATATTCCTGGGTATCGGTTGTATGACAGACTTTGGCCCGCTTATTGCTAATCCGAAGAGCATCCTTCTTGGTGCGGCAGCACAGTTCGGTGTATTCTTTACATTTGTTGGTGCATTGGTAATCAGTGCATTGATCCCAAGCATCTCATGGGGTGTTAAGGAAGCTGCATCAATCGGTATTATCGGCGGTGCTGACGGTCCGACAGCAATTTATGTTACAAAAACTCTTGCTCCGGCATTGTTGCCTGCAATTGCAGTTGCAGCATATTCATATATGGCATTGATTCCTATCATTCAGCCGCCGTTTATGAAGCTATTTACAACAAAGAAGGCAAGAAGCGTTGTAATGGAACAGTTAAGACCTGTTTCAAAAACAGAGAAAATAATATTCCCGATAGTGGTTACAATAGTTGTTGCATTGGTTATTCCTGATGCGGTATCACTTGTCGGATGTCTGATGCTTGGTAACTTACTTAAGGAATCGGGTGTTTGTGACAGACTTGCAAAGACTGCACAGAACGAGCTTATGAATATTATAACGATATTCCTTGGTGTTACAGTGGGTGCTACAGCAACAGCTGAAGCTTTCCTTTCTCCTGCAACACTTGGTATCATTGCATTGGGACTTATTGCGTTCATATTCTCAACAATCGGCGGTTTGCTCCTTGGTGACCTTATGTATGTTCTTACAAAAGGTAAGGTTAATCCGCTTATCGGTTCAGCAGGTGTTAGTGCAGTGCCTATGGCAGCACGTGTTTCACAGATGGTTGGACAGAAAGAAAATCCGTCTAACTTCCTCTTGATGCACGCTATGGGCCCGAATGTTGCAGGTGTTATCGGTTCAGCGGTTGCTGCCGGTGTATTCCTTTCAATGTTTACCGGAATATAATTAGGAGGAAACAGTTATGGCAAACAATATTATTCAGCCCAAGCCGGTTGGCATTACAGAGACAGTTCTCCGTGACGCACACCAGAGCTTGATAGCTACAAGAATGACAACAGACGAAATTCTCCCGATAGTAGAAAAGCTTGACGGTATCGGTTATCATTCACTTGAAGCATGGGGCGGTGCTACATTCGACTCATGTTTGAGATTCTTGAACGAGGATCCGTGGGAGAGACTTAGAAAGATTAAAGACAAGGCAAAGAACACACCTTTGCAGATGCTTTTCCGTGGACAGAATATCCTCGGCTACCGTCACTATGCTGACGATATAGTACGTTATTTTGTTCAGGCATCAATTGCAAACGGTATTGATGTTTTGAGAATATTTGATGCTCTTAACGATGTACGTAACCTTGAGTGTGCTATAAACGCAACAAAGGAATACTGCGAAAAAGAGGGCAGAGGTCACGTTCAGGCTACTGTCTGCTATACAACATCAGAATTCCATACAAACGAGAGCTTTGTAGAGCTTGCAAAGCAGCTTGAGGGTATGGGTGCGGATTCTATCTGTATTAAGGATATGGCAGGTCTGTTAAAGCCGTATGTAACATACGACCTTGTTTCAAAAATGAAGGAAGCTGTTAAGATTCCGATTCAGCTTCACACTCACTATACATCAGGTGAGGGTTCAATGGTTTACCTTAAGGCTATTGAAGCTGGTATTGACGTTGTTGACTGTGCTATGTCACCACTCGCAATGGGAACATCACAGCCGCCTACAGAGCCGCTTGTTGCAGCTTTGCAGGGCACACCGTACGATACAGGTCTTGATATGGATAAGCTTATCGAAGCATCAAACTATTTCAAGCCGTTGCGTGAGAAGTATATCGAAAGCGGACTTATGAACCCGAAGGTAATGGGCGTTGATGTTAACACATTAAAGTACCAGGTACCGGGTGGTATGCTTTCAAACCTTGTTTCACAGCTTAAACAGCAGGGCAGAGAGGATGCATTTGATGCAGTTCTTGAGGAAGTACCGAGAGTAAGAGCAGACCTTGGCTATCCTCCGCTTGTTACACCTTCATCACAGATTGTTGGTACACAGGCAGTTCTTAACGTATTGATGGGCGAGAGATATAAGATGGTTTCAAAGGAAACAAAGGCTCTTGTTCGTGGTGAATACGGTAAGTGTCCGGGCGAGATTGATCCTGAGCTTGTTAAGAAGATTATCGGTGACGATGAAAGAATAACCTGCAGACCGGCTGATAAGCTTGAGCCTGAGTTTGTAAATATGAGCAGAGCTTGTGCTGACTGGATACGTCAGGATGAGGACATTCTTTCATATGCACTATTTGATCAGGTCGCAGTTAAGTATTTCCAGCACCGTGAGGCTGAACTTGATAGCATAGACAATGATTGGGTAGACAGAGATAATCAGGTTTATCCCGTGTAAATTTTCAAACCAGACATCAAATTTAAGATGTCTGGTTTTTATATCACCGTAAAAACTTTTTGCTTTTTTAAAAATTTACTTGAAAAGTTTAAAAAGATATGATATAATAACTAAAACGTTTTAGAAAAAGGAGATCGACTATGATTAAATTTGAATTCCCAAAAGATTTTATGTTTGGTACCGGTTCTTCTTGCTATCAGTTTGAAGGTTCGACGTATGCTGACGGAAAGACTGAAAATATGTGGGATTGGGCAACAAGAATGTACCCCGAAAAATATAAGAATACAAAAACAGAACCTTCATCAGCTTTTTATAAGAACTTCCGTGAGGATGTTCGTGAAATGAAAGCACAGGGCTTGAAAACATTTCGTTTTTCAATTTCTTGGACAAGAATTTTTCCTGAAAAAGACGGTGAGATTAATCAGAAAGGAATTGATTTTTATAATGAGCTTATAGACCTTCTTCTGGAGAATGGTATTGAGCCTTTTGTAGATATTTTCCATTGGGATTTACCGCTTTATCTTATGGAAATTGGCGGATTTTCAAATAAAGAAATCATACACTACTTTACTAAATTTGCGAAAGTATGTTTTGAGAGTTTCGGTGACAGAGTAAAGCTTTGGAGCACAATGAATGAGCCAAGCGTTTTCTGTCATGCTGCGTGGATGAATGGATATTGGCCACCGTACGAAAAAAGCTTTAAAAAAGCACTTGAATCAGCACACTATGCTTTGATATGTCACTATCGTGCTGTTAAAATGTACCGTGAAATGAATTTACCGGGTAAAATAGGCGCTGTTATTGCAATTGTTCCTGTTTATCCGCTTGACCCTGCAAGCAACGATACAATGGGTGCGACATATTCTATGGAAACTACTACATTATGGTGGCTTGACCCGATATTCTTAGGTAAGTATCCGGAGAATATACTGCGTGATTGTCCTGCATATGCTGAAGCGATGCCGGAAGGTTATGCTGAAGAACTTGCAAGTGAGTTTGTTCCTTGTGATATAATAGGTCTTAATTACTATTATCCCGGTGTTGCAAAGTACGAAGAAGACTCACCATCAAAATCTACTGAAATTGAAAACTATTATATTGTTGAAGGACAGAAGTTTGAAAACTATCCTGCAGGTCTTTATGATGCTATGATTTTTGTCAAGAAGCGTTATAATAATCCTGAGATTTATATATCAGAAAACGGTCTCGGACTTCTTGATAATGGCAGAAAAGAAGATATGATAAATGACGATATAAGAATCAAGTATATCCGTGAACATTTGCGTATGGTTTCACGTAGTATTGATGCAGGTGTAAATATCAAAGGTTATTATTACTGGTCAAACTTTGATGGTTTTGAAAACACTGCAGGCTATACATACCGCTTTGGTCTTAACTATATAGATTTTGAAACAGGTGAGCGTACCCGTAAAAAGAGCTGGTATTATTATCAGAAAGTAATAAACGATTGTTGTGTAGACTAAATATAAAGGAGAAAATTCTTATGAGTAAAAAATTGATGTTGGGCGTTTCGCGTCGTGATATAACACCTGAAGTTGGTGGTAACCTTATGGGTTACAATCCGCATATATATTCAGAAAAAATAAACGATAATCTTACTGCAACTGCATTTGTGTTTCAGTATGGTGACACAAAAGCTGCGATGGTAAGTGTCACACTGTGTGTTATTGAGGATGAAATATGTGATTATCTCCGGAAACAGATAAATGAGAGTTGTAATATCCCGTTCGATAATATAATGATATCGGCAATACATACTCATTCAGGTCCAATTACTGCAACACAAGTAGGCTGGGGTAATGCTGACAAAAAATATTGTGATGAAATTTTCTTCCCGGGACTTCTTGATGCCGTAAAAGAGGCAAATGCTAACTTAGTTCCGGTAGAAATGGGATATGCAACCGGCGACAGCTTTGTTGGTTGTAACCGTCGTGAGCTTAACAAGGATAATGAGGTCGTTCTTGGACAATGCCCATGGGGTCCGTTTAATTCGAAAATGACAGTTATTTCATTCAGAGATAGTGAGAAGAAAGTAATTGCGAATATGGTTCACTATGGTTGTCATGCAACTGCTGCCGGAAGTAACCACGAGGTTTCTCGTGACTGGCCAGGTGTTATGACTGATATGCTTGAAAAAGAGAGTGGTGCCGTTACTGCGTTCTTTAACGGCCCTGAGGGTGATGTTGGCCCCAGACTTTCAAACGGTTGCACTACGGGAAAAGGTGATATTTCATATGCTATGGAGATTGGTGCGGTTGCAGGTTATGATGCCGTTAATATCTATAAGAAAATATCGCATTACTGCGATGTTACACTGACTACATCAGAGCGCAAGCTTCAAATGAAGCTTTCATCAAGAATACCGTATGAGTATGCGAAAGAGCAATACGAGATTTTTAAAAACGAAAAAGTTAATCATCTTGCTCAGTCAAGAGATTATTATGAAAAAGTTCTTGCCTCATACGACAACGGCTATGTTGAAGAGGAATATAAGGAAGTTCCGCAGGTAGCAATCAGAATAGGTGATATAGCGTTTGCTGGATTCGGTTATGAGCTTTTCTCTGAAATAGGTATGAGAATAGATAAAATGAGTTCTATAGGTCACGTTTTGAGTCTGACTGACACTAATGGTACATGGGGGTATTTCCCGACAGAGGACCAGCTCTGTCGAGGTGGCTATGAGGTCAAAATGTTTAAAACAAGAAATCTTCAGCCGTTTGCACCAAATGCTGATTTTAATCTTATCACAGAAACGCTAAAAAATCTTGAACAACTATAAATATCAAAAAAATCCCTTCGTGTGAAGGGATTTTTAAATATTTGAAATTATTGTGATTTTTCTGTTTTTTTCTTTGGCGTACTTTATAGTAGAGAAAGTACCGCCCAAATTACGGGTGCAGTATGCAATGCCGTAATCTGATGCATCTACCATTGCTTTATTGCGTAACTGCATACAGCCTGCCACATACGGCATATCAGAAATGTATCTGTAATCATCTGCCATCAGTTTTATGCTGTCCCACATCTTTTTGTCGTAGAATTTCCATTTTGATGACTGGTCAGTACACGGAAAATATAAGTGTAATTTTATGTTTGGATAATGCCTCTTTAATTCAAGAATAACCATTGCTGCGAGTGTATCAAAACCAAGTGCACCACCTGCAATAAAATCAGTTACATTATGGTTTTCTATAAGATAAATACAGCAATCTCTGACACGATTACGCAGTGGCTCTCTTGATTTTGCCGGTATTATTCTGTGACCTGTAAAAAAACAGGTGTTTAATCTGTTAAAATTATTCATATCTGCTCTCCTAAGTTGATATTATATAATAAAATTCAAAAAAAGTCAATATAAACAGTAATTGACATAGAGTTTTGGTTGTGTTATAATTATACTAAGATATACGTATTCAGAGGAAAAGTAATTATATAAGGTGGTGATTGGTATGAAGTGTAACATATGCGGTGGAGAGATACCGGAGGGACAGAATATCTGTAAATATTGCGGTAATGTTATGGCAACAACGAAAAAAGAAGAAGAAAAGACAGTACCACCGGTACGGCGTCAGATTGAAATGCCGCCAAAACACACACCTGATACAGTTGCCCGGGAGAAGATATATCAGCCAAGGCGGAATCCGGAAGGTTTTTGCTCAAAGTGTGGCAGACCGCTTGATGGTGTAACACAAAAATGTATTGTATGTGATGTGGCAGAGGTAAGTCAACGTGCATACACAAATGAAAATTACAGAATAAGGGAGAATCAGATTATGGCTCAGAAGAAGAAAAAGAAAAAGAAGCAAAATACAGCACTAAAGATTTTTCTTTCAATATTGCTTATGATTATATTATTTTCAGTGGCAGTATATGGAGCAATTAAGCTTGCGGGTTCATTGGGAATTGGTGGTGCATCAGAAAATGATGATGAACCAACAGTTGTAGAAACCCAAAAACCTCGAAACACTGCCGATCCGAACTGGAAAGCTGAAGTTGAGGAAACTCCTGAACCTACAGAAGAACCAACCAAGGCTCCCGAAAGAACTCCTGAACCGGTAGAAACGGGGGATCCGGTAGCTATACGCGGTGGAGAATACCTCTATCCGTCAGATACACATCTTATCAGTGAAGGCGAGCTCAAAGAAATGTCGCGTCTTGAAATAAAGCGGATTTACTGGGAAATATATGCACGTCACGGATATACCTTCGATGATGATCTTGCAGACTATTTCGAGAATAACCACAAATGGTATATGCCTACCACATCTGATATATCAAAGGTTGAGTCGCAGTTTAACTCTATCGAAAAAAGAAACATCAAAACAATATTTGATTACCAGAAGAAAATGGGTTGGAGATAAGCATCAAAAAAGCAGGTTTTATAAAACCTGCTTTTTGTGTGTCATTATTTAAAGTATGCAACGCCTGCTTCAAAGAGCTTCTGGTTTTTGTTACCGGGAACATTTCCTGCGATATTTTCACCGATTCTTTCACTGTGTCCCATCTTACCGAGGATTCTGCCGTCAGGACTTAAGATACCCTCGATTGCGGCAACTGAACCGTTCGGGTTCCACTCACTGTCGTAAGTAGCTTTGCCGTTAAGGTTTACATACTGTGTTGCAATCTGCCCGTTTTCTGCAAGCTTCTTAATGATGTCATCAGATGCAACAAATCTGCCCTCACCGTGTGAAAGTGCGATTGTATGAACATCTCCTGTTTCGACATTTGCAAGCCACGGTGACTTGTTTGAAGCTATTCTTGTGTATGCCATTCTTGAAATATGTCTGCCTATTGTGTTAAAAGTAAGTGTGGGCATATCTGCATCAAGATCACGTATTTCACCGTATGGTACAAGACCAAGCTTTACAAGTGCCTGGAAACCGTTACAGATACCAAGCATAAGACCGTCACGGTTATTGAGCATATTCATAACAGCATCCTTAACCTGCGGGTTTCTGAACGCAGTTGCTATGAACTTACCTGAACCTTCAGGCTCGTCACCACCGGAGAAACCGCCGGGGATCATAACAATCTGTGACTGGTCGATGCGTTTCTTCATTTCGTTAAGTGATCCCTCAACATCTCTTGCTGTGAGGTTACGGATAACAAACACATCTGCCGCACCGCCTGCACGTTCAAATGCACGAGCTGTATCGTATTCGCAGTTAGTGCCGGGGAATACAGGGATAAATATTCTCGGTTTTGCAAATTTCTCTTTTGCAATTGCCGGACTCTTGCCGTCAAATGTATATGTTTCAGGTTCTTTATCAAATTCACCTGCACGTGTCGGATAAACCTTCTCAAGTGGAGCTGTCCATGCATCAATTGCTTCGTCAATTGAAATCTCAATACCACAGCCTTCAATTACAGGGATATTCACAGTTTCGCCGATAACGATACCACCTGGTACTTCATTTCTTGTTTCAAGTACGATTGAGCCTATAGGAGCATAGAACAGCATATCGTTTGTAACATTATCATAGAGCTTAACACCTATCTTGTTACCAAACGCCATCTTTGATATTGTTTCACAAAGACCGAAGCCTTTAACTGTTGATGCTGAAAGAACGTATCCATCAGTAATGAGTTTATGTACGTTTTCGTACATCTCTTTAAGTTCATCAAATTTCGGCAAGTCATTTTCATCACGTTTAAGAGTGAAAAGAACAAGCTTTGAACCTGACTGTTTGAGCTCCTGTGAAACTACCTTATCAGCCTTTGCAGGTGCAACTGCAAAAGATGTAAGGGTAGGGGGAACATCAAGTTCGTTAAATGAACCTGACATTGAGTCTTTTCCGCCTATTGCAGCGATATTGAGTGCAAGTTGTGCTTTATATGCACCAAGCAATGCCGCAAAAGGCTTACCCCAACGCTTCGGATCATTTCCGAGTCTTTCAAAGTATTCCTGGAAAGTAAGATATATTGTCTTATAATCAGCACCTAATGCAACTGCCTTTGAAACTGATTCAACAACAGCATATGTTGCACCGTGATACGGACTCCACTTTGAAATTTCCGGGTTGTATCCGAAGGTCATAATGGTTGCTGAATTTGTTGTACCATTAAGAACCGGAACCTTTGCTGCCATACCGTCAGCAGGTGTCAGCTGATACTTACCTGCAAACGGCATAAGCACAGTACCTGCACCGATTGTAGAGTCAAATTTCTCTGCAAGTCCCTTTTGTGAACAAACATTGAGATTCTTTAAAGTATCAAGCCACTTTGCTTTAACATCTGTAACAACCTCAGGCTTCATAACTGATTCATCCGGAAGAACTACTTCAATATCAGTATTCTTTACAGCACCGTTAGTGTTAAGAAAATCGCGTGAAATATCGCATATAACCTTGTCACGCCATGTCATTACAAGACGGTTTTCGTCAGTAACAACAGCAACAGGTGTTGCTTCAAGGTTTTCTTTGTTGGCGTAGGATATAAATGTATCAACGTCCTTTTCACGAACAACAACTGCCATTCGTTCCTGTGATTCGCTTATTGCAAGCTCTGTACCGTCAAGACCTTCATACTTTTTCGGTACTTTATCAAGGTTAATCTTAAGACCGTCAGCAAGCTCACCGATTGCAACCGATACACCGCCTGCACCAAAGTCGTTACAACGCTTGATAAGTGTAGTAACCTTGTTGTCACGGAAAAGTCTTTGAAGCTTTCTCTCTATCGGGGGATTACCCTTCTGAACTTCAGAACCACAGGTAACAACACTCTGTTCAGTGTGAGCTTTTGATGAGCCTGTAGCACCGCCGATACCGTCACGGCCTGTACGTCCGCCAAGAAGAACAATAACATCGCCCTTTGACGGAACTTCTCGAACTACGTTAGCCTTGGGAGCAGCACCGATAACAGCACCGATTTCCATTCTTTTTGCAACATAGCCCTCGTGGTATATTTCCTGAACCTGACCGGTTGCAAGACCTATCTGGTTACCATATGAGCTGTAGCCTGATGATGCCTGCTTTGTAATCTTTCTCTGCATAAGCTTGCCGGGAAGTGTTTCCTTGAGTGACTTTCTCGGATCGCCTGCACCAGTTACACGCATTGCCTGATAGACGTATGAACGACCTGACAACGGGTCACGGATAGCACCGCCAAGACAAGTTGCAGCACCGCCGAACGGCTCAATTTCTGTCGGGTGGTTATGTGTTTCGTTTTTGAACATTATGAGCCAGTCTTCAGTTTTGCCGTCGATTTCAACCGGCATAACAATTGAGCAGGCATTTATCTCTTCTGATTCGTCAATTTCTTTGAGATAACCCTTTGCCTTTAACTGTTTAACAATAATTGTTGCCATATTCATAAGGCACATATTACGGTCGGGAGCATAAAGCTCTGCCTTTGCAGTCTTGTATTCCTCGAAAGCATCTCTTATAACATCTGCGTACTTTCCATCGGGGATAGTAACATTATTGATTTTTGTAGAGAATGTTGTATGACGGCAGTGGTCAGACCAGTATGTATCAATCATACGGAGTTCTGTAACTGTCGGGTTACGTTTTTCTGTGTTCTTGAAATAGTTCTGACAGAACTTAAGGTCATCAAGGTCCATTGCAAAGCCCATTTCCGAGAGGAAACTCTGCATAGCATTCTCGTCCATATCAATAAATGCGTCGATTGACTTAACGTCCTCGGGATAATCAACAACCATATCAAGAGAGTCAGGCTTTTCAAGTGATGCTTCACGTGCTTCTACGGGATTTATAACATATGTCTTTATTTCTTCAACATCGCTGTCAGAAACCTCACCTGTAAGTACATAAACCTTTGCGTATCTTACACGTGGTCTGTCCTTTGCAGTAAGAATAGAAATACATTCCTCGGCACTTGCCGCACGCTGGTCAAACTGACCGGGCAGAAATTCAACTGCAAAAACCTTTCCGTCCTTTATTTCTACATCCTCGTCATATACGTTATCAACAGGCGGCTCGGAGAAAATGAGGCAACGTGCTTTACTGTATTCCTCATCAGTAATCCCCTCAACGTCGTATCGGTTTATGATACGGACATTGGTGAGTCCCTTCATACTCAGGTTTTCACGCAAATCAGCAAGTATTTCCTTTGCCTCGACGTCAAAGCCCGGCTTTTTTTCAACGTAAATTCTTCTTACATCAGCCATTTTTAATAGCTCCTTTCATCCTTTTGCATATTTATCACAGATGTATAAATATTTGATTGCCACATAAGTGGTGGCATTATTTGCACATATACATATATAATAACATATTTTGACACGATTTTCAATAGGTCTATGCTACATTTTTATCAAAATTTTAAAATATTCTTGCATTGAAAACACAGCTGTGTTATAATTTTATTGGTTTGGATGTGTAACACCATCAAACAAAGGAAAAGATAGATTAAATCTTATTAAAGGAGTTGTTGTAAAATGACAATAAGAATAGGTATAATGGGTTATGGAAACTTGGGCCGTGGTATAGAATGTGCCATTGCACAGAACAGCGACACAACTCTTGCGGCGGTGTTCACACGCCGTAATCCGGAAACGGTAAAAATACAGACACCGAATGTTCCGGTATATCATGCAGACGATGCAATAGCACATAAAGATGAAATTGACGTTTTAGTGCTTTGCGGCGGTTCTGCGACTGACCTTCCGGAGCAGACACCGTATTATGCAAAGTATTTTAATGTAGTTGACAGTTACGACACACACGCAACTATACCGGAGCATTTTGAGAAGGTAGATGCATCAGCACGCCAATCCGGTAAGGTTGGTATAATTTCGGTCGGCTGGGATCCGGGTATGTTTTCTCTGAACCGCCTTTACGGCAATGCAATACTTGTAGACGGTAAGGATTATACATTTTGGGGTAAAGGCGTCAGCCAGGGACACTCAGATGCAATACGCAGGGTAAAAGGTGTCAAGGATGCAAGACAGTACACAGTTCCTGTAGATGTAGCACTTGAGGCAGTAAGAAACGGTGAAAATCCGGAGCTTACTACACGCGAAAAGCACACACGTGTATGCTATGTTGTAGCAGAAGACGGTGCAGACCTTGCACAGATAGAAAACGACATCAAGACAATGCCGAACTATTTTGCAGACTACGATACAACAGTTCATTTTATTACAGAGGAAGAATTAAAACGTGACCATAGCGGTATTCCGCACGGCGGTTTTGTAATAAGAAGCGGAAAGACCGGAATGAACGGTGAAAATTCGCATATTATTGAGTACAGCTTAAAGCTTGACTCGAATCCCGAGTTTACTACAGCGGTAATTCTTGCATATGCAAGAGCGGCTGTACGTCTTTATAATGAAGGTGCAAAAGGTGCGAAAACCGTATTTGATATTCCGCCTGCATACCTTTCACCAAAAAGCGGGGCAGAGTTACGCAAAGAATTGTTATAAATAAATATAAAAAAAGTCTTGACAATTACAGGCAAATATGCTACAATTATGTGGTGACCGCATAGAAACGGTTTTTTAAATGTGCAAGCATACCGTAATTAGCGTGTCCTCATTAATAATAAGAGGAGGTGTAACAATATGTACGCAGTTATCGAAACAGGCGGTAAGCAGTACAAAGTATCAGAGGGTGACGTAATCTTCGTTGAGAAGCTCAACGTTGAGGAAGGCGCAGAGATTACTTTTGATAAGGTGCTTATGGCAGGTGAGGGTGATGCAGTTAAGGTAGGTACTCCGGTTGTTGAGGGTGCTACAGTAACAGCAAAGGCTCTTAAGAACGGCAAAGGTAAAAAGGTCGTTGTTTTCAAGATGAAGAGAAAGAAGAACGAGCGTAAAAAGAAGGGTCACAGACAGCCTTATACAAAGGTTGAGATCACAGCAGTTAATGCTTAAGCTTGTTCAGAGTAAATTTACGATTTTGATTTTCACGGAGGTGTAACACATGGCACATAAAAAAGGTGTGGGAAGTACCAAAAACGGTCGTGACAGTGAATCGAAAAGACTCGGCGTTAAGAGAGCAGACGGTCAGTTTGTTCTTGCCGGCAACATCCTCGTAAGACAGAGAGGAACAAAGATTCATCCGGGTAACAATGTGGGTAAAGGTAAAGATGATACATTGTTCGCTCTTATCGACGGTAAAGTTAAGTTCGAAAGACTTGGCAGAGACAAGAAGCAGTGCAGCGTATATGCTGACTAATTTCTGAAAAAACAAATCCCAAAACAAATCGTTTTGGGATTTTTTGTCAAAAAAAAGGAGGGCAGGTATATGTTCACCGATAAAGCAAAAATATTTATTAAAGCCGGTAACGGCGGTAACGGTGCAATTTCGTGGCGACGCGAGAAATATGTTCCCGCAGGCGGACCTGACGGTGGTGACGGTGGTAACGGCGGTAACGTCATTTTCCGCGTGGATACAGGTATGACAACACTTATGGACTTTAAATATAAACGTAAGTATGTTGCAAAAACCGGTATGGACGGTGCAGGGCGTCGAAAAAAGGGAAGAAGCGGTGATGATATTATTATAAGTGTACCGCAAGGCACGCTTGTAAGAGATGCAGAATCGAACCTGATTATTGCCGATTTATCAGACCCCGGAAAAGACGTTGTCGTTGCACAGGGTGGTAACGGTGGCTGGGGTAACTCTCACTTTGCAACAGCAGTAAGACAAGCCCCGAACTTTGCAAAAAACGGTCAGCCGGGCGAGGAACGTGAGGTCATACTTGAACTGAAGCTGTTAGCAGATGTCGGACTGGTAGGTTTCCCGAATGTCGGAAAATCTACATTGCTTTCGATGACTACCAAAGCTGAACCCAAAATAGCCAACTATCATTTTACAACACTTGAGCCCAATCTTGGAGTTGTTGATTTGGGTGACAGAAGAAGCTTTGTTATGGCAGATATTCCCGGTATAATCGAGGGGGCATCGGAAGGCATAGGTCTTGGACACGAGTTTTTGAGGCATATCGAGCGTACACGTGTACTTTTGCATGTGGTTGATGTATCATCTATTGAGGGACGCAACCCGATAGAGGATTTCGAGATAATAAACGAAGAGCTTTCAGCTTATGATATGGCACTTGAGGAAAGACCGCAGATTATAGTAGCCAACAAAACTGATATAATACAGGACGAGGATGTGTATAATACATTTGTCGCTGAAATGGAAAAACGTGGACACAAGGTGTTTTCTATTTCCGCCGCAACAGGCAAGGGTGTGGACGAGCTTATGAAATACACATATGAGGAACTGAAAAAGTTACCGCCGATAATAACATTCGAGCCGCAGGTAGACCTTGATGCAGAACGCTTTGTTGACAAATCCGGCAAGGGTTATGAGATAACACGTGAGGGCGATACATTTATCATTACCGGTTCCTGGATTGAAGCGGTAGGAAACAGTGTAACCTTCGATGATAACGAAAGTCTTGGTTATTTCCAACGTGCACTCATAAACCGTGGTGTTATCGAGGACCTTATAAATATGGGTATTGAAGAAGGACAAATGGTACAGATAGGCGATATCGAATTTGAGTTCGTTTATTAAGATAAAAGGATGAGTATTATGAAAAAAATTTTTTCTTTGCTCCTGCCGTTAGTTCTCATACTATTGTTTCCATGCTTTACGAATGCAGAAACAACAATAGAAATATATGAAAACAAGGCAGTGACAGAAAGGGGCGAAATGCCCTTGAAATCACTGCCGTTTTTATATAAAACGGATAAGGAGTATATGTATGTTCCTATAGAGGATGTAATGCCGGCACTTGGCGGAAATCTTGGCTGGGATATTGAAAGAAATGCAGAAATCTGTATATATAACGGTAAAACATACTATCTCTATGCAGACAGAAACGAAGTGGAATGTAGCGGTGAGTTTTTATGGCTTGACGCACCGTCTATAATCAAGGATAACCGTTTTTACATAAACGAAGAAGCGATTGAAATGATAACGGGTTTAACCTTGAACAAAAAAGCAGACTTGAAGGAATACGGGGTAATCACTGTTATTCCCGAAAGTAAAAAGGCTTTTATAAACGGTGATGAAACGGAATTTCAAGCAAAGCCGTACAGCTATCTTTCAAAAACTCATATTCCGCTTGACAGTGCATTTATTGCCTGTGGTTACTCACTTGGCTGGGACAGTGAAAAGAATGTTGTAATATGCTACAAAGACGGTGTTTATTCCTATGTCTATACAACCGAAGGCAAGGTTGTTGCAGGAAAAGAATATACATTTGAATATACCCCTGTGTATATTTCAAATATAATGTACATAAGCAACGAAATGTTCCGTGCTGTAACCGGATTTGATGTTGTGGCATATGGCAATCTAAGGGAGTACAAAGGTCGTGATACACTACAAAATACCACACGCACCGACGCATACCGTTTAGGTGGCAGGAGTGTAGTGCGTGGCGGCGGTGTTACTGTTGTTGACGGATTCGGAATGGAGCTTGTTTCATTCTCAGATGCGGAAGCTATGAAATATGCCGGTGTTATAAGTGCTGTTGCCGAAACTCTGGACAGTGATATTGACGTATATAATATTCTTGTTCCTACTTCTGCTGAGTTTTATGCACCACTTAGTATGTATCCTAATCAGTTAAAAGGTATCCGCACAGTCTACGAAAATCTAAGCGACAGAGTTATCCCTGTCAATGTATATGATACATTAAAAGAACACGCCAACGAGAAAATATATTTTGGAACAGACCACCACTGGACGCAAAGAGGTGCGTATTACGCCTATAAGGAATTTATAGAGCTCAAAGGCGGTTCTGTTGATGAATTATCCACATTTACAAACATTCCGTCATACAACCACGTAGGCTCATTTGCGAGTTTTGCCCGTGGTACAACAGCAGGTAATATTATGAAAGGCAGTCCCGAGCTTCTGGAGCGTTTTATGCCCAAATTCGCAACTGTGGGAACTGTTTTTGCAGACTGTGCAGTGAGTCGTCCGCAATATACTGTAAAAGCGGTAAACTCTGCCAATAATGCATATTCGTGTTTCATTGGCGGCGATGCACCTGTGACAGTTTTTTATACTGATGCACCAAGCGACGAATCTGTTGTTATAATCAAAGAATCGTTTGGAAATGCTTTTGCAACATGGGCATTGCACAACTATAAAAAGGTATGTATTGTTGATCCGAGACGCTTTAACGGCTTTGGTGGAAACTATGCTTCGTTTAACCTTAAAAGCTTTTGTGACAGAATGGAAATTGACGATGTTGTGTTCATAAACTATCCGGTTGTGGTTGCATCTTCGGGTATTCGTGGTGCTATTTTGTCGATGAAATAAATTTTCGCAAAAAAATTAAAGAAATACTTGACAAATTGCTATTATTTGTTGTATAATAAATTTTGGTCGTACAAGTCCTTGTATGACTGATTATTTCCATCAAGTCCGTTTAGTATTTGACTTGCCGGGAGGAGGGAATAAAGGATGTCTGAAATCAGAATTAAAGAGAATGAATCACTCGACAGTGCATTGAGAAGATTTAAGCGTCAGTGTGCAAAGTCAGGTGTTATGGCTGAAGTAAGAAAGCGTGAGCACTACGAAAAGCCGAGCGTTAAGCGTAAGAAGAAGTCAGAAGCTGCCAGAAAGAGAAAGTATTAATCGAGGCTTAGTATGGCTATTAAAGATAAGCTTAAAGACGACCTGAAGACTGCAATGCTCGAGAAGGACACAATCAGAAAGAATGTTGTTCAGCTCATAAAAGCAGGCGTTTTGCAGGTTGAAAAAGATAAAAAGATAACTCTCGATGACGAGGGTGTTTTAGACGTAATTGCAAAGCAGTTAAAGCAACGCAGAGACTCGCTACCGGATTACGAAAAAAGTGGGCGTGAAGACTTAATCGCTCAACTTAAAAGAGAAATGGAACTTTTGATGGAATATCTGCCTCAACAGCTCACACACGACGAGCTTGTTGAGATAGTTAAGGATGCGATCACGCAAACGGGTGCATCCGAAATCAAAGATATGGGAAAGATAATGGCGGCTGTAATGCCAAAAACAAAAGGCAGAGCAGACGGTAAGGAGATAAATGCAATCGCAAGAGAGCTCCTTTCATAACCATATCACAATAGTTAATAATCGGAACAGCTTTGCTGTTCCGTTTTACGCTGGTGTAGCTCAGTTGGTAGAGCAGCTCATTCGTAATGAGCAGGCCGTGGGTTCAAGTCCCTTCACCAGCTCCAGAAAAAGCCGCAATGCGGCTTTTTTGTTTTTTCTTAATGAAATCTTAATACGGACACCGAAGCGTTAATACCATCTTAAAAAACGTTATGATAAAATAATAATAGAAAATAAGATACACTTGAATGGTGGTTTTGATTATGATTGTAAAAATTAAGAATCATTTTACTTCTTCACAGATAATAATATTCGGCTTTGCAGGAGCAATCATTTTAGGCGCACTTCTCTTAATGCTCCCGATTTCATCGGCAAGTGGAGATATGACACCGTTTTCCGATGCGTTATTTACTTCAACATCTGCGGTGTGTGTGACGGGCCTTGTTGTACACGATACTGCAACACATTGGTCGATGTTCGGACAGTTCATAATTCTATTGCTCATTCAGGTTGGAGGTCTTGGAATTGTAACACTATCTGTTTCAATGGCAATGCTTGCAGGAAAAAAAATCGGATTTATGCAAAGAAGTACGCTGCAGGATGCAATATCAGCTCCGAAGGTTGGAGGAATTGTAAAACTCACAGGCTTTATATTAAAAACAACTTTTGTAATTGAGTTTATAGGTGCATTTCTTCTCTCTACAGTATTTTGCAGAGAGTTTGGTTTGAAAGGTATATGGCTCGGTATATTTCATTCTGTATCAGCTTTTTGTAATGCAGGGTTCGATCTAATGGGAACAAAAGCTCCGTTCTCATCCCTTACAACATATTCTGCACAACCCCTTATAAATGCAGTTATAATGCTTCTCATTATCATAGGCGGTATTGGTTTTCTTGTATGGGAAGATATAAAGACAAATAAACACCATATAAAGAAATATCGTATGCAGACAAAGGTTGTATTATCAGCCACGCTTTTTTTGATAATCGCACCTGCAATATATTTTTACTTTACAGAGTTTAATGAATTGCCACTAAACGAAAGAATATTAAATTCCCTGTTTCAGTCGGTAACACCGAGAACAGCAGGATTTAATACAGCGGATTTGACAAAGATAAGCGAAATCGGGCAAGTGATTACAATTATACTGATGCTGATTGGTGGTTCGCCAGGCTCAACAGCAGGTGGTATGAAAACAACAACTACAGCAGTGCTTATATTTTCAGCAATATCAGTATTCAGAAAGAAAGATGATGTTGAGTGCTTTGGCAGAAGAATTGCAGATGCAACACTTAAAAATGCAGCGGCAATATTTTTGATGTATCTGGTCTTGTTCCTTACAGGTGGTATTATCATAAGCGGTGTTGAAAACCTTCCGCTTATGGAGTGTTTGTTTGAATCAGCATCGGCAATAGGAACAGTAGGACTTACTCTTGGAATTACACCTGCTCTCGGCACAGTGTCAAGAATTGTTTTAATAGGGCTTATGTTCTTTGGAAGAGTCGGCGGACTTACACTTATATTTGCAGCATTATCTAATAAACAACATAACATATCAAAAAAACCACAGGAAAGAATTACTGTAGGTTAAGGAGGAGTTTAGTATGAAATCAGTATTACTTATAGGTCTTGGGCGTTTTGGCAGACATATTGCAAAAAAATTAAATGAACTGAACCATGAAGTAATGGCGATAGATAAAAAAGAAGATCTTGTCAATGAAGTATTACCCTATGTCACCAATGCACAGATTGGAGACAGTACAAATGAAGAATTTTTATTATCACTCGGTGTAGGAAATTTCGATATCTGCTTTGTTGCAATCAGCGGTGATTTTCAGAGTTCTTTAGAGACAACATCACTTCTTAAAGAACTTGGTGCAAAGTTCATAGTTTCAAGAGCAGAGCGTGATGTACAGGAAAAATTCCTGCTTCGTAACGGTGCGGATCAGGTTGTATATCCTGAAAAGCAGATGGCTTCTTGGGCAGCAATCCGTT
>JAFQJD010000032.1 GCA_017415105.1 Clostridia bacterium | reverse complement strand
TGGAATTTGAAAACCATAAAATTATGAGTGATTATTGCTCTCCATAGGTTATCAATAAAATCCTCCAAAAGCCTTGAAAATAAAGGATTTATCGCAATGTGTTCACCTTATCCTTTTATATGATTTCACACAAGTTTACTCTTTCCCTGCCTACTTATAAGGGCAAAATCAAGGGCAAGAAAATCTCATAACAAGATATAACAGAGTGTGGCAATCGGAGAACTGTGACATATGTGCGAATATATTATAACGGAGGATTTTTTAATGGACAAGTATATTTATGATGAAAGCAACGGTTTATGGTATGAGTTGCAGGGAGATTATTATATTCCTTGCATTACTTTACCAACCGAAAAAGAACACAAGTTTATCGGCTTATGGGGACAGCGGTACAAACGCTATTTACAGGAACATAAACGAGCAGTTTACACCACGCTGCTCACAAGCGGAAAATTGAACGGTTATCTTGCTGATATTGACGAACAGGCAATGGATATGATGTTCCGATTGGTTGAGCAAATGGCTGACAAGGAAGGTGTGACTGAGCAACTCAAAGCGGAAAACCCGATGTTGTGGGTTGTAAGAATGAACGAGATACAGGCAAGGGCAAGAGAAATAATCAATAGAGAAATTATATACACATAAAAGATTAGAGCGGCAGGGAGAAATCTCTGTCGCTTTATTCTTGCCCTTGACAATAAGGCACAACTATTATATACTGTACTTGTAGATGTAATACACTATATAATAGCAAGTAACAGAATGGCGGTGGAATTTTGGATATTGTTGTAAGCAATAAGGCAAGCCGACCTTTGTACGAACAAATTTCTACACAAATCAAGGCGGCAATTATGAGTGGTGAATTGAAAACAGGTGAAGCCATTCCGTCTGTAAGGTCATTGGCAAAGTCCTTGCACATTAGTATTTTAACGGTACAAAAAGCTTATGCCACATTACAAGAAGATGGATTTATAGAGTCAACAGCTGGTAAAGGGTGCTATGTATCGGCACAAAATCAGGACTTTTATCTTGAGGAACAACAAAAGAAGATAGAGGAACACTTTACAGACGCAATCGAAGTGGCAAGGGCAAGTGGAATATCACTTGATAAACTAATCAATTTACTGACACTTTTATATCAGGAGGACGAATAAATGAGCGAAAATATTTTAGAAGTTAAAGGTTTGACAAAAGATTACGGTGATTTCGTTCTTGATAAATTGACCTTCACTGTACCTAAAGGCGTAATTATGGGACTGATTGGAGAAAATGGTGCAGGAAAATCAACAACTATTAACTGTATTCTTAATGAAATATCAAAGACAGATGGAAATATTGAAATTTTCGGAAAGGATTATCTCTCTGAAGAAATTGAAATCAAAGACAAAATAGGCGTTGTATTTGATGAAAACCATTTCCCAGATATATTTACACCAAATGAAATTGGAACATATATGTCGGGAATATATTCAAAATGGGAACGAAATACTTATGTCAATTATCTCTCGAAGTTTGAACTTCCTGCTGATAAAAGGGTAAAGGATTTTTCTAAAGGTATGAAAGTTAAGTTGGCTTTTGCTGTGGCACTTTCGCACAAAGCAGAACTTTTAATTTTGGACGAAGCAACAAGTGGTCTTGACCCTATTATCAGAGATGACATTTTAGATATTTTGATTGACTTTGTTCAAGACGAAAATCATTCGGTATTGGTATCTTCTCATATCATAAGCGATTTAGAAAAAGTGGCAGATTATATTACTTTTATTCATAAGGGGAAATTGGTTTTCACCCACTCAAAAGACGAATTAGTTGATAATTACGGTGTAATGAGTTGTGGTGCTATGGTTTTTGACAACTTAGATAAATCAGAGATAATCGCTTATAGGAAAGAGGATTATCAATACAAAGTGCTTGTAAAAGACCGTCACATTGCCGAGAAAAAATATCCAAAAGCGATTGTTGTTCCAGCCGCAATCGAAGAAATTATGCTTTTCTATGTAAAGGGGGAAATGAAATGAAAGGGCTATTAACAAAGGATTTTCTTACAATTAAAAAGAAATATGGCTTACCTCGTGTGATTATGGATATAGCCATTATTATTGCGTTAATGTTCATATTGGAAAAAAGCGGAACAATATATATCAGTTTTTTACTCATTCCTATTGAAATAATGTCAATGATTATCTCCCTAACAACTTGTGACGAGCAATGGAAATGGGGGAAATATGCTGTATCACTTCCTGTATCTAAAAAACAGATTGTATGCAGCAGATATGCTTGTGCGGGTATTTTGTCCTTAATTGGCTTTGTGGTTGCACTCATTGTAAATTCTGCCTCATATATTCTGTTTCCACAATATGCATATGGTTTTTATCTCTTTATGTCCTGTGCTTCATTTGCACTGACATTATTGTTTTTGGCATTTGTTTTGCCATCAAATTACTCGTTAGGTGTTAATGCTGGATTTGCGACAATGTTTATCTTAATTATACTGCTTGTTGTTTTGGGCTTATGGACTAAGGCAACAAATAATTCAATTATGTGGTTTGTTGTAGAGAATTTTGAAGTAAGCATTGCTATTGCAGGAGTTTCTGTTGTTGCAATATGCGGGTTGTCTTTTGTACTGTCAAACTTGTTTTTCAGAAAAAAATATATATAGTTAGGAGTAAGAAATGAGAAAGTGTATCAGATGTGGATGTGAAATGAAAGAAAATTGTGCTGTAAAAATTGAAGGGGCGGGATATGGAATTGTTTTATCATCTGATGAAAACAAGTTATTTGGTGGTCGAATAGGAAAGCCTAAAGTAGCCATTTGCCCTGAATGTGGAGAAGTGTCTATTTATCTTGAAGATTTGGATAGATTAAACTAATCCCTTCTTTTTCTACGATAATGTTATGTACGCCGCCGCTATGGGTAAAACCGTAACGGCGGTTTTTCAATGCTACCTGCTATCTCTGTCAATGGATTTTTTATACTGTCTTTGCGGTGGTTGCTGCTTGTTGCGTTCCTGTATCTCACGCAGATGTTTTAACACGCTCTGCCTTTCGGGCGGTCTGTGCTGTTCTTTAGTGGCAGCTGTCGGCTTCCTGCTGACTTGGTATTCCCACTCGGCAAGGTCACGGTTGTACTGCTCTACAACGCTTTCCATTTCTCGGAAAGTACGCATAAATACCTGCACATCAGGATAACCGTCCGCTTTGAGTGTATCGGGGATTTTATCCAGCCTGTCGGCAATTTCCACTTCGGTTTCTTTGATTTTTACCTCCAACGCTTTTCGTTCTTTACCTTTGAAAAGCCCCTTTGTATCAGCAAGCTGCTGTTTCAAGTGCGGCAGAACTTTGTCCTGCAAGTTTTTAATTTCCTTTGCCTTATCCTGTACTTTTATCATCAGATTTCGCATATGACGGAACTCTGCCATATCAATATCAAGTGTAGGCTTGGGTGGCATATCCTTTTCCCGAATAAGGTTTTGCAGAAAATCTTTTGCCTTTGCCACAATCCCACGGAACAGATTAGGAAGCCAGCCTTTGCTTTTAATTGACTGGCTTGCTTTTTCGTGTATCTCGGTCTGCTTGACTTCTAAAATCTTTGCTTCGGAAATACCCGATAACAACGCCATATCCGCTGTCCTGTTCCATTCCTGCCTTGCGGTATTGTCCGCTTCAATCTCGGCGGCTTTGGGATTGTTCTTGCCGATTTTCTTGGTGGGAAGATAAACGCTGTTCTTATCAAATACCTTTAACTGCTGTTCGGGATCGGAGATATGCCGATTGATAAGGTCGGTGTAAATCTCTTTTATCTCCCGAAGAAAAGGCTCGCTTTTGAATTTATCATCTTTCACGGTAAAGAGGTGGCTTTCGTAAACCTCGCCCTTTTTAATGACGGTACAGCCTTTGCGTATCTGCCCGTCCTCCCCTGTGATTTCTTTCTTGGTGCGTACCCTTTTGCCCGTTTCATCATAGAACACGCTGCGTGTGGCTCTCTTGATGTCAGGCTCAGGAAGCAGTTTTCTTTCGCTGAAGATAAGATGGATATGATAATTGGTTTTGCGTTTGTTGTGGTGGAGGGCTGACACGCACTCCACACCATATCTCTTGCGGAACTCCTCCGTAAAATCTTCAAGGACTTCCTGCGGCTCGTATCTTGTATAAACTTCGGGCAGGGCGATAATCAATTCCCTTGCTTCGATACATTTGCCCTCTGTGCCGCTCCGCTTAAACTCCTGCTGGCTTTCCCTTGCAAGGTTACTCCAAAATTCATTGTCGGCGGTGCGGTAGGTGGCATAAAGGTTTTCCTGCTTTGCGTGGCTTGTGATATAGGATATTCTTCCCTTGACATTGGATAGCTTCGACATCTGTATAAATGAATGTCTTGCCATATACTCCTTCCTCCCGTGACGGGCATACTCTTTTTGCAACCGAGAAATCGGTTGCCGCTGTTTCGGCGGCGTAAGCAGACGGACAGCGAAGAAAACAGCGGGCTGTTTTCTTCTGTATCATAGCGGCGGTGCATTGCCCGAAGCGATGGTACAGTGCCCCCTGCAAGGGCGAAATACCCAGAGTACAAATCGAAGATTTGTGCGAGGGGTGTATTTCGCTCTCAAACGCCGAGGGCTTGGAGAATGGTTATTCTACTTTGCGGACATCGTTTTCATTCAGCAGGTTTCTTCCCTGATTGACGCTCATAAATCGCTCTAAAGTATCCCTGCGGATAATCGCTTTTCTTCCGACCTTGAGGACGGGAAGTTTGCCCCAGTCTACCAACTTACGCATTGTATTTCTTCCGATACCCGTACATTCTGCTGCTTCTTCTATGGTTAAACCCATTTTGATGTTGCCCATTTTATCAACCTCCTTTCAAAACACGCATTTTGCAACTATGTATCTGTAATTATACTTATTTTGATACCTCTTGTCAACTCGTTTTGCAACTTATTAAGAAATATTTTTGTCTATTATTAAATTTATGGTTGCAAAATAGGTTTTTCTGTGCTATACTATCAGCAATAGGAGGTGAAAGCCTTGAAAAAAGAAATTACATTCACCGCAAAACAGGTCGGTGAACGAGTGAAAGAACGCCGAACAGAATTAAACTTAACAATGCCCGAACTTGGTAAGCGTGTCGGGGTAAACAAATCTACCATTCAAAGATATGAAGCGGACGGAGTAGACCCGAAGCGTACAATGATTATCAACGGGCTGGCAGAAGCACTCCTGACCACTCCCGAATGGCTGACAGGACTTTCCGAAGATAAGGAATATGACAGCCGCACTTTATGTGCAAGGGATATGGAGGAACATATCAAAAAATATCTTGATACGGTTTCTTCTGTGGTAAAGGGAGAACCGCACCAACAACTGCTTACCACATTCCTCGGAAAGATGATTGACCTCTATACGGTTATGACTTATCACTTTGCAGACGCAATGGCTGAGGTTGACCGTGTAGCGGAGGACGAGGGCTTAAAGCAGTCCTTACGCCGCTATGCGATTGAGTCAGGGGCGATTATGGAAAGGGTTTACCGTAAAGAAATGGAACTTCCTATCGAGAATATGAAGCAGTTTTTAGATGGGATTTTACATATCTACGATGAGGGACGCACCGCTGTAAAGATGGGCGACCTGTTCGGGATAGTGACAGCAGCCGAAGAAAGGGTTGCTGAAAAAGAAAAATTCCGTGGCACTTTGACAAGTGAAAATGCCGATTGACATTCATCGGCATAAGTGACACTATTACTTTACGCACACCATATGTCACAGTCCCGATTGCCACGGATAGAAAGGAGAAATTTATCTATGGCAAAAGGTTCTGTAAGAAAAAAAGGTAAAAAGTGGTACGCACGCTTCTATATCGAAGATGAAAGCGGCAGAAAAGTACAGAAAGAGTTTGTGGGAACAGAAAGCAAGTCTGAAACAGAAGCCCTGCTCAGAAAAGCAATCGCTGACTATGAGGAAAAGAAATTCGTTGCGAAGTCTGAAAACATCACAGTTGGTATGCTGCTCGATCTGTGGGTGGAGGAAGAACTGAAACCCGGCAATCTCAGCAATGGTACGGTAATGTCCTATCAGGGAACGGTCAACCGTATCAAACAGCACCCGATAGGAAACCGAAAGCTGAAAACCGTAACCGCCGACCATTTACAGGCGTATATAGACTTTCTCAGCTTTGGCGGTACAAATCCTGACGGTACAACCGCAAAGGCACTCAGCAAAGGGTATCTCCGATTGTTTTCGGCTGTTTTACAAGGGGCGTTCCGTTTTGCGGTATTCCCGAAAAGACTGATAACCTTTAACCCGATGCAGTATGTGGTATGGCGAGGAAAGAAAGAAGAATGCGAACTGTTCTCGGACGAGGACGGAGAAACTGCCTCCACACCAACGCTCAGCTACGAACAGTATCAGAGATTAGAGGACTTCCTGAAAAAGAAAAACAATCCTGCACTTCTTCCTATACAGATAGCCTATTATACAGGTTTGCGTATTGGAGAGGTCTGTGGTCTGACTTGGCAGGACATTAACCTTGAAGAACAATATCTGACAGTACGCCGCAGTATGCGTTACAACGGGGCAAGGCACAAAACAGAAATAGGGGCAACAAAGCGTAAAAAAATCCGCACCGTGGACTTTTGCGATACGCTTGCCGCAATCCTGAAAACTGCGAAAACAGAACAGCACAAAAACCGTTTTCGATACGGGGAACTGTACAGCCTTAATTACTATTTGGAGGTCAAAGAAAAAGACCGCACCTATTATGAGGTTTACAGTCTGCCGAGGTCGGAGGAAGTCCCAGAGGGGTACAAGGAATTATCCTTTGTCTGCCTTAGACCTGATGGGGCATTTGAAGCACCGAGTACGGTGGGGATTATGTGCAGGACAGCGAGAAAAAAGGTGGAGGGATTGGAGGATTTCCACTTTCATATGCTCAGACACACCTATACAAGCAATCTGCTTTCAAACGGTGCAGCACCTAAAGATGTGCAGGAACTTCTCGGACACGCTGATGTCAGTACCACAATGAACATTTACGCTCACGCTACAAGGGAAGCGAAGCGTACTTCCGCAAGACTGCTGGATAAGGTAATCGGCGGAGAATAAAAATTTCCCTTGTTTCGGCTCATAAGGGCAAAAACAAGGGAAAATACATAAGGTTTGAACATTTAATAGGCGATATGCCTTGAAAATACAGGGTTTATAGAGGATTGAATAGATAAATTGGAATTT
>JAFQJD010000031.1 GCA_017415105.1 Clostridia bacterium | reverse complement strand
TCATTAGTAATTGATTGTGCATCTTATTAATTCTACACTTCAAGAACTCACACTGTTCATTTTTCAATGTACATCCTGCCGCCAACCGCGACAGCTATATTAGTTTACCACATCATTCATCCTTTGTCAACACTTTTTTTTCGTTTTTTACAACTCTGTGCAAATTGTTCATTAATAGTCAATTTTCACAAAATTTATTGAGCTTTTTTGTACATAAAAAGATGCCGATAACGTTTTTCGGCATCTTTTATGCGATGAATTTATTTCATCTTGTTCTCGTAATCCTCGATCATCTTCTTAACCATCTGACCGCCGACAGAGCCTGCCTGCTTTGATGTGATGTCGCCATTATAGTTCTGGCTGAGGTCTACTCCTACCTCACGAGCTGCTTCCATCTTGAACTGATTCATTGCTTCGTTCTTTGACTTCTTTGACATTTTACTTTTCCTCCTTTTGAATTATAGGAACTTTCATTTCCCGATTATAGCATTTGCATAAGGAGAAAAAATATAACTTGTACTTTTTGGAATTTGTCAATTGCTTTTTGAATTTTTTAGTTCATAACGATATCCTCGGAAAGTAACGCCTCACAACGCTTTTTTAAAAGCGGATAGCTGTCGAGTCCTTTTTCTGCAACCTCTTTTGCCGCCTCCTGCGAAAGCTTTAAAATATCTTTATCCTCAAAGAGATTTGCAATACGCATTTCCGGCAGCCCGTGCTGACGTGTTCCGAAAAAGTCGCCCGGACCACGAAGTTTTAAGTCCTGCTCACTTATATAAAATCCGTCATTTGACTGACACATAGTGTCCATTCGTTTTTTTGTTGTTTCGTTATCGGCATCCGTTATCAGAATACAATGTGCCTGTTCACCGCCTCTGCCGATACGGCCGCGAAGCTGATGTAGCTGCGAGAGTCCGAACCGCTCAGAGTTTTCTATTGCCATAACATTTGCGTTCGGTACGTTAACACCGACCTCAATAACAGTTGTTGCAACAAGTAAATCAATCTCACCCGATACGAATTTTGACATCGTTTCGTCCTTTTCTTTCGGTTTCATTTTGCCGTGCATAAGTCCGACTTTTATATCCGGATAGCTTTGTGCAAGCTTTTTTGCAAGCTCCTCGGCATTTTCAAGGTCACTCTTTTCCGTTTCGGCAACAAGCGGACATACAACATACGCCTGCATCCCTTTTTTTATGTTTTCGGCAATAAAATCATACACTCGTTTACGCATATTTTCCTTTACCGAATATGTTTTGACCGGTTTTCTACCCGGCGGAAGCTCGTCAATTATGGAAATATCAAGGTCGCCGTAAAGGATAAGTGCAAGTGTTCTCGGTATCGGGGTTGCGGACATAATAAGCATATGCGGATTCTCACCCTTTGCCATAAGCTTTGCACGCTGTTCAACACCGAAACGGTGTTGTTCATCAGCTACCACAAAACCGAGGTTTTTAAACTCAACCGTCCCCTGTATAAGGGCGTGCGTACCTATTACGACCTGCACTTCGCCGGTTGCGATTTTTTCTAAAATTTCGCGTTTTTCTTTTGCTTTTGTGCTTCCCGATAAGAATACAGTTTTTATGCCGTGCTTACCAAACAGCTCACCAAGTGAATCTGCGTGCTGCTGTGCCAGAATCTCAGTCGGTGCCATCATCGCCGCCTGATACCCATTCCTGACCGCCATAAAAATAGCAGCTGCGGCAACCGCAGTTTTGCCCGAACCGACATCGCCCTGAACAAGGCGGTTCATTTGTCTGCCCGACATACAGTCACGGCAGATTTCGTTAATTGTACGCTTCTGTGCACCTGTAAGCTCAAACGGCATAGAATCCGTCAGTTCCCTTATGCATTTGACATCCTCAAATTTTCTGCCGACATTATCTTCGTTCTCTTTCCTGCGTTCACGTAATGCAAGCTGGAGCACAAGCAGTTCTTCAAACACAAAACGTGTACGTGCAATGTTATAGCTTTCAGAATCGGCAGGGAAATGTATATTCTGCATCGAAAAATTAAGCTCAGCTATCATATATTTTTCACGAAGCTTTTCAGGGATATACTCAGTAAGTCTGCCGGCTTCTTTGAGTGCAGTTTCCATAGTTGTCTGCACAATCTTTTGAGAAAGGTTTGCCGTAAGCGGATAAATCGGCACAATCTTGCCCGTAAACCGCTCATTGCCCTGTTTTTCAAAAACAGGTGCAACTATCTGAACTCTGCCCTGCTTGCTCCTTGTGACAGTACCGAAGAATACGTACTTTTGACCGGCTTTGATGTTGTTCTTTATGTACTTATTATTATACCATACAATATTCATCATACCCGAATCATCAAATACAACTAAAGACGTAATAAGCATATTACGTCTTACGTATCTGTCCTGCGGGTCCTGATATGCGGTTACATTTATACATACCGTTTCACCCTCGGCACACTGTGCGATTGGTTTTATAACACTTCTGTCCTCGTGTGTCCGTGGAAAAAAATATAACAGGTCCTCTACAGTCTTTATTCCTTTTTTACTGAACAGTTCGGCACGTTTTTCGCCTACGCCCTTGAGATACTGTATGGATTTATCAAGTCCCATTGCAAGTCACCGTCCGTTATTATCTGACATCGTTTATATGTACAACTACGTCCTTTACCTTTATACCCGTGAACGGAAATGCGTCCGTCACTGCCTTTTTTATCTCATCCGACAATGCTTTTGTGTCGGCACCGTGCACACACGCAATGTACAAATCAAGCACAATACCTGCTTTTGTCTTTGTTATATACACTCCCGAAGTATCGGCTTTGCCTGCAACAAATTTTGCGGCTTCACCGGCTTTTGTTTTTTCGCTCATTTGTGCAACGCCATTACATCCGCAGGCGGCATATGCCGCAATCTGCTTGACTGCCCTGTCGTTTATAGTAACTTTTCCCTCCGGATGGTTAGTATTATCCATTTTCATTATCCTTTCTGCCTGTTATATCAAGCGAACGCATAACCTGCTTGCGTCGCTCTGCAGCATACTGTGTGTAATATCTGTGAGTTACTTCGATGTTCTTGTGTCCCATAAGCTCGGCAACCATTTTTATGTCAACACCGTCTGCTATGAGGTTACACGCAAATGTACGTCTTAATGCGTGCGGATGCATTTTTTCGGGATCGGTTATGCCCGCCGCACGGCAATAGTTTTTAAGATTTTTTTCGACTGTCTGCGGTAGTATCCGTTTTTTGTTACGGCTTATAAACAACGGGTCAGTATCCTTTGTTTCCTCATCCGCCAGACGTTCTTCAACGTATTTCAGCATCTCGTTTTCGACCTGTATCGGCATAAATATCTCCTGACGGTCACCGCCCTTTCGGGTGATGAGAAACGACGATGTTTCAAAATCGACGTCAGTTATGTTAAGATTTACAAGCTCCGATACACGGCAGCCTGTGCCAAGATACGCCGTAAACAGAGCTATATCACGTTGTTTTCTGTTAAGGTATGATGCACGGTTACGGCCTTCAAAATAGTCCTCGCCGTTATAAATCACATTTATAAGGCTCATAACATCATTCGTATTAAGCGGTCGCTTCATTTTCTGATGAAGCTTTTTAAAATCCAGCTTGTCTGTTACATTATGGTCGATATAATCATTTTTATACAGATACAAAAACAGACCGCGTATTCCGGAAAGCTTACGGTTTATGCCATATTCGTTGTTAGTTCTTATCCGCTTTATCACTCTGCCTGATGCACTCACGTACTCACTCTCATACTCTCTGAGATATGCCTTAAATCCGTTCAGGTCACGCAGGGTTACTTCATTGAGCATATCTGCTGTAACCTGTTCGGGAGTTATACTCTTACCGAATTTGAACTTTATAAGGTAGTCAAAGAATGTTTTGATGTCTATGCTGTAGCCAATCTGCGTATTGACACTTTCGCCGTCGTATGCCACCTCTATATAGTCAAATACATAGTCGGGCAGTTTTGTGAGGATTTTTGTTAAATCTATATACTTACTCATTTGTTTCTGCCTCGCATTTCTTTGGCACGTTTCATAAGATACAAACGGTTATTGAGTTCGGGCTTTATTATAACCTCGTCAAGCAGAGCCTTCAGAGCATCGCCTATTTCCTTACCCTGACGGTAACCCAAACTCATCAAATCTCTGCCGTTTACAACGAGGTCTGATATGCGATAGGGTTGTTTTGCGGCAATAACTGCACGGTAAATATCAAGTCCGCCGTTTATGCGACGCAATTTCTCGGGCAGATGCTTCGGGTTTTTCGCCATATTATCGGCACGTTGCAAAATCAGTAGTTTTTCAAACAGCTCCGCACCCGTTTTTGACATCATCCGCTTTACTGCAGTGAAATTCGCTTCAACACGGTAGTCGTGGTTTTCGACAAGCAGCGAGATGTCCTTTATTGATGCTGAATCCATATGCAGTCTGTGCAGTATGTCAACTGCAATCCTGCGGCTTTCACGGTGATGACCGTAGAAATGGATTACCCCCTGTGCATCAACTGATGAACAACACGGCTTGCCTGTGTCATGCAACAGTGCCGCCCAACGCAGAATAAGGTCGTCCGGCGTGTTCTTCACTGCGTGCATTATATGCTCACCCACATCATATATATGATATTTATTTCTCTGCTGTTCGCCAAAGCATCTTTCGACCTCAGGCAGTATGAATTTCAACAATCCGAGCTCGTGGAGGTCACGGATTGCATCGGGGTTATCTGACAAAAGTATCTTATTAAGCTCTTCAAGGATGCGTTCACGGCTTACCTTTTTGATAAGCACTGCACATTTCTTTATCGCCTGTGCTGTTTTATCCTCAAACACAAAACCAAGCTGCGCTTTGAACCTCACCGCACGAAGCATACGCAATGCATCCTCCCTAAAACGGGCTTCAGCATTGCCGACACACCGTATTATGCCCTGCTTTATATCACGTTTGCCACAGAAAAAGTCAAGAACTCCTGAATCGGGGTTGTACATCATTGCGTTGATTGTAAAATCACGGCGAAGGCAATCAGTTCTCGGGTCGTTTACATATATAACATCATCGGGATGACGGCTGTCGTTATACACACCGTCACGGCGGAATGTTGTTATTTCGTATCCTATTTTGTTTTCGATTACTGTTACTGTTCCGTGTTCTATCCCTGTGTCAATGGTCTTTGCGAAAAGTGCTTTTATATCCTGCGGGCGTGCATTGGTTGCAATATCATAATCGTGCGGTATTTTGCCCATTATAAGGTCACGTACGGCACCGCCGGCAACATACGCCGAAAACCCTGCCGAATTAAGACGACGGAGAACTTTTCTCGCACCATCGGAAATATTGAGTTCCATATCCTGCACACCCCTTTCTTTTTTACATTATACATTATAATTTTATCACAAATACCGTTTGCGGTCAACACAAAATACAATATTTCATAAAAAAACGGAGGAAAACTCCTCCGTTTAATTCCTTACTGTGCGACAACAGGTGTAGCTGTCGGCATTGCAGTTGCGGTTGCCTGTGCCTGTGCCTCCGCTTCTGCCTGTGCCTGTGCAAGCTCTGCCTGATAGAACTCCTGTTCCTTTGTGTCTACTATATTTCTGACCTCTCCGTAAAGAGTGTCACCGGTCACCTCATCGCTTAATCCGTAAAGTGCCTTAAAGCGTTCTAACTGCTCTTCTCCCACATAATACGAAAGCTTTGTAACGTCAAGTGCCTCACCCATAGTGGTATCCTCGGTGATTGTGTCATCCCAGCCCATATCAGCCTTTAATTGCTCAAAACTTTCTATGCCGGGTGTTTTCTCAACATATTTCTTTACCGGAATATTGTAGAACACTGCACGCTCTGATGTGCTTTTTGGCATATCATCCGGCAAGCCGTATTCCTTGAGGAACTTTTCGTATTTGTAGTTCTTTTCCTTAGCGATATCCGCCGCAGTTCTGCCGGTTACGTCAATGTAGTCCTTTTCGTACGGGTTTATGACACCCATTGCACGCAGTCCCATTACCGCAAGTGCACCTACTGCTACAACCACAGCAACAATTATCGGAACCACTATCCACAATGAACGCTTGCCTTTTTCCTCAGAATTTTCTTCTTCCGTTTCCGGAACAACCACATTTTCCTGCTCAACAGCCTCTTCTGCGGTTTCCTGCTTTTCAAGTAATTCCTCGCTCATTATGGCACCTCCTTGTTTATTTTGCAATGCTGATTATTCAGCCTCTTCCTCGTTTGCTTCCTCTGCTTCAGGTTCTTCAGCTGTTTCTGCTGTAGCTTCCTCTTCTGCGGGTTCTTCGTCAGCCTTTTCTGCTTCCTTCTCCTGCTCTATACGGTTTTCTCTTGTCTTTTTATCAATAGCAACTCTTACATCCTTATAGAGTGTGTCAAGAGTTACATCCTCACCAAAGCCGTAGAACTCTCTGAATGATGTCAAGGTCTGGTTTGCGATTTCTTCTTCAACATCCTTTACACCAAGAATTACTGAAAGCTTTGTTTCGCCAAGAGCCTTACCGACAGTTGAGTTTTCTGTTACATTATCACCCCAGCCGTAGTATTCCTTGAAATCCTCAAAGGTCATACCGCTCTGTGCAATAGTTGTCTTTACCTTTACATTATTCTTTACTGCGTTCTCATTTGTGTACTTGGACATAAGCCACGGTAAACCGTTTATCTTCTTGTATTCGCTTATTGAAAGTCCGCTCTGGTCTGCTGCTGTAGCAAGGTTTGTGCCTGTTACATCAACATAGCCAATCTCGTACGGGTTAATTACACCAAAGTACCAGAGAATTGCTGCCAAAGCAATAACAATAGCCGCGATACCGCCTGCGATTGCACCGATATGCTTAACCGGACCCTCTGTGATTTCGCCTGCTGTTGCCTCGATTTCAATTAACTCACACTGCTCACCGCATACTGTACAAACTTCCTCGTCGCATACAGTTTCGCATTTGGGGCACTGCCAGATCTGAACAATAGTAACATCGTTCTCCTCATCTGCTTCGTCCTCTGCAACTTCTGCGATTTCTTCAACCTCTTCTTCAGTTGCTTCTGCTTCGATTTCTTCAACCTCATCGGCAACTTCTTCAACTGCTTCTGTTTCCTCTGTTGCCTCGGGGACTGTTTCTTCTGCTACTTCCTCAACTGCAACATCCTTAACAACCTCTTCTGTTGTTTCCTCTGCTACCTCTGCAGTTTCCTCTGTAACTTCAAGTTCTTCGTTATTTAGCTTCTCGTTATCCATTCCAGACTACCTCCTTATTTATTCTGCCTCTGCCTCTGCTTCAGCTTCAGGGTCAACCTCTACGGGACCGTTCATTTCCTCCTGCTGCAGTGCATACAGATACTGTGCAAAACCGTACTTTGCTTCCATATCTGTTGTATCAGCAGTGAGCTCAACCTTTTCTTTCTTTTCTTCGCCCTCTGTTGCCTCTTCCTCGGCTGCCTCATAGACTGCCTTGTACTCCTCAAGCTTCTCGTCTGAATACTCTACGCCCGCAAAAGTACAGTAGTTCTTAAGTGTAAGCTTTTCCATAAACTCTGTCATGTTTGTGTCTTCCTTGACATCATCAGCTTTAAGCTCATACTTTGCAAGAAATTCGTCAAACTTCATACCTTCGCTGTTTGCAAGGTCCGCTGCTGTTGCTGTGCCGTTCTGCATACGCTCTGCAAGCTGTGCAGATTCTTTCTGTGCAACAATGTCCTTTACTGTGGGAGCTATTGCAAATGCACCCAATACAGCAACTGCAATGATTACAAGAACCATTATAATTACACTAACGTCTTTTTTCTTTGCCATTTCTTTTTCATCCTTTCAAAGTAAATGCTGCTGTTATACTCAACAGCAGCAGAATTTTTCCGCCTCTGCGTTCAACTATTATATAATAACACTAACAGAGGAAAAAATCAATATGCAATTATTAAAAAACTGTAAATTATTTATTTCCCATTTTCTCTATGAGGTTCTGTATCTTTGTTACAGGATTCAAGAGATGTGAAATTGTTTCGTCATGATTAAGTGTATCAATAAGGAGTGATACATATTTTGACATATCAACCTCGTAATGCCATTCTCTTTCTGCAAGACCGGGGTTTCTGTAGATAAGGTTTGTTGTGAAAATCTTATCAATAACGCCATCCTCATAAGCCTTGTCAAACACCTCAAGGCCGTTTACGAAAAGACCGAATGATGTGAATACGAATATTCTCTTTGCACCGTTATTCTTGAGCTTTGTTGCAACGTCTATCATTGACTCGCCTGATGAAATCATATCGTCAACGATGATTACATCCTTACCGTCAACATCACGGCCGAGATACTCGTGTGCAACAATCGGGTTCTTGCCGTTTTCAACTCTTGAATAGTCACGGCGTTTATAGAACATACCAAGGTCAAGCTCAAGCACTGCACTGTAGTACATACATCTCTGCATACCGCCCTCGTCGGGTGAGATTACAACTGTGTCAAACTTATTAAGCTTAACATCGGGTACTGCTCTGACGAGTGCCTTTATCATCTGATATGTCGGCTGAACATCATCAAAGCCTGATAGCGGAACAGCATTTGCAATTCTTGGGTCGTGTGCATCGAATGTGATAACATTCTTAACACCCATTCCTGAAAGCTCCTGAAGCATAAGTGCTGCATCAAGTGACTCACGTCCGCTTCTTCTGTGCTGTCTGCCCTCATAGAGCATCGGCATAACAACTGTTACACGTCTTGCCTTACCGCCCATAGCTGCTATAATTCTCTTAAGATCCTGATAGTGATCGTCAGGGCTCATATGGTTTTCCACACCGTACATTTTGTATGTAACGCCGTAGTTAAAACAGTCACAGATAATATATACATCATGACCTCTTACAGTTTCGTCAATTACTCCCTTACCCTCACCTGTTCCGAATCTGGGGCAAGTAACATGGGTTACGTATGTTTCTACACCCTCATCGCCACGCATCTGACGAAGATACCAGTCTATTTTTGCTGTAAACTCCTCACAGCCCTTCATACTGATTACGCTGAGCTTACCTACTGTAGGTGTTGCATCCGTTGCTATTTCCTGAAAATTGTTATTGGTCATTGTATATCTCCTTTTAATCATATAGTTTGATTACTCATAATATGATTATATCATTTTTTTGACATTTTTTCAATCGTTTTGTGATGTCAAATTCGACAATTTTTGTGGCGTTTTATTATTTAATTTAATCATATTATATAGTTGGACAGGAAAATCAAAAAGACATAGCCTGATTCAGCTATGTCTTTTGTGGCTACGCCAAAATAAGCAGTCCTTTTTAGCCTTCCATGTGTTTTCCCAAGAACCCTGCCGCCGTTTCTGCAAGCTTACCCTCAACTGCTGACGGCTTTTCGCCCTCTTTCATAACAAATACAACCGAGCCGATTGTGTCACCCTCCGAAATTATCGGAACAACAACGCCTGCATTGTACTTGTCGTTACCGTCGGCAATTGATACAACCTTGCCTGATTCGTAGGTTACTGTTACCTTGTCGTTCATAATGCTGTCAAGCTCGTGTGAAACACGTTTTTCCATAAGCTCCTTTTTCGGAAGTCCTGAAACTGCAATTACGTTGTCACGGTCGGTTATGCAGGCACCGTGTCCGCTTGCTTTTGCAAGTGTTTCAACATAGTTTGTTGCAAAATCGCCAAGCTCGCCTATGGGTGAATACTTTTTAAATATTACCTCGCCGTCCTTTTCGGTAAATATTTCCAACGGGTCTCCCTCACGGATTCTCATTGTACGGCGTATTTCCTTTGGGATTACAACTCTTCCCAGATCATCTATTCTTCTTACAATTCCTGTTGCTTTCATATATGATTTGCTCCTTTTGTTTAAATTTACAATTCTATTGTGTGCAACAAGGGATTTTTTATGTAAAGAATTTTTTGGAATAATGCTCATTTACATTTCTGCCAGATTGAATATTTTTATATGCTTTTTCCTTTTTGCATATGTAAGGGTTTGTCTTGCACCGCCATAGCTGTTTTTAATGTAGCAAATTAAAAAATCCGAAGATTTCACCATATATTCGTTGCATTTTGATATGTAGAATCTTTTTGGTGTGTTTTGGGGAATTTCAGCTATAGTTATTGTGTCGTAGTTTTCAGCATAATATAATTTTAAATCTCTTATTCCTGCTGTAATATATGGGATAATCAAATCAAGCTGTATATGAGGATATTTGTCTTTTAAGCTTCGCACTGCCCTTGCACAAAGAAAGTCAAAATCGCCGTAATTTCCGACACGAAAGTGTGACACATTTTCTTCTGTAATAAGCTTTTCAATAAGGATTGATACATTTTTATATATTTTATCCTTATCGGTAAGTTCACTATGCCCTGCAAAACAACACCTTTTTACCAACAAAACCACCCCAAATGCAACCATTTTGATTGCATTATATCACATTTATGTGCTTAATGCAATCATTTTATTCTCTTTTGAGAAACATTTGATTGTCGATAAAATAAAATATCACAGCTATAATATATTAGAGGTGATGTTGGATGAAAAACAAACATTTTGATATATGGCTTGGCATAGGTCTGAATATATTGCATTACAGGAAAGAGCAAGGGCTAACCCAGATACAGCTTGCCGAGAGATGCGGTATCAGCAGAACATATATGCAAAAAATCGAAACAGCCGTAACATCCTGCACTCTTGATACCTTGATTGACATCGCAGATGCATTAAAAATTCCGTTAGTAAAATTATTTGAATTCAGAGACTAAAAAAGTGGCTATTGTGAAGCCACTTTTTGTTATTACAAGCCATCCGCAAGGGTTTTGCGTTTTTCCCATTTTCGGGCGAGGAAGTAGAACATACTCGGAATTGCATAGCCGTAGGGTGCCAATGCATAGCCGAGCACAAAACCGTAAAACCCCCAGCCAAACGCAATTCCGAACATCCAGCTCAGACCTATTCTTAAAATTACACCGTCAAGCATCGCAAGCACCATACAGAGCTTTGCGTTTCCAATACCCTGAATGAACGCACCGCTTCCACGCATAACAGCAAATGCCGGGAACATCCACAAAATTGCTTTTATAAAGGTTTTTGACATTTCGTGCACCGCCACATCATCAGAGAATATCATAAACAGTTGTTTCCCGAAGCATATGTATAGTGTCATAAACAGTACCGTAAGTATTCCCGAATAAAGGAGTGCCCAGTATACAATTTTCTTCGCACGTTTTTTCTCGCCGGCTCCGATATTCTGACTTATCATCGGCATTGCGGCATACTGTATGCCCTGCGAGATTTTGTTCGCTATATCGTCAATCCTCACGCCGACACCAAAGGTTGCCGATGCAACAACACCGACTTGATTTATAATCGAATTTACAAACAGCATTGACAGATTTATACACCCCGACTGGATTGCCATAGGTGTGCCGAGGCTTACAATCATTCGTGCATAGTTTTTGTCGATTTTAAAGCTTTCCTTTCTGAAATCGAACCCAAATGCCTTTTTATTCTTATAAAGGTAATAAACAGAGAACAAGAACGATGCCGCCTGACCGATTACCGTAGCCCACGCCGCACCTGCAACACCCCAGCCGAACAAGCCCGTAAACAGAAAATCAAGCACAAGGTTAATTACAGATGCTATAACTATAAACAGAAGCGGTCTTTTTGAATCGCCCATACCACGCAGTACGGCCGACACCATATTATAGCCTGCAGTAAAAACAAGACCGCCGGCACAGATGATAAGATAGTCCATAGCCATCTCATATGATTCTTCCGGTGCGTGCATAAGGTTAAGGATACCTGTCCTTAATACAAGGAATATACACGTAAAGGCAACTGCCATTATCATTAAAATGCAAAACAGTGTGCCGATAATAGAGCTTAGCTTACCCCGTTTCCCCGCACCTATCGCCTGTGCGACAAGCACCTGTCCGGCATTTGATACACCAAGACACATCATTACAGCAAAATTCACTATCAGACTGCTCTGTGCCACCGCAGAAAGTCCCGCAGTGCCGACATACTGTCCCACAATCATCATATCAATTGTGCTGTAGAGTACCTGCAATGCGTTTGATGCCATAAACGGCAGCGTGAACCACAACAGTTGTTTTGGTATATTTCCTTTTGTAAAATCCTTTGCTATACTTCCCATAATTTTCCTCATTAAAAAGGGGTGTAAAAAAGCATCTTTTACATCCCTTTATCCTTATTATCCGTTTCTGTGATAAAGCTGTTTGTTTTCATATTTCGGCTCACAGCTTACGTTTATGCCGAGCCGACGCAAATTCTTTTCATCCTCCGCACTTATTATAACAGAGAAATGTGCATCCGAACCTGCAAGCTTTGAAAGCTGTTTGGTTGCAAGGTCTGCAATCGGGTCAGTAAGTGCTGAAACTGTAAGAGCTAAAAGCACCTCTTCAATATGAAGTCTTGGGTTCTTATGTTTTAAATACTGTGTTTTGAGCTCGCATATCGGCTCTAATATATCAGCCGAAATGAGATGTAAATCATCATCTATATCGCCAAGTGCCTTTAATGCATTAAGGATAAGTGCAGCAGCAGCTCCCAGTGTTGTTGATGTTTTACCTGTAACGACACGTCCGTCAGGCAATACCATAGCCGCCGCCGGTGCACCGGTTGTTTCAGCCTTTAAAAGTGATGCGGACACTGCCGGACATATATCAGATGTTATTCCCGACTGGTTCATCAGAAGCTCAAGCTTGCGTATTTCACCGTCGTCATCTGACTGGTTCTTATACCTCTTAACACCTGCAGCATAATAACGGCGAAGTATCTCCATCTTTGACGCTTCACAGCATACATCATCGTCAATGATGCAGTTTCCTGCCATATTAACGCCCATATCCGTCGGTGATTTATACGGACACTCACCCTGAATTTTCTTGAATGTTGCACTCAAAACAGGGAAAATCTCAACGTCACGGTTATAGTTAACCGCAGTTTTGCCGTATGCCTCAAGGTGGAACGGGTCTATCATATTAACATCATTCAAATCTGCGGTTGCCGCCTCATATGCGAGGTTTACCGGATGCTTGAGCGGAATATTCCATATCGGGAATGTTTCAAACTTTGCATAGCCGGCTGTTACTCCACGCTTATAGTCGTGATAAAGCTGACTTAAACAAGTCGCCATTTTACCGCTTCCGGGGCCGGGTGCCGTTACAACGATAAGAGAACGGCTTGTTTCGATATATTCATTCTTTCCGAATCCGTCCTCACTTACGATATGTGCAACGTCTGACGGATAGCCCTCTATCGGGTAATGGCAGTAGCAACGTATCCCAAGTGCAGTAAGCTGTTTTAGGAATGTGTTTGCCGCAGGCTGTGAATTGTATCTCGTAAGTACAACACTGCCAACAAAAAGACCAAGCTCGCGGAATGTGTCTATAAGTCTTAACACATCCTCATCATACGGAATACCAAGGTCACCACGCATTTTATTCGATTCGATATCTGCCGAATTTATAGTTATTACTATTTCTACCTCGTCCTTTAACTGCTGAAGCATTCGCATCTTGCTGTCCGGCTCGAAGCCCGGAAGAACACGTGCCGCGTGATAGTCGTCAAAAAGCTTGCCGCCAAACTCAAGATAAAGCTTGCCGCCAAACTCCGCAATACGTTTGCGTATCTGCTCCGATTGCGTTTTCAGATATTTTTCGTTATCAAACCCAACCTTTTTCATTTGAATGTTACTCCTCTTAAAATCATTACTAATCAGTATATCACATTTGCTGTCAAAAAAAAAGAGTTTTTTAGAAAAAAATTTATTTTTTAATTGAATTATGCTCAATAGTATGTTAGAATATAGAATATTAAAGTGAAAAGGAAAATAACAATGATTGCAATAATAGATTACGGTGCAGGAAATCTGCACAGTGTAAAAAATGCACTTGACTTTTTAGGTGCAGAATCAGTTATAACAAGCGACAAGGAAACTATCCTTAACGCCGACCACGTAATACTGCCGGGTGTAGGCTCATTCGGCGATGCAATGGACTGCATAAGAAAAAGCGGTCTTTTTGAAACTGTCAGACAAGCTGCTGACGGAAGCCGTCCGTTTTTGGGTGTATGCCTTGGACTTCATCTTTTATTTGATGAGAGCGAGGAAAGTCCTGATGTAGCGGGACTTGGTGTTTTCAGCGGCAAAGTCGTTAAAATCCCCGACTGCGGACTTAAAATTCCGCATATGGGCTGGAATAATTTAAAATCTGCAAAAGCGAGCAGGATTTTGCCCGATACGGGTGAGTTTATGTATTTTGTTCACTCATATTACATTGAGCCGGAGGATAAGGATATAATTTCATCTTATACCACCTACGGCGAAGAGCTTGCAGTGAGTATTGAAAAAGGCAACATCTTTGCCGTACAGTTCCACCCCGAAAAGAGCGGCGAGGCAGGACTTGCAATACTCAAAAAATTCATCAGTCTGTAATGGAGGGGAAAAGATATGTACGCAAAAAGAATAATCCCATGCCTTGACGTCAAGGACGGTCGTGTGGTAAAGGGCGTAAATTTTGTTAATCTGATAGATGCCGGAGATCCGGTTGCGTGTGCTGCCGCTTATGATAAGGCAGGAGCAGACGAACTGGTGTTTCTTGATATAACAGCATCAAGCGATGCAAGAAATACCGTTGTTGATATGGTTAAAAAGGTTGCCGAGTGCGTGTTTATTCCATTTACCGTTGGGGGTGGAATTCGTACCGTTGAGGATTTTCGTACAATCCTCAATGCAGGGGCTGACAAGGTATCTGTAAACAGTGCGGCAATCAAGAACCCCGAACTCATCAGGGATGCGGCAAAGAAATTCGGCTCCCAGTGCGTTGTATGTGCAATTGATGCAAAACGCAAGGCAGACGGCACAGGCTGGGAGGTTTACCTCAACGGCGGACGTGTAAATACCGGTATTGATGCTCTTAAATGGGCAAAACAAGCAGAGGAGCTTGGTGCCGGCGAAATCCTGCTCACAAGTATGGACTGCGACGGAACAAAGGCAGGCTATGATTTAGAGCTTACACGTGCGGTATCGGAAAGTGTTAAAATTCCCGTTATTGCATCGGGCGGTGCAGGTACTATGAAACATTTCCTTGATGCCTTTACCGACGGTAAAGCCGATGCGGTGCTTGCGGCAAGCCTGTTCCATTTTAAGGAAATAGAAATAATGGATTTAAAGAAATATCTTGCAGAAAACGGCGAGAGTGTGCGAATGTAAAAGAACAGTGTTGCAAAGCAACACTGTTCTTTATTTCACTATGTTTAAATCGTTTACGGTTGCGGGATTTTGGATGCAGAACGAAGTGGTCTGCGACAAAAGCACAAGCCGGATTATGCAAACTGCTTTATTGCATCCTTTAACCACCACTCGCCAATATCGAGTGCCTTGTATAAATCCTCACGTGTAGCCTTTCTGAATACCTGACCCTTGCCAAGCTCGCCTGTGTTGTCCATTACCTGAACAAGCACCTCAGATGCAACCTCAAGACCTTTTACCTTCTTTGTCTTTGTGATATCAAGTACAAGAATCAGCTTATCTTCCAGATTTCCGTAATATAATCTGTTTCCGCATCTCAAGAGTGGTTTTCCGTTATATGTCAATACTTTTTTCTTTTTCTCTGCCATTTCCGTATCTCCTTTCAGTAAATTATTCCATAATTAACTTGTATTATACCATACATTCGGAAATTTTGCAACAATTTT
>JAFQJD010000030.1 GCA_017415105.1 Clostridia bacterium | reverse complement strand
CAAGTCCTCTATACTTATCATCTCTATTTGATATCTGTTTTCATATCCTTTTTGCATCATATTTCATCACCCAAGGATATTATACCATAAAACGAAGAAAAAGCCCAGACTTTTCTGGACTTTTTCGACAGTCTGAAAAATCACATCATTCGATGTGATTTTAATAAAGATTTCCGTTTATTCAATTACATTGATAATGCTGTCTTTAAATGTCACCTTTCCCATATCTGCAAAAAGACCAATTTTGCCACCTTTTCTTTCATAAAGATGATGTACATAAAGTTCGTCATTTACATAGACCTCTACTGTCTTTCCGTAACACAGCACTTTAATCCTGAATGTGTCGCCCTTGAGGTTTATACACCTTGCCGCAGTCTTTTTAAAGTTACGTGCACGGGTTAGCCATACCTCTTTTTCCTTAAAGTCAAGCATGGCAATCTTATTATCGCAGAATATATTATCGCCATCAACATCAAAAATGAAGCCTGCCGCAATGCAGTCATCACGGTGTATGGTCGTTTCAAGAACACAGTTTTTTGCCGATATATCAAACATCTGCACACAGTAGTCGTGCTTCGGATGTACCGTTACCAAATTTTTATCAAAATTCCATTTTGCAATTGTTCCCCAACGCCCTGTGTTTTCTATGGAAAGCTCTTTTGACAGGCATTGCTGTCCGGTTTTATAAAGATCATCAATGCCCTTAAACCACTTAAGATGCAGTCTTGCAGCATCGTCTGTAACAACTTCTTTTGGCAGTGAATGATAACATTCTATACCACCGTCAGCCAAAGTAAATGCCTCAGTGTAGAAAAGGTAACGCTTATCATTATGCAGGAATGTCTTTGCACAGATACCGTTAAAATCCATTGCACCGAGAAGTGCATTATCTGTACATTCCCTGTACGGACCTTCTACTTTATCAGCAACTGCCCATATTGTAATACGTCCTGTGAGGTTCGGATCACCTGTACGGTTACGCTGACCGTATTCATTACCCGAAAGGCAGAGCATATACCATTTTCCGTTCATTTCAAAAACATCAGGCGTTTCAATACATCCGTATTTATCCGGGCAGAAGCACGGCTCAAGCTGTTCCCAATGTATTAAATCTTTTGATTTTGCAAGACCGATAACTGATGTTTCACTACATTCATCTGCCGGACGTCTTACTGCAAAAAATCCCCACCAGATACCCTTTTCCTCATCACGTACAACGTGCAGATCACGGCAGTCTACAAGCGACATCTCGTGATTTGAATGAACTGCAAGATTTGATATGTTCTCTGCATTGTTATAATAACGCGCATCAGGCACTATTACAGGATTTTCGGGATGCTTTTTAAAGTTTATTCCGTCATCAGATGTCGCAAGACAAATTGAATTTGCAAGCGGTGCGTTTTTCGGACGTGCGGTATAATAAAGATACCATTTTCCATTATGAACAAAAACACAGCCTGTCCATAAATCCATCTCATCGTAGCTATCCGGCTGACCACGCAATATTGCAGGCTTGAGCTCCTGCCAGTTTATCATATCACGGCTTATTGCGTGACCGAGTGAACCGCTTTCAGGCTCTTCTGTATTATCAAAAGAAATATTCTGCATATAGAATGCATGAACATTTTCTCCGTCCGAATAATGCCACGTATCGCCAAGATGATATTTTTCCGGTTTAAAGTTCATCGACTTAACCCTCCTTTATACAATTACCGAATGCTGTAAGGCTTACAAGTCCGGGGGTAATACCTTCCGGTGCACCAAGTATGCGTAAACGCACAGAGTATGCAAAAACTGGTTCTGTTTCTCTGTAGTCAATGCATAAATCGTCTTCATTTTCCGATGCATCAATAAGTATATCCCATTTATCCATATCAGGTGTCGGGGCATATTCTACCACGTACTGAAAAGCACCCGGGTATATTCCATCAAGTGTTTCCATATTTATATCACGCCATATAATGCGGACTGAATGAATTTCGTATTTCGTCTTATCACCAAGGCGGAATGTGATTGCCGGTTCATTATCACCATCAGATGGTTGCCACCATGTAAGAACGCTCTCGTCTGATGCATAAAGAGGATCACGTCCCGGTGCATGACTTGTCGCCGTCGGGCGTTGCATAAACGTAAGCGGAAGCCATCCGGTACCATTTCCCGCTTCGGGATTTTTTCTGATACCCGGTGCATACTGCGGTGTTTCCGTTACCTCGGCACAGTAAAGCTCACCGTTATCACCAATACCTAACGGGTCCATTCCTATTCTTCGCTCAAACATATGGTTATAGTTAAAAATACAGGTATAAAAAGTCCACAATGTGTTATCAGGGCCTTCTACAATACATCCGTGACCTGCACCACGCATAAGCCCTGTACGTTTTGAGGTCAAAGGATCGTGTCTTTTCTGCGGTTTAAATCCCGATAACGGGCCTTCGTCAGAATACATTACACCGTTTGCATATGTAGAGTGCTCTGTGCCACAGCCGGAATATAAAAGATAGTATCTGTCCCCTATCTTTTGCATCCACTGTCCCTCAATCCAGCCCATTCGCTCGTTCTGGTTATATGCACCCATTCTCTGCCATACCTGCTCCGGGTTGAATTCATTTATTCTTACCGGCTCACCGAGCATCTGCCACGGTTTTTCAGGGTCAAGCTCCACTCCGACAGTACCGGTTCTGTATTCAACTTTACTGCCACCGTCTTCCATTTCACACCAGTAGAAATATAATCTGTCACCATCTGCAAGAAAGCATCCGTCAAGTGTAACCTTGCGGTTCCCATTGGCATCGGTTATATGACCGCACAGTTCAAACGGGCCGAGCGGACTGTCTGCTACATACATTTCAGTCATTCCGTGGCCTGCAAGATACCATTTTCCACGGAACTCCACGACCGCCGGACTATACCTTAAATCACTTACGCCAATATCAACGTGCTTCCAGTGCACAAAATCTTCAGATACATAGGCAACACTGTAACTCGGATACATTATCCATTTTCCGTCGTGATATATCACACTCGGATCGGATATCGAACGGTAGTCGTTAAAATCACGTGGATCTGTATTTGTAAGACTTGTATCAAGCCATCGACCGCTTTTTACATCTGCTACCGATAATGGGTTACAATATGTTTTAGATTTTTTCATAGCTATCCCTCGTTGTAAATCATTGTATATATTACTATAATAAACCAATCACAGAAAAATAGCAATGTTTATTTTTGACTTTTTATTGTTCATTTGTGACACTTCATTCTCTTATCCAAGGACGTCCCTGAACACCGAAATCAGGTTTTTTCGGTGGCTCATCAGGCTTATGATGGCCACGAAACATCGGATAGCAGTGCCATTCTACTTCTCCTACCTCAAAATACGGTGCAACGTAGCAGTTATCCTCACCCTCAATATCAAAATAGAACGGTCTCTCCTGCGGACGTAGTTTTCCGATAAGCTCCTGCGGTGTGCCTTTTATTACAATACCGTTTTCGTGGTTTTTCTCACCAACTACCGTTAACAAAATCGGTCCGTAAGTGTACGCACAGCGTGTATAGCCGTCTACATCATGGTCGCCATAATAGAGATGTTCTTTAAACGCAAGCACAAGCTCAAATGAAACATAATCGCCCTTTTTCCAGTTTCTGTATATCTCAATATATGTGCCACGTTCTGCTCTTTTATATAGCCCGCCGTTAATATATACATCAACATCACTCTCTAAATAGTGCGGTATTCTCAAACGCAATGTGAAATCCTGCGGTCTTTCAGGCTCAAAGGTAATTTTTACTTTGCCGTCATACGGAAAATCTGTTTCTTCTATGACCTTTATAGTCTGTATCTCCGTATCCCACATAAGCTCATTTGCGGTATATAAAAAGGTTGCTGTAATTCTTACAGCAACCTTTTATATTTCACAAACTTCAATATATCCTCCGGCTTATCGGCAATCATTTTTGCACCACAGTTCTCAAGCTCGAACCTTGAGCGGAATCCCCAGCTTACACTGATACAGTCCATTCCGGAGTTTTTGGCAGTTATTATATCCACATCAGAGTCACCTATATAAACGCAGCTATCTCTGTCAGTACCAAGCTCGTCTATTGCCTTATACACCATATCCGGTTCAGGTTTTGTGCGTATTGCATCACTGTCACCTATTGCAACATCTATTACGTCAGAAAAGAATTCATCGCGTAAGTCCTTTACCGCAAAATCCACCTTGTTTGAAACTATAGCAAGGTTACAACCATTGTCTTTAAGAGTATGCAAAAGCTCCATAATACCCTCATAGGGTGCCGTTTTGTTGCGGCTGTTTTGGGAATAATGCTCTTTAAATTCACCAAGTACCTTATTAAACTCTGCCTCGTCCGTTCCCTCCGGCAATGCCCGCTCTATGAGCTTTTTAACACCATTTCCCACAAAACGGCGTATTTCATCAAGTGTACGTTTTGGAAATCCGCACTGTTTCATAGCATAATTAACGCTTTCCGCTAAATCGTCAAGAGTGTTCAAAAGTGTTCCGTCCAAATCAAATATAAATGTTTTGTATTTCATATTTATCTCCCTGATTGTTGCAGGATATAGGGGTTGGCGTGGGAGGCATAATAGTCCTCCGCAGGCAATCCCTATATTCTGCTATATTTCCCTTGGTATGTGTCACGTTCTACCATAAGCTTGTCTATTGAATTCAGCACCTCGAATTTTTTCAGGCTCCACATCGGTGCTAAAAGTACATCTCTTCCTCCGTCACCCGTGAGGCGTTGTATCACTGTCTCCTGCGGTATAACCTCAAGCTGACGGACTATTATATCAACATATTCGTCCTTTGTAAGCGGGGTTATCTCACCCTTCTCATATTGCTTTGCAAGCACTGTGCCTTTTAAGATATGCAAAAGATGCAGTTTCACGCAATGCGGTTCAAGCTCGCCTACACGGCGTGCTGATTCTATCATCATATCCGCAGTTTCGCCCGGTAATCCGTCAATCAGATGCACACAGATATTTATACCGTGTGATTTAAGCTTGTTATAGCCTTCCAGAAATTCTGCATAGGTGTGGCATCGGTTTATCCTTTCACCAGTTTTGTCAAATACAGACTGCAGGCCTAATTCTACTACTAAATATGTACGTTTATGAAGCTCAAGTAAATATTCCACCACATCATCATTTAAGCAGTCAGCACGTGTAGCAATGCTTATCCCCACAACATTTGGCTGACGCAGTACCGGCTCAAACCTTTCACGCAGGACACCTTCCGGTGCATATGTATTTGTATGTGCCTGAAAATACGGCATATATTTGCCCTCGTGCCATTTTTTATGCATACGCAGTCTTACATCCTCAAACTGTTGCATTATGCTGTCTGCAGGGTTTCCGGCAAAATCGCCGCTGCCTGATTCGGAACAGTAAATACATCCGCCGTACCCTTTTTTACCGTCGATATTCGGGCAAGTGAATCCGGCATTGAGTGCTATTTTCATCACCTTACACCCGAACTTGTGGCGTAGATGATAGTTCCATGTATGATAACGCTTGTTATCGTCACTGTATATAAATTCGCTCATAATCCTACCTAAAGAAATCACAGCACTTGCGTGCTGTGACAGTTTTTATAAATTATTAAGATATGTTTTAACAAACTCTTCAAGAAGCTCGTCACGCTCAAGCTTTGCTATCAAACCTCTTGCACCGTTATAGCTGGTTATGTAAGTAGGATCGTCTGAAAGAATATAGCCCACAATCTGGCTTATCGGGTCGTAGCCCTTTACTTTGAGTGCCTCATACACACGAGCCACTATATCCTTTACCTCCTGAGATTTATCAAACTCAAGCTTAATCTTCATAGTTTCGTTGAATTCCATGATAATCCTCCTTCACTAAAACAAGTACACATATATAATATTACAAAACACAGAAAAAATCAAGTCTTTTTTGAAAAAAACCTATAATTAACTGTTTATTCATATTTATAATGTTTTGAAAAATTATTCAGTCAGTGCTTTTAGACAAACGAGACTATACATCAGTATGCGAGTGAGCACAAAAGTGCTGAGTGAGTGATTATTCAAAATCATAGTCCCAAAAACAGTCCATCAATGCTATTTATTGGTCCAGCTGCTGCTATACTTAATGTCTTTTCATCAAGTACGGTTTCGATTATTTCGGCAATGCTTTCTCTGTTTACACTGTTTATTTTATCAAGTATCTCTTCACGTGAGCGTAACGGACGGTCTAACAGTGCAGCTCTTCCTATCGCCTGCATTCTTGAACTTATGCCCTCGCCCGAAAGAATATAATTGCCTTTGAGCTGTACCTTTGCACGTTCTATTTCACCATTTGTAAGCGGTTCGCTTTTTATGCGTTTTATTTCTGCTTCGGTAAGCTCCGCTACCTTCTCCACGTTTTCAGGGGTTGTTGCTGCAAGAATATCAAATGTTCCGGTATCTGCATACGCACTGTGTCCGGCACCTATTGAATAGACAAGTCCGTACTTCTCACGTATATTCTGGAAAAGTCTTGATGACATTCCGCTTCCGAACACGTTATTGAACACAAGCAATGAATACACACGCTCATCATAAATATCTATCCCGTTAAAGCCCGCAACAAGCTGTACCTGCTCAAAATCATGATTACGGCACACATTCTTTGGCTTATAAAATGCCGGCTCACAAGTTACCAACTCGTCACTCAGTTTGCGTTCTCCGAAATATTTTTCAAGCCCATCAAAAAGCGAATCTTCGATTTTTCCGGCAACAGCTATCACAATGCTTTTTGATGTGTAATGTCGGTTCATATACTGTCGCATTGAGTCGGGTGTTATATTACTGAGTGTTTCGGGCGTGCCGAGGATTGTTCTGCCCATCGGCGTATTTCCCCACACCGCTTCGGAAAACAAATCGTATACCACATCTTCCGGACTGTCCTCATACATTGCTATCTCTTCAAAGACAACTCTGCGTTCAAGCTCCATATCCTCATCGGATAGTTTCGGGCAGAATACCATATCAGAAAGAATATCCATTCCTACCTCTGTATGCTCACTTAAGGTCTTTGCATAAAAGCACGTGCACTCGCGTGTAGTAAAAGCATTTAAGTGTCCACCGACCGAGTCCATCAAGAGTGCTATGTCCTTTGCAGATTTCGTTTCAGTACCCTTAAACACCATATGCTCAATAAAATGTGACATTCCGTTTTCTTTTGCTGTTTCATGGCGTGAGCCGTTACCTACCCACACTCCCAGTGAAACAGATTCAGCATACGGTACATCCTCGGCATATACACGTATTCCGTTTTTCAGTTGTTTGTATATGTACATAAAATTTATCCCTCTTGATTTATATTTTTATATCTGTCTACCATACCGGCAAACCGCTTTATTCTTTTCGCCGCTTCGGTGTAATAGTCTTTTATAGACATATTCTTATACTTTTCGTGATTGTCCGGCTTAATCTCAAGCATCAGCGTAACATCACGTCCACATTCTGCAATCTCCTGTGCCTTTTTTTCAAAATCAATATGTCCGTCAAACGGCAACATATGCATATCCTTATCGCATACACATTCATTATCACTGATGTGAGTTGCAACAAGTCTGTATCCCCATATAGGCATATACCGCATACCCGGTGTAAATGCATCCTCGTGTGCAGTATCAAGGCAGAATCCTGCCTCGGGGTACCGTTCGATAAGATAACGCACATTTTCAACATACCTGTGACATTCATATGCTACTGTAACACCTTTGCTTCTGGCGTATGCCATAAACTTATCATATCGTGCGATTCCGGCATCACTTATCGGTGGCATCGGTCTGCCCTGCGATACGTGTGCTATAAGAAGCTTAACACCGTATTTAACGCAGGTATCAACACTTTCAATAAAATCTGAAAGCATCTCATCGCCTATTGCATCGTCTTCCCATATAAGATTCTGTTTCTTATACGGAGCGTGGAAATTATCTACAGTGATATTTGCCTCCTTTAAAGCTGACATAACCTCATCAAGTTGAGGATGATCAATGCAGACAAATGTCCTGTCTATGCCATTTTTTAAAAATGAGGCTATCACTTCTTCATATGGCCATTTTGAATACAAGTTAATACCTACACGCACAAGTAACAATCCTTTCTTTTTTTATATTGAATACTGTATTTATTAGCTATTATAGCATACATTACTGCTAAAATCAAGTAAAAACGGATGCATCTGCATCCGTTAAAGTGTTATTTTTCTATCCTCACCGTCACCTATTCTGACTATATTAAGCTTGCCTTTTGACGGTGTCCAGACAGCGACGTCGATACTGATACCAATTTCAAGCTCAGCATTTTCCGTAAAGCATGTTGCTGTGGTCACTACCTGATGGCACGGCAGAGGGTTCTTCTTGCCATCCTGCTCCTCATACGGGAGCCAGAATGAATCAGTGTGCATATGTCCGCTTAAGCAGGCAACAAGCCTTGTATCAGGACGATTATCGTATTCTTTAATGATTTCTGCCGCCTCGTCAACATCCTCAATCCAGCCACAGAGTGCTGAAATATATGATACCTTTGCTTCACTGCCGGTCCATACGCCAAGTGTCGATTCCATATCACCTGTATATTTATACCAGAACGGAACGTGTGAAATAATGATTACATCCTTATCAGTGTTTAAGGCAGTTTCTTTTAGCCACGCAAGCTGATTTTTGCCAAATCCCCATAGTGGTGTCGGCATTTCCAGCTCAATATCGGAATCATACGGCAAAGAAAGCACAACAAGTCTTGTGTTTGCCTTTTGGTAATCTATATAGTAATAACACCCCTCATCACCGTAAACTGCCATAGTATTGCCATACTTACCCTTTACTATGTTGTTCCAGAAATCGGGTTTGAAAAAATCTGTTCCCGGTGCATCATGATTTCCGTTTACGTTTATTACCGGATGCCTTACCGCATCATACACTGCAGAAAATACTCTTTCAAAACGTGTCTTTAATTCATCATTGGTTATATGTATATCACGTCCAAGCATCCCAAAGTTATCGCCGAGGTTTATAACAGCGTCATATTCGAGTTTATCTGTTATAAGCTTCAACACAGGGATAAGCTTATCCATATACTCGTGGTCAACATCTGTTGTATGTAAGTCTGTGAATATTGGAAAAATAAGCGAATCCTCTGCTTTTAATCCGTTTATTTTTCCTACTGCATCATTTACAGCATCAATCATTTTATTCATATATTTGTCCATTTTGGTCCTCCTATAAATTATATCTCCACTCTGTTGTCGTGAATTAAATCCAGACCTTGGGCATACAGATGCGAAACATCCGAAAAACACAGACATTTCGGTGCAGTAAATCCGTTCTCGTTATTTTCAAATTCAAGAACAGTTACACTCGTATGCGTGTTATGAAAACCTGCCCACATTATATGAAGCGGTATATGCAAAAGTGATGACAACCACGCCTTTGAAAAAGCGGTATGGCAGAATAGTGCAACCTTTTCATCGTTCTTTCTTAAAATCCTGTATACACCGTTTTCCTCTTTATATCCTAATCTTTCAAGGAACTTATTACCGTTTTCTTCAATGAATTTAGTGATGGATTCCATACCCGATTCACGGATGACCTGACATTCATACGTTCTATCATACGGCAAGTTGATGTTTCCGTTTTCACGGTAGTATGTATTCTGCACAAAAGTGATAGACTTCATTTCCCCGTCCGGGAAAGGTGTCAGTCTTTCATCTTCTATTTCGTGTGTCCAGTCTTCAATGGTTTTCTCCAGTCCGAGCAGTCTGCACGCAGGCTCTGCTGTTTCTTTTGCACGGCCCATAGGTGATGAAAAAATTCTGTCTATTTTCGCATCAAACATTCTCTTGCCTACTGCCTCTGCCTGGAGCTTTCCTCGCTCTGTAAGGCAATCCTTTTCATAGTCCGGGTCACCATGTCTTATTATATATAAAAGCATCTTGCTACCTCCTGTAATTTTGCTTAATTATAACATAACGTATATTTAAAGTCAAGAAAAAAAGATGCACTTTACTGTGCATCAAAGACCTTTAATTTATCCGATTCTATATCGTATTTATACATATCTGCCTTATAGATATTATTGCTCCCGTACATCTTGTAATAGTAAATTCCGTTAGCAGTATTTATGCACGAGGAATAGACAGTGTGTTCAAGTCCGTTTTCCGTTACAACGCAACCTTTCGGCATCTCAACTGCAGACAATAAATGAAAAAACTGGTTAACACTCCCCTCCTCTGTATCGCATTCCGTTGCATTGTGTGACACAAACACAGCTCTTACAAATCTCGACTGTGACGAATAATCGCCCGGAAGCCCTATAGCACCCATTCCTCTTGAATATTTATCAAGATTGAGTTTTTCAGAAAATTTGTTCTGCGGTTCAGAGGTTGAGAGTGACATATAATTATTCAGATTATGATACTGAACCGGAAACGGCGGATTGTTGGTTAATACTCCTGTCGGGTTGTCATAAAGCATAAGACCGTTATACGTAGGCTCGGCAACCACCGATCTTTCACTGTCTGATATAATCCAGTGCATCGGCGTTAAACCGTATTCACGGTTGAAGCGTATGTCTATAATATTCGCTTTTGAAAGTAACAGTTTTGCTTCATCTGCGGTTTTACATTGTGATAACACCCACAAAATCAACTCAAACGGTGCAACATTGTACATTCCCTCCATCGGGATATTATACACTGCATTGTCAGGGAAATTAAGTCCTGCAACACATAACCCAACCTCATTTGCTGCATCAAAATACAGTGGATAGTTATCGCTCACTACCCCCATTCCGATTATTGCATAGTGATTAAGCATCGGTGTTTCTTCCCGAAAATATATCGGGAAATTACGCGGTGTTATTATGACACGCTCACCGTATGAGTGCTCCCAGTCAAGGTTTCGCCCGAAATAATGAGTTTTTGAATAAAAATTTAAAGCCGTACACATACCATTCACTCCTTTGTGTTAGTATGCCATACGGCTCTCTTTTTATTTATTTTTCTTTCCAAGAATAATTAGTCCGAATATCATAATTATGGGGAACACTATACTGCACAATATTCCGAGCCGGAGATTTCCGCCAAGAACTCCGGTCATAAACCCTGCCAACGCAGGTCCTGCGGAGCATCCTGCATCACCCCCCAGTGCACAAAGTGCATACATGGTTGTACCACCCGATTTTACTCTCTGTGATGCGAGCAAAATCGTGCCTGGCCAGAATATTCCGGTAGACAGACCACACAAGCCACAACCAAGAAGACCAAGCATCGGTGACGGTGCAAGACCAATCAAAAGATAGCTTATAATGCACAAAACTGCACTTGCAATTATTGTATCACGCAATGAGATTTTATCAGAAAATTTGCCGTAAAAAACTCTTGCTATACCCATACACGCCGAGTATCCGCAAACACCGATTAAGTCACCCTGTGATTTAGGTAGGTTAAGACCAGCTTCAACAAAGGTTGATGCCCACTGACCGACTGTAAGCTCTGCCGCACCCGAACAGACCATTATAACCATTATTATCCAGAACACCTTTTGAGAAAATAGTTCTTTATAGTTTGCACGGTCGCCTGTTTCTTCAGCAATCGGATAAATCGGAACGTGTGTAAATAAGAGTGAGTTTATAAACGGAATTATTGCCCACAAGCAAGTTAATATCTTCCAATTATTTATACCTATCCCTGCAAAAAATGCGGTTGAAAAGAGAACTACACCAACTACGCCCCAACAGTAGAATGAATGCATTATGCTCATAATACCCTCTTTGTTCTTTATCGGACACGCCTCAATTACAGGGTTCATAAGAACCTCAAGCAGACCTGAGCCCACAGCATAAACACACGTTGCAATTATAAGTGCAGTAAACGGATTCATCAAATCCGGCAAGAATGCCATTCCTATAAGTCCTGCAGCAGCTAACGCATGGCACAGAACAAGACACGTTCTGTAGCCAATTTTTTTAGCATACTTCGATGCAACAAGGTCGGTTAAAAGCTGTGTTACGAAATTTATGATTACAAGGAACGTGATTTTTTCGAGCGGTATATTATATGTATTATGAAAAGTCAAAAACAATAACGGCGGAAAATTCACCGTTATTGCCTGTGATATGAAGCCTATAAAACAGGCTATTACTGTCTTTTTATATGCTGTATCTTTCATTTTCTGTTATTTCCCTGATATTTTTGATTTGGCAATCTCCAGAATGTCTTTACTGATATCTGAAATGTCACGCACATTTCCGTCCTTATCAGCACACGGAATAACATCCCACAAAAGCTTGTCAGCAATACCCTTGGCATTCTGATAGCTTTTTTTGAGATATTCGCTGTTACGCTCGTGTATGTCCTTTTTATTGGAATTATCAATCTTATTTGCACGTTCTGCCATAAGCTTCTGTGCAGTTTCTGTCGGCATATCAAGAAAGATGGTCACGTCAGGACGCGGAAGTCCCAGATGGTTATATTCAAGCTCATCAAGCCATTTTATAAACACATCCTTTTCCGCTTCGTTATCAAGCTTTGATGCCTGATGTATAAGATTTGAGGGGACGTATCTGTCAGCGACTATTACTGTACCGTCATTATAGTCCCTGCCCCAGTCCTTGCGGAATGTAGCAAATCTGTCCATAGCATAGAATGTTGATGCGGCATATGCGTTTACGTCCTTCGGGTCTGTGCCGAACTCGCCTGCAAGATACATTTTTACAAGTGCTGATGAATCGCACTCATATGCCGGAAACGATACAAGACGTGCCTTTATACCCATTTCGCACAACGTAGCATAAAGCTTCTCTGACTGTGTCTGCTTACCGCTTGAGTCTGTGCCTTCAATAGCAATTAGAATTCCCATAATTATTCCTCTGATTGTTTGAATTTTCTTCCCTTGAAAAGAACTGTTAAACCAAATTTCGGAAGTGCAAGCATACGACCCGCACGGCTCGGCTGTTTCATAAGTCTGTAGAACCATTCAAGTCCGTGCTTGCAGTAAAACTCCGGTGCTCTTAATGCCGTGCCTGCAAATACGTCAAGGCTTCCGCCCACACCCATTGCAACCTTTGCATTAAGCCTGTCCTTATACTTATCAATCCATAGCTCCTGCTTCGGTGCTCCAAGACATACAAATATAAGGTCAGCACCCGATGCGTTTATTTCCTCTACTATTTCTTCCTCCTCATCAGGTCTGAAATAGCCGTTTCTCGTTCCGGCAATAACAATGCCCGGATAGCGTTCTGAAAGCTTCTCCTTTGCAGTTTCTGCAACTCCAGGCTTTCCACCGAACAGAAATACACTTCGTGATGTGCCTTTTATGCGGTCTAAAACCTCGCAGGCTATATCATAACCTGCCGCACGTTCACTGATTGGTTTGCCGAGTATTTTTGATGCGTATACCACGCCAATACCGTCAGCTGTAAGAAGCTCTGCGTTGTTTAAAACATCACGAAACTCCTCATTTTTGTAAGCCGCCATTATTATCTCGGAATTGGGGGTATATACCTTATGCAAGCTGTCCTCGTTAAAAAACTGCATTATTTTGTCAGCTGCACGGGGGATATTTACCATATCCACCCATACGCCAAGAATATTTACTTTATCTTTCATTTCAGATTATCTCTCCTCTAACGGGATATAGTCTTTTTTCTCTGCAATAGATTTATACGCAGGACGGATAATTCTTGAACAACCGATTGTTTCCTCAAGACGGTGTGCACACCAGCCGGCAATTCTTGAAATCGCAAATAACGGTGTGTACATTTCCGGTGCAATACCAAGCATCTTATAAACGAAGCCCGAATACATATCCACATTTGCACACATAACCTTTTTGTTGTTCTTAACACGCTTAAAGCAAGCAGGAGTGAGCTTTTCAACAAGATTATACAGATTAAACTCCTTCTGCCATTCGGGGTTATTGTCGGCAAGGTTTGCCGCATATTGCTTCAAAAGAACGCAACGCGGGTCTGAATATGTATAAACAGCGTGGCCCATACCGTAGACAAGACCTGCACCGTCATATGCTTCCTTGCGAAGTATCTTTTCAAGATATGCTTCTACCTCTTTTTCGTCCTCCCAGTCGGAAACATTTGTCTTTATCTCCTCCATCATTCCAAGCACCTTTGCGTTTGCACCGCCGTGCTTTGGACCTTTAAGTGAGCCGATAGCAGCCGCTATTGCACTGTATGTATCTGTACCCGATGATGAAACAACTCGTGTTGTAAACGCACTGTTGTTACCACCGCCGTGCTCTGCCTGTACCATAAGGAGTATGTCAAGCATTTCTGCTTCTTCACGTGTATATTTGTTATCCGGACGAATCATATACAGAAAATTCTCCGCTGTTGACAAGTGCTTCTGCGGAACGTGCAGATACATACTCTCGCCATCATGATAATGTCTTTTTGCCTGATAGCCTACTGCCGCCATGACAGAAAGGCGTGATATAAGCTCAATTGACTGTCTTAAAATATTTTCAACTGATGTTTCATCAGGGTTATCATCATACGAATACATTGCAAGCACACTTCTTGCAATCTTGTTCATAATATTGGCAGACGGAGCTTTTAGTATCATATCCTCCGCAAAGCCCTCGGGCAATGCCCGAAGCTCACCCATAAGCTCTGTGAATTTTACAAGCTGTTCATTTGTCGGTAACTTACCGAACAGAAGCAAGAACACTACTTCTTCATAGCCGAAGCGGTGCTCCTTTTCACAGTTATGGACTATATCTGCAAGGTCATAGCCACGGTATTTCAAAACACCTTCTATTGGTTTCTTCTCACCGTCATCCATATAATAACCGCTAACCTGACCTATTGCAGTAAGTCCTGCCATAACACCGGTTTCATCATCATTACGCAAACCACGTTTTACGCCGTAAGTCTTAAACAGGTCTTTGGGAAACGGCTTGTATAACTCGTTTGCGTCTTTATCAAACATATGCTTTTTTTCGTTCATACGCCTGTTCTCCTTTCTATTACCTTTTGTTCAAATATTTAAATTATATTTTTATATCAGACTCATCTGTCCGTCGCCGTCTTTAAGTGTTTTTGCCGCCGCAGGAATAGTGCGTGCAACATACTTATGTGCATCAGGCACAGTTGTAGCAGATGCAAGCTCAACCTTTGCAGGCTTTATGCCGCCCTTTGGCTGACGCAGTACCTGAACACCCTGTGTGCTCTTTGTGCTTTTGAGCGGGACAAGGGATGTGTTCATATAAAGGACACGGTTGTTCTCTGTTATAAGAACAATATCTGTTTCTTCCTTAAGATATTTTATGTCACTAATCGGTGATTTTGCAGAATATGCACCGATAAGCTTCTTTCTGTTGTTCTTTGTTTCGTAGTTTTTAAGCTCGACCTTTGCCATTTTACCGTTCTCGAATGTGAAAAGCATATTTCCGGCAAAATCCTTTGTAACAACAGTATAAATTATCTTCTCGCCCGGCTCAAGCCCTAAAAGACTTGGCAGATACTCACCCATTGCCGCAACCTTTGAGTCGGGCATATCATAGGTTTTGAGCTTATATACGTTTGACTTGTCTGAGAAGAATACAAGCTCTGAAATATTTGTTGTTTCTTCCTCAACAATAATCTCATCATCCTCTTTGAGTTTATGCTCGGAGGTTGTTGAACGCAACGATATTGCAGGAACTTTCTTTAAGTACTGCTCTTTTGTGAAGAATATAGTCAAGGGATAATCCTCAATGTGATCCTCTGCCTTGTATTCTGTAAGCTCATCGCTCATTATAAGCTCTGTTTTTCTCTCCTGTCCGTATTTCTTTGCAATCTCTGTAAGCTGTTTTGCTATACGGCTCTTTACCGTTCTGTCACTTGATAATAGCTTATTAAGCTCTGCTATTTCTGATGTCAGCTTGTCAATGTTATCAACGTTCTTTAAGATATACTCTTTATTAAGATTACGCAAGCGGATTTCTGCGATATATTCAGCCTGTACCTGGTCAATTCCAAAGCCCGCCATAAGGTTTGGTACAACCTCTGAATCAAGCTCTGTATGGCGTATAATAGAAATAGCCTTGTCAATATCAAGAAGTATTTTCTTAAGTCCCATAAGAAGATGCAATCTTTTGTTCTTCTGCTCAATGTCAAATCTCGCACCGTTTCTTATACAGGTTATTCTGAACTTTATCCACTCGTTTATTATCTCACCAACACCCATTACCTTCGGTACGGAGTCAATAAGAATATTGAAGTTGCAGGCAAAGCTGTCCTCAAGAGGTGTGAGCTTGTATAGTTTCAGCATAAGCTCCTCAGGGTCAGTTCCGCGTTTTAAGTCGATTGCTATTTTAAAACCATCCAAATCGGTTTCATCTCGTGCATCGGAAATCTCACGAAGCTTATTAGCCTTTATAAGCTCCATAATTTTACCGATTATTGCCTCTGATGTTGTTGAGTACGGTATTTCAAGAATTTCTATGCAGTTACTGCTCTTGTCATAGCGGTATTTTGCACGCATCTTGAAGCTTCCGCGACCCGTTTCGTAAATCTTACGCATTTCTTCGGGGTCGTATATTATACCTGCACCAAGCGAAAAATCAGGTGCCGGCATAACGCTCAACAGGTCAGTTTTCGGGTCTTTCATATAAGCAATCGTTGCCTCGCATACTTCACGCAGGTTAAACGAGCATATATTTGACGCCATACCTACTGCTATACCCTGGTTGGGGTTTACAAGTATTGACGGGAACGCCGCCGGCAAGAGTGTCGGCTCCTTTAGCTCACCGTCATAGTTATCAACAAATTTTACAGTGTTCTTGTTAATATCTGTAAAAAGCTCTGCACATATCGGCTCAAGCCTTACCTCTGTGTATCGGGATGCTGCATACGCCATATCACGCGAATATGCTTTACCAAAGTTACCCTGCGACTCTACAAGCGGATGCAGAAGTGCCTCGTTACCACGTGTCAGTCGTACCATTGTTTCATAAATGGCACTGTCACCGTGAGGGTTAAGCTTCATTGTTGAGCCGACAACATTTGCCGACTTTGTGAATTTACCGCCTAAAAGTCCCATTTTATACATAGTATAAAGGAGCTTTCTGTGTGCAGGCTTGAGACCGTCTATCTCAGGGATAGCACGTGAGATAATAACGCTCATTGCGTACGGCATATAGTTCACTTCAAGTGTTTCGGTTATCGCCTGTTCGTTGATGGGAGCCGGAATTATTTCAACTTCCTGCTCTTTTTTCTTTCTTGCCATCAGTAAAACTCCTTTCTCTTATGATAAATCAAGCATTTCCATATACTGTGAGCCGTTATCGGCAATATACTGCTTACGGTCTGATAAGTTATCGCCAAGAAGCACATCAAACATCATCGCTGTCCGCTCAGCACTCTCAGGCGTTACACGGATAAGACGGCGTGTTGCCGGATGCATTGTCGTTAAGCTCATCATATCGGGCTGGTTCTCACCAAGTCCCTTTGAACGCTTGATGTCAAAATCATCCTTATCCTTTGAAAGTCCCTCTGCATTGAGCTTTGCAATGATTTCTTCCTTCTCACCGTCTGTATATGCAAAGAATTTTTCGTTCTTGCGTTTACCCTTTGTGATTGCGATTTCATAAAGCGGTGATTCTGCTATATATACCTTGCCCACATCAATAAGTGTCGGCATTAGTCTGTAAATCATAGTCAGAAGCAATGTACGTATCTGGAATCCGTCAACATCGGCATCTGTACAGATAATTACCTTGTCCCAACGTAGGTTGTCAAGCGAGAAGCTGTCAAGATTTTTGTTATGTGATGTTTTAATCTCAACGCCACAGCCAAGAACCTTTATAAGGTCAATTATTACATCACTCTTGAAAATTTTCGGATAGTCTGCCTTTAAGCAGTTAAGTATCTTACCACGTATCGGCATAATTGCCTGGAACGACGCATCTCGTGCAAGCTTACACGAGCCAAGAGCTGAGTCACCCTCAACTATATAAACTTCACGTTTCGTTACATCCTTACTACGGCAGTCAACAAACTTTTCAACGCGGTTTGTAACGTCCATTGTGCCTGTAAGCTTTTTCTTTATATCTATTCTTGCCTTTTCTGCATTCTCACGGCTACGCTTATTCACAAGCACCTGATTTGAAATCTTTTCTGCATCTGCCTTGTTCTCTATGAAATAGATTTCAAGCTGATGACGCAAGAACTCTGTCATTGCATCCTGAATGAACTTGTTGTTTATAGCTTTTTTTGTCTGGTTTTCATAGCTTGTCTGCGTTGAAAATGAATTTATAACAAGTGCAAGACAGTCTGCAACGTCATTAAAGGTTATCTTTGATTCGTTCTTTGTATATTTGCCTGCCTGTTTTAAATACTGGTCAATTGCATATACAAAAGCATTCTTTACCGCCTTATCGGGCGAACCGCCATGCTCAAGGAAGCTTGAGTTATGATAATATTCAAGCAAAGTTGTGCGGTTTGAGAAGCAGAACGCAACCTGCATCTTCATCTTATAGTCGTCCTTATCCTCACGGTCACGGCCTGTTCTCTCACATTCCCATGTTTCAACCGTTGTCATTGCGGTTTCACCAACAGTCTCAGACAAATAATCAACTATACCCTTTTCGTAATAGTATTCATACATCTCAATACCTTCATCGGTTTCGTTGTAGAATACAAATTTGAGCCCTGCGTTTACCATTGCCTGCTTATTCAAAACATCTTTGTAGAACTCAACCGGGATATTTATATCCGTAAACACCTCTGTATCCGGACGCCATTTCTGTATTGTTCCGGTCTGTATGCTTCGTGTAGGCTCCTTTGTAAGTCCGCCCACGTTCTTTCCCTTTTCAAAATGGAGAGTGTACCTGGTCTTGTCACGTACAACCTCTACATCCATATATTCTGACGAATACTGCGTTGCACACGCACCAAGTCCGTTAAGACCAAGACTGTATTCATACTGACCGCCCTTGTTGTTCTCGTACTTACCGCCGGCATAAAGCTCACAATATACAAGCTCCCAGTTAAAGCAGCCCTCTGCATCGTTATAATCAAGAGGTATACCACGGCCGTGGTCACGCACCTCAATTGAATTGTCTTTAAAACGGGTTACCTCGATAAGCTTTCCGTAACCTTCTCTTGCTTCGTCTATGGAGTTTGACAATATTTCAAAAAACGAGTGTTCACAGCCCTCAAGACCGTCTGAACCGAAAATTACTGCCGGACGCAAACGGACACGTTCTTCGTCTTTTAATTTTACAATTGATTCATTGCTGTATTCGCTTTTCTTCGCCATCTCTGACTCATTATCTCCTTTCAGAACAAATACTTTTTGTTCTTCTCATTTAATAGGTAATAATATACCCAATTATTTTATACCATTTTTTGTGTTTTGTCAAGAGAAATAACACAATTTGTAGTGTTTTAAAGCAAAAAGAACCTCAAAAACTTGTGTTTTTGAGGCAGCGTGTCGACAAAACTGTTGACACGCTGGCAGAGTGCGAAAAAGGAAGTTATATTTTGTCAAATTAAATTCGTCGGCGTACGTTGGTACGGTAGAGTTTAATTTGACAAAAAGCAAGCAACCACAAGAAAAACTCAATGTTTTTCTTGTGGTTTTTCTTGGTTGTTATACTGATAGTTTTGAAATAACTTCTCTGTCATTGCGAAGCTTGCTTGCGGTAGAACGACTTTTTCGACGGTCTGATTCAAAAACTTGTGTTTTGAGGTTCTTTATTTTATTAAAAGCATTGCACCTGTAAGAATGATTACAAATCCGAAGTTTACAGCAGAGAAAAGACCGATATACTGCATAGTTACTCCGGGGTTGTGTTTTATGTATTCACGGAATGTTATAAGACTTGCAAGCGATGCAATAAGCGTTCCTGCACCGCCTATGTTTACGCCCCACAACAGGTCGTGATAATTATTAGTAAACTGTGAAATCAGAATTGCTGAGGGGACATTGCTTATAAACTGACACGACAGTACGCTGTAAATAAGGGTATTTTTTTCAAGCAAATCTCCCAAAAATTCACGCACAACATCAATTCTTGCCATATTTCCTGCGAATACAAAGAAAAACACAAACGTCAAAAGCAACGGATAGTCCACCATTTTAAGTGCTTTTCTATCAAGGAATATAAGTGCAAGAGGTATTATCACAAGTCCTGTCCAGTACGGCACTGTACGGAACACAATTGCAATTGATAATACAAACAGAAAAAGATATACCACTGTACGCCATTTGGGAAGCTCTACACTTTCATCTTCTATCTCAAGCGGTTCTGATTTTACACACAGACAGCATATTGTTATTATAACAATCGCCAGCACAAACGGCGGTGCCATTATTGACATAAACTCACCGTTTGGTATGTTGAACTTTGTGTACAGGTACAAATTCTGCGGGTTTCCGAACGGTGTCAGCATACCGCCAAGGTTTGCGGCGATATTCTGCATAATAAACGTAAATGCCATATACTGCTCTTTATGTGTCGTTGCAAGAACAAAATAGCCCAACGGCAGGAATGTCAGAAGTGCCATATCGTTTGCAATGAGCATTGAGCCGATAAAGGTTATATACACAATCGCAAGTATTGCCATTTTTGTTGTCTTAAAATACTGCACTATCTTTCTTGCTATCAGATAGAAAAACCGTATGTTTTTGAGAGCACATACAACTGCCAGCACACAAAACAGACAGCTTAATGTTTTGAAATCAAAATAGCCTATATATTCTTTATCAAACGGCACAAATATGCACGTTACGAGTGCCGCAAAGAACGCAATTACCATAACAGCGTTCTTTTTAATAAAATTCTTCATTAGTGTCATTTTTATCCCCAATAACAAGGCGAGCGTTTAACACACTCGCCTTGTTTTATTTTAATTATTCCGGAATGTATGAGCCGTATGTTGATACATAAATCAGATTTTCTACAGGATCCCAGTTAACCTCAAAATCAAATGCCTCGGCAAGGTCTCTCAATTTGAAGTAGTTGTTTCCGTCTATATTGTACGCTGTGAGATTTACCTTTACACCGTCAATATAAATTTCCGATGTTGTAGGAATTGCTTCTTTTGCTGTACGGACTTCTTTTGTATCGTTCATAATAGCATCCCAATAAGCATCTGACCAGTCATTCTTTTCTATATCCCAGCCGCCACATTCGCCGCCAACAGGTGTATATTCTTTGTTGGATATAAGGTTTATTGCGTTCTTTTCACCGTCCCAGGTTACATCAAACGGACGGCTTTCATCCTCAAATGTGAATGCAAATGCAAGGTCGCGAAGCTTGAAGTAGTTGTTATCATTGATGTTGTATGCATCAAACATCCACGCATTCTTGCTCACTACAACTTCTGAATCTGTCGGATATGCCATAACATAACCAGGCACAGCCGGTATCATTGGTGTTGCCGAAACATTTTCATTGCTGTCAAATACAGGAACATAGTGAACAGGATTGTCTATTACCATCTGCTCGCCCACTATTGTTTCAAATTCCATATTGCCAACAGGCATAATTTCAAACATTGCACAGCTTTCTTCATTACAGTTTATTTCATATACTCCCATGTTAGTGAACGTATATGTTTTTCCAATCTCTACATTTGTTTCATCAATAATTGTTTTTATTTCGTCTATACCCGGATTTTCACCATAGTATGATATTCTGAGCTGATTTATCGGATGGGTAACAGTCAGGACAACCTCTCCCTCTGCATACAAATCCTTCCACCAGTAATCATATGTATCGTCAAGTATAGCCAATCTTACGTTTGATACTGTGAGATATTCTGTATCCTCAACGTATACCGGCTCGGTGAACCCTTCAAAATAATACGTATGGCTTTCAAGGTCTGCCGGATGATAACCCACCATTTTTGCAAATGCATTTGTTGATGTTAAGAGCATTGCTCCACACATAATTAAAGATAAAAATTTCTTCACTTTTTTATCCCCCTTTTTCATATATTTGGTATTTTTATTGTAACACAGAGAATAAAAATTGTCAAATAATATTTGACAAAACGAGAAAAATGTGGTATCATAATTATGCTAGACTTAACTAAATATGATTACTAGGATAGGCATTTTTATCTTTTGGTAAAAATGCATGCTAATTAAATACGCCTATCTAGGTATTATTTAGTTTTGTCTAGCAGCAAAGTCATGCATTTTTCGGTGCGTGGCTTGTGCTACGCACTTTTTTAATTAGTTTAAAGTACTTCTCCATCCACCACGCCAATCAATAAAGATACAAGCCTGACCAATCGGTCAGGCTTGTATCAGTTATTTATATGCTCTTTTTAAAATTTCTTCTATTTCCTCTACAAGCGGTAGTCTTGGGTTTGCAGTAGTACACTGGTCCTCAAATGCACGCATTGCAAGCTCCGGAATTTTTGCCATATACGTTTTCTCATCAATGCCACACTCTTTGAATGTATCGGGCATTTCACATTCTTTTTTAAGCCTTTTAACAGCTTCAATAAGTGCCTTAACCGCTTCCTTCGTGTCATCACCCGAATAAAAACCGCACGCTCTTGCAATCTCTGCATACTTTTTATCAGCGATGAAGCTTCTGTATTTCGGCCACGACACCATCTTCGTCGGTGATGAGCTGTTATACTCAATGATATGCGGTAATAGCACAGCATTTGCACGTCCGTGCGTTATGTGATACTGTCCGCCTATCTTGTGTGCGATTGAATGGTTTACACCTAAAAACGCATTCGTGAACGCCATACCTGCAATACAGCTTGCATTATGCATTTTCTCTCTTGCCTCTAAATCCTCTGCACCGTTTTTGTATGCTCTTGGCAGATACTCAAAAACAAGCTGACAAGCCTTAAGTGCCAGTGCATCTGTATAATCTGATGCCATAACCGATACATATGCCTCAATTGCGTGAGTGAGAACATCAAGTCCCGTATCGGCTGTGGGGACTTTCGGAAGCGATACCACAAACTGCGGGTCAATTATTGCAACATCCGGTGTAAGCTCATAATCGGCAAGCGGATACTTCATATTATTCTTTTTGTCTGATATTACAGCAAATGATGTTACCTCTGAGCCTGTTCCCGATGTTGTCGGGATTGCAACAAATCTTGCACGTTTGCCCATTTTCGGGAACTTAAAAGTACGTTTGCGTATGTCAAGGAACTTAAGGTGCAGTCCCTTGAACTCAACATCAGGATATTCGTAAAACAGCCACATTCCCTTTGCCGCATCCATTGCACTTCCGCCGCCAAGTGCGATTATAACGTCGGGATTAAACTGTTCCATTTCCTTTGCACCGCGTCTTACAGTTTCAACCGACGGGTCCGGCTCGACATCAGAAAAAATTTCAATCCTCACGCTTTCCTGACGTTTGCGGAGGTAGTAGAGTATTTTATCAACATAACCAAACCTCACCATTCCGGGGTCTGTTACTATAAATACCCTTTCAACATCCGGCATCTTTTCAAGATACTGAATTGAATCGTATTCAAAATAAATACGTTCGGGTATCTTGAACCACTGCATATTGATACGGCGTTTTACCACACGTTTCTGATTTATAAGATTAAGTGTTGAAACATTGGTGCTTACACTGTTTCCGCCATAGCTTCCGCAACCGAGTGTCAAAGACGGTGTGTTTGCATTATACAAATCACCGATTGCACCGTGGGATGCAGGAGAATTCACAATAACACGGCTCGCTTTCATACGCAGTGAATATGCATCAATCACGCTTTCATCATTTGCGTGGATAACAGCACTGTGTCCCATACCAAAGAACTCTATCATCTGCTCCGCAAGGTCTATTCCCTTTTCCTGTGTGTCTGCAATCATATACCCAAGAACAGGGCTTAATTTCTCACGTGATAACGGATACTTCTCGCCTACGCCTTCGATTTTGCATACAAGAATTTTTGTATCATCCGGTACGTTTTTAAGTCCTGCACGGTCTGCTATCCATTTTGCACTCTGCCCGACTATCTCGGAGTTTACCGCACCTTTGGCACTGTCAATGCAATAATCACTTAAAAGCTTTATCTCATCGGGTTTTGCAAAATAACAACCACCCTCCTGCATAAGCTTTTCAAATTCCTTTGATATTTCCTTATCAACTATTGCCGCCTGCTCTGATGCACATATCATTCCGTTGTCAAAGGATTTTGAAATTATAAGGTCGGTCACAGCCTGATTTAAGTCGCACGATTTATGGATATAGCACGGTACATTACCCGGCCCGACACCCAATGCAGGTTTTCCGGTCGAATACGCCGCACGCACCATAGAGCCTCCGCCCGTTGCAAGAACTGTTGCAACACCCGGGTGGTTCATAAGTGTGTGTGTTGCCTCAATTGACGGCTCCTCTATCCACTGTATGCAGTTTTTAGGTGCACCCGCTTTTACTGCCGCATCATATACACACTTTGCCGCCGCTACAGAGCATTTTTGTGCTGACGGATGAAAACCGAATATTATCGGGTTTCGTGACTTGATTGATATAAGAGCCTTAAAAAGAGTTGTCGATGTTGGGTTAGTTACAGGTGTTACACCGCATATTATTCCGACCGGCTCTGCTATTATCTCATAATCCTCCATTTCGTTTTCGTCAATTACACCGACTGTTTTTATATTCTTTATCGAATGGTAAATGTACTCGGTTGCGAACATATTTTTCGTTATCTTATCCTCGTATATTCCCCGCTTCGTTTCGTCCACTGCAAGCTTTGCAAGCTCCATATGCTTTTCAAGCCCGGCAAGTGTCATTTCCTTTACGATATTGTCAATCTGCTCCTGCGTCATATCCATAAACGCATCCAGAGCCTTTTGTGCATTTTCTACGTATCTGTCGATTGTAGCCGTTATGTCTGTTTCTTTTTTATTCGGCATAAGTTTAAACCTCCATTACAGTTTGTTTCTATTTTTAACTCAACTATAACAGATTATGCAAAAAATAAGACGGGCAATCCGTCTTATTTGTATTCGTCAACACCTCTTAAAACTTTAAGATAGCCCTCGCAGGCAATTTGTGCCTTTTTGAGGTTTAATGTACGATAATTCCCACATTCAATCTCACTCGCTCCAAACACTTCACCATCGTGTGCTATTGTTTGTTTTAGCACGTCACGTAAAACATCAACAACTTTTTCAGGTTTTACATTATCTCTCACAAGCAGATAAAAACCGGTCTGACAACCCATCGGTCCGAAATATACAACACTGTCGGCGATTTCTGAATTTCTTGCATATGTTGCTATCATATGCTCAACTGTATGCATTGTTTCGTGGTCAAGCAAAACGCCTGTATTGGGCTTGCAAAACCGCAAATCGTATGTAATAATATCGCCGTCTATTCTCGATATATAAAAGCCCGCTTCAAGCTTTGTATGGTCTACTTCAAATGATTTTATTCTCTGCATTATTTAACCCCTTTTCCAAGAAAGATTGATATGATTTCAATTGATTTTTTTGCCGCTGCTTCTGCAAATGTCGGAAAATCCACGTGACTGTCATCATTTGCACAATCGCTCATCGCACGCAACACTGCAAACGGAACTTTATTCATTGTGCATACGTGACCGATTGCCGCACCCTCCATTTCAGCAGCATACGCATTAAACTGCTCAGATATGCGGTTTCTGACGCTGTCCTCTGCAACAAATATATCGCCCGATGCGATTGTGCCGCGTATTGTATGTACACCTGCTTCATTGGCACTCTCAAATATCAAATCTGAAATCACTTTGTCACAATCCATATACACACGGTCAATACCTGTAATAAAGCCCGGCTCATCGCCCACTGCAGTTGTATCCATATCGTGCTCTACTACACGGTCAGCCACAACTATATCGCCAATTTTAAGTGACGGCTCAATACCGCCGGCTACACCTATATTTATAACGGCATCCACACCATAGTGCAAAATCATTGTCTGTGCAGTTACCGCCGCATTTACTTTGCCAACTCCTGCCTGTGCTACAACAACTTCACTTTCGCCGATAATGCCTGAGCAAAAATCAATACCCGAAATTGTTTCCGTTTTGCAGTCAGACATTTTCGCCTTTAATCCGTCTACCTCCGATGCCATTGCACCTATTATTCCTATCATTTGTAATCACCTTTTTCACATGAATATTTTAAGCATATTTATTATATAATATCCCTGAACGAAATTCAAGGAGGGTACTATGAAAAAACGCATAGATAACGATAAAATTTTTGACGCCATTGAAATTGATATGGGTAACAACGCCGTTTCACATACTGAAACCACCGGTCTTATCCCTGCTCTTGCCGATAATGACTATAAAATGGATTCCTACAGAGAAATCCAGAATTTTGAGCAACGCCCTATCTCACGCAGAAAGCGATATCATAACCCGTAATTTCGGGTTCTATACTTATAAGGCGGTAATCCGTACCGTTTACCGTTACGGTGTCGTTTGTGACATCAATATTGTGAAGACCAAGTGCAATTCCGCCGCCATCCGCTTTTACCACTGCTTCCTTGCGTGTCCATATATATGAAAATCCGCACTGTCGCTCTTTTTCGCTGAAATATTTTCTTGCAACACCTTCATTAGAGCGTCCTGTTTTTTCAACATCTACACCTACAGGTGAATCTGCCACTGCACAAACCGCTACTGTACCGGTATGTGCAAGACTGAAATACGCACCGCTTATTTCCGGTTTTCCACGTTCGCCTGTATTGATTTTTAATGGTATAGCTATATCCGGATAGTATTTTCTTAATGCATTTATCAGTAACAGCTCCGCACCAAGTGACAGTTTTTTATCTGTTTCCCTTTTCAGCTTTGATATTTTCATTCGTCTGTACTCTGAAATATCCGCATAGTCCTTTTTAGTATCAAGCTCCGATACATCAGCATAAAACAGATGTACATTATCAATTTCTTTTTCGTGTATATTCATAGTTTTCCCTTTCACAAAACAAGTATATCACAAACTTCCGAATATGTCAATCAAGTGGACTTTGCATTGTTTTCTGTTTATGACTATTGACAACATTTGATATTATGATATAATAAACGTAGCTACATCAGCAGGAGGATAACAATGGATTTTAAGAATATTCCGAAGAAATACAGACCTATTCCGTTCTGGAGCTGGAACGAGAAGCTTGACACAGAAGAAACGAAGGAACAGGTCAGAATAATGGACGAAGTCGGCATTGGCGGCTTTTTTATGCACGCACGAGGCGGGTTAGAGACCGAATATATGAGCGATGAATGGTTTGATAACATAGATGCTGCAATCAGTGAGGGCAAAAAGCTCGGTATGCGTCCGTGGGCATATGACGAAAATGGTTGGCCAAGCGGATTCGGTAACGGTGCAGTTAACGGTCTTGGCGTAAAATATCAGCAGAAGTATCTGCGTATGTCAGACTCAGAACCAAAAGAAAATATTATAGGAAAATTTGGTGAGCACTGGTTCTATTATGAGATAAACCCATTCTATGTGGATGTACTTGACAAAAAAGTAGTAGCAGAGTTTATCCGTACCACATACGAGCCATATTACGAGAAATACGGCACTGATATCGAAGGATTTTTCACCGACGAGCCACAGGTTTCACGTAACGGTATTCCGTGGAGCTTTACTTTTGAGGATGAATACAAGTCACGCTACGGTGAGGATATTACTGATATCCTTGAGTCATTGTTTTTGCCCATAGGCGACTATAAAGGTGCAAGAGTCCTGTTCTGGAAAATGGTGACAGATATGTTCTCGGAAAACTTTTATAAGCAGATTTATGACTGGTGTGACAAGCGTGGTCTGAAGCTCACAGGTCATCTGGTATGCGAAGACGAATTTCCACTACAACTCATATCAAACGGTGCCTGTATGCCACATTACGAGTATTTCCATATTCCAGGTATGGATAAGCTCGGCAGAAACATTTCTGAGATTTATACACCTTTACAGCTTGGTTCGGCTTGCGCACAGCTTGGCAAGGATTACGTGCTTTCAGAAACATATGCACTAAGCGGTCACAATGTTAGCTTTGCAGAGCTTAAGGGTATATTTGAATGGCAGATGTCGCACGGTGTAAACCTGTTATGTCAGCACCTTGAAGGCTATTCAATACGCGGAATGAGAAAACGTGATTATCCACCGGCAATGTATTACCAGCAACCGTGGTGGAGTGAGTATGATAAATTTGTTGAGGCTATGTCACGTGAGGGTATGGTTCTTGCAGAAGGCAAAGAAACTGCAAATGTATTGCTCCTGCATCCAATGACCACTGCGTGGACACTTTATGATGACACAGATGATACCCCCATCCGGGAGCTTGACAAAAAATTCATTGATGATATAGTCGCTCTTAAAGAAAAGCACATTGAGTTCCATCTCGGTGATGAAACACTTATAGAACGTCACGGACGTGTAGAAAAAGGCAAGTTCATAATCGGAAATCAGGCTTATGATACGGTTATCAATTCGCTATGTGACGTGCTTTTACCAAATACAGAGCTTCTGCTTGACGAATTTGTGGCACAGGGTGGTGTATTGTTCGACGATGTTACATATATCGAGCCCGACAATATCACTGATAATCCGTCAATTACATACACAAAACGCATATTTGACACCTTTAATGTACACTTCTTTGTAAACACTTCACCTGACAGAAAAAATGCAAAAATAAATGTATGCGGCAAGGTACTTGATATTTATTCAGGTGACCTGCTCGACTTCAGTGGCAGTCACGAGTTTGAGCCCTGGGGTAGTCTTATGGTGATTGAGGACGGCACTGAGAACACTGAAAACGAGCTCAAAAAGCCCGTATGTGTACGTCCCAAGAATGAGTTTAAAATAACAGGTCCGGTTAAAAACTCAATTACACTCGACCGTTGCGATTATTATTTTGACGGAGAGCTTCAGGAAAAGAACGGGTATGTGTTAAATATCTGTGAACGTGCAAATGCACTTGAAAGACCGATTAAAATCCATCAGGATTACTATGTTGCTATTAACTGCGTTCCCGATAAACTTGAGCTTGTTACAGAAACGCCCGAAAAATTTGGAATTACGGTTAACGGAACGGTAATTGACAAAACAATAACCGGATATTTCCGTGACAAAAGCTTTAAAACAATTGATATATCAGGCTACATAAAACAGGGTGAAAATGTAATTTCGTTTGACTGCGATTTTGCACAGTCTGATAAGACTTATCAGAATTTGAGAAATGCACGTATTTTTGAAAGTGAAAAGAACAAACTTTCATATGAAACGGAAATTGAAGCAATATATCTGCTCGGTGATTTTGCAGCAGGAACATCCGGTAACTGGGAAAAGCTTGACAAAAACGCAGTACGTTATGACGGTGATTTCACAATTGAAGCACCGAAAACAATTATAAGCGGCACAAACATTGAACAGCAGGGTTACCCGTTCTTCTCAGGTGAACTTGAGCTTGAGGGCGAAATTGATATCCCCAACAGTGATGCTGTGCTTGAGCTTGATATTAAGGGCATAAACGCTGTGCGTGTTAAGATCAGTGACACCGAAAGAGTAATGCTTACTGATAACAGACTTCCGCTTGCACAGTTTGGTGTAACAGGGCTCAACACGATAAAGCTCACACTTATCAATAACCTGCGTAACCTTTTAGGTCCACACCATTTAAAATGCGGTGAAACATATACCGCCGCACCAACGTCATTCTTTAAAGAACCGTGCGTATGGAATTTTGAACCTGAAAAGGACTGGGACGATAACTACTGCTTCGTAGAAACAGGAATACTTTAACAGCAAAAGAGACGCATCACTGCGTCTCTCAGACTGTCGAAAAAGTCGTCCTACCGCAAGCAAAACATAAATTATGTCAAAGACAGTTTTATAAGCTTTTGTAACTAAAACCACGAAAAACCGCAAGAGAAACGTCAAGTTTCCCTTGCGGTTGCTTGCTTTCTGCCAAATTGAACTCTACCGTACCCGCGTACGCCGACGAATTCAATTTGGCAAAATATAACTTCCTTTTTCGAACTCTCTCAGTGTGCCGACAGTTTGTCGACACACTGAGAGACGCATCACTGCGTCTCTTCTATTTTATGTATTTTTGCTATTCTTGCTTCGTGTCTGCCGCCTTCAAACTCGGCTGTAAGCCACGCATCCACTATCATAAATGCAAGCTCTCTTCCGGTTACTCTGCCGCCAAGACATATGACATTTGCATTGTTATGCACCTTTGTCATCTTTGCACTGTATACATCAGAGCAAAGTGCTGCACGAATGCCTTTATGCTTGTTTGCCGCCATTGATATTCCAATACCGGTACCGCAGATAAGGATTCCCTTTTCCGCTGTTCCGTTCTGAATAGCTTCACAAACAGGTTTTGCACAGTCCGGATAGTCAATGCTTTCTTCAGAATAAGCACCGTAGTCCTTGTATTCTTCACCTATCTCTTCAAGGTGCTTTTTTATATGTTCCTTTAATTCATAACCGCCGTGGTCACTGCCTATTGCTATCATTTGTTCTCTCTCCCCTCATATTCACGTTCCGCCTGCGATTTTCTTAAATACAAGGGTGAAACATGATTATAATCACAAAGCTCGTTTTTCTCCGCTTTTTTATACGCCGCAAGAGCAAGCGATGATGCACGTGTTTCTGACAGATTCATTGGTGCAAGTGTAAAACCGCAAAGCTCATCCTTATGGATTATTGCACCATCACCGGTAAATATAACATTGCCGGTTTTATAGGTTTCACAAATTTCATCTATTGTCATAACACACGGTGGTGTGATTTCCTCTGCTGTACCGTTCTTAAATCTATATGCAGCCGTAAAAACCTCATCACGGCGTGCATCAAGCATCGGTACAATAACCGTATCACTAAACGAAAAGTTATATGCCAGTGCCTCAAGTGTATTGACTGCCGCAACCGGCTTTTTCATTGCCTGTGCGAATGCTCTCACGCTTGATATACCAATCCGCAGCCCCGTAAATGAGCCCGGACCTGACGTTACAGCAAATACATCAATATCAGAAATATCCATTCCCAAATCATCAAAGAGACGTTCTGTCATCATCATTATGTTCTGCGAATGTTTTCTCTGATTTCTGATGATATATTCTCCCAAAAGAATTCCGTCATCTGCTATTGCAACTGATGCAGGGAAAGACGATGTGTCTATTGCAAGAATCTTCATTTATCTTCCCCGCTTTCTTCAAAGATAATCTTTCTGTAGTCAAAGCCTTTTTCTTCATCCTTGAGGATTGTTATTTTATAATAATCATTTGGAAAAAGGTCTTCTATAAGTTCTGCCCACTCAACGATACAGACACCGTCACTATCCACATACTCCTCGTATCCGATTTCGTACATCTCGTCAGGATCTGCAATTCTGTAGACATCAAAATGGTAGAGTGGCAATCTGCCCTCGTATTCGTTTACGATTGTAAATGTAGGGCTTGTTATGTGATTTTCAATTCCCAAAGACTTTGCAAGTCCCTGTACAAACGCAGTTTTGCCTGCACCAAGGTCACCGTACATTGCAATAAACTCGCCACCCGTGAGGTTTTTTGCGATTTCGTCTGCAATTTTATGGGTATCCTCGTATGAGTATGATTCAAATACCTGCATCAGAACAACCCCGAAATTATTCCGTCGCTGTTTATGTCGATGTTCTCTGCCGCAGGAACTTTCGGAAGTCCCGGCATTGTCATTATATCTCCGGCTTCGGCTACTATAAAGCCTGCACCGTTTGAGATACGGATAGTTTTTATCTCTACATCAAAGTCTTGCGGACGACCTAAAAGTGCCGGATTGTCAGAAAGTGAATACTGTGTTTTTGCTATACATACAGGCTTCTTGTCAAGACCGAGTTCTGCAAGCTTTTTGATTTCTTTCTTGGCTTTATTTGAGAATACAACACCGTTACCGCCGTAAATCTTTGTAACGATTGCTTTTACCTTATCCTCGATTGTGCTTTCCACATCGTAAACTGGTGTGTATGTTGCAGGCTTATTAGCTATTGCATCAACAACATACTCTGCAAGCTCAATACCGCCCTCGCCGCCTTTGGCGAATACTTCGCAAAGTGCACATTTAACACCGTATGCACCGCATCTGTCGATTACTGTCTTAAGCTCTCTATCAGTATCTGTTGCAAAACGGTTAAGTGCAACAACGACAGGTGTGCCGAATCTCTGCATATTTTCAATGTGCTTTTCGAGGTTTACTATACCCTTTGAAAGTGCGTCAAGGTTTTCTTCCTTTAAGTCATCTTTTGCGACGCCGCCGTTGTATTTGAGTGCCTTTACAGTTGCAACTATAACAACCGCATCAGGGCGAAGTCCCGACATACGGCACTTGATGTCCATAAACTTTTCAGCACCAAGGTCTGCACCAAAGCCTGCTTCTGTGATTGCATAGTCACCAAGCTTAACCGCAAGCTTTGTAGCCTGAACACTGTTACAGCCGTGTGCGATGTTCGCAAACGGACCACCGTGAACAAAGCAAGGTGTATGCTCAAGTGTCTGGACAATATTCGGCTTTATTGCATCCTTTAAGAGTGCCGCCATTGCACCCTCTGCTTTTATATCCTTTGCATAAACAGGCTCGCCTGTATACTTATATGCTACAATTATGTCACCAAGTCTCTTTTTAAGGTCCTCAACATCGTTTGCAAGGCAGAGTATTGCCATAACCTCTGATGCAACAGTTATCATAAACGAATCCTGGCGTGGGATGCCGTTAATCTTGCCGCCCATACCGATTACAACATTACGAAGTGCACGGTCATTCATATCAAGACAACGCTTCCATACAATGTTTGTAACATCAATATTTAAAAGGTTACCTTTCTGGATATGATTGTCTATCATAGCAGAAAGCAGGTTATTTGCCGCAGTAATTGCGTGCATATCGCCTGTAAAGTGAAGGTTTATATCCTCCATCGGTACTATCTGGGCATAACCACCGCCTGCAGCACCACCCTTAACGCCCATAACAGGGCCGAGTGACGGCTCACGCAATGCTATAAAGGTTTTCTTACCCATACGCGTCATAGCATCACCAAGACCGATTGTTACGGTTGTTTTTCCCTCACCTGCCGGTGTCGGATTGATTGCAGTAACCAATATAAGCTTACCGTTTTCATTCTTTTCAGCTTTCTTTATCGCCTCACTTGAAAGCTTTGCCTTGTATTTACCGTAGTATTCAAGGTCATCCTCAACTATTCCCGTTTTTGCGGCGATGTCACGGATGTGAAGCATTTCGGCACGCTGTGCAATTTCGATATCTGATAACATTTTCTTTTCCCCCTTATTGTGACTTAAAAGTCAAATAGAGCTGAACAAAATTTATCATCCAGCCCTTATATATTTAACTTAAAATCAGTTGTTCATATGCTCTTCTCTGTCTTCACGTACTTTTCTTAAAAGCAAGTCAAGTCTGTGCTCAACATCTGCAAGAATTTCATCAACGTATCTGTCTGTATCCATCTTGATTTCTCTTGCATCTCTTTCAGACATGTCTCTGATAGCTTCAGCCTTCTCATAAGCCTGTCTTGTAACTTCATGCTCATCAACAAGTCTTTCCTGAGTTTCCTCGGCTGATTTCTTTATAGCGTCAGCTCTTTCTTCTGCTTCATCAAGAATTCTCTGTCTTTCTGTCTTAACCCACTTCGCTTCTTTAAGCTCTTCAGGATAAACGAGTCTCATTTCCTGCAAAAAGTCAAGAAGCTCATCCTTGTCCATCATGATCTTGCCTGTGAGCGGTACCGATGACGCCTTTGTAATGGTTTCCTCCATCATGTCGATGATTTCCATTATGTCCATATCCATGTCCATCTCTTGTAACATCCTTTCAATAGATAATTTTTCCAAGCACTCGTGTGCTTATAATGGTCTTTTATTATAATATATCAGAGGGAACAAGTCCCGCTAAATCAATTTTAGAGCCTCAATGGCTAACTCTCTTCACGCCTGTAAACAGTAACAAATGTTCTGCCGTAACGTCGCTGTTTTTCCATTGTAAGTCCCGGGAATTCATTCTTAAAGTCTGTATTATCGCTTTCAAGAAGCACTATTGCAGACTCATTAAGCAGTCCGTATTCTGAAATTGCTGTCAGTGCAGGCTCTATATAGCCTTTATTATACGGTGGGTCAAGGAATATGATGTCAAATTTCTGACTGCAACTCTTTACATAATCAAAACACGAAGTTTCTCTTACCTCACACAAATCCTCAAATCTCAACTCACGCATATTTTTCTTAATAAGCTCAACCGACCGTTTGTCAGAATCGAGAAGAACTGCATATTCCGCACCGCGTGAGATAGCTTCAAATGACAGTGCACCTGTTCCTGCAAACATATCAAGAACCCGTGCCCCTGCTACATCGTTCTGTATAAGATTAAAGATTGACTCCTTGACTCTGTCAGTTGTCGGTCTTACATCATACCCTTCAAACTCGTGTAACTTATGCCCTCGTCTTGAGCCGGAAATAATACGCATTGACTGTTACTCCCTATCATTGTAACCTAAAATCTGTAAAAGGTCAAGACCTGTTTTTAATTTTAAACAAAAAACACAAAAATATCACGTTCCGGTAAATTTAACGTAATACTGTTGCATAATTCTTACACTTTGACAGAATTCACCAATATATTCTAAAATACAGTAAACGTATTATATCATACTTTTTCCCGTTTGTACATAGTAAATTAAAAAAAAATTAAATTTTTTTAAAATAAGATGACAAGTACAGTTTTTTATGGTATAATTATAATCAGAAAACAGGAAGGAATTACTGATATGGTATATATGATTTTAGCAGACGGCTTTGAGGAGATTGAAGCAATCGAGCCGTTGGATATCTTAAGACGTGGCGGTGTTGACACTAAAACAGCATCAATTATGCAAACAAAGTCAGTACGTGGTGCACACGGTGTTGAGGTTTGTGCTGATATAATGATAAATGAAGTTGACCTTGACAGTATGGAAATGGTCATTCTCCCCGGCGGTGCAGGTCACGGGCTTTTAGATGCATCAAACGAGGTTCACGCAGTTATAAATCATGCAGTTGCATATAACAAATTTATCGCCGCAATCTGTGCATCGCCATCAATTTTAGGCAAAAAGATGCTCCTTATGGGCAAAAAGGCAACGTGCTACCCCGGCTTTGAAGAATTTTGCTATGATGCAGAAATGACAGGTGAAAAAGCAGTACGTGACGGGCTTATAATAACCGGAAAAGGCCCCGGTGCCGCAGCAGATTTCGGATTTATGCTTTTAGAAACACTTAAGGATGAAAAAACTGCATCAACTTTAAAGAAAGATATGCAATATGAATAAAAACGAATTACGCGAGGCAAAAAAAGCAGAACGCCGTTCCCTTTCGCCTGAATTTATAAAGGATGCCTCTTATGCTATTTCAGATGCTCTTTTGAACTTACCCTGCATAGAAAATGCAACGCATATAATGGTTTATCTATCTGCATTTAAAGAACCTGATACTTTTAAGCTCATCGAAAAACTAATAAACGCAAAAAAAGAAATATGCGTCCCTGTCAGTGACACAGACACTTTCACAATCACGCCATCACGCATTAAATCGCTTGATAGCTTAGAAAAAGGTGCATACGGAATATATGAACCGAAAGAAACTATATCTGTCCCCACCGACACTATAGATGTGGCACTCATTCCGGGAATTGCTTTTAGTAAAACCGGTGAACGGCTTGGTTTTGGTAAGGGTTATTACGACAGATTCCTTGAGAAGTTTAAAGGAGTAAAAATTGGTATCGGATACGATTTTCAGATATGCTATACTATTCCTGTGTCAGAACACGACATAAAAATGGATATGATAATTACCGAAAAGAGGATATATAATGATTTTTGATACACACGCACATTATACGGACGAGCAGTTTGATTCTGACCGTGACGAGCTTTTAGAGAGTATGCCTGAAAACAATATCGGACTTATTATGAACGCCTGCTCATCACTTGATGAGATGCCCGATATTCTTGCATTAGCCGAAAAATATCCGTACATTTATGCAGCGGTGGGTATTCATCCCGAAGCAGTTCTTACTGCTGACGACGGGTACCTTGATAACATCAGAGAATACACAAAACATCATAAAGTTAAGGCAATTGGCGAAATCGGGCTTGACTATCACTGGACTACCGAAACGAAGTCTGAACAAAAACGTATACTTGGTGAGCAAATCGACCTCGCACGTGAGCTAAATATGCCGGTAATTATCCACGACCGCGAAGCACACGCCGATACTCTTGCAATTTTAAAGGAACACAATGTGTACGAATGTGGCGGGGTATTTCACTGTTATTCCGGAAGTGCGGAAATGGTGCGTGAAATAACAGATATGGGAATGTATATCGCGTTTGGCGGTACAGTTACATTCAAAAATGCCAATAAACCCCGTGAAGCCGCAAAGGCAGTGCCTCTTGACAGATTGCTCATTGAAACGGATTCACCGTACCTTGCCCCTACCCCATACCGCGGCAAGCGTAATTCATCATTATATCTGCCGGAGGTAATAAATATGCTATCAGAACTTCACGGCATAACGCCTGATGAAATTGAAAGAATTACTGCAGAAAACGGAAAAAGACTTTTTAATATAACGGAGTAAAAGATGAAAGAACTTATTTTAAACGGTTGTGATAAGCTTGGTGTTGATATGACTCCGCAAATCGCAGATGCGCTTATAAAATATTATAACATAATGATTGAGAGAAATAAGTCCGTTAATCTCACACGTATAACAGAGCCACACGAGGTTGTTACAAAGCATTTCCTTGACAGCCTTACACCGCTTCTGACAGAGCGTGTCGGCAAAAGCATTATAGATGTCGGAACAGGTGCAGGATTTCCGGGGCTTGTGCTTAAATGTGCAAGACCGAAAATCAATCTCACTCTTTTAGACTCGCTCAATAAACGTATCACATTTTTGCGTGATGCGGCTGATGAGATGGGAATTAAAGACGGAATAGAATTTATGCACTCACGTGCAGAGGATGCCGGACTTGATAAAAACCACCGTGAAATGTACGACACTGCCGTCTCACGTGCAGTAGCAAATATGCGTACTCTCTCGGAGTGGTGTCTGCCACTTGTCAGAAAAGGCGGTTATTTCCTTGCTCTCAAAGGTCCTCTTGCAGAGGAGGAGCTTACAGATGCACTGCCGGCAATTGAAGTGCTCGGAGGTGAGGTTGAGGGCATATTTACAGCAGAAATTCCGTTTACAGAGCTTTCTCACAAGATAATTATCGTTAAAAAAGTCCGACACACCCCGACAATGTTCCCCCGAAAAGGAAAGAAAGCAACAGAGATTGCCGTCGAAAAAGCTTATAAAAGAAAATAACGTAAAAAGCGTGCCGATTTATGTCGCACGCTTTTGCTTTACAGTGGAATTTTTTATGCTATAATTGTACTTGTAAGACAGAAACCAAACAGATACAGACGGGACACCCCGTCACCCCCAAATTGTCTTACACCTTCCACCACCGAGGTGCAGCGAACGGTATCAGCTTACATTCTTCTACTAAATACCGTTCGCTGTTTCCTGTTATAATATTAAGAAAACGGGTGATAAAAATGTCAGATACTACATACAACAAAATTAAAAACATTCCGCTCAAGCTCATACGTCCTAATCCGTGTCAGCCAAGAAAGTACTTTAATCCGGATTCAATGGATGCACTTATACGTTCCGTAGAACGCTACGGCGTATTAAACCCCATATCGGTACGTCAGTGCGGTGATAACGAATACGAGCTCATTTCCGGAGAACGACGATTCCGAGCCGCATACAGTGCAGGGCTCAAGGATATCCCGTGTATCATACTTGATACGGACGGTTCAGACTGTGCGGTGCTTTCTCTCCTTGAAAACCTGCAACGTGAGGATTTATCGTTTCTTGAGGTTGCAGAAAGCTATAAGGAGCTTATCAAGAAAAAAGGTATTTCAAGCCGCGATTTATCACGGAAGCTCGGTAATAAGGCATACGAAATAAATGAGCGGATAAGTCTTATGAATCTGGATCCGATTGTACGCAAATACATACGCAGTTTCAAACTCACAGAACGTCAGGCAAAGTCACTTTTAAAAATCAAGGACAAGTCACGTCAGATTGAGGCGACACGTCAGATTTGCGAAAATTCGCTTACAGAGGCAGAAACAACACAATACATCAACGACCTTTCAAAAACCGAAACAGAGCCATCTGTTCAGATAAACAAAATAAAAGATATAGGTCTTCTGCGTAACACCATATCAAACGCAGTTTCCTTAATCCGTAACAGCGGTATTGACGCACACTATAACGAAAAATCCCACGACTGGGGCGATGAGTTTGTTATAGTAGTGAAAAATACAACTGTATAACCCCTCCCTTTTATCCGATTTGCCACTTTACAAATCGGATTTTTTGGTGTATAATTGTTTTAATTATATATTAAGAGGTAAATACAATGAACAGAAAAAACAAACGTATTGTTGTAAAGGTCGGCACATCGACACTTACATACGATACCGGAAAAATAAATATAAGACGAATAAACGACCTTGCACGCGTGCTTTCTGATTTAAGAAACTCGGGTTATGAGGTTATACTCGTTTCATCCGGTGCTATCGGCGTTGCAATGGGCAAACTTGGTTATTCAAAAAAACCGACAGATACAAAGGTGAAACAGTCGCTCGCAGCAGTTGGTCAGTGCGAACTTATGGCACTCTATGACAGAATGTTCTCTGAGTATCATAACACCGTTGCACAGATACTTCTCACCCGTTCTGATATTGATATAGAAAAACGCAAACAGCACACAAAAGACACCTTCAACACTTTGCTTGAAATGGGTATTATCCCCATTGTAAACGAAAACGACACCGTTTCTGTTGAGGAAATTGAAATCGGAGATAATGACAGCTTATCAGCTATCGTTGCAAAAGTTGTTGAGGCGGATTTGCTTGTTCTTTTCTCGGACATTGACGGGCTGTTTGATTCTGACCCACGCAAAAATCCCGATGCACATCTTATATCACGTGTTGAAGATATAGAAACCGTCAAAAACACCGCAGGCGGTGCCGGCTCAAATGTCGGAACAGGCGGTATGGTAACAAAGATAGAAGCAGCAAAAATCGCAAACAGTGCCGGAATAAGTATGATTATTGCAAACGGCAATAACATCGACGCACTCTACGACCTCATTGAGGGTAAGAAGGTCGGAACACTGTTTAAGGCATATTAAAGAGAACGGGTCTGTTGAACCGTTCTCTTTAATTCTCAAAATTTAAACATTTACTTAAATTAAGCTTATTAAATTCGAATAAATTATTCAGATTGTGCTTTTAGGCGAGCAAGCTGTACGCCGGTACGCGAGTGAGCACAAAAGTGCAAGATGGATGATTTATCCGGATTTTATCTTTTATAGAATGCTTTGTATGCCCTGTACGCCATATATACATCACTCTTCGCCACAACCTCAAACGGTGAGTGCATTGAAAGCACCGGAACACCACAATCAATTACATCCATATTAAGGTCTGCAACATACTGTGCTATTGTTCCGCCGCCGCCCTGGTCTACCTTGCCAAGTTCGCCCGTCTGCCAGATAACACCGTCAGCATCCATCAGCTTGCCAATTTCATATACAAACTCTGAATTTGCATCAGATGTGCCACTCTTTCCACGTGCACCTGTATATTTCATTATTCCTACACCGTATCCGGCATATGTGGCATTATTCGCCTCAAGCACTGACGGATAGTTCGGATCAGCTGCTGCTGATACGTCTGATGACATACATGCAGATTCTGTTATTGTCTTATTAAGGTCGGTGAGTGAACACGTACCGTTTGCCTTTTCAATAAGCTCTGTTATTGTCATCATCATAAACGCACTTTTTGCACCGGTGTTGCCCATTGAGCCGATTTCTTCTTTATCGACAAGGATTGCCATTGCAGTGCGTTTGGGTGCCTCGGCATCTACTATGCCACGCAAGGTTGTATATGCACATACTCTGTCATCATGACCGTATGCTCCGATAAAGCTTTCGTCAAGTCCGACATTCTTCGCCTTCTGTGCCGGCACAATCTCAATTTCAGCAGATATGAAGCTGTTCTCAGTAATACCGTAACGTGCATTAAGCATTTTAAGGATCGAGAACTTAACCTTTTCCTTTACATCCTCTGCCTTAATCGGTGCTCCGCCTATAAGGACATTGAGGCTCTCGCCCTCTATTCCCTCTGTCATTTTCTTTAACATCTGATCCTGTGCAAGATGCGGAAGCAAATCAGTTATAACAAATACCGGATCGTTCTCGTCCTCACCTATTACGATTTCCTGCTGTTTTCCGTCCTTGTCATATATAACACCGTGGATTGCAAGCGGAACTGTCGGCCACTGGTACTTCTTGATGCCACCGTAATAATGTGTCTTTAACAGTGCCATATCCATACTTTCATAAAGCGGATTCTGCTTGAGGTCAAGACGGGGTGAGTCAATATGTGCACCTGCAATATTTATTCCGTTTCTGATATCCTCTGTACCTATAACCGCCATTATTATGTTCTTTTTACGGTTAAGCTTATATACCTTATCTCCCGGCTTTAAGCTGTCGACTGTATCAAGATCAACGTAGCCTGCAGCCTTTGCCATTGCAATCGCTTCTTTTATACATTCTCTTTCGGTTTTACCCTTGTCAAGAAAAGCTCTGTAGCTATCACACAAATCTTTCATTTCTGCCTTTTCGGCATCTGAAATTTCAAGATACACATTCTTGCGTCCATAGCTCAGACTTTCATATAATTCTTTATCTGTCATAGTGATTTCACTCCTAATAAAATTTCCCAAAATTATTATACCGCAATTTTATTAAAATATCAATACCAATATGTTAAATATTTTTAGCTTTCATTGACTTTTTAATGCATATATGATATAATGTTTTCATATTAAAATGGCGGAAAGTGTGCTTAGAGTATGATAAAAGGATTAACCACAGATAAACTCAAAAATATGAATATTGATGAGCTTAATATACTGTGCAGAGAAATCAGGGATTTTCTTATAGAAAATGTCAGCAAAACCGGCGGACATCTTGCACCCAACCTCGGCGTTGTCGAGCTTACAGTTGCAATCCATAAGGTTTTTGATTTACCACAGGACAAGCTCGTTTTTGACGTGGGACATCAGTCATACGTACACAAGATTCTTTCCGGCAGAGCCGATAAGATGGATACACTCCGTCAGTTCGGCGGTATATCGGGTTTCCCGAAACGTTCAGAGAGTGAGTTTGACGCATTTGATACAGGCCACTCCTCCACCTCCGTTTCTGCCGCACTCGGTATGGCAAGAGCACGTGATTTAGCAGGCAAAAAGAACAATATTATTGCTCTTTTTGGCGACGGTGCCCTGACAGGTGGCGAAATTTACGAGGCTATGAACGATGCCGGACATACAAAAACTCCGCTGACTTTAATATTAAACGACAATGCAATGTCTATTTCAAAAAATGTCGGTGCCGTATCAAAACACCTGCGTAAAATACGCATTAACCGTGTATATTTCAATTCAAAGCGTAAGGTTTCAGGATTTCTTAACAAAATTCCGCTCATTGGTAAACCGATACGGATATGTATTGAGAAAGTTAAATCAGTTATACGAAGATATGTAATTGCAACAACAGTTTTTGAGGATTTAGGCTTTAAATATATAGGTCCGGTGGACGGTCACGATTTAAAATCACTCATTGACTGTCTTGAGTATGCAAAAACAGAAGCAAAGCCGGTTCTTCTGCACGTATGTACCCAGAAAGGCAAAGGCTATACTCCGGCGGAAAAGGACCCGTCAACCTTCCACGGTGTCGGTGTATTTAATGCCTCTGACGGCAAGCTTCCACCTCTTAAGAATTCGTACAGCTCGCAGTTCGGCAAAACTCTGATTGATATTGCAAGGGATAATGACAAAGTAGTCGCAATCACTTGTGCAATGCCTGACGGGACAGGGCTTGTTGAGTTTTCAAAGCTCTATAGAGACAGATTTTTCGATGTTGGAATCGCTGAACAGCACGGCGTTACTTTTGCCGCAGGTATGGCAGCATCAGGTTTTATACCGGTAATACCGTTGTATTCAACATTTTTGCAGCGTGCGTATGACCAGGCACTGCACGATGTATGTCTGCAGAATCTTCATGTTGTGTTCCCCATTGACCGTGCCGGAATTGTCGGTGCTGACGGTGAAACACATCAGGGTGTTTATGATTTGTCTTATCTTTCAACTATGCCGAATATGACCGTACTTTCTGCGTCATCTTTCGCACAGCTTGACAGTATGCTCCGCTATGCAATAAACGTGCATAACGGACCGATTGCAATACGTTATCCGAGAGGCAATACCGAAAGCTCATTTGATACTTCAGATTTTGAATACGGCAAGGCATACGTAAGAAATGCCAGCAGTGATGTTTCAATAATAGCATCCGGACGTATGTTAAAACGTGCAGAGGAGATTTCAGAAACCCTTGCAAAAGAGAACTTTACAGCTGAAATAATCGAACTTCCGACAGTGTTCCCTGTAAACGAAAAGGCAGTTACTGAAACTGCACAAAAGACAAAATTTGTAATCACACTTGAGGATAATATCAAATCAGGCGGTATGGGCGAGCATATCGCAGAAATACTGCTCTCTCAAGGGATTGTATGCAAATTCAAAGCATTCGCATTCCCCTGCGAGCCTATCGTTCACGGAACTGTGGGCGAGCTTGATGAAAAATACGGAGTTGACACTGTAACTGTGTCAGAATATATAATAAAGGAACTTAAGAATGGCAAAAATCAGACTTGATGTATATCTTACCGAAAAAGGTCTGACCTCAAGCCGTGAACGTGCAAAGGCACTTATTATGGCAGGTCAGGTGTATATTAAAAATCAGAAATGCGACAAAGCAGGAACAATGCTTGATGAAAACGAAACCGAGGTTGAGTTTCGCGGCGAACAGCTTAAATACGTAAGCCGTGGCGGGCTCAAGCTTGAAAAGGCAATGCAGGAGTTCCCCATCACACTTGATGGCAAGGTAACAATGGATATTGGTGCATCAACTGGTGGTTTTACCGACTGTATGCTTCAGAACGGTGCAAAAAAGGTGTACGCCGTTGATGTCGGCTATGGACAGTTTGCCTGGAAGCTACGCAGTGATGAACGCGTTGTTAATATGGAGCGTACCAACATCCGCTACGTCACACCCAAAGATATAGGTGAACCGATTGATTTTGCGTCGATTGACGTTTCATTTATCTCGCTTAAACTTGTTTTGCCGGCGGCATATAATCTTCTCTCTCCTGACGGTGAAATTGTGGCACTCATAAAGCCACAGTTTGAAGCAGGTAAAGGTCAGGTAGGCAAAAAGGGTGTTGTAAGGGATAAAAACATACACTTTGATGTAATTCGCGGTGTTCTTGATTTTGCAACAGAAAACGGCTTTATGCTGCTCGGTCTTTCATTCTCGCCCATTAAAGGACCTGAAGGAAACATCGAATACCTTGCCTATTTAAGAAAAAGCGATGAAACAGAAAAAATAACCGACGAGGAAATTTTACAGATAGTTGAGAAATCACACGAAAATCTTGACAAATAAAACGGAGGTGAAAACTGTATGATTATGGATAGTCTGGTTGTATCAGGTAACCGTGCTACTGCACGTTCCTATGCAAAAATCAATCTGACACTTGACGTTTTAGGAAAACGTCCCGACGGATACCACGATGTAGAAATGATTATGCAGACTGTTTCACTTCACGATATTGTGGTTGTTGATAAAACTGATTCGGGAATAACCGTTTCGACCAATCTCGTATATTTACCTACAAACGAAAAAAATATTGCATACAAAGCCGCACTTGCGTTCTTTGAATATACAGGTACAAACGGCGGATGCGATATATCTATAACGAAAAACATTCCCGTTGCTGCAGGGCTTGCCGGCGGAAGCGGAAATGCCGCAGCAGTGCTGTGTGCACTTGACAGGCTTTATAACACAAACCTGCCACTTGATACATTAAAAGATATCGGAGCAACATTAGGTGCTGATGTACCCTACTGTTTTTCGGGTGGTACTGCACTTGCAACAGGCATCGGAGAAATTCTCACTCCCCTGCCGCCTGTCCCGAAGTGTACCATTTTAATGGTTAAACCGTCTATAAGTGTATCAACCGGAACTGTATATGAGGCGATTGATTCTGCCGAAATACTCAAACACCCCGATACTGATGCCATGATTAGTGCAATAAAATCGGGTAATATCTCCGCCATTGCCGATAACCTGTCAAACGTGATGGGTACTGTTACCGAAAACATTCACCCCATTGTACGTGGCATACGCCGTAAAATGATTTTAAACGGTGCATTGGGTGCTGTTATGAGCGGGTCAGGTCCGACAGTGTTCGGAATATTCCCCGATTATGATACAGCAAAAAAATCTCACGACAGCTTCTATTATCAGTTTAAGGAAGTTTATCTCGTGTCGACACTCTAAACGATAAGGAGGGCTCATATGGAAACTGAAAAGAAAGATGATATTTCACTACCTCAGTCTCTTGAGGTTGAAGAAATTATCGAATTCTACAAAGACCTCGACACCGACGCTGAGCCCGAAGATGTTGAGGTTATTAAAAATAAACCAAAGCTGAAACAGTTCCTTTCTTTATTCATAAAAAAGAAATCTGAAGAAACCGATATACAATCCGAAATTTACGGACTTTCAGAAAAAGGGCGTCTGATTCTCTATCGCTCCCTTTCTGCTTTAATATCCGTTTGTATAATTGCACTTTCGTTCACTCTCGCATACTTTATGCCGGGTAATGAAGAAATCATAAAAGAACAACAAAAAACACTGCGTCAGGACAAAGATTACGAAAGTCTGAAATCAAGACATGATACATTAAAAACTGACATTGAAAATCTGACGGAATCTAACAAAGACAAAAAAGAACAGATAGATAAAATCTCGGATTTTGATAACACGAAAGCCGAGTTAAGAACACAGATAACTGCAAAGGCATATGAGCTTAATGAACTAAATGCCCAGATTGAAGAAAAACGCAAAGCTGTCGCACAGCTTGATGCAAGTATTGCAGAAAAAACTCCGCCCGAAACCGTGCTTCCGCCCGGAAAATATATCGCCGGCAAGAACATTGCCGCCGGAAAATATCGTGTTATGGGCACCGGTAAGTTTATGGTTGCAAGTGCGGCGGGAAAGTCAAAAATAAATACAACACTCGGTTCGACACCTATAGAAGTAACTCTTGAGACTAATGATGTAATTAAATTTGACAGCAAGGTCAAGTTTACATCGTTCAATTAAGGGGGTGCAGTATAATGTTAAAGAACAAAAATTTCATTCTCACCGTTATCCTCCCCATTTTTGTGAGTATAGTTATAGGTATTATCGTTATAGTCCTTAACAGCCAGTCTGTATTAAAAACACAGGCATCAGCAGTTGTAGCAAGCGAAAAACGTGCTATGAATTCCGCTATGTCAGGGTTAAATGAAGAAAAAAAGAGACTCGAAAAAGAAGCGGCACAATACGATAAAACACTTGAGGATAACAGGCTCCTGCTTGATGAGGTCAACGCCCTTACAGCTGAGCTTAATGATTATACAACAGCAATCGAGAAAGCTAAAGAAACATCAGTTTCTCTTGATACAGCAATTTCCGAAAAAACTGCCTACAACGAAAGTCTCTCAGCTATGTCCGGCAACAACACCGGCGGAACAAAATCCTACACCAATGTAAAACTCAAATCCCCGTCCGACTTGAAACCGGGACGGTATAAAGCCGAAGGAAAAGGCACTCTTATGCTTTACACTATTGCCGGCACCTTGCAGGACAAACAGAACCTTGCCCTGCTCGATACACAGACATATACCTTCGATATCGCATCCGGTCAGTCACTTAAAATAGAGGGTACACTTTCTATTACTGAAATTATAAACTGATTTTTGGAGGATTTTTACTATGAATATCAAACATAACAAACTTTTATTTGTTGCGGCAGTTATTGATGCTCTGCTTGGTCTCTTTTACCTCATATGCGGTATCCTTGAGTTTACCGATGCACTGCACACCAAAGCAAATACTGTTACCGAAACTATCGGCGTACAGCTTTCGTACCTTGTTTTTGTCAGCTCTATTCTTACAACTACAACCGGTGCACTGTCAATCATAAAAAACAAAACACTCCACCTCTTAAACCTTCGTGTTTTCCTTGGTGTAATAACGCTTGCCTGGCCACTGTTTTTGTCAATAACACTGTTCTTTACACAGCTACAGATTAACATACGTCTTATGACAATGACACTTGCATCACTGTTTTACATAATCGCAGTATTGATTGTAAAAATCACAAACGACGAGTTCTCAAAGAGTATTAACTTTAACCCGTCAGCTATGATTGCGTCAAGCGGAAAGCGAGCACATTCTGTTGACCTCGGTGCTATGATGAGTTCAGGTACAGGAAAACTGCACCAGAAAAACTTTGTCCAGTCAATTGAAGCTATCGCATCAAATATGACAACAAAAAGAAGTCACGGTGGTATTTTCCAAAGCCTTTTTGTCGGCAAACGTAAGCTTGGCGGCGGTAACTTTATGAAAGGTCTTTACGGCGGGCATAAACGCCGCAGTGCAAATATTGTCGCGTCACTCTTTAATAACAAACGTCGCAGACGTTTCAGAAGATAAACAAGAAAAATCCGTCGGCATAGCCGACGGATTATTTTTACTGTCCTTGTGTGAAATCACCCCAGAGGCTGTCACTGTCATAGTCCTCAAGACCGTTTGACATATATTCCTCCGGCTCATCATCATATTCTATATAAAACAGCGGTTCGTCATCCTCATCATCCGGCATTTCCCAGTCAGAACACTCTTCATCCGTCACACTCTCAACACCTGCTGATGCATCCCTTCCACGATACATGTCCGCATCCCACAAAGTATCATCATCCGATACAAACATTTCCGGATCAAACACCTCATCACCGTACTCTGATGCCCTTTCACGGTTTTTGTATATTTCTTCATTCCACAGTGAATCCACATCGTAGTTCTGTGTAATGCTCATTTCTTCACGTGCATATGCCTCTGAAACATAATCAGTGTCGTCTATATCGTTATCAGGGTCATCCGGCACAGCTTCCTTTATTTCACCGTCATCACCCTGAACCATCGCATCGTCATAGTTCTTATCAGATACATTCTCCGTCTCGTTGCGTATTAACTCCGCTGCCTCTTGCATTTCACGTTCAAGTTCAAGATTAACCTCATCAACTGTGAGGAATTTTACCTCTCTGTTATCCTTTTCAGGCACAACCTCTTTTTCCTTGATTTCGACTTCTTCAGCACCGTTTTCTGCCATCACCTTCGCTTTGTGAAGATAATAAAAATGTGCAACGGTTTCTGATATTATCATACCGAGAATCAGGATAATATGCGAATTTATCATTGATGCAAGTGTCTTTACCCCAAAAATCTCAAACCCACGCAGGTTAGAAAAGAGTATTGAGTACAAATATACATCTGACATCGCATACGCAAGAACTGACAGTCCGGCATACAACAAATAAACCAGACCGTTCAGAACATAGAACTCCACACGCTTCGGGCGATGCTTTACATATCTTACCCAGAAAAAACAGCTTACGCCCAAAAACGCAACAAGTGAGACAAACTCCATCACCTGCATAACACGTACCTTCGGAGTTATGAATACCATTATTATACCGATAATTGACGGTATAATACTTGTCGTCAGAACCTCTGCAAGACGTATAAAAAACAGCATCAGATACCTGAAACGCTCAGTTGATTTCTTCTTCCATAATAAATCTTCCATAACAACCTCACACCTCTTATAATTATTGTTCTGTCGGTCCCTATGTCTTTCTTAAATTATATATCGTTTATTTCCGTCTGTCAAGACCTTAAAATTCTTTCCAGCCCGTTATTCCGCTTGATGCTACTGCGTGAAAGAGTCGCTTTTTAAGCCCCGGTGCAGTTTTCTTTTCAAGGTCACGTATTATTTCTTTCATATCTGCACGTTTAGTTATTCCGTCAACCGGACAAACCTTCGGCATAACAGGAATATTCTGTCGTTTCACAACACTTTTAATATCAGTTTCACGTACATATATCATCGGTCGTATCTGCGTAACACGCGATCGGTCAAGGTATGTAAACGGCGAAAAGCAATTCACTCTGCCCTCATAGAGCAGCGACAGAAAGAATGTTTCTAAAACATCGTCCAAATGATGACCGAGTGCGAGTGTATCACAACCGTATTCCTTTGCCATATCATTCAGTGCACCACGTCGCATTTTTGAACAGAGCGAGCACGGGCTCTGCTCCTTTCTCTCATCAAATATTATCTCTTTAAGCTGTGTCTTTTTAACGTGCATCTCAACGCCGATTTCTTTTGCAAAATCTTCGACGATTGTATAATCTCCGCCAAAGCCCGGGTCAATTGCAACTCCGACCACAGTAAAATTTGCCGGATGATAGTGAGAAAGCTGTGCTAATGCATTAAGCATTACCATTGAATCCTTACCGCCGGATACCCCGACTGCAACTCTTTCGTTATCACGTATCATTCCGTATTCATCGACAGCTTTTCTTACAAGACTTACTATTCGTTTCATTATGTATCTCTCCTCTATCTGATATCATTTTACCATAAATTTTACGGTATGTAAATAAAATTATAAGAAATTATTCGGTTTTACTTGAATATTATGCCATTTTGTTATATAATATATAAAAAGTTATGAAAGGCAGGTTTACAGATGGATTATTTGGAAAACTACGAAAAATGGATTGCATCAGAGGCTTTGTCCGATGCTGACAAACGGGAACTTTCTGAGGTTAAGGGAAATACGAAAGAGCTTGAGGACCGTTTCTACCGTGACCTTGAATTCGGTACAGCAGGTATGAGAGGCGTTCTTGGTATAGGTACTAACAGACTAAATATATACAATGTACGCCACGCTACAGCAGGCGTTGCGGCATACGTAAACAAAGAGGGCGAAGCAGCTAAAAGAAAAGGTGTGTTAATAGGCTATGATACACGTATAATGTCACGTGAGTTTGCAGAAGAAACTGCAAAGGTTCTTGCAAATTCGGGAATTAAGGTGTTCCTTTTTGATACTGTTCATTCAGTGCCGGAGGTATCGTTTGGTATACGCACCCTCGGCTGTGCTGCAGGTGTTATGATTACAGCATCACATAATCCGAAAGAGTATAACGGCTACAAGGTTTATGGCCCTGACGGTGGTCAGTTACCGCCTGAGGCTGTACAGATTGTTATTGATGAAATGGAAAGAACAGATATATTCTCTATTGAGTATATGGAGCTTCCTGATGCTTTAGCAAACGGTATGGTTGAATATGTGGGTGCAGAACTCAATGAGCAGTTCTTGCAGACTATACAGAAACAGCAGTTAAACCCTGATGCAGTTAAAGAGGTTGCAGATACATTCAAGCTTATCTATACACCGCTTCACGGTACAGGCTCACGTCCTGTTAAGGAAATCCTGAAAAGAATAGGATTTAAGAATGTGCTTGTGGTTAAGGAGCAGGATACAGAGGACGGTAACTTCCCCACAGTCGTATCACCTAACCCAGAAAACAAAGAAGCCTTCACCATTGCAATCGAGATGGCAAAGGAAAACGATGTTGATGTTATTATCGGCACTGACCCTGACTGTGACCGTGTCGGCATAGTTGTACGTGATGCTGAGGGTGTCTACAGGACTCTTACAGGTAACCAGACCGGTGCACTTTTGGTTGAGTATATCCTGCGTTCAAAAACAGAGCAGGGCACTCTCCCCAAAGACGGTGTTGTTATAAAAACAATCGTTACCACTGAGCTTGCCGCAAAGATTGCAGAAAGCTACGGCATTGAGATAATGAACGTATTCACAGGCTTTAAGTATATCGGCGAGAAAATGACCGAGTTTGATGAAAAGAAAAACCATACATATCTGATTGGTTTTGAAGAAAGCTACGGTTACCTTGTCGGCACACACGCACGTGATAAAGACGCCGCAGTTGCATCAATGCTTATTGCTGAAATGGCGGCATACTATAAGACAAAGGGCAAGTCGCTTTACGAGGCTATGCAGGATATTTACAAGAAATACGGCTACTTTGTTGAGCAGACAAACTCCTACACAATGCCCGGCAAGGACGGTATGGAGAAAATGGCAAAAATCCTTAACGATTTGCGAGATAATGCTCCGACAGTTATAAACGGACTTGAGGTTATAAAAACAACTGACTATCTTACACAGACAATCAGCTATAAATGCGGCACTGTAAAACCGCTTGAGGGGCTTCCGAAATCAAACGTATTACGGTTTGACCTTGCGGATGAGAAATCATATTTCATTGTTCGTCCGTCAGGTACAGAGCCGAAAATCAAGCTGTATCTCGGCACATCTGCCGGTTCAGTTGATGAGGCACAAGCAATCATCGACGGTATTGTAGCCGATGCTGAAACCAAGGTTGGTTTGGTATGATATATTAAACGGGCATACGCATTGCGTATGCCCTTTATCTTTTATATTCCAGTATTTATAATTATATCTCAACTATTCCAAACCCTCTTTCATCGGTTATGATTACTGTTTTTAAATGAGCTGACATTTTTGAAAGCCTTTCAAAATCCCAAACAAAATGCAGTAAGTAATTTTGCCCTTTTAGTAATTGAATCCAACTCAATATATTCTTTATTTGTATGACAGAAGTCGCCCTCTCCGCCTAATCCGCACAGGCTTGGCACTCCTGCCGCCTGCGTGTATGCCGAATCCGAACCGCCACCGGATTCAACCGGAATAAGATTACCTAAACCGTATTTTTTGCTGATTTTTTGAAATTTATTGAACAAATTATCTGTATCGGCATTTCTTTCCATTGGAATACGTGAGCTTATTGTTTTTACGGATGATATTGTACCCGCAACAAAGCTTGTATCAGCAATTTCCTGAACGAATTTTTCCGCTTCTTTTAAATCGCTCTGTTTTCTTGCTCTTATATCAACTGTAAATGAACATTTATCTGGTATGCAATTCCCTGCACTGCCACCATTTATTATACTACAGTTATATGTCGCACCACTTTCTCTGCTGTTACTCTCAAGCTTGACTATTTTATGCGAAGCTTCAAGAACGGCACTTGAAGCATTAAAATAATCAATACCGGAATGTCCGCCTATACCGTTTATTGTAATTTTCTTACGCAGAATACCTTTTCTTGAAACAACCACCTCATTCTCTCTTGTGGTTTCACAATTTAAAGCATACCTGAAACCTTTAACAGAATTTCTAAAAAACTCCTTTTCCTTTTCCCCACCTAAAATGTTAGATATTTCTTCATCAGATGTCAGTATAAGCCGTGTATGTTTCTTATATCCGCATTTTTGCAATGCTTCCATTGTAAGAATAGCGATTGCTATTCCGCCTTTGCAGTCAATCGCTCCGGGTGCCGTCATACGACAGTTTTTAATCTTTACACAGGGATAACCAAACAAACTCTTTCTATGTACAGTATCCATATGTGCAAGGAACATGCTTCCCTTTTCCTGCCCTTCATTCAGGTCTATGGTTAAAAAGTCGCCACACTCTGAAAACTTTGTCCTTTTTACAGAAAAGCCCTTTGCCTTAGCAAAACCTTCAATGAAATCTGCCATCCTGTCAAGTTCGGTTTTATCTCTTGCCGTAGCCTCAAAAGAACAGATATTTTCCAAAAACTCAATATATTCTTCTTTTTTACTGTCTATAAAATAAAAAATTTCGTTATCCATATAAATCACACTTCCATAATTACTTCAAGTTAAATTATACGCCCTTAATATATAATTGTAAATAATTAGATAAATTTATCTTGCATTACTTTTAAAAGTGATGTATAATATACTTGGATTATCTTAAAGGAGCAATTAAAATGGAAATACTACAGCTTCGTTATTTTTATGAAAGTGCAATAAACCAAAGCTTTTCAAAAACTGCTGAAAAATATATGGTACCGTTAACATCGGTTTCAGCCTCGATAAAACGCCTTGAAAATGAGCTTAACTGCACTTTATTTAACAGATACAGCAACCGTATTGAACTTAATGAAAACGGAAAAAAACTGCAAAATTCTCTTTGTATGATTTTTGATGAATTAAATAATGTTGTTCAGTCTTTATCCCCCAAAACCGAGGACAAGCAGGAAATTAAAATATCAGTCCGTGCCATAAGAAATGAAATCGCAGAGCATATTATTGAATATAGTTCTATGCATCCCGATGTGTCGTTTAAGACTATATTTAACTTCACGGACGAGAATATGGATGATTATGATATAATTATTGATGATAAATCTGACAGCTATATCAACTATGAAAGCTTTGAATTCTGCAACAGACGTATTTTCCTTTTGGTATCATCTCTAAGTCCTTTAGCAGGCAAGAAGTTGCGTCTCAAAGAGTTATGGAATCAACCGTTTATTTCAACAGGAGAAAACACGAATACTCATAAAATGTTACTTAAAGCCTGCCGGAATGAGGGGTTTACACCAAATTTCGTTATACATACAAACGACCTGCTCTGCTATAACAAATATATTGAAGCCGGAGTTGGCATTGGTGTCGGCAGAACCGATACCTTAGAATCAAAAAACAACAGCCTGACAGCCCTTGACGTTACTGATTTTATAGCAAGACAATCGGTTTACGTTTTTTATAAAACTCAAACAGCACAAGGAAATATAAAGGATTTTCTGCAGTTTTTAAAAAGCAAGGCATTATAAAGAGTATAACGACAGAAGCCACCCATTTAACTCCGGGTGGCTTCCATATATTGTTTTACATCAGTTTTCGAAATCAGCTTTAATAAAATCAAATACCTGATTCTTCAGCTGTTCCATTCCCTTTATTGTCGGGTGTCCGTTCCTTTTATCTATGTCGTGAAGTTCAATTACGGGTATATCGTTCTTCTTACAGGTTGTCTTATAGAATTCTGTAAGTTCTTCTTTTAACTCACTGTTAAGTATAAAATAGATTCTCTCTGTACGAGATAAGTATTGATATGCATAATTGACATTTTTATTCATTCTTTATAAATATTTATTGGCAAAAGAAAAGGAGCAAGGCATATTCTACCTTGCTCCACTTGAAACGTATACTATTGATTAAACTTATTTAGACTTTCTTTTGATTATTAGTATTGCACTCAATATTAAAACAACAAGAACTACTGCACCTGCAACAATGTACTTAATAAGATTTTGAGAAATAAAATCTTGGTGGTCTTCTTCCATATCAATCTGTGGTGCTGTATCTGTATCGCTTGTTTGAGTTTCAGTTGTTGAAATGTCTGCTGTTTCTTCTACAAGTTCAAACTTACCCTCATTTAGATATTGTTCCAAGCGCTTAAACTGATGTTCACTATGAATGTTCTTAATCTCTAATGTTTTGGTATCTTCACTTGTTGTTTCCATTACATAAACAGGATTGTTCTCATTTAGATATGCAAATAGATATGTACCTTGAGGTACTATTTCAAACTCACCAACTGTTTCAATATCTGAATATGCTGTTCTCTTACCGCCTTGTTCACCTTTAATAATTGTTCCAACAGCAAGTTCGATATATCCTTTATCTCCTGTTTCACTTACATATTCAGGGTCATATACAAGAACATCTCCAAAATACAACAATGCACCTTTTTCATGCAATAAACTTTCTGGAATATCACCTGCAAAAACTGATACACTTGACAATAAAACCATTACCAATGTTAAACTTAAAATCAAAAACTTTTTCATATAATCACACTCCTTAATAAAAATGAAATTTACTTATTTTTGAGTTTTGCCATTTATATTATACCATAAAATGGGTCATTTGTCTACTACCATGAATAAAAAAGCACAACAATTAACCTAAAATGCCTTTTAGGTCAAATGTAATAGGTTTATACTTGAACTTGTGAAGTGGTATTTTGTTAGCCTGATTTGATAACAAGGTGATAATGTCATAGGCTTGTTCAAGATAAGATTTGTCTTTGTTCTTCTCTTTCCAATAGAACAGCGACAAGTAGTAGTCAAGGAACTTGGAAGATACACCATGATACAGATACATAAAATCACTAATGTTGTGGTGGTAGCCATTTATGTGTCCAAGATTATATCCGCCACTTGTATGTTTTCCACTTGGTATTTGCTTTAATGCTATTTTATGCTTGTTGGCTACTGTCTTGTATGCTCTGTGGCTGTCAGTAATCAAAACAGTATCTTCTGAGAAATGTGGTAAAAGTGTATTTTCAATATGACTTGCCCACAATCTGCCTACACAAACAGTTTTCAAGAAATGATTTTTACTTCTATCTACACAAGACAGACAACATACTTGCTGATTGCTGATACCTCTCTTTTTCTTCTGTTGTTCATTTAATGTATTTAGAACCTGAATGATTTTCTCTGTATCCATACCATTGATGGCATTTGAAAACTTTTCTTGTGATTTTAAATCCTTTTTATCAACATAGCCAAGCAACTCACCTTTAACTATGCTTGTATTCGTCTTGAGGTTATCCAAAAACTGACTGTCAAAGCCTTGTTTCTCAACATAGATAAGTTTATCATCAGAGTTTCTATGAGTATATGGCATTCTGCCAAGTTTACCCAAGAAAAACATAGGGTCTTTTACATCCTTGAAAGACAATGGGTAGTAATATTCATCACTCTCTGCAAGACTTTTGAAATCGTCTTGATTGCTGACAAGTTGATTGAGTACAGCACATATTCTGTATCTATTGTGCAGAACAGTCTCTTTGTTGATACCAAGATTTATTGCTATGCAACGGCAACTCTCACCTTGCAAAGTCATTTTGATAAACTCAATCCACTTGTTGATAGACAATTTTGAATGAAAGAGAACTGTGCCATTGGTATCACCAAAAGTCTTATTACAGCCCTTGCATAAGTATCTCTGCCTATTATTTCTTCTGCCATTCTTTGAAGTTTCAGTAGAACCACAATGAGGACAAACAACAATATCTAACTCTTTATTGTTAGCATAACTTCTATGCTCTCTGCAACATTGAAAAAATACCTTTTCTTCCTTTGTTAATTTAGATTTTGTATTTATCTTTGTTTGCAGAATATCCATTAACTCTTGAACCTCTTGGTCTGTCAAGTTAGCAAAAAAGATTTGTTGTTGAATATCTTTGAAATTAGAATTAAAATCAGCCATAGCATACCCTCCACAAAATTGTTTCTATAAGGTAAGCTATTTTTTTATGTCGCTGATAATTCTATATATGTATAAATATTTGTTTAATTGTATATTTTTTTGTCATCAATACTTATCTCGTACAGAGAGAATAGATTTTTGTATCGGTAAGGTTTGTTTTTATTAAGTGGATAAGGTATGTGAACGCCGGTAATGCGTTATACAAATCCTCTTTTGTCCAGCCCGACTCAATCGGCTCGCCAAGTGGTGCATCTGACCAGCTGTCGTTTGTTCCGCCAAAAAGGATAAAAGTATCAACTCTGTTTTTCTTGAAAAAGCCTTCATTAACAAGCTTTTCAAATCTTGCCACAAAAGAACATTTACTGTTGTCACATCCGTTATAACCGGTGTTACATATTGTCGTTCCAGACCAGCTACTGTTCAAAAGCAGATTGGCGTGTTCCTGCATAAAATTGTACCACCAGGTCTCTTCCACCTTAAGCACATCACAATCCATTCTTTCCTCTCCTTCGCCTGTTACATACCACGGTCCGGCAGGATCGTAATAAGTACCGTGGTCTTCAGGAATATATCCCGTAAAGGTAGAATAACTGTCTCCTAAAATAACTGTATTCTTTAACATTTTCGTGTTCTCCTTTTGTGTTACTAAGACAAATTGAATAGCGACACATTTATCTGTGTCGCTATTTTCTTTTTATTCAGTCACTATTCTGTGGAATACCTTTTTACCCTTTTTGATTATGATACCGTCATCGGTAAGCATATCTGCGGTTATTGTTCCGTTTACGTCAGTGTACTTTGCATCGTTTATTGAAAGACCGTTCTGCTGAACTATACGTCTCGCCTCGCCCTTTGACTGAACAAGACCTGTTGCAACTAATACATCAAGTACGCCCTTTCCTACTACATCAGCGATTACTGTTGTCGGCATATCTGCTGATACTCCGCCGCCTGCAAATACAGCTTCTGCTGCAGCCTTTACCTTGTTGGCTTCTTCCTCGCCATGTACAAGCTTTGTTACCTCATATGCAAGAATACGCTTTGCCTTATTAAGCTCTGCACCCTCCCACTTTTCCATTTCACGGATTTCGTCCATCGGAACAAATGTGAGAAGCTTTAAGCACTTAATAACATCGTCATCGCCTACGTTTACCCAGTACTGATAGAAATCGTACGGTGTAGTCTTTTTCGGGTCAAGCCATACAGCACCTGACTGTGTCTTACCCATCTTCTTACCCTCACTGTTTGTAAGGAGTGTGAATGTCATACCGTAAACCTGCTTTGAGTCCTTTCTACGGCAAAGGTCAAGACCTCCAAGGATGTTACTCCACTGGTCGTCACCGCCAAGCTCAAGCTTACAGTCGTACTTACGGCTGAGCATCAAGAAGTCATATGACTGCATAAGCATATAGTTGAACTCAAGGAATGACAAGCCCTTTTCCAGTCTTTGCTTGAAACATTCTGCTGTAAGCATCTGGTTAACCGAGAAGCAAGCACCGATATCACGCAAGAACTCTACATAGTTGAGCTTTAAAAGCCAGTCTGCGTTATTTACCATTATAGCCTTACCGTCCGAGAAATCAACGACACTTGAAAGCTGTTTCTTGAAGCACTCGCAGTTATGGTCAATAACCTCAGGTGTCATCATCTGACGCATATCAGTTCTGCCTGACGGGTCGCCTACCATACCTGTACCGCCGCCAACTAATGCGATCGGACGGTGTCCGTGCATCTGCATATGACGCATTACAACCATCTGTAAGAAGTGACCTACGTGCAAAGAATCTGCAGTCGGGTCAAAGCCTATATAGAAAGTTACCTTTTCCTTACCTAAAAGTTCTCTTATTTCGTTCTCGTGTGTACACTGAGCGATAAGTCCACGCTCCTTTAACACGTCAAAAACATTTCCTGTTAATTCCATCTCTGTGTGAATCCTTTCATCTAAAACTAATCCTTATTTTACCATTAAAACACGAGTATGTCAAGTGTTTTACGCCAATTCGAACAGGCTTACCTGATTACTTTCGCTCATTCCCTCAAAACAACCGTTTTGCTCAAGTATTTCTATTACACTTTTGGTTGAGCCTGTACGCAGTCTTAAATCCTCAACATTCTTGAACTCGCCTTTTTCACGCTCTGCCATTATCGCTTTTGCCGCATTCTCGCCAAGTCCCGGAAGTGCATTAAGCGGTGGCAAAAGTCCGTCAGGGGTTATTATGAACTTTGTCGCATCGGATTTATATAAATCTACCTTTGTAAACTTATAGCCACGGCAATACATCTCAATCGAAAGCTCAAGTATAGGGATAAGTGAATCATCCTTGGGTGCAGCTGTGCCGTCCTTTTTACGGCGGTTTATGTCCTCTAACGCCTCACGTGCAACCGCCTCGCCTGATGCCATTGTTGATGTATCAAAATCGTCTGCACGTACCGTAAAATACGCCGCATAGTAAGCCTCGGGGTGATGTACCTTAAACCACGCAACTCTGAAGCCCATCATTACGTATGCAACGGCGTGTGCTTTTGGGAACATGTACTTGATTTTTTTACACGAATCAATATACCATTCCGGCACGTTTGCTGCACGCATTGCCGCCTCGTCCTCGGGTTTAAGTCCTTTACCCTTTCGGACACTCTCCATTATCTTGAATGAGTGCTCCTCCTCAACTCCCGACGCTATAAGATAAATCATAATATCGTCTCGTGCACAAATAGAGTGTGAAAGGTCACAATAACCGTCACGGATAAGGTCCTGTGCGTTTCCGAGCCACACGTCCGTTCCGTGCGAAAGACCTGAAATTCTGGCAAGCTCGGAGAATGTAGTCGGCTTTGTATCCAGAAGCATCTGACGGACAAACTTTGTACCAAACTCCGGTACGCCGTATGTTCCGAGCGGTGTTCCTATATCCTTACCGTCAATAAGCTTTAATGCCTTATTCGATGTAAACAAACTCATTGTTTCGGGGTCATCAAGCGGTATCGTTTTCGCATCGACTCCCGTTAAATCCTCAAGCATTCTTATTACCGTCGGGTCATCGTGACCAAGCTCGTCGAGCTTAAGAAGATTTTCGTCTATTGAATGGTAATCGAAATGCGTTGTAAATATTGTCGAGTTTGTATCGTCTGCCGGATGCTGTACCGGACAGAATTCGTGAATATTATTTGTATATGGTACAACTATAATACCGCCCGGGTGCTGACCTGATGTACGTTTAACGCCCTCACAGCCCTTTGCAAGACGTTTCATTTGTGCGTTACGCATCGTAACGCCCTTTTCCTCACAATACTTTTTAACATAGCCAAACGCCGTTTTTTCAGCGACTGTACCTATCGTTCCTGCACGGAATACAAAACCCTCGCCGAAGAATGTTTCGGTGTATTTGTGAATTGTCGGCTGATAGTCACCTGAGAAATTAAGGTCGATATCAGGCTCTTTATTGCCCTTAAAGCCAAGGAATGTTTCAAACGGAATATCGTGTCCGTCCTTAATAAACTGCGTTCCGCATTTCGGGCAGACCTTATCAGGCATATCACAGCCCGAAAGACCTATATCACTTTCGTGGAACTCTACGTTTTTACAGTTCGGGCAGATATAGTGTGCCGGAAGTGAGTTAACCTCGGTTATGTCCGAAAGATATGCCACAAATGACGAGCCGACAGAGCCTCTTGAGCCTACAAGGTAGCCGTCACTGAGTGACTTTCTTACAAGCTCCTGTGCAATTCTGTACATAACGGCAAAACCGTTTGTTATAATAGAGTTAAGCTCCTTGTCAAGCCGTTTCTGTACCTTCTCAGGCAAGGGCGAGCCGTATATTTCCTCAGCACGTCTTAATGAGTCGTTTCTTATACCGTCCTCTGCCCCGTCTACAACCGGCGGACATTTCTTTTTTGGTATCGGACGAACATCACCTATCATATCAGCAATCATATTGGTGTTTTCAACAACCACCTCGTATGCCTTTTCCTTGCCAAGATATGAGAACTCCTCAAGCATCTCATTTGTTGTTCTTAAATACAACGGTGCCTGATTATCGGCATCCTTAAAGCCCTTATAATGCATAAGTATCTTTCTGTACTCTGCACCCTCGGGGTCAAGAAAATGCACGTCACACGTCGCACAGACAGGTTTATTTAACATCTCGCCTATCTTTACAACGTGGCGGTTTATATCCATTAAGTCTTCGTCTGTATTTATATGTGGGTGTCTGTCGCTTACTTTCATATAAGCATTGTTTCCGATGGGCTGAATTTCAAGATAGTCATAAAATTCAGCTATCTGGCAAAGTGATTCGTCATCTGCACCCTCAACCATTGCAGTTATAAGCTCGCCTGCCTCACACGCAGAGCCTATAATCAGTCCGTCACGTTTTTCTTCAAGCAACGATTTTGGTATTCTCGGTGTTCGCATAAAATATTTCAGATGCGACTGCGACACCATCTCATATATGTTACGCACACCTGTCTCATTCTTCGCAAGGAGTATTATATGAAACGCCTTTGTTTTTGAGGAGGCTGTACGTATATCAAATTCTCTGTTAAATGTTTTAAGCTCGTATTTTTCGTTCTGTTTGAGCTCATCAAGCATTTTTACAAACGCCTGTGCGGTTGCTTCGGCATCGTCAACGGCTCTGTGGTGATGTGCGTTGATTACGCCGAGGTGCTTGCACAAAGTATCAAGGCGGTGGTTCGGGAGCTCCTTATACATACACCGTGCAAGTACCATTGTGTCAAGATACGGCAAATCAAAGCTACGTCCGCAGTTTTTCGCCTCTGTTTTCATAAAGCCCATATCGAAGTTGGCATTATGTGCAACCATAACCGAGCCCTTACAGAACTCAAGAAATCCGTCTATCTGTTCCGCAAAGGTTTGGGCATCCTTTACCATAGAATCGGTTATTGATGTTAAATCGGTTATTTTTTTCGGTATCTTTACGCCCGGGTTTACAAAAGTCGACCAACGGTTAACTATCTTGCCGTTTGCTACCTTTACAGCTCCGATTTCAATTACCTTGCACTTATTCTTATCAAGTCCGGTTGACTCTATATCAAATACTACAAACGGTGAATCAACTGTTTCGTCAGTAATGTCATAAACAATCTTCTTAGTGTCGTCAACGAGATAGCCCTCAACACCGTATATTACCTTTATTTTTTGGTTATTGTCAGATGCGTGCATTGCATCGGGGTAGGCCTGAACAACACCGTGATCAGTGAGTGCGATTGCTTTGTGTCCCCAATATACCGCACGGTCGATGAGCTCACCCGCAGAATTCACCGCGTCCATCTGCGACATCTGCGTATGCATATGAAGTTCAACACGTTTAACCTCGGCATTATCCTGCCTTACGGGCGGTGACGGAATTACCGCCACGTCGTTTGCAAAAAGTACTTCTTCTTTGGCATAATCGTCAAATTTGACATTACCACGGCAAACAACGTACAAGCCACCCTTTTTGAGCGATTTCTTTATCGGCGGGAACAGATTGTTGAATTTTGCATCATCCTCGCCTTTATTTACAAAAAGCTTTACGGTTATGGCAGAGTTCGAGTCGGTCAAATCAAATGTCACTATATGCATTTCCTTGCCGGCTTTAGTCTTGATTTCACGCTCGTCTGCATCAAAAATACGCCCGGACACTGTTACTCTGCCCGAGTTTTCGTTTATTGATGCGATTGACGCAATCTCACTGTCACGTATAGGTCTGCCTATAAGCATATCCTCTGCCGTTGCCCTGCCAATTATTTCGGGGCTGGAGTCTGTTACAGACTTCTCCGGTGCAAGCTTATATACCATTACGTTCATTGTCTCTTTTTTATATTTCGGGTCAGTTACGAGCTCTATATCGGCATTGCCGGTAAAGCTCTTTATCTGATTTAATGCAAGGTTTCTTATTACGTCTGTTAAATCGTTTGCAACCTCAACCCGTATCTTTTTCTGAGACTTGGAAACAACGAGATTTGTGATATTCAATCTGTCGACACTGCCGTTTCCGCTTACGCCGAAAACTGTGCTGAACTCAATCATTTCCCGTACCTCTTATTTATCAGATTTCAAAATCAAGACAGCTTCTCTTTGCCGTAAACGGTCTTACCATTGTATTTGCTACCTCTACGTGGTCTGGATGCACTGCATAGTTCTTAAGTGCTTCCTCACTCTCAAGGGTTGAATCAAGCATCAAATCTGCACTTGATGATGCAAGACCTGTTGTATATACCTTTATGTCTATAAGACCGGGGATTTTACCGTTAAGGCTCTCGATGCCTGCCTTTATATTTTTCTTTATTTCTTCTTTTTCTGCCTGCGAAAACTCATCCTTGAGATTCCATAAAATTACGTGTTTTACCATTTCTTTTTCTCCTTTTACTTTATATCTATAATTTTACCATAGCCTGCAACTAAATGCAAGCATTTTCGGTATAAAAATAAGTACACCATTACGATGTACTTATTCTTGATTTTTAAAGCATTTTTGACAAGAACGCTTTCGTTCTTTCGTTTTTCGGGTTATTTATAACCTCGTCCGGCGTGCCGTCTTCAAGTACAACGCCCTCGTTCATAAATATTATCCTGTCCGCAACACTTCTTGCAAACTCAATTTCGTGCGTTACAATAATCATTGTAATCTGCTTTTTGGCAAGGTCTTTTATAACCTTTAAAATCTCGTTTGTTATTTCAGGGTCAAGTGCGGATGTTGGCTCATCAAAGAACAGAATCTTTGGATTTAATGCCAATGCACGGGCAATTGATACTCGCTGCTGCTGTCCGCCCGAAAGCTCACATGGATAGCTGCCAAGTTTATCACTCAATCCCACCCGGTCAAGAAGCTCTTTTGCGTTTTCTTCTATTTCAGCAAATATTTCCTTTTTGTGTGTCTTATAGTCAGGACGTTCCTTTGCCATCAATTTCGGTGCAAGCGTTACATTTTCAAGAACACTGTACTGCGGAAACAGATTGAATGACTGGAACACAAGCCCGAAATTAAGCTGACGCTTACGCATCTCCTCGGCTGTTATCTTTCGCTTGTCTTTAGCATCAAATATGCACTCACCGTCAACCCATATCTCACCCTCTGTCGCTGTTTCAAGAAAGTTTATACAACGCAGAAGTGTGGTTTTCCCGCTTCCGGATGAGCCGATTACTGCTATTATTTCACTTTTCTCCATTGAAAAGTTTACGCCGTTTAAAACCTCTGTATCGCCAAAGCTTTTACAGATATTCTTTACCTCTAATATAGCCATATTACCCTCCGTTATGTGTGATAATAGTTAAGCTTCTTTTCAATGTAATTAAACAGAAGCGTGAGTAATCCGCACATTGCAAGGAAGAACAGACCCGTTGAGAATAACGGCCATATAAAGCCCTGTTTCGAAAATCGCTCTGCACTCATTATGATTTCGGCTACACCGATAATGCGTACAAGTGATGTATCCTTAACAAGTGTTATAATCTCATTGCCCATAGGCGGTACAATACGTTTTATGACCTGGAAAAGCACAATCTTTGAGAATACCTGACGCTTTGTAAGGCCTAAAACCTGCCCTGCTTCATACTGTCCCTTTGAAATGCTTTCTATTCCGCCACGGTATATTTCCGAGAAATATGCCGCATAGTTTATTATAAACGCTATAAACGCCGCAGTAAGTCGTGATTTCATCGGAATACCAAGAAGTAAACCGGGGCCATAAAGGAACACGAATAACTGAAGCATCAGGGGTGTTCCTCTTATTATCCACACAAACAGCTTTGACAGATACGATAACGGCTTGAATCTGGACATTGTACAAAAGGTTATAACAAGTCCAAGCGGCACAGCCGCAATGATTGTGCCAAAGAATATTAACAAATTAAATCCAAACCCGTCAAATAATGACTGCCATTTTTCCATTTGTATTGCTCCCGAAATTTATGATTATTTTGCTATAAGTATGTCTACAAGACCGTATTTGTCAGCGATTGCTATCAAAGCACCGTCCTGCATCATTTCTGTTATAATCTTGTTAACCTCTGCAGTTACGTTTGAGCCCTTTCTGAACGCAATACCGTATTCCTCTGACTCAAAGTCCTTATCAACGATTACAAGGTTCTCATAGTCTGTGCCCTCGCCTACTGAACCGCCTGCCATTACGTAGTCGATAACAGCTACATCTGATGTGCCTGCTGCTACGTCCATAAGAGCTGTTGCCTGTGATGCGACCGGTGTGCAAGTAGCCTTTGCAAACATTTCGTCTGCTGACATAAGCTCCTCACCTGCTGAACCTGCTTCTGCGATTACTGTAGCACCCTCAAGGCTTGCACCGAACTTCTCTGCATCCTCTGCTCTTACAACAAGTACCTGTCTGTTCTCAAGATACGGTGTTGAGATTGACATATTAGCAGCTCTTTCTTCTGTAATTGTCATACCGTTCCAGATACAGTCAATGTTCTTTGAGTTAAGCTCTGTCTCTTTTGTGTCCCAGTTGATTTCTATGAATTCTGCGTCTACACCAAGTCTCTTTGATACTTCTTTTGCAAACTCTGTTTCAAAACCAACAAGATCACCCTTGTCGTCAATATAGTTAAGCGGATTTATAACTGTGTATCCGATAACCATCTTGCCGTTGTCCTTTATGTATGTCAGATCGTCCTTGTCTGCGGTCTGTCCGCAGCCTGCGATTGACAGTGACATTACTGCCGCGATTGCTAATGCAAAAAGCTTCTTTAGTTTCATTTTGAATTCCTTCTTTCATATAAAAATAGATATTTACATTTTAACACAAATATCCGTCTGTTGTCAAGGTTAATATACGTAATACATTAAAAAATACTGCAAAATTGTGACAATTTTGCAGTATTTCATTTTTAATATAACACTTTTTCGTTAAAAGGCACTTCAAGCAGCTCCGGATGCTCTAAAAGCTTCTTCATAAGGCGTATGGATTTCGCAAAATAGAACCCGTCAGAAATACGTTCATCGACTGTGAACCCAATCTCTATACTGCTCTTCATCGTCACATTCCCGAGTGCATCATAGAACGGACGCATCTTCTTTTCGCCAACTGTAAGGAACAATGAGTTCGTTCCCCAGTCTGTGAGGTGGTGATACGCAGCACCAAGCTTTATCGAGCCGAGCTGTGAAAGCATTACAGATGCGTAGTGCGGATCGTTTGCTATCATAAACTTCGGCATAAGACCACGATGGTCAAGTGCACGTACGATTACACCTATAAGGCTACGCACCCAGCCCGGCAGAACTGCGATGAAATCCATTGTCTGCTGTGATGAATCCTTCTGTAATTCGTCACGGCACGCATCTATCTCTTTGTATATCTTTTTACGGATTGTATCAAGTGTATCTGTTTCTTCTGCATTTACAAAAGCCATAGCCTCTTCCGCTTCATCAGACAGACTTGTCTTTACGATAAACGCCGCAGACAAATCGTTCCTTTGATATATGTTTGGTGCAGATACAAATCTGTTCAGGTTGGGCCGCAGAACAATAGTTTTAAGTATTGCCGCAATGATTATATGAAACAGACTGTATCTTAATTCAGGCTTTTCTGCATTCTTTTCACGTATATATTTATTAAGATTTGTCAAATCTATACGTTCGTGTATAAAAACTTCACTCTCGCACCGTTTCGGAAAAACCAAAGGCATTATATAATGCATTGAATCGAGTTTTCTGAGCTTTACAGCATCCTTACGGTCGCCCCATCTTCTTTTTCTCCCCAAATTGACATCCTCCCCGTCAAATATACACTAATTTTAACATATTTCGACAGGAAAGTCAATATCAATTATTGTTGTCCTCAATTACACTACGCATTTTAAGCAGAGCTTTTTTCTCTATCCTTGAAACCTGCACCTGTGAAACACCGATATGTTCAGATATATCTGTCTGCGTTTTACCTTTGAAATAACGCAGGATAATTATTGTGCGTTCACGGTCGGTGAGATTTAAAAGTGACTGCTTGATAACAAGCTTGTCTACTATTTTTTCTTCATTCCCCTCATCTGCTACAAGCCCCATAAGAGAGAGCCTGTCATCACCGTCAATAACCGCCGCCTGCAAAGATTCGGGCGGGGCTGATGCCTCAAATGCTTCTATAAGCTCATTCTCAGATATTCCGCTCTCCTTTGCAATCTCACTTATTGCAGGAGTTCTGCCAAGCTTCTTTTCAAGAGCTTCACGGCATCTTTTTCCCTTCAGGGCAGTCTCCTTTATGCTCCTGCTTACCTTTATTGCACCGTCATCACGTAAAAACCGTTTTATTTCACCAAGTATCATTGGCACAGCATATGTTGAAAACTGAACATTAAATGAAGTATCAAATTTCTTTACTGCCTTGATAAGCCCCAGAGCACCTATCTGAACTAAATCCTCACGGTCATATAAACGACAATCAAGCCTGCTTACTATACTGTAAACAAGCCCCATATTGTTCTGGACAAGCATACTTTCCGCTTCTTTGCTTCCTGCACTGAGTTGTTCTAATAATTCGGAATTATTCAGCATTTTCACTCAGCCTTTTTATCATTGTTATTGTTGTTCCCTTGCCTGGCTCACTCTCTACCACAAGCTCGTCCATAAATGCTTCCATAATCGAAAAACCCATACCTGACCGTTCCGTTTCCGGCTTACCGGTATATAACGGTTCACGTGCTTTTTCTATATCTGGAATTCCGCAACCGCTGTCCTTAATCGTGTATGTAACCGTTCTATCTGAAAGCTCACCTGTTATTACAACCTCTCCTTCTCCTGAATTGTAGCCGTGGATTATTGCGTTTGTAACTGCCTCCGAAACTGCAGTCTTAATTTCTGACATTTCCTCAATAGTCGGATCAACTTCAAGCAAAAATGCTGCACAGACGGTTCTCGCAAACCGTTCGTTTTCCGATTTTGAGGGAATTTTTAAAAGCATTGTATTTTTCATATTCTTACACCTTTCGTTCTGTTCATTTCGTTGATACCCTTCTGTAAAGTGTCACTTACGATTATAAGCTCCATAAGACCTGACATCTCAATCAGTCTTTTTACCTGCTGACTTACATCATATACTATTATCGAACCGCCGAGTGCCTTTACAGTTTTATACCTCCCCAGAAGCATACCAATGCCTGATGAGTCCATAAACGAAACACGTCCGAAATCAAATGCAACATTCACCGCACCGCTGCGTCGTATCTCCTTTTCTGTAAGACGTCGTATTGCCTCCGATGAATGATGGTCTATCTCGCCTGTGGCACGAACAAGTATCATTCTTTGTTTTGGAATAAGTGTTATTTCCATTTCCAGTATTTCCTTTCATAAGTTTCCTGTATCATTTTTCTCCTTCCTGCTTTTAAATACCTTTGATGAAAACACAGAGGTTTTGTCGAAACAAAAAAACCGTCTGACAAAATTCGTCAAACGGCTATTCTTCTTGCAAATACGACAAACCTTTCGTTGTCGGTGTTATATGAACAGGTTGAGAGAGTGAGTATTTTTTCGCCATGTCCCGGTATGATTTCTGTTTTGTGTATGCTTAATCTGATACATTCTTTAATAAAAGCATCAAAATCTGCAGGCGTTTTTGCGTTTATGAAATCATAATATTTAAACTCTTTTTCAGAACCGACCTTTGTGCGTATAACAGCAAACACCTCATATTTTGCAGTGTTATTACGAGTATCAAACTCCACTATACTGTGGTTTTTTAAAAACTCTTCATCGGCATATTTTAAAAGATCATGAAACATCGTCCCGTTACGCATATTATGAGCATAAATCACAGTATTGTCACTTGTTGCATACGCATCACACTGAAAATCCATGAACGGGATTCCTGAACTGCTATATTCTCTTTCAAAGTCGCGGTGCAGATAATACGCATTTGATGTCTTGTTCTGCACTACCGGATAGTCAATGTTCGTATCATTTATTTTTATCCAGCCTACAAAATCAGTGTTTTTCTCATACAATTCTTTATACCTGGCAAAACGTATCTCTTCATCGTCAGCAGTTTCGTCTGGGTTTTGCGTTGCTTCAACCTTTTTTAAATCTTCAAACCCCTGCTCGTCCTGTCTTTTATGGGCATAGTCTTTGTAAAGATTTACTCCGCAGATTACAAGAACAAAAATTAAAAGGATTTGAATAAGTGTAATTTTCCCCTTCACACTATCAAATCCTTTCTTTTCTTAATTTGACCTGCTTTTGCGTTTCATATACTCAAGTGCACCTACAGCAAGAACTGCTAAAAGTGCAACACCAATAACTATACCTACACTACCGTCGCCCGTTTTAGGATTTGTCTTGGGTGATGCAGTTGATTTTATCGGAGTTGCCGTTGCAGTTGTTGTAGCAGTCGTTACTTTATTGAACTTAAGGCGTGCCTTCTCTTCGCCATCAAGAGGTGTTATTGAAAGCACATCACCACTCTCAAGTAATACAACAGCAGTTTTTACACTTTTGCCTGCCACCGGTGTCTCAGAAACAACCGATTCACTCTTTACACTTCCTGTTGCAGATGATATTTTCAGCTTACCGTTACCCGTTATTGAGAATCTGCCTGCCGGAATATCCTTACCGCAAACCTTTGTGATTTCGTTTGATTTATTTGAAGTGCCCGTTGTGCTTTCTTTAAACTCGTCCGCAAAGTCGAATATGAACTCGTCCTGCTTCTCAAGACTGTCAAAATCAAACTTCGGAGCCGGAGTTTCCTTAACACCCGATGCTCCCGGTGTAACCTTTATATTACTCTTTGCAGCAAGTGTAACAGAAATTTTTGATACATCTACTGACTCATCAACAAGTGCGTATGTAATCTTATATGTCTTTTCCTCGTTAGCCTGAAGCTCACCCAATGTTATTTCTTTGTAAGAATCGTTACGCTTTGCCATCATTCCTGTTGCACTGTTATATACTACATTTTCCTCAGCATCAACTACAATAACATTGAAGTTATTAAGCGGTGTTTCCTTGCCCTCTGTAGGAGTTTCACTTATCTGGATTCTAAGTGATGCAATTACACCTGCCTCGGCTTTGAGTGTAAGCTCTTTTGTCACCGGAGTGGTGCTTTTTTTAAAGTCCGGAAGCAATTCATCAGCCAGCTGTGTGGTTAAACTGTTTGTTATGCTTACCGCAACCTCTTCTTCATCATTCTTTGCTGTCAGCTGTGGTGTGTCAGCTATTACCTGCATCGGTATAACTGCAGCCATAAGTGCCGCAACTAAAGCTAAATATATCTTTTTCAAAATAAACGCTCCTTTATTTAATATACTGAAAATTATTATATCATACTTATCGCAATTTGTCACTACTTTTTTTATTAAAAATTTATTACAAATTACTTGTACGGATAGCTTCCAAGAAATTTATAGAAAAGTGAATGGGTTTTTACCTTGTCAAGTGCAAAATATATTTTCGCATCGTCAATATTACCCTCAATATCTATAAAGAATGCATAATTTCCGAGTCCATCCTTCATTGGTCTTGACTCGATTTTAAGAAGATTTATTTTTTCATTACCCAGAAGACCAATTGCATTATACAACGCACCCGGTTTGTGCTCCGCAGAAAAAACGACCGAGCTTTTATCTTTGCCGGTAACTGTCATATTTCTTGTCTTGCTTATTATAGCAAACCTTGTACAGTTGCTTTTATCATCGTTACACTCCGGATACATAATTTCAAGCCCGTACATTTTGGCAGCTGATTCCGGTGCTATTGCTGCAATTGTTCCATCACTTTCGTGCACTGTCTTTGCCGCCAGTGCGGTAGAATTTACAGCTCTGATATCAGTTGTGCAAAACTCTGCTTCAAGGAGCTTTACACACTGTCCGAGTGCTTGCGGATGCGACATTATAGTTTTTATATCACTTTTTTTCGTACCAGGCTTAACAAGGAAATTTTGTGTTATTTTCAAGATATATTCCTCTGTTATGTACACATCACATTCAAACGCAAGCATATCAAGAGTTGCTGTAACACTGCCGTTTAAGCTGTTCTCAATGGGAACAATACACAAATCTATGTCTTTATTGTCTACCGCTTTTATTGCACTTGCAATTGTCGGGTACTCCTTTAATTCATATTTGCCGCACGACCATAAAACCGCCGCCTGCTCCGAAAATGTTCCGTGGGGACCAAGATATCCTAACTTATCCATAGCCAAAATCCTTTCAAAATGCATAATTGCAAAGGGGGATCCCCTTTGCAATCTGTTTTACAGTTCTTTGCCAACTGCCGCAGCAATTTTTTTAAGCTCCAACATAAGTGCATCAAACTTTTCAGGCTTTAGTGACTGCGGTCCGTCTGATGATGCAAATTCCGGGCAGTCATGAACCTCAATCATAAGACCATCAGCACCTGCTGCTATTGCTGATTTTGCAAGTGCCGGAACGTATTTGTAATTACCTGCAGCATGGCTCGGGTCACCTATAATCGGAAGGTGTGTAAGCTCCTGTGTTACAGGGATTGCACTCACATCGAATGTGTTTCTTGTCGATGTTTCGTAGGTTCTTATACCACGCTCGCAAAGGATAACATCATTATCCCCCTCTGACATAACATATTCAGCCGCCATAAGCCATTCTTCGATTGTGCTTGCAAGACCTCTCTTTAAAAGCACTGGCTTATTCACCTTGCCAACCTCACGCAGGAGTTTAAAATTCTGCATATTTCTTGCACCAATCTGAATAATATCCGAATACTTTGCAACAAGCTCTGCATCACGTGTATCCATAACCTCTGTGCAAACCGGCATATGAAGTTCGTCTCCGGCTTTACGCATTATCTTAAGTCCGTCCTCTTCCATACCACCGAATGAATACGGTGATGTTCTTGGTTTGAACGCACCGCCACGAAGTATGTTTGCTCCCGATGCCTTTACAAGACGTGCAACCTTTAAAAACTGCTCCTCACCTTCAATTGCACAGGGGCCCGCAAATATTGCAAGTCTGTCTCCTCCTACAGTTACACCATAACCAACATCAACAACCGAATGCTCTTTCTTAAGCTCTTTTGAGGCAAGCTTATACGGACGCATAATCGGAACAACATTTTCTACTCCGCTCATAAGCAGAATCTCGTTCATACTTATCTGACGTTTGTCTCCGATTGCACCAATTACTGTTTTCTTTTCACCATATATCGGATGTGTCTGAAATCCGAATCCTGTAAGCTTTTCCTCTACGGCTGCAATTTCTGTTTTTGCCGCATTGTCTTTCATAATGATAATCATATCTGACTACCTCTTTTGCGAAAATTTTATGCTTTTTTTCTGTTATATGTCGGAACAACCTTTTCGATTGTACTCTTTATAAGCTCATTATCATTTGTTTCTGCCGCTTTATCAAGCTCTTTTATGTATGCCATAAGCTGATCACGGTCAACATCAATAGGTTGTCCGATAAATATCTTGTTGTGGCTTGTATCAGTAAGTCCTTCTTCGTTCATCAGAAGCTCCTCATAAAGCTTCTCACCCGGTCGCAGACCGCACTCTTCTATTCTTATGTCTTCATCAGGCTTATATCCGGAAAGTCTGATAAGATTCTTTGCAAGGTCGTAGATCTTAACCGGCTCACCCATATCAAGGACAAATATCTCGCCACCCTTAGCATATCCTGCCGACTGCAGCACAAGCTGTGCTGCCTCAGGTATTGTCATAAAGAAACGGGTGATACGCTTGTCCGTAACCGTAACAGGACCACCCTCTTCAATCTGACGTTTAAAGAGCGGTATAACGCTGCCGTTTGAACCAAGCACGTTACCGAAACGTACTGCCACAAACTCCGTTTTACTTGCCTTTTGTGCTGACTGCACTATCATTTCACAGATACGTTTTGTAGCACCCATTACGTTCGTGGGGTTCACTGCTTTATCCGTTGAAATCATTACAAACCGCTTTACACCGTATTTATCAGCACACTGTGTTACGTTAAGTGTTCCTATAACATTATTCTTTATTGCTTCCTGCGGACTGTCCTCCATAAGCGGAACGTGCTTATGTGCAGCTGCATGGAAAACAATATACGGACGGTATTTTGAAAATATATCCTCAAGTCTGTCACGGTCACGCACAGATGCAATTATAATCTCCGGAGGATTTTGGGGATACAATCGGTTAAGCTCCATCTGAATATCATACGCATTATTCTCATATATGTCAAGAATAACAAGCTTTTCCGGATTAAACCTCATAATCTGACGACACAGCTCTGAACCAATTGAACCGCCTCCGCCCGTTACAAGTATTACCTTTTCTTTTATGTAATCTTCTATTTCGGTATTATTAAGCTTTATCGGCTCACGTTCAAGCAGGTCTTCAATCTGAACGCTACGCATCTGCATATGCAAATCGTCGCCTATCATCTGGTCAACGCTCGGCAAGATTTTAACTTTACAACCGGTTTCGTTACAGATTTCAATTATTTTCTTTCTGTCACTCGCTGTTGCTGACGGAATTGCTATCAATATTTCATCAACCGCATAGGTTTTAGCAAGTCTTGGTATATCGTAGCGGTCACCGCAGATTTTTACACCGCCGATTGTTGCGTTATGCTTCTGTTTGTTATCATCCACAAAACACACAACATTATACTTGAGGTTTTCATTGCTGTACAAATCCCTCATTATGACAGCCGCAGATGTTCCTGCACCGACAATCATAAGCCGTTTACGGTCTTCTACAACAATCGTAGAGCCTTTATAAATGTTATATGCTGCACGTGTCATCATTCTCAGGGACAAAATACCCGCCGAAGAAATAAAAGCTGCACACAAAGTAATTTTGGGTGGATAGCTGAATGATTTTATCATAAAAATATTTACAATCAACACAAGCATCGAGGCTATTGCACATGCCTGGGCAATATTCAGATAATCATGCGTTCCGCCATGCGTCCACAATATACGGTAAATCCGCATCAGAAGCATTGTGCCAATAAACAGAACAATACTAATACCAACGGCAATAATCGTGGGAGTTTCAATAAGGCATCCGTATGCCCTTGACCAATCCTCTATTGCCAAGAAAAATGTAACAAAATACGCTGCTGCAATAACTATTATGTCCATGACCAGTAATGTCCGGTTGCGGAAAACAAAATGGTCAAGAAAAACCGATCGTGTCTTTGGTCGAGACTGTGGTTTTTTCATAAAGTTACCTCCGTTTCAATTTATTAAACTATATAATTATAACACAAACAATATATAAAATCAATATTTTTTAGTGACTTTTGAACATTTTTTTATTTTTTTGTTTATTATTCCTGTCCCTCTTACAACAATCCCTCTTTTGATACCAAAGCACTCTTCCATTTCTTCAAGGCTTTCAAGCGAATAATCCTCTGCAATCCTCAGAAATGCCGCCGCACACGCATAAGCATCATCATACGCTCTGTGGTGATTAAATTCAATCCCAAGTGCATCAGCAAGATTATTGAGCTTGTGGCTCGGCAGTTCAGGATATGCTTTTTGCGAAAGCTGAACTGTGCACATATAGCTGAAATCCGGGATTTCGATACCAAAATGCTCAAGCGTTGAACAAAGCACGTGTATATCAAACGATGCGTTATGTGCTATTACCATCCTGTTTTCTATGTACGGACGAAGCTTGTCCCAATACATATCAAATGTCGGCTTATCCCATACCATTTCAGGAGTTATTCCGTTTATTTTTGTGTTATACTCATTGAATTTGAACGGATCGGGTTTTATGAGGATTTCTTTTCTCTCGGTTATGATATTGTCCTTAACCACACACCAACCGAGCGAACAGACGCTTGTCCGCTCGCTCGATGCCGTTTCAAAATCTATTGCTGTAAAGTCCACTCTCTTTTCACGTCCTTCGTATTATTTGCGTCTGAAATATTCAATCTCGCTTGATGTAAGATAACGCCAACGACCTTCAGGAAGGTTGCCAAGCTCCACTATACCTATGCTCTCACGTCTGAGTGCTTTTACGGTATGTCCCACTGCCTCAAACATTTTTCTCACCTGTCGGTTTCTGCCCTCGTGGATAGTAATCTCAACAAGTGTCATACCCATATCAATTTCCATTATCTCACATTCGGCAGGACTTGTCTTTTTGCCGTCAATTACCACACCGCGACGGATTTTGTTAAGTTCAGGTATAGTTAAAACACCTTTTAACACTGCATAATATTTCTTCTTTGACTCAAATCTCGGATGTGTGACCTTATTTGCCCAGTCACCGTCATTAGTCATAAGGAGCAAACCTTCTGTTTCATAATCAAGTCTGCCTACAGGAAACACCCGTGTATGAATTTCCTTTTCGACAAGGTCAATAACCGTCGGGCGGTCGAACTGATCCTTTACGGTAGTTACATAGCCTGCCGGTTTATTGAGTGCAATATAAATCTTTTTATCGTTTACCTTTAATAGTATACCGTCAACCTCAACACTGTCACAGCCCACCTCGACCCTGACACCCTGTTCTCTTACGAGCTTGCCGTTCACTTTTACTCTTCCCTCTTCAATGAGCTGTTCAGCACCACGTCGTGATGCCGTACCGCTCATTGCTATATATTTCTGTAATCTTACTATTTCTCCCATGTTTCTCTCCTAAATCAGATTTCGTAGTATATTTAAGAATGTGAACATAAAGCAGTTTTTAACCTTAGCCTCACCTGACGGATTAAAATCACACTCTGATACAACATCAACCGTGCCTATTATTTCGCCGTTGGCGTTTATCTCTATATATCCGACCTTTTCTCCCTTATTAAACGGAAAATCTATGGTTTTGGGCAGATGCTTCACTACCTCAAAATTGTTTTCGTTCCCGTTCACAACCACAGAAAAATCGTCTGTAGTAACAAGTGCACATTCTTCCTTTTCATAAACCGCATGCTTCATACAGTCGCCTTTTTTTATTATGATACGTTTAATTCCGCCCTCAAATGCTTTCTCACATAATTCTTTATGTGTTTTCCAGTCATCCGGGTCATTGAGTGTTACAATAATATACTCCGCACCGTCACGGTTTATTGCACTTACAAGGCAGCGTCCTGCCGCTTTCGTAAAACCGGTTTTAACACCAATACAGCCATCAAGCTCTTTTAATAAACGGTTGTGGTTTATGTATTCGACATTTTCAACTGTTCCGTCAGGCATCTTCATTGACGAAGTATAACTGCGTGACGATACAATTTCACGTACTGTTTCATTTTTCAGTGCATACCGTGTCATTTTTGCAAGCTCTTTTGCTGTTGTATAATGCTCGTCATCGTGCAGACCGTTCGGGGTTATGAAATGTGTATTTTTCATGCCAAGCGTTTTGGCAGTGTCGTTCATCAGCTTTACAAAGCTGTCTGTATTTCCACTTATATACTCTGCAATCGCAACCGCTGCATCATTGCCGGAATTGAGCATAAGCCCATAGCAGACATCACGCATTGTTATTTTTGCACCGGGCTTAAGATATGCCGATGAGCCTTCCTCAAGTGTCGCCTCACGGCTTACGGTCACAATATCGTCCGGCTTTGAGTTTTTAAGTGCAACAAGAAGCGTCATAATCTTCGTTGTGCTTGCCATAGGCAGTCGGGTATCTGCATTATTTTCAAATACAATCTCACCTGTCAGAGAGTTCATCACACAGTAACTTTTTGCTGTTGCTGTGTCTGCAATCGTCTTTTGTGTCATAATCAGCATAAAAATCACTGTTAACAAAAATACACGTTTCGTTGCAATTCCCCCTCCTTAACCAACATTAAATATTATACAACATTTTACTCTTTTATGCAAGTCCAAATTACATAAAAATCCTGTTACCGTTTTGGTAACAGGATTTTATTGTTTAGTCAAGTACAACCGTAGCCTTAACGCCTTCGGGTACTTTGTAGCTGAATACCGGCTTATCGCCTTCAAAATGCCATTCTGTAGAAATCTCACCAAGCTGTGACTGATACTTAACAGCAAAGCTTCCGATTTTCTTTATCATATGGGGTTTAAACACAATCTCTGTAAGTCCCGGAGCACTGTCGTTTATTCTGATACCGCCAAGATACTCATAGAACCAGCCTGTAATTGCACCGAGTGAGAAATGACACATACTGAGTGATCTGTCCACATCATTATGTCCCCACCAGCTCTCTGTGATTGCAGTAGCACCTGTATCAAGTATATATCCCCATGACGGGAAATCTCTCTGCATAAGTATCTTATATACTACCTCAGAATATCCGCAATCTGCCAAAACCTCCGGCAAAAATCTTGAACCGATAAAGCCGGTTGTCACGTGATAGTTCGCCTTTTTAACATACTCAACAAGAGTTTTGGCAAGTGCTTCTCTTTTTTCCTCAGGTGCAATACCGAACGCCAACGGAAGCACAATACCACACTGATTACGAGCACTGTAGTCTGTTCCTCCATCAACAAGATGTACACGGTTAAACTCCTCACGTGCCACATCTGCCATTTTTCTGTACTCGTCACGTTTTGCATTCTCGCCGATAATATCGGCAATCTCCGAAACGCGGTCAAGCATATGATAGTACCAGCATCCGCCAAAGAACGGTGTATCGGGCGATTCACCCGTAGGATTCAACCAGTCACAATACTGATGGTCCTGACCTATTGGTATTAGTCTGCCGGGTTCAATACGTTTCTCTACAAGCTTTACTATTTCAGAGAACCTTGCCCTTAATATTTCCTTATCGCCGTAGAACTTATAGAGAGTATACGGAATCTCATATGTTTCATCCTCCCATGCCCAGGGACCCGGATGCATCTTAATGCCATTATCTGTCCAGCGTGCAAGGAAATCGGAGTTATCAGTCAGCCAGCAGGCAGTATGCGAGAATATCTGTGAATCACCGTTCCAGAAATTCTTCTCACGTGTCGGGCAGTCTGTCGGGCCGTTATGGACATTGTTAAGCCATGAACGCTTTGTTGCATTATATATGTCCATAATCATCTGATTATCTGTCTTTATCTCGCTCACATGCTCAAGATCTGTGCGGATTTCAAGTGCCACAACTTCGCCTACCTGATCAAGTGAATCAAGCCCCTCAATCCAGATATATCTGTAGCCTGTGTATGAGAAACGGCATTCGTATGTTTCCTCCGGCTCACCCTTTGCATAATATACGTCCATATTACGCATAAACTGCTCGCTCTTACCGCCGGGTGCACTGTCCTGCTGATAGAATACAGTTGTATATGCACCGTTATCTGGCATACCGTCGTCTGCAAGATGCTCACAATAACGTATTCTTACCTTTTTGCCCTTCGGCAGATTCTTAAAGGTTATTCTTGCACGACCGGCAACACAAAGTCCCGAATCATACATCGGCGTATTATCACCGATAAGAGTGTATTCAGTACAAACTCTCTCCTCTGCCTTTTTAATCAACGGATATGACTGCAAAAGAAGCATTACATTATCGGTGTTCGGACGTGCAACTACCGATGTAAAACCTGATGCGTCAACATCAGCATTGCACCAGTCGGGAGTTTCAAGACGTGCATCATATTTCTCACCGTACTGAATGTCATTCTCAACAAGCGGTGAGGGAGTGCATAGCCACTCCTCGTCTGTGTAAATATATTCTGTTCTGCCGTCAGCATATGTAAACTCAACTATTGCCATAAACTCCGGCTCTTTAGCCCACAGACTACCCCATGACCTACAGTTGTATGAACCGTTGCCGAGTATCGCTCCGATTGTATTCTTACCCTTATTAAGCATCGGAAGAATGTCAAACTCCTGATATTCTTTCTGATAGTTCATACAAAACGGCATAAAGAAACTGTCAGTAATACGCTCACCGTTCATATACGGTTCATATGCACCGAGTGCAGTTGAATAGAGCTTTGCTGAAACCGGCATCTCATTTAACTGAAACTGACGTATATAATAGAATGAACGTCTTAAGGCAATCGGATGCATCGGCAATGAATACATGTGAGATGCATTATCGCTCGTTGCAGTTTCAAAGCCGTCCGGCTCGTCCATCACCCAGAAACCAACAAGCTGTATCTGCATAAAGCTTTCATCGGTTACGATTTCCTCGATCTCGCCGTCAGTATATGTAATTCTTATACCCCCCGTCATTGCTGATGAGAAACGCTCGTCAGTATTTGACTGATAGCCTCTTATGTGGAGGTTATTCTCACCATCAACCAAAAGATTTGTTATATCAGTTAACGGTAACTCTTTCACCTCATCAGCAAACTGCTTACCGTTAAGCCATAAATCAATTATATTATCGCAGGTGAATGCCACCTCAATCTTTGCCACATCCTTTTTGGGTGTAAAAAGACGGTATGCATGAAATCTTGTACAGCCAACAGGCCATATATATGATGCGTTTGGAAAGTTCGCGTCCTTCGGTCGGTTGAACTTTAAAAGTTCCGACTCAGGAGCTGATATAAACGATGCTTTTCCAAAGTCTTTTTCGATTTTTGTATACTGTTTCAATTCCATAATTTTATTCCCTTTCATAGGAGCTTTTTTATATTATCCACATTATAGCAAAACACAAATATTTTGTAAAGCATTTTTTTCAAAAACGCCTATTTCAGACAATAAAAAGAATAAATTGACACAAAAAGGTCAATGTGGTATAATTAAGGAAATTCAGTTTAAGGACTTAACGGTATGGATTATCATTCAGTAAAAGAATATATAAAAAGCCTTACAGGGCGTGGAATAGTTCCGGGACTTGATAATATAAGAGCGTTACTTTCAGAGCTCACAAATCCCGAAAAGCAACTGCAGATTATCCACATTGCAGGAACTAACGGCAAAGGCTCGGTGGGTGCATATATCTCATCAATTATTGAGAGTGCAAATATGCAATGTGGCAGATTCGTTTCTCCGTGTGTAGGTGAATACGAAAACACGTTTTTAATAAACGGCAAAAGTGTCGCAAAAGAAATTATCGGCGAATGTGCCGATACACTGAAATCCGCAATGGAACACCTTGAAAAAAAGAATATTTTCCCAACCTCGTTTGAGGCAGAAACGGCACTTGCATTTTTGGTTTTTTCTCGCCTGTTGCCCGATTATGTAATAATAGAATGTGGTATGGGTGGAATGAATGATGCAACAAATGCAATTAAAAATCCGGCACTGTCGGTTATAACAAAAATTTCGCTTGACCATACATCATTTCTGGGCGATACCATACCGGATATTGCAACGCAAAAAGCCGGAATAATAAAAAACGGTGTTCCGGTCATTTCTGCAACGCAGAATAATGAGGCAATGCAGGTTATAGAAGCCGTGTGCAAAAAACATAATGCGGTGCTTTATCGGGCAGGCACCGCAGAAATGACAGATATAAGCGATACAAAAACTGTTTTTAATTTAAACGGTGATGAATACACCACACATATGCTTGGAATATATCAGCCCGAAAACGCATCAATTGCAATAACTGTAGCAAAAGTGCTTGGCATTTCAGATTCTGCAATAAAAAACGGAATAAAAAACGCACGTTGGGCATACAGATTCCAACGTATCGGAAAATTCATTCTTGACGGTGCACATAATCCTGACGGTGCAACAGCACTTGCAAAGTCTTTAGAAGCATATACAACACCCGATGACACTGCATTTATATGTGCATGCTTCCGTGACAAGGAGTATAAAAAAATAGCAGAGATTGCAGCACCGTATGCAAAAAAGGTATATTGCGTAACAGCACCTGCACCTCGCGGGCTTGAAAAAGAAACTCTTTGTGATGCATTTAAAAGTCAAGGTGCAGATGCTAAAACATCAGACACTCTCTCCGATGCCATAAAAGAGGCATCGCATTACAAAAAAACCGTCATATTCGGAACGCTTTCCATTCTTGACGAGGCAAAGCAGATTATAGAAAGGTCAGAGAACAATGCAACGCTGTAACAAAATATACAATCATCCACTGTATAAAGAACGAACACAGATTATAACAGAAAAGGAACAGAACCGAATTTTCTGTCCCCATAATCTTGAACACGCACTCGATGTTGCACGCATAGGCTACATAATGATTTTTGAGGGCGGATATAAAATCGAAAAGGAGCTTTTCTATTCTGCAGCACTCCTGCACGATGCCGGTCGCTACAGTGATAAACCGCATAACGAATCGGGAGCCGAGCTTGCACGCATTATTTTGCCAGATTGCGGATTTACCCCTCACGAAACCGAGCTTATAGCTAATGCAATTCTCGGACACAGAACAAATTCACAATCTGATGTTTTCTCAAAAATCCTTTATGATGCCGATAAGCGTTCAAGAATCTGCTTTGAGTGCAAGGCACAGAAAGAGTGCTATTGGGAAAATGAAAAAAGAAACCACAAAATCTTTATTTAAGGGACACTAAAATGATTATAGGTAATAAAGAATTTAAAAACGATAATACCTATATAATGGGTATTTTGAATGTAACCCCCGATTCGTTCTCCGACGGTGGCAGGTATAACAGCATAGACAATGCTTTAAAGCACGCCGAAAGGATGATAAATGAGGGTGTCGGTATAATTGATGTCGGTGGCGAATCAACACGACCGGGATATACAAAAATATCTGATGACGAGGAAATTGAGCGTATAGCACCTGTTATACGTGCTATAAAAGAACGGTTTGACATCCCCGTATCGGCAGATACTTATAAAAGTGCAGTCGCAAAGGCGGCACTTGATGCAGGTTGTGATATGATAAACGATATATGGGGACTGAAATATGATGCCGATATGGCTGAAATTGTAAAAAAGTATGATGCTTCGGTATGTATAATGCATAACAGAGAAAATGCAGAATATTTAAACCTTATAGACGAGATAAAAAGTGACCTTTCCCAAAGCATTGCGATTGCAAAGGATGCCGGTATTGCCGATAGCAAAATTGTAATCGACCCCGGTATCGGATTTGCAAAGACGCTTGAGGATAATTTAGCAGTAACAAAAAACCTTGAGAGTTTTTTGTCACTCGGCTACCCCCTGCTCTACGCCGCATCACGCAAGTCAATGATAGGACTTACTCTCAATCTTCCGGCTGATGACAGACTTGAGGGTACACTCGCAACAACCGCGTACGCTTGCATTAAGGGTGCGATGTTCGTGCGTGTACATGATGTTAAAGAAAATAAACGTGTCATTGATATGATACAGGCGATAATGAAAAAGTGAGTTTCATTTTAGATTGCCCTTATTGCGACACATAAGGTTTAGATGCAAACCTATTTAGTGTCAAGTTCGTGTTAAGTTAGAACTAAAATTACATCTGCAATCTGAATTTTGGCACAAACAAAGCAATTATGGATTTAAGTTTCCCAAAAAAAGTCAAATCTCCAAATCTCATATCATCAAATCCCTCGTTTTGATAATAGAAATTTGTTATAACTATTTCTTTTGCTTTAAGAACATTAACATCTTCATCATCTACTTTTGTTTGAGCTATGTTTTTGTCAATTACTACAACATACTTCGCCATATAGTCAAGGTCAAATTCTTCATTGATTTTTAATAATCTCGGATTACAAATCGCATTAAGACAAACATACTCATTCTCTATATCTTTGTTCGTAGATTTCTCCACTCTCCAACGTGCACCTGTTACATAATCATAATCCAAAATACATATATCTACCTTTTCAGGATTATGCTCACTTTGAAGCAAACCAAAAACATAATCTGCTTCACGCGAATATATCGAGCAAATTTTTATGTTATTAACAACAAATATCGAAACCACAATAATCAATAAGATTATTACCGCATAAAGTTTCTTATGTTTTTTCATAGCACTTTCCTTTCGACAAAATTCGACATTACTCAATTGCGACACATAAGGTTTAGATGCAACTTATCAAAACATTCCCATTAACTCTCTGTTAGATAATTCTATACGCTCACCAACTGAAATTTTATATCTTAATGCCGAACCCCACCGTTTGCCAAATCCATAAAACAAATATGCAGTCATATCACTCAAGTCCATACCAAAGAACATCTGTCCATTTTCAAAAAAAGTGTTATCTGTTGATGTATTTGCGATTTTAAAATTTTCAACTTCACTAAAAGCACACTTTTCATACTTCCAAGTTTTCAAACTTTCTTTTCCAATACATTTTGCTAAATCAAATTTCTTAGAGGAACAATACTTTGCAATATGACTCTGTGGAAAATCTTCAATGTCGTTATGTTCATCTATAATTGATTTGCATTCATTCAATAGCAATTCAATTATTGTTTCTTCCATTGTAGTTCCTCCTTTTTTCGACAATATTCTACATATCCATATAGTTCATATAAAGTTATAACAAAAAACATATAAATAAATTGGAATTTGTTAGTTTTCCATATTATCCTTTTTGCTAATTATACTGATTGAAGCAACAAGCAGAACAATGCCAAGTGTGAAACACACACTACCTACAACGGTATCCAACTGATTTGCAAAGAAACCAATCATTCCACTACCTATTGCACAACAAATTACTTGAAGAACTTTTTTCATACAATCACACTCCTTTGTCAAATTCTTATTTGTTATTTCGACTTTTTTCGACAATCTTTACATGTCAATATCAAGTTAAGACAAGAAGCATTCTATAACAAAGCTGTTAAATCAACATTCTTTTTGCTCATTATACCACTTTTATCTGTCCAAATCAAGTGTATTTTAAAAGTTAAACAGCAGTGCGGATTTGCACTGCTGTTAGTGTTACTGCTTTTTCTTTTCCGGTATAAAGAACATAAATATAAGTGAGCTTATAAGAAGCATATACGGATATAGAAGATTTGGCATAATGTCAAATGCCGAAATTTCAAGTCCCATTGTATTTACTGCCGATATTGCCACAAGCATCTGTGCACCGTACGGGATTACGCCCTGGAATATACAAGAGAATGTATCAAGTATTGATGCGGCTTTTCTCGGTGAAATATCGTAGTCTTTTGCCATTTCTTTCGCTATCGGGTTTGCCATAACTATTGCAACGGTGTTGTTTGCAGTTGCAATATCCATAGCACCGACTAAAAGTCCCATACCAAGCTGTCCGCCTTTTTTTCCACGGAACACTTTCTTAATTCCATTTAAGAGTGCATCAAATCCGCCGTGTTCTTTTATAAGTGCACATATCGCTGAAACAAGTATTGCAACCATTGCTGTTTCAAACATTCCTGCTGCACCGCTACCCATTTGTGCAAGCATTGTCGGGAAATCAAGTGCTCCTGTTACAAGCATAATTACAGCACCCGTAATTATGCCCATAAGCAATATAACAAATACATTTATTCCGATAATTCCGCCTGCAAGAACAAGTATGTATGGAATTATCTGTACAAGATTGTATTCTTTGATTTCAATTGTGCTTATATCTGCATTGAGTGAGAGTACAAATATAAGAACAAGTGTTACAATCGCCGCCGGTAAAACTACTGCAAAGTTTGTACGGAACTTGTCTTTCATCGCACAACCCTGACCATTACAAGCTGCAATTGTTGTATCTGATATAAACGAAAGGTTGTCGCCAAACATCGCACCGCCAACTACCGAACCGACGCAAAGCGGTAGTCCGAAGCCTGACGCCTGCGACACTGCAACTGCAATCGGTGTAAGAAGTGTAATCGTTCCCACAGATGTACCCATTGCCGTTGATACAAAACAGCTTACAAGGAATATAACACACACCGCAAACCTCGGTGGAATTATCGAAAGCACAAAGTATGCCACACTCTCTGCACTGCTTCTGCCTACAACGCCCACAAATATTCCTGCACAAAGGAATATCAGTATCATTGTAACGATATTTTTATCGCCTGTTCCCCTGCCCATAATCTCAAGCTTATCGTCAAATTTCAGCTTGCGGTTCTGCAGGCAGGCAACAAGCAATGCTACCAGAAACACAACTACAATCGGTACATTATAAAAGCCCATCGGAACCTTCATAATATATTCAAATGTTATTCCCATTCCGAGATATAATACCAAAAACACGCCTATCGGCAATAAAGCCGCAACATTTCCTTTTTTCATTTACATTCTCCTTATTCCTTATCTTTTTCTTCTATCTCCACAAGTCCGTCAGGTGTTTCTACCATATCGTGAGGTTTCAAGAGAAAACGACGTATCGCAAATAATATTGCAATTGCTATAACTGTAACAGTGTTTTCCCACACAGTGGCGTGACCTACAATAAGCTGACGTGCAAGTGCAAAGGCAAGCACTTCGATTATGGTTTCAGGCGTATGCTTGCAAAGCATTTTTATAAACTCTGCACCTATGGCAAGTATGATTGCATCATCTAAAATTTTAACAAGTGCATCGACACCGTCATTAAAGGTTGATAAGCTGACCGTATCAATTATCAGACGCACTGCAAGTATCAGAACCGCTATTCCGACTATTACAGATATAAACAGTTCAAACAAGTATGTCGCCTCAAACATTTTGTCCTGTAGTTTTTTTCTCATAGACTTTCTCCTTTTTTCTTATACTTTAATTATACACTAAAAACAAAAAAATGGCAATACCTTTTTGGTGAATTGCCATTTTGAATTTTCTTATACTCCGCTGTATGCCGAAAAACCGCCATCAACAGGGATAACAACGCCGTTAACAAAGCTTGAGGCTTTCTTTGAAACAAGAAACAGTAATGCTCCTATAAGCTCCTCGGCATCACCGAAGCGTCCCATAGGTGTGCTGTTTAAAATTTTGTTTGTTCTCGGCGTGGGCGTGCCATCTTCATTAAACAGAAGCTTTTCGTTCTGCTTTGTTACAAAGAATCCCGGTGCAATCGCATTGCAACGGATATTTGTCTTTGAGAAATGCACTGCAAGCCACTGCGTGAAGTTGGATATTGCAGCCTTTGCACCCGAATACGCAGGAATTTTTGTAAGAGGCGTATATGCATTCATACTTGAGATATTTATTATGCTCGCATCATCCTTTTCGACCATATCCTGTGCAAAAACCTGTGTCGGAAGAAGAGTTCCGAGAAAATTCAGGTTAAATACAAACTCAACACCCGACTGGTCAAGGTCAAAGAATGTTTTGAGGTTCCCGACAGCATCAAGGGTAAAATACTCATTATCGGTAGTTGCTTTCGGATTGTTTCCGCCTGCACCGTTTATGAGTATATCACAAGTACCAAAATCTGCAAGTACTTTTTTATGTGCTGCCTCAAGGCTTGATTTATCAAGCACGTTACAGCCGTATGCTTTGGCACATCCGCCATCGGATTTTATCTTATCGGCAAATCCTTTTGCCGCATCTTCATTAAGGTCTAAAAGTGCAACCTTTGCACCGGTCTTTGACATCGCTTCTGCAAACATTGAACAAAGCACACCACCGGCACCCGTTACTACTACAACCTTGTCTTTGAGGTCTATATCGAATGGTAAATTCATAGTTCTATCCCTTTCTTATCTTTGAAAAAATAAAATTCGAATAAGTTGCTCAGATTGTGCTCTTAGGCAAGCGAGCTGTACGCAGGTACGCGAGAGAGCACAAGAGTGCAAGATGAGTGATTTATTCAGATTTTTCAAGTGTTTCCCAGATTCCTGCCATATACATTGCTCCCAAAGCGCGATCATAGAGTCCGTAGCCGGGTTTACCCGTCTCACCCCATATCATTCTGCCGTGATCAGGTCGCAAATAACCCTTAAAGCCTGTATCGTGGTATGCCTTAAGAATTTCAACAACATCAAGTGAGCCACACTCTGATAAGTGTCCGCTCTCCTCAAATGAACCGTCAGGAAGTATCTTGATATTTCTTACGTGTGCGAAGTGTATACGTCCCATTGCACCGTACTTTCTCACCATAGCTGTATAATCGTTAAATGTTGCACAGCCAAGGCTACCGCTGCAAAGTGTCAGTCCGTGATGAGTATCATCATAGAGCGAGAGAAATCTGTCGATGTTCGCTTCATTTGTTATAATTCTCGGAATACCGAAAATACTCCAGGGCGGATCATCCGGATGTATCGCCATATTGACATCACATTCTGCAGCTACAGGTATAATCTCTTTTATGAAATACTCAAGATTCTGCCACAGACCTTCTTCGCCAATCTCCTTGTATGCATCAATCAAAGCACCTATCTCATCAGGCGAGTATGATGCATCCCAGCCCGGCAGTGTCATTTTTGCCGGATCCATCTTGTCAACATCCTCTTTATAATACACAAGTGCATTTGAGCCATCGGGAAGCGGTTGGTCAAGACGTGAACGTGTCCAGTCAAAGACGGGCATAAAGTTATAGCATATACACTTTACCCCTGCTTTTGCAAGACGTCTGATGTTTTCCTTATAATTGTCTATGTAGAGCTGATAATTGCCCCTTTTAAGCTTTATATCCTCATGGACAGGAACTGACTCTATAACCTCCATCTGAAGACCTTTTGCCTCGACTTCGGTTTTCATTCGCTCTATTTCCTCCATAGGCCATACTTCGCCCACAGGAACTGAATATACGGCAGTTACCACACCTGTTACACACGGTATCTGTCGTATATTATCCAAAGTTACGGGATCATCGTCACCGTACCATCTGAATGTCATTTTCATAATTTTTTATCCTTTCATATTTTAATTTCTCTGCCATTATTATCTGCACTCTCATACATCGCAAACATAGTATGCATAGTATTTATAATGTCTTTTGGTGCAAAATAAATGCCATCATCATAAAACTCCGAAAGCACTGCTTCGTGACTGCTTCCCCAGTAGCCTTTGCCTTTTCGAGGCTTTTCGTCCTCGGCAAGAAGCTCACCGTCGCAGTATAACTTATTGTCAATATAGCGAACTATACCCTTTTCAAATATGACCTCAAACAGAGGTGCAGTATTATCACCATATGCATTTGTTGCAAAGAACACGCCCGTTATACCGCTACAAAATTTGAAATATGCCGCAAATGTGTCCTCAACCTCGATTTTATCAAGCGAAAAATTGGTATTCTGAGCTTTTACAGCACAGATGTCGCCTGCAAGATAGTTAAAGAAGTCAAGCGAATGCACCGCCTGGTTTATAAGCACGCCACCGCCCTCGGTTGCCCATTTACCACGCCATTCATCGGAATCATAATATTCCTGTGTTCTCTGCCAGGTCATAATTCCTTTTACCGCTTTCATCTGTCCCATTTCGCCGCTATCAATTATTTCCTTGAATTTTTCAATACAAGGGTTCAATCTGTTCTGCAAAACCGTGCACACATTATCGGAGTTTTCAAGTGTCAGAAGCTCATCAAATTCTGCTCTTGTCATAGTAACCGGTTTTTCGCATACAACAGACTTACCTGCAAGAAGTGCTTTCTTTATCATCGGAAAATGCAGATAATGCGGTGTGCAGATATGAACCGAATGAATATTGGTATCGCAAAGCATTTCGTCAAAGTCCGAATATGTCTTTACATCATACTCCGATAAACATAATTCCAGCTTCTTTTCATCAATATCGCAAACTGCATAAAATTCAGCATTCTTTACGCACTTTAATGCCTCTGCGTGAATAGGTCCTATTGCACCATATCCGACTATACAAACGTTTTTCATTTAGTTGAAACCTTTCTCCGAAAGATAATCATAGCTCATTTTAAGGCTCTCAAATGGGTCACGCTGACATGTGTCCTGCTCAACAAGTGCATATTTTGCACCTGATTCTTCGCAAGCCTTGATTACAGCATCCCAGTCTGTTATACCCTGACCTACCTCTGTCATTGTTTCCATATCTTCAGCAATATCCTTGAAGTGGATACATATTGCACGCTCTCCCATTTTCTCGATAAACTCAACCGGGTCAATGCCTGCGTATGTAAGCCAATACACATCGAATATGAATGAGAAGTTACCCTCTTCAAGGAAATAATCCATAATGTACTTACCCTCAAACTTCTCAAATTCAAAGCTATGGTTGTGATAAGCAAATGTGATACCATGCTTTCCAAGCTCATCTGAAACCTTATTCATTCGGCTTATAAGCTCTGTTAAGCTCTCACGTGTCCATTCGTTTTCGATATAGTTCTGTGGCATACAGCCAAGACCTGCAATCTTACAGTTCATTGCCTTGTGGTATGCGACCTCATCCTCAAGATTGTTTTCATAGTTAGGAAGCGGACGGTGTGTGCATACTACCTCAAGACCGTACTTTTTGCAGATTTCCCGAACCTCCTCGCCCGGCATCGGTCCGATACACGATGCCTGAACAAGCTTGTAGCCCATCTCACTTACCTTTTTCATACTCCTGTCAAAATCCTCTGCGGTCTGACAAAAATCTCTTATTGTGAAAAGCTGTGCACCTATTCTTTTATCCATTTTTATCTCCCCTCTTAATATGTGCCGTCAGTTCCGACAACAACCTTTTCCACCGTCTTTGTATGTGTTGAGTTCTTAATCTTCTCCTGCAAAATCTCATAGAATTTATCGTCCGGGAAGTTCTTTACATCAACAGTTTCACCTGTCCATGCACTTAAATGTATTGCATTTGAGATTGTAAGTCCCTTTACACCCTCTTCACCCGGTGCAAGTAGCTCTGTTCCGTTCATAATTGCATCCGCAAAATTCTTTAGTATTCCCGGATGCTGTTCACCGCCCGAAAAATCAGCCGGAATTTCGCATCTCCATGCCTCAGGACGGCCAAACGGTTCTTTATTTGTCTTATTGAACTCACGCTCAGAAACAACATTTCTGTAGAAAACAAGTGTATTGTCCTCTATTACAATCTTACCCATATCGCAAGCAATTTCAAGTCGATTTGTTCCGGGTGCTTCACCGGTTGCAGTTATGTACTCACCAGTTGTACCGTTGTCATACTCAAAGAACGCCATGACATCGTCTTCAGTTTCAATATCGTAGTACTTACCAAATGATGCTTTTGCAAATATTCTGTCGGGCATACCAAACAGCCACTGCCACAAATCAAGCTGATGCGGGTTCTGGTTTATAAGTGTACCGCCGCCCTCGTCTTTCCATGTTGAACGCCATGCGGAGCTATTGTGGTATGCCTGGCATCTGTACCAGTCTGTTATTATCCATGTAATTCTCTTTATGTGCCCGAGCTGACCATCCTCTATCATAGCTTTAAGCTTCTGATACACAGGGTTAGTTCTCTGGTTATACATTATCCCAAACAGCTTATCCGATTTTGCAGCAGCATCGTTCATTTCCTTAACCTGCTTTGTATATACACCCGCAGGTTTTTCTGTTATTGCGTGCAGGCCATGCTCAAATGCTTTTATAATTAACTTAGGATGGTCATAGTGCGGAACTGCAACCAATACTGTGTCACACAAACCGCTTGCATACATTTCCTCTGCCGTAGCAAACACAGGAATATCCGGACAGTCATTTTTTGCAACTACCCGTCTTTCCTCATCAATATCACACAGTGCAACAAGCTCCATATTGGGAATTAAACCCTTTTTGAAGTTTTCTGTATGAGAAAATCCCATATTACCGTAGCCTACTATTCCAAGCTTTACCTTATCCATTTTTACTCTCCTATCTTTTCTAATATTTCGCTGAGTGCATTGTATGCAACTGTAAATGTACCTTCTCCACTTTCGGGTAAATCTTTCATTATATCACCCATTTCAAGCGATGAAAGTCCTTCAAAACTACCAAGGTGAGGTTCAAGGCTCAAAAAACCGTTGTAGCCTTTGGTTAAGAGTGATTTCAACACAAACTCAATATTTCCGTCTCCGTATCCTGCCGGAACTACTGACCAGTCTGATGCCATAGCATCCTTTATATGCACATACTCAATGTATTCGCCAAGCATATCATATGCCTCAATTGTGTCCTGATTACTCTGAACAAAGTTGGCAGGATCAAACACTGCTTTGAAATTGTCACAGTAAAGTTCATGCATCAAATCAAGACAGCGTGGTGCAATGTCACCATATATATCCTTTTCATTCTCGTGCAGAAGAACAACATCGTTCTCTTTTGCATATTCTATCAGCTTTTTAAGCTGTGAAAGCACCTGACTACGGTCAGCATCTGTCCACTCATCACCATCGTGATAGAAACTGAAAACTCTTATGTATTTCGCATCAAGCATTTTTGCAGTTTTTACTACTCTTTTAAACAGCTCAAAGTGTGCACTAAAATCATCAGACAGCTTTATTTTTCCAATCGGAGAACCTATAGATGATGCCTTTATTCCACACTCATCCATTTCGGCTTTTAGTGCAATAACCTCATCATCGTTTAGCTCCGAAATGTTTTTTCCGTTAACGCCACGCGGTTCAAAATACTTTATTCCAAGCTTATTTAAAACCTCAAACTGAGTTTTTATATCACTTGCAATCTCATCTGAAAATCCGCTGATTTTTGAATATGGCATTTTACTACTCCTTAAATTTTATTATAATATAATGATATCACAAAATTTAAAATTTTCTATACAAAAAATTGCGATTTATATTGCAAAAATTGCTAATTTATGTTATTATCTCTGTATGGGGTGATAAATATGGACAGTGTATTTGAGAAAGATAAACTATATAGTTTTTCCGAATGGACAACAGAACAACCGTCAAAAGAAAATTTTTATCTTCATCTCCATGATGACTATGAAATATTTATGTTTCTTAAAGGTGATTCAAAATATGTTGTCGAAGGGAATTTTTATGATCTGGAGCCATACGATATAATCGTTATTAAAAAATATCAGATGCATAGAATTTATCATAACAGCTGTACGCCATACAGTCGTTTCGTTTGCATGGTTAAACCTGCTTTTTTTCGGATAAACGGATGCGAAGAATATGAACGAGCCTTTTTGAATCTTTCAGAAAAAATCGGGAATAAAATAGACGCTCAGACAGTAAAAGACAGTGGTCTTTATGATGCAATAACACGTCTGAAAAAATACGAAACAGAAGCTGGTACATATTCACCTGTTGCACTTTCTGCAATTACAGAAATGCTTTATCTTATAAACAATATAAAAATGAACCCCACTCAGAATGCCGTTTCCCCACGGCTTCGGGATGTGATAGCTTTCATAAATAATAACTTTACAAAAAGCATTACACTTGATGAACTTGAAAGGCGTTTTTACATATCAAAATATCATTTATGCCATCTGTTCCCACAATCAACCGGGCTAACAATACATCAGTTTATAACTAAAAAAAGACTTGCTCTTGCAAAGGAACTGATAGATAGCGGCACAAACATTAGCGAAGCATCACAGCTTGCAGGTTTTAATACATATTCGTCATTTTATCGTGCATACATAAATGAACACAAAAAACCACCAAAAAAATAATTGCAGGCATCATACCCCTCCTGTCATTTGTAGTTTTCGATATTATAACTCGTTCAAAAACCAACATCAATAACTTTTATTTGCTTGACACGTTGTAATTTTTGGAGTATAATCTGAATATAAATATAAGAAAAATGAAGAAAGGCAGATATTATGAAAGTATTGCTTATAAACGGAAGTCCACACAAGGAAGGTTGTACAAATCGGGCACTTTGTGAGGTTGCAAAAGAATTAAATAATAATGATGTGGAAACTGAAATTGTATGGATAGGCACAGGTGCAGTCCACGGTTGCATCGCCTGCGGTGGCTGTGCAAAAACCGGCAAATGCGTATTTGATGACGGCGTAAACGAAATTTCAGAGAAAATGGCAGAATGTGACGGTCTTGTTGTAGGAACTCCTGTTTACTACGCAAGCCCCAACGGTGCATTACTTGCAATCTTAGACCGACTTTTCGGTATATGCCCCGACCTTGCACACAAGCCGGCTGCGGCTGTTGCATCGGCACGCCGTGGCGGAACAACTGCTTCACTTGATGTAATAAACAAGTATTTCACAATCCGACAGATGCCGGTTGTTGCATCTACATACTGGAATATGGTACACGGCTCAAAGCCCGAGGATGTAGAAAAAGATGCTGAAGGCTTACAGACAATGCGTAACATAGGCAAAAATATGGCATGGCTTATAAAGTGCATTAAAGTCGGCGAAGATAATGGTATAACCGCCCCCACTGCTGACAGTGGCGAAAGAACGAACTTTATCAGATAAAAAAATTAAGTGGTTCATCCGAACCACTTAATTTTTTATTGCCAGTAATCAACCTTGTGAGGTAAGCCGATATCCTGTGCGTGAAATACCGGGTACTTTCCCTCTTTTTTCTGTTTTGTGTAATCATTTAATGCACGAATTGCATATTTACTCAATATAAGTATGACCGGAATATTTATAAGTGCCATACCGCCCATGGTTATATCTGCAATATTCCACAGAAGGTCTGCTGTTAAGCCTGCACCGACAAATATAAGAAGTGATGCAAGAACGTAATATACCGCCATCGCTTTTTTGCCCGGCATACCGCCGTTTATATATGCAAGTGCCTTATCGACATAGTAAAGGTTGCCAAGCAGTGTTGTGAAAGCAAATAATATCATTGATATTGTTATAAATACAGGGCCAAACTGTCCGAGTGTGTTTGTCATGGACTGCTGAACATATGCCGCGCCCGATATTTCAGCCGTCGGCTCAACACCTGAACACATACACATAAATGCCGTTGCAGTACATACAAGAATTGTATCTATAAATACTGAGAGAACCTGCACTAATCCCTGCTTTACAGGATGTGCCACATCTGCCGATGCAGATGCGTTCGGTGCAGAGCCCACACCTGCCTCGTTACTGAACAATCCTCGTTTTATACCATACATAACACACGAACCCGAAAATCCGCCAAATATTGCACCCACATCAAAGGCCTCAGTAAATATACGTGAGAAAATCCCGGGCAGTGCCGGTATATTTATAATAACAATAAACAATGATACAAGTATATAGATAACACCCATCACAGGAACTAAAAAGCTCGTTACCTTTATTATTCTTGAACCACCACCGAACAGGCAGTAGCCTACTAATACGGCAAGTATAAATCCTATAACCCACGGTGTATATTTGGGGTTATAGAAATCGTATGCAGCAAAGGTTGATTGCAGGTTATACGATGCAAGCATATTAAATCCTACACCGTAGGTAAGTATCAAAAATATTGAGAATATTATTGCAACCCAACGTTTGCCTTTGCACACTGCCTCAATATAATATGCAGGTCCGCCATATGCACCGTCATTACCACGTTTTTTATATATCTGTGCAAGCGTACTCTCTGCAAATGCAGATGCACTACCAATAATGGCAATTAACCACATCCAGAACACTGAGCCAAAGCCACCAAGGCAAAGTGCAGTTGATACACCGATAATGTTTCCTGTTCCAACTCTTGATGCAGTAGATACCATCAGTGCCTGAAATGACGATACACCTTTCTTATCCTCCGGCTGTTCGGTAACCGCACGTATCTGCTCGCCAAAAAACCTGAACTGTACAAATTTAGTTCTGATTGTAAAGTAGAGACCTCCACCTATAAGCAGAATTATAAGTACATAGGTATAAAGATAATTACTTATGTTTGAAACTATATTTTCCAGCATCATTCTTCTCCTTTATATATTGATTTTAAAACACGTTTTGCTTCACCTGCAAGATAAAGTGAACCGCAAATGCAGATAAGATTTCCGTTTGCTTTTTTTATCGCAGTTTCTATTGCGGATTTTACATTGTTTGTAAGAACACACGAAACTCCGTTTTTATCGCAAACTGTTTTGATTTTTTCCGATTTCAATGCTCTTGGCATATCAAGTCCGGTTGCAATTACGTTGTCGGCGATAGTTATAATATCAGAAATACACTCCTCATAATCCTTATCCTGCATCATTGTTATAACAAGCGTTACAGGTCTGTTTTCTGCCCTTAACGATTCTTTTAGGACACGTATTCCGTCCTTGTTATGTCCACCGTCTATTACAATATCAGGCGTTATAAACTCGTATCTCGCCTGCCATTTTGCATTGGAAAGCCCGTCACGTATGTCGTTGTCACTGATGTTATATCCCTTTTCACAAAGTACATTTATAACCTCAAGCACTACCGCTGCATTCTCTGCCTGATACACTCCACCAAGTCCCAATTCGTACTCTGTATTTTTATAGATAAAACCGCCGTCCGTTTTTTGTGAGGCATCGCACACAATAAGCTTTGCATTTTGCTCAGTTGCCGTTTTTTCTATAATGCTTTGCACTGCTGTATTTGATGAAGAAACAACCGTTCCGCCTTTTATTATCCCGCATTTTTCAAGTGCTATTTCCTCTATCGTATCACCGAGATACTGCGTATGGTCAAGACTTATCGAGGTTAGAACCGCACATTCGGGAGTCGGGATTATGTTTGTTGCATCAAGCCTTCCACCCATACCTGTTTCAAGTACGACTATATCACATTTTTTGTCTGCAAAATATTTCATCGCAACAGCTGTTATAAATGCAAACTCCGATACCTGCATATCATTTTTCTGCATAATGCCTAACACCGTTGTGATATACTCTGCAAGTACATTATCCTCTATCATTTCACCGTTAATTCTTATACGCTCGTTAAAAACTTCAATAAACGGTGATGTGAAAAGTCCTGTTTTATATCCGGCATATTTCAAAATTTCAGCAGTCATAGTACAAACCGAGCCTTTTCCGTTTGTGCCGGCTACGTGTATAAACTTCAAGTTATTCTGCGGATTACCCAATAAATCAAGCAGTCCGCCGAGCTTTTCGTTGCCCAGCGGACGCACAAATTTCGGGATAGCGTGAACATAATCTATAGCTTCTTTATAGTTCAATGCTATATCTCCTTACATTTCGTTGATTGCTTTTATACTTTCGAGCACTTTATCAAGCATTGCCTTGTATTTCTCACCCTTTTCACGTTCCTCGGCAACAAGCTTTTCGGGGGCTTTTGCCATAAAACCTGCGTTATTGAGCTTACCCTCAACACGCTTGATTTCACCCTCAAGCTTTTTCTTCTCTGCCTCAAGTCTTGCAAGCTCTTTTTCCTTATCAACAAGCTCACTCATAGGCAGATAAATCTGTGCTCCGTCAACAACGATATTTACTGCGTTCGCATCTATTCCGTCGTTAGTGTCTGCTATAACAACCTCGCTTGCTGATGCAAGCTTTTCAAAGAATGCTGTACCCTTTTTGAATACATCTGCCCTATCTGTTACGATAATAGTCTTTGCCTTCTTTGACGGCGGTACGTTCATTTCTGCACGACGGTTACGCACTGCAGAGATTGCGTCCATTATAACTGTCATTGACTTCTCATCATCTGCAAAATCCAAATCCTTGCTGTATTCAGGGAACTTGCTTATAACAATACTCTCGCCCTCGTGCGGAAGATGCTGCCATATCTCCTCTGTGATAAACGGCATAAACGGATGCAGCAGCTGCATTGTGCTTGACAGTACATAAGTCAGGACATACTGTGCAGTCTTACCTGTCGGGTTCTCCTTATCAAAGAGTCTGGGCTTAATAAGCTCAATATACCAGTCGCAAAGGTTGTCCCATGCAAACTCGTAAAGGTTTGACAATGCAACACCAAGCTCGTAGCTGTCAAGATTTTCTGTCACTGACTTAATAACACTGTTAAGTCTTGACAAAATCCATTTATCCTCAAGTTGAAGCTCTGATACATCAGGAAGCCTGTTTTCTTCTATATCAAGATTCATCAATGCAAATCTTGATGCATTCCACATCTTGTTTGCAAAGTTTCTGCCCGCCTCTACACGTTCAATATAGAAACGCATATCGTTACCCGGTGCGTTTCCTGTTGCAAGAGTAAATCTCAATGCATCTGCACCGTATTTTTCAACAATCTCAAGCGGGTCAATACCGTTACCGAGTGACTTTGACATTTTTCTGCCCTGAGAGTCACGAACAAGACCGTGAATAAATACGTGGTCAAACGGTACCTGACCTGTATGCTCAATTCCTGAGAACATCATTCGCATTACCCAGAACGGGATAATGTCATAACCTGTTACAAGTGTGCTTGTGGGATAGAAATACTCCAAATCCTCTGTCTTATCGGGCCAGCCAAGTGTTGAGAACGGCCAGAGTGCCGATGAGAACCAAGTGTCAAGTGTGTCAGGGTCCTGACGCATCTCTTTGCCACACTTCGGGCATACTGCACTATCATCCTTTGTTACAACTATCTCATCACACTCATCACAGTAGAACGCAGGTATTCTATGTCCCCACCAAAGCTGACGCGAAATACACCAGTCACGGATATTCTCAAGCCAGTGGAAATATACCTTTTCAAAATGCTCGGGAACGAACTTTGTTTCGCCGTTCTTAACAGCATCTATCGCCGGCTGTGCAAGAGGTTTCATCTTAACGAACCACTGCTTTGATACGATAGGCTCAACTGTTGTTCCGCAACGGTAACACTGACCTACGTTATGTGAATGATCCTCAATCTTTACAAGAAGTCCCATTTCGTCAAGGTCAGCTATCATTGCCTTACGGCACTCGTAGCGGTCCATACCCTCGTACTTGCCTGCGTATGAGTTCATTGTAGCATCGTCGTTCATAACCTTAATCTGTGCAAGGTCGTGACGTGCTCCTACCTCAAAGTCGTTCGGGTCGTGTGCAGGTGTTATCTTAACGCAACCTGTTCCGAACTCCTTATCAACATATTCATCTGCAATAACAGGGATTTCACGGTCTGTAAGCGGTAAGCAAAGTGTTTTACCGATAAGGTGTGTATATCTCTCATCCTCGGGGTTAACTGCAACTGCAGTATCGCCGAAAAGTGTTTCGGGACGTGTTGTTGCTATTATAACAAACTCATCCGTTCCCTTTACCGGATACTTGATGTGCCAGAAATGTCCTGCCTGCTCTGCATGCTCAACCTCGGCATCTGAAAGTGCAGTTATACAATTCGGACACCAGTTAATAATTCTTGAGCCCTGATAGATAAGCCCCTTATTATAAAGGTTAACAAACACTTCCTTAACCGCCTTTGAACAGCCCTCGTCCATTGTAAAGCGTTCTCTGTCCCAGTCACATGATGAACCGATTTTCTTAAGCTGGTTTATAATTCTGCCGCCAAACTTTTCTTTCCAGTCCCATACACGCTCAAGGAATTTCTCACGTCCTAAATCGTAACGTGTAAGCCCCTCTTTTACACGAAGTTCTTCCTCAACCTTAATCTGTGTTGCGATACCTGCGTGGTCTGTACCCGGCACCCACAATGCAGAATAGCCCTGCATTCTCTTGTAACGAATTAAGATATCCTGCAGGGTCTCGTCAAGTGCGTGTCCCATATGCAACTGTCCTGTTACGTTCGGGGGCGGTATTACAATAGTAAACGGCTTTTTCGTCTTATCCGCTTCTGCGTGGAAATAGCCCTTTGTCACCCAGTTATTATATAGTTTATCCTCAAATTCCTGAGGGTTATAAGTTTTTGCAAGATTTTTTGCGTCTTCCATAGGTAAATCCCTTTCGTTATCTCATTTGGCACACATTGCACCCATTATCCTTTATTATCTCATTTTTCACGCCATTTGTCAAGTGTTTTTGCGTTTTTTCGCAGAATATAAAAAGAAGCCGCCGAAGCGACTTCTTTGCTATGGATTTAAAATTTTGTGTGCTTTCATTTTAGTTTTGGGTTGTCAGGACAACAGAACCGTCCCCTTGTCTCCCCATATTATATTATAGCACATCTGGTTTCAAATTTTAATATTTTAAGAAAAATTTCTATGTTTCGAGCCGAAATTTCTACGTTTTGACCATAAAAGTCATATTTTCTATTACATAATTTTATTTTGAATAATCGCTTGATTTCATTTTCCTATATTCGCTTGGAGAATACCCTGTATACTTTTTAAACACACGACTAAAATATAGAGAATTATCGTAGCCTACTGCATCAGCAACTTCGCTTACATT
>JAFQJD010000029.1 GCA_017415105.1 Clostridia bacterium | reverse complement strand
TTTCTCGCTTGCCGCAGAAATGATTTGATTTCGTATCTTATTAAATTCTCTGTTATCGTATAGCTCTGGGAAATCAATTTCATCTTCCTGATAGTAACCCATAATTCTACCTTGAATGTTACACCATTCTTTGTAGAATGCGGCAACATTCTTATCCTCTGACAGCTTTTTGTATATGCTGTTCACAATCTCTTTCTGTTCCTTTGACAGATATGAATATACTTTTTTACCTTTATAGGTTCGCATTTCGTCTGCCAATTGATTAAAGAGAGTGTTGATTTCGGTGTTTGGTTTCACCTTGAAATCTGTTTTCAATTCCCGTATTCTTTCCTTGGATTTCTCAACTAACTTCTCGCGCATCTGAGTCTTTTCATCATACAGATGAACTAACTCATCTTGGAATATTTCTCTTACCATACAGGATTTCATTTGCTCAATTCCATGTGTAGTTAAAAAACCACCACCCGAAGCAGAATACACTAGCATGTGTATGTGTGGGTGGTGGTCTTTATTATGGAATGCTGCATACCATCTTAAGTCATCAAGAGATAATTTTAGTATGGCAGTAAATATTATAATTCCGTTTGGCATATACACTCTTGTCGTGTATTTTCATTACTTCAAGGCAGCAACTATTCTTGTAATATCTATTGCACTGCTGTTGATTGCACTTTATGGAATGCTTATCTTTGGAAGAAAGATAAAAAACATTCCTAGGAAGAACATTATTCTCAAAAGGCGTTTTAAGACATTTGCTTATGGTTCTCGTTCACTTTTGGCTATGTGTATGGCGGTTATGATTGTGTTTATGGGAGTAAAAACAACATTATCCGGCTCCCTCTTAAAATCCGATGTACAAGCTACTAATGTTCAAACCAACGAAGAGTGGACTATTGCCAATAATATAGATACTGTATGTAAACTCCAAGACTCCGTTTGGCAGGGTCTGTCACTTGACGAACGTATGGATGTTTTGCAGGTAATTTGTAATATTGAAGCTAATTATCTTGGAACTGATTTCGAACTTAATTTGTCAGTTTCCCCATTAGATGAATATGTACGGGGGCAGTTTAACGAAAACACTCACAACATTACTATAGATATGGAACTTGTAAAATTCGGCAGTTCTGAGGAAACTTTGTCAACTTTACTACACGAATGCCGCCACGGATACCAATACTCTTGTATTTCTCTTCTTGACGATTTTAAGGAAGAAGACAAAAACTTATACATATGCAGAGAAATTACAGAGTACAAATACGGATTTGACAACTATAATAAGATTCCGTACTACACTAACCCAGTTGAAATGGATGCCCGACAGTATTCCAGGGAATCTGTACTAGATTACAAAAATAGAATTAAAGAACATTTGGGAAATGATTAAGTGGAGGTGTTGATATGAACGAAGGAAGACTATTAGTAATGAGTGATTTGCACGGTTGCTATGACAAATATCAGATGATGTTGGAGAAAATTAAATTCAACGACAAAGAAGATAAACTCATCATATTAGGGGATGTTTTGGATCGAGGCGAAAACCCACTCTGTATTATTAAAGACATTATGAAAAGAGAAAATGTAGAACTTTTGATGGGTAACCATGAACTCTTTGCATTTAGTGTTATGCCTTATGTCAACTCTCCCATCGATGAAATCAATGAAGAGTTTTATAGTGAAGAATTAAGAAAGAAATATTTCACTTGGATGTGGAATGGCGGTGATACGACTTTTGACGAGTTCTATAAGTTAAGCATCAAGGAGCAGAAAGAAATTATTGCGTATCTCCAAGAGCTTCCGTCTAGCATTGAAGTGACCGTAAATGGAAACAAATATTTTTTGAGTCACGCAGGCATTAATAACTATATCTCAGATGAAGAACTTGGGTGGAAAACAGTTGAGGATTTTGTTTGGCGCTCGCCGGATAATTTCGATATGCCCTTCTTCAAAGAAGAAAACAGGTTTCTCGTGTTCGGTCATACGCCAACATTTCGAATTCCCGGAGGAACAGCAGGAAAAATCTTCAAGAAGAATAATTATATCGGTATTGACTGTGGAGCGGTATTTGAAAAGTATTTTGAGGGAAAATTAGGTTGCCTTTGTTTGAATACTATGGAAGAGTTTTATGTTTGACAGAATTAAGGAGGATTTTAGCATGAGTAAAGACACACTTTCGTGGCATGCAGATGACTACGAAACAGAGAGTGAAAGAAAAGCGTCTTTTGATAAATTTATGAACGATTTTTGTGATTTTATTCATTATGAAAAGATGGTTTCATTAGACGAATATAAAGAACAAGTCTCCTCTTTTTTTAAGACAGTTAAGGAAAAACTTTTAATAGACTGCGAAGACAACGAGGTTTATACGGTTTCGAACTCTTTTCGGAACGATATTGTATCGGAATATGGTGCTGACATCTATAGTTCCGTATTTAAGCAATATGAAAATGCAGAAGAACTTATATACCGAGCAGAAGATAATTTGGAAGGTAACTTTGAGGACAGTGATGAATACTTGGGAGAATTTTGTTATTGGACTATAAATAAATATAGGCTGTCCGGTGATGGTGAGTACAAAAGGATTTTTTCCATTTATCAAACTTTTCTGAACAACATTTTGGAAATATATTTTAATATTGATATAGAAAGTGAGTTGACACCCATTGAAAAAGAAGTTTACAATGAATGGTTACGATTATCGGGAATATATTCACCCCAAAGAGCTATCATCAACTTTCCTTATTCAAAAGGAGATGTACTGCAAATATCAGGACACCCTTATTCAAATATAAACCAATATTTTATATATTATGATAGAGGAACCGCAATAAGCAGAGATTATTTTGACAGACTTTGTGTTACTAGCTTATTTACATACTGCGATGTCGTCAGATATGGATATTTTGTTCCTCGCTATTTGGAAGTGGTTGATTCTTGCGAAGATAAAGCATTATGCAACATTCGTAAGATGCTTTTATCAGCGGAAACGAAGGAGATTGAAGAATTTATTAAACAGTTACATTTTTCTTTAGAAGATGGGTTTGAGGAATTTGACAAGCGCGTGCAAAAGTTGGAACAACAAATATTAGAAATGGAGGATTAGAAATGGTGATTTTTAATTGTTTGTCAAAGGGATTTGTAAAGATTGATGGTGATTTTTCCGTTGCTGCTATTACTAAAGATGTAAAGTTTCGCCATGACGGTATAGAATGTCGTTTACCCGAACAGGAATACATTAAATTTATACAAACTGCAGAGAATGTTTTATGTCCATGTGAATATGGCGATCTGATTATTACGACAAATTCTACTCGATATGTATTTGAAAATACCATGTTGTCAATCGACGATTCGGCATTCTTGGTTGACGAAATATTACTTTGCTTGAATTCCAAAACAGAAAGCGAAAATATAACAATTCATCTTGATTGCCTAAATGAGAATTCAGGAGTTGAATTTGAAATGTTGGGGAATTTGATTACAGAAAAACTAATTTGATTAGCGATTTGATGACAAGATTTTGTCATCAAAAAAAGAACCGTATTTCATATTATAAATACGATTCTTTTTTCTGTGGTGCGGGCGAGGAGACTTGAACTCCTATGCTCTTGCGAGCACATGGACCTGAACCATGCGCGTCTGCCAATTCCGCCACGTCCGCATATATTAAATTTTAAGTTGTTAGCATTTACACAAGCCGTTTTTTGTTTACTCCCTTAAAAAGGGTTCACGGACTTGAACCTGCATGAAATCGCTTTCACATGGACCTGAACCATGCGCGTCTGCCAATTCCGCCATATCCGCATATTAAGTTTTAACCTCATAATTTTTACACGGGAGAGGTAACCCCGAGGAGGAGCAAAAGCGCTTAATCCTCACATATTAAACGGATAAATTCGGTTTAACCTATTTAATCACCGAGGTGGCGTAGCCTGAACCGTACGCGTCTGCCAATTCCGCCATATCCGCAAGTATTAAGTTGTTTGCGTCAACTATGACATTATAACAGACCAACAGCAAAAAATCAAGAGTTTTTGCTAAAAAATTTAAAATATTCCGATACTTTTGCATATTTTCACTTGATATTTTTGCCAATATGCGTTATAATAGATACGATATGATAAGATAACTATATTTATGAACAAAATTATGGAAGGATTTGCATAAATGGATAATTTAAAAATGGCAGAGCTTCTGTTTGGCTCTATTGATAAAACCCCCGAAGACTACGAGGCAATGTATCCCAAAAGACAGCTTCCGGAGGGTGCAAGAGTTACACGTTTTGCACCGTCCCCGACAGGATTTTTGCATTTCGGCAGTTTATTCGCGGCATTTATTGCGGCAAAGACGGCGGGGAATGACGGTGTGTTCTATTTAAGAATAGAGGACACTGATAAAAAACGTGAAGTTGAAAACGGCGTTATCGGTATGGTAAACGGTCTTAAGGATTTCGGCATTGTTCCGGATGAAGGAGCATTAAACGAAACAGATGAGTCGGGCGATTACGGTCCGTACACGCAAAGTCGCAGAAATCATATATACCACGCATATGTAAAGTCACTTGTTGAGCGTGGGCTTGCATATCCGTGCTTTATGACAGAGGGCGAAATTGCAGGCGTGCGTGAGGCACAGGAAAAAGATAAGGAGCTTCCGGGTATCTACGGCAAGTACGCAAAATACCGTGATATAACTGTTGATGAGGCAAAGGCAAGAATAGAGAACGGTGATGAATACGTTGTGCGTCTTAAATCACCGGGCAAGCCTGACGGAAGAATTGCGTTTAAGGACGAGGTAAAGGGCAAGGTAGAAATGCCCGAGAACATTCTTGACATCGTTCTTCTTAAAAAGGACGGAACGCCCACATACCATTTTGCACACGCAGTTGATGACCACTTAATGCACACAACACACGTAACACGTGGTGATGAGTGGCTCTCATCAGTTCCGATACATCTACAGCTGTTCTATGTGCTTGGCTTTAAAGCACCGAAGTATGCACACATTTCACCGATTATGAAAGAGGATGCAGAAACGGGCGGTAAGCGTAAGCTTTCAAAGCGTAAGGACCCCGAGGCTGCTGTAAGCTTCTATGCAGAGGCAGGATACCCTGCAGGTGCGGTTAATGAGTACCTTATGACAATCGCAAACTCTAACTATGAGGACTGGCGTCGTGCAAATAAGGACGAGAGCATAGACAAGTTCGGATTTATGCTTTCAAAGATGAGTAAAGCCGGTGCATTGTTCGATATGATAAAGCTTCACGATATTTCAAAAACGTACATTTCAACGATGAATACAGAAGAAGTATTTGACGCAGTAACCGCATGGAGTGCAGAATATGATAGCGAGCTTAACTCACTCATAATGCGTGATACGGATTATGCAAAGAGCATATTCTCAATCGAGCGTGGCAATAAGAAGCCGAGAAAGGATATAGGTAAGTGGAGCGAGGTTAAGGACTACATTGCATATTTCTATGACGAGCTTTTTGATGGCGTTTTGGGCTGGGCAGAGAATGTTGCAGACGAGGACAAAAAGGCAATCCTTACAGCATATCTTGAAAAGTATGACCACACGGCACCGCAGGAGGAATGGTTCCCGACAGTGCAAGTATTGGCAGAGGAGCTTGGCTTTGCAAAGTCACCAAAGGACTACAAAGCAGACCCCGATGCATATAAGGGACACGCAGGTGATGTTGCAGGCGTCATAAGAGTAGCAGTGACCGGCAGACTTAACACACCCGACCTGTATTCAATAATGCAGACATTAGGTAATGATAAGGTAAGAGAGCGTATAAATACAGCTATAGAAAAAATATAATCAACGGAGAAAATCAGATGGAAGAAGTATATTCAAGAAATTTTATACAGGAAGCAATAGATAAAGATTTAGCAGAGGGACATTATGACCACGTCCAGACACGTTTCCCTCCCGAGCCGAACGGTTATCTGCATATAGGCCACGCAAAGGCTATATGCATCGACTTCGGTATGGCAAAGGAATACAATGGCGAGTGTAACCTTCGTCTTGACGACACAAACCCGACAAAGGAAGATGTTGAGTATGTTGACTCAATAATGGAGGATATCAAATGGCTCGGTTTTGAGTGGAAGAATGTATATTATGCATCAGACTACTTTGACGAGCTTCACCGTGCGGCAATCGAGCTTATAAAGAAAGGCAAGGCATTCGTGTGTGACCTTTCGGCTGATGAAATAAGAGAATACCGTGGCACATTGACAGAGCCTGGCAAGAACAGTCCGTACCGTGACCGTTCAATTGAGGAAAACCTTGATTTGTTTGAACGTATGACAAACGGCGAGTTCCCCGACGGTTCAAAGGTTTTGCGTGCAAAGGTTGATATGGCATCGCCAAACCTTAATATGCGTGACCCGGTTATATACAGAATTTTGCGTGCAACACATCACCGTACAGGCGATAAGTGGTGCGTATATCCGATGTATGATTTTGCACATCCGATTTCAGATACCTACGAGGGCGTAACACATTCACTCTGCTCACTTGAGTTTGAGGACCACCGTCCGATTTACAACTGGTTCCTGCAGGAAGTAGGCTACGAGCATCCGTCGCGTCAGATTGAGTTTGCAAGAATGAATCTGAACTATACTTTAACATCAAAGAGACGTTGCTTAAAGCTTGTTCAGGACGGCATAGTAAGCGGCTGGGACGACCCGAGAATGTCAACACTCTGCGGAATGCGTCGCCGTGGCTATACGCCTGAGGCAATCCGTGATTTCTGTGAAAGAATAGGCGTTGCAAAGGCTAACAGTGTAATTGACTTTGCTATGCTTGAGGCGTGCATAAGAGAGGACCTTAACAAGCGTGCACCGCGAGCTATGGCAGTTTTAGACCCGATAAAGCTTGTTGTTGACAACTATCCGGAGGATATGGTAGAGAAGTTTGAGGTTGAGGTTAACCCCGAGGATCCGTCAATGGGTACACGTGAGGTTGAGTTCTCAAAGTATCTCTATATTGAACGTGACGACTTTTTGGAGGAGGCTCCGAATAAGTACAAGAGAATGGTACCGGGCAGAGAAATACGCCTTAAGGGTGCGTATTATGTAACTGCTACCGGCTGTGAGAAGGACGAGAACGGTAACGTAACAATTGTTCACTGTGACTATGCTCCCGACTCAAAGGGTGGGGACACAGAAGATAAACGTAAGGTAAAGGGTACAATCCACTTTGTAAGTGCTGCTCACGCAGTTGATGCAGAGGTAAGACTGTATGACAGACTATTTACCGTCCCCAATCCGTCAGACGAAACTGGTGTTGAAAGTTTTACTGAGAACATCAACCCCGACAGCATCATCGTTATGCCCAATGCAAAGATTGAAAGTGGCTTAAAGGATGCAAAGGTTGGCGATAAGTTCCAGTTTATGCGTCAGGGCTATTTCTGTGTTGATAAGGATTCAACAGAGGAAAAACTGGTATTCAACCGCACAGTTGGACTTAAGGATTCCTGGAGCAAGATTAATAAATAAGGAGATACAAAAATGATAGATTACAGCGAGTTTTTCGCAGACAGAGTAAAACCGATGAAAGGCTCTGCTATACGTGAGATGTTCAAGCGTATGGCAGACCCTGAAATAATTTCACTTGCGGGCGGTAATCCGGCGGCAGAGCTTTTTCCGTCAGATGAGCTTTCAAAAATTGCAGGGAAAATACTTATGACAAGCCCTATTCCTGCACTGCAGTACGGCACAACCGACGGTCATCCCAAAATGAAGGAATGTGCAATCGAACGTGCCAAAAAGGCAGGTGCATATAACGAGGGCGATGAGGTACTTATAACCACAGGTGCAAATCAGGGTATAGACCTCACAGCAAAGGCAATTATAAACAAGGGCGACAAGATAATCGTTGAAAGCCCGAGCTTTATCGGAAGCCTTAACGCGTTCCGTACCTATGAGTGTCAGCTCGTAGGAGTTGATGTTGAAGAGGACGGAATGGATGTAGTAAAGCTTGAGGAAACACTTAAAGCTAATCCAGATGCAAAGCTTCTATACACAATCCCGACATTCCAGAACCCGACAGGTACTACAATGAGTCTTGAGAAACGTAAAAGGGTTCTTGAGCTTGCATCAGAGTATAACGTGCTCATAATCGAGGATAACCCGTACGGTGATTTGAGATTTAAGGGTGAGGAGATTGCCACACTAAAATCACTCGATACCGAAAACCGTGTTATCTACTGCGGTTCATTCTCGAAGATTTTATCACCCGGTATGCGTCTTGGATACATAATCGGGCCTGCACCATTGTTTGAGAAGATAGAAATGCTTAAGCAGGTAAATGATGTGCATACACCGATGCTGACACAGCTTATGTGTGTACAGTTTATGAAAAAGTATAACATAGATACGTATATAGAGAAAAACAGAAAGCTCTACAAGGAAAAGTGCGATTGCATGATTGATGCAATGAACGAGTATTTCCCCAAGGGCAAGGTTAAGTGGACAGAGCCTGACGGCGGTATCTTTTTGTGGTGTGAATGCCCTGGAATCACTGATGTATCAGAAATCGTGAACAAGGCACTTGAGAAGAAGGTTGCGATTGTGCCGGGCAGTAACTTTGCAATTGATCAGAAGCTTCCGTCAAATCAATTCAGACTTAATTTCTCATCGGCTTCAAAGGAGAACATAACAGAGGCTGTGAGACGTTTGGGAGAAGTCTTGACAGAAATTTTATAAAAGAGTGATTGAGACAGAGTATTTGCTTCGAATGCTGTGTTTTTGGTGATATGCATTCTACGCAAACACTCTGCCACAATAAGAGGAGAAAATAAATGGAACAGAATTTAACAGAGCCGAAAAAAAGAATATTTTCAGGCGTACAGCCGTCGGGAAATATCACACTCGGCAACTATCTGGGTGCAATAAAGAACTGGGTAAGTCTGCAGGATGATTATGAGTGCATTTTCGCAATGATGGATTTGCACACAATAACAGTCCGTCAGACACCGGCAGAGCTGAGAAAGCGTACACTTGAGCTTTTAGCACTCTATATTGCGTGCGGTATCGACCCCCAAAAGAGTACATTGTTTATACAGTCGCATAACAGTGCACACGCAGAGCTTGCGTGGGTGCTTAACTGCTACACATATATGGGCGAGCTTCAGAGAATGACACAGTTCAAGGACAAGAGCTCACGCCATGCTGATAATATAAATGCAGGACTTTTCACATACCCTGTGCTTATGGCGTCAGATATACTTCTGTATCAGACAGACCTCGTACCGGTCGGCAAGGATCAGATGCAGCATATTGAAATATGCCGTGACGTTGCACAGAGATTTAACGGTCTTTACGGTGATGTATTTAAAATCCCCGAGGGGCTTCTGGTTAAGTCGGGGGCAAAGGTAATGAGCCTTACAGAACCGACAAAGAAAATGTCGAAATCAGACCCGAACCCGAAGGCGTTTATCTCAATGATGGATGATTTCAACGTAATCGCCAAGAAGATAAAGAGTGCCGTAACCGACAGTGAGGGTGTTATCGAATTCCGTCCGGAGGACGATGCAAAAGCCGGTATCAATAACCTGCTAACCATTATGGCGGCAATGACCGGAAGTACACCTGAGACTGTGGCAAAAGACTTTGAAGGTCAGGGCTACGGTACATTTAAGGGAGCGGTCGCTGATGCTGTTGTTGAGGCAATCCGCCCGATACGTGAGGAATATGACAGAATAATCAAGGATAAAGCATATCTACAGAGTATTTATACAAGCGGTGCCGAGAATGCGTACCGTATTGCACAGAGAACCTTAAAAAAGGTTTATAAAAAGGTTGGTTTTATTATAGAATAATTCCGGCACAGACAGAAAGGATAAGATACAATGGATTATGCAAATATGATATTTGCGTTTGTGATAGCATTCATATTTACATTCGCAACAACACCGTTGGTACGTCGGTTTGCGTACAAAATTGGTGCAGTTGATGTGCCAAAGGATAAACGGCGTGTGCACAAACGACCGACACCAAGAATTGGCGGTCTTGCAATCATATTCGGATTTATGGTTGCGATATTGAGCTTTAACGATAACTGGTCAAAGGAATTTATATCAATTCTGATTGGTGCAGGAGTTCTCGGAATACTGGGAGTTATTGACGACTGCAAACAGCTTGATGCAAAGCTGAAATTTGTAGTTCAGATACTTGCGGCGTTGGTAGTGGTTCTCTACGGGGATATAAGAATATCCGTAATATCCAACCCGAACGTGTTCAGTGAAGCACCGTTTGTGGTGCTTGCACCGTGGCTTTCAATAACAGTTACTGTGTTGTGGATAGTATTTATGACAAACGCCGTAAACTTTATTGACGGACTTGACGGACTTGCCGCAGGCGTGTCTGCAATAATGTCAATGTCACTTGTGTTTATTGCAATAACATATCACGAGTACGGAATCGCACTTATGGGCCTTGCACTTATGGGCTCGTGCTTCGGTTTTCTGCCGTTCAACTTTAATCCGGCAAAAATATTTATGGGCGATACCGGTTCAATGTTTCTGGGTTATATGCTATCTGTTCTGTCAGTTCAGGGAATGTTCAAGAGTTATGCGGTAATATCATTTGCGGTCCCGATTATAATGCTTGGTCTGCCGCTGTTTGATGCATTGTTTGCAATGCTCCGCAGAATTATGACAGGCAAAAATCCGATGAGTGCAGACAGGGGACATCTCCATCACAGACTTTACGATATGGGATTTTCACAGAAGCAGACAGTATTTATACTTTACGCAATAAGCGGTGTATTGGGAATTACCTCAATACTTCTTGCAGAGCAGCGTTTCCTACGTGCAATGCTGCTTCTTATATGCGTACTGATATTCCTGCTCATTGCCACAATGATGGGCAAGAACAGTTTTGTTCATAAGCAGGAGACAGTGACTGAGGAGGAAACAAACAATGAAGAAAGTTAAAGTAATGGCAGTGTTCGGCACACGTCCCGAGGCAATTAAGATGTGTCCGCTTGTGCTTGAGCTTCAGAAATATGAAAATATTGAGCCGGTTGTGTGCGTAACGGCACAGCATAGAGAAATGCTCGACCAGGTTCTTGATGTGTTCGGCATAAAGCCCGATTATGACCTTGACATAATGAAAACAAGACAGAGCCTTGCAGGCATCACAACCCGTGTTCTTGAGGGTATGGAGGACGTTTTAAAGAAAGAAAAACCTGACATTGTCCTTGTTCACGGCGATACTTCAACAAGCTTTGTTGCGGCACTTGCGGCATTCTATGAGCAGATACCCGTAGGTCATGTCGAGGCAGGCTTGAGAACGTATGATATCTACAGCCCATTCCCGGAGGAAATGAACCGTCAGCTTACAGGCAGAATTGCACAGCTTCATTTCTCACCGACACAGCGGAATTTCAATAACCTCATTAAAGAGAATGTTGACGAGGAGAAGATTTATATAACAGGTAACACCGTAATTGATGCGTTAAAGACAACCGTTAAAGAGGACTACGAGTTTGAAAGTGAGTGCTTGAGAAGCATTGATTTTGAGAATAAGCGTGTCATCGTTGTGACTGCACACCGCAGAGAAAACCTCGGCAAACCGTTAGAGGATATATGCACAGCAATCGCTGAAATTGTTGATGAGTACGAGGATACAGAGGTTATATATCCTGTTCACTTGAACCCGGCAGTCCGCGAGGTTGCGTGGGGAATACTCGGTGATAAGGACAGAGTGCATCTTATCGACCCGCTTGATGTTATGGAGCTCCATAATGCGATTGCAAGGAGCTTTATGGTAATGACCGACTCGGGCGGTATTCAGGAGGAAGCACCGGCACTCGCAAAACCGGTACTTGTACTTCGCTGTGAAACAGAACGGCCTGAGGCAGTTGATGCAGGCACTGTAAAAATCGCAGGAGTTGACAAGGATTTTATAAAAACACTTGCAAAGGAACTGCTTGATAATCCGGCAGAGTATGCAAAAATGGCACAGGCTGCTAACCCGTACGGTGATGGTGAGGCATCAAGACGTACGTGCGAGGCGATACTTTATGAATTTGGAATATCAGACAAAAAGCCTGATAAGTTTAATTAAACACAAAAAGACACTGTGTCGATTCAGTACGACACAGTGTCTTTTTGTGTAATGAGGGATTATTAAGCTTTATTTGTAAATCCTTCCCAGTCTTTGAGGAATTTTTCAATTCCTGCATCTGTTAAGGGATGTTTAATCATCTGCATAAGTACATTATACGGAACGGTTGCGATATGTGCACCAAGCTTTGCGGCATTTGTAACGTGCAGTGAATTTCTGATGCTTGCCGCAATGATTTGTGTTTCGATTGAGTGAATCTTAAAAATCTCAACAATGTCAGCGATAAGCTCCATTCCGTCACCGTCTATATCGTCAACTCTGCCGAGGAACGGACTTACGTATGTAGCACCTGCACGTGCTGCAAGCAGTGCCTGTGCCGCACTGAAAATGAGTGTTGCATTGGTATGTATACCCATAGCTGACAGTCTCTTTATTGCCTTTAAGCCTTCTGCTGTCATTGGTATTTTAATTACGATGTTTTTGTTTATCTTTGAAAGTGAGACTGCTTCTGTCACCATTTCGTCTGCATTAAGGCTGATGACTTCAGCTGAAATCGGACCGTCTACAATTTTTGTTATTTCGTCGATGACTGTCTTGAAATCACGTCCCTCTTTTGCTATAAGCGACGGGTTGGTTGTTACCCCGCATATAACACCGAGGTCGTTTGCTTCCTTTATGTATTCAATGTTTGCTGTGTCAATAAATAGTTTCATTTTTTTGCCCTCCAATATTTTATTTATAAGGAGTATACCACTTTTTTTATGGCTGTGCATTGCAAAATTATAAAAAAACATTGCATTTTTTACGAAATGTGATAAAATTATATTGGGTGATAGATTATGATAGACAGATATACGAAATTACAGAAAATTAAAAACGGAAAAATAATGGTTAAGGAAAAAACAATTGTCGGATACCCAACGCATTGGCACGAGTTTTACGAGATTGAACTTATAATTTCAGGAAGTGGCAGCTACATAATAGACGGTGTAGAAAAGAAGATAGAGAAAAATATGTTGTTTTTTATGACACCTGTTAATTTTCATAAGGTAATAACAGACGGTGCAGAGGTTATAACACTTATGTTTATGGGCGAGGTATGTGATAAAAATATGCTTTTTAAGCTATCGTCTGTTTTCGATACTGACAGTGTGAGGCTCGATGACGAAGATGCCCGATACCTTGCGTCAATAATGCATGAGCTCAACATTGCATCAGCAGAAAATGATGATGAGTACAGCTTCCATTTGCTAAACAGCATTATCGGAAAAATCTGCCGGCTTACCAACCGTCACGAGCATGGGCATCTTACAAAGGTTCAGACGGCAATGCTTTTTATACAGAACAATTTCAGAAACGAAATTACTCTTAACGATATTGCAGATGTTGCAGGTGTTACACCTGCATATATGAGCAGTATATTCTTAAAGGATAGCGGTATGAATTTTAAAACATATCTTAACGGCATCAGATATGAATATGCAAAAAAACTGCTCAGCTATTCGGATATGACAGTGACAGATATATGCTTCGAATCGGGATTTAATGATTATGCAAATTTTGAGAGGAATTTCAGGACGAATTTCGGGGTTTCGCCGAGGGAATACCGAAAAGCATCTGTTGAGTGAAAATATTGTAAACTTATTTTGAAAACTGCCCGAAAGATTGACTTTAACCGCAAAATGTGGTATAATATCAAAAATAGACAAAATGGAAACCTATCAAATAGATTTAAATAAAGCTACAGAGTAAAGCAAAGGAGAAAAAGTATTATGAAACTTGGTATAGTAATCAGATGACGAAAACTATATAATTTCATAATGCTCCATAAAAGTCCATAAAACGGCATGAACAGGGGAATATATAAGGAAGACAAATGACATATAACTCTATATAATCCTACATAGTTCAATAACAAAATGGCGTAAAAATGGCGTAGTAACAATTAAACTATTTGAGAAAAAGCCTTTGCAATATTGTACAGACGAAGTTAAAAGATGACTATGACCATATGCAGACTATGATTTTTGGTGAAAAGATACCATTCGATACAATTTTGGATGGTATTGCAAAGTTGGAAAAAGAGATGAATGAAATAACATGAACACTGGCGGAGAAAGTGGGATTCGAACCTATGTGCCCGTTAAGGCAAACGCATTTCGAGCTGTTAGACAGTCTTTTTAGATAGAGTAAATTAGCGGAAGATAAAGGAGCTTAAAAAGCGATAAAAACCGCATAAAATCAAGGCTTTGAGGGCATAAAAACCTTCAAAGCCTTTGCTGTTCTATGAATTTTCGTATTGCCGCTTTTTGATGCATTTTTTGGGTTTTCGCTAGAAAAGTGCTAGAAAAATGTTAGATAAAATATATGGGTTGTTTTGGCGTTATTGAAATTCCTATGAATATATAGTATAATTGATATAGAGGTGATGTTATGAACAGACCGCACATAATCTGTCATATGGTGACATCAATAGACGGAAAGATTACGGGAGAATTTTTGTCCCGACAGGAATGTGAAAAAGCTACGGATATTTATTATGAGTTAAATCGTGAGTATAACAAAAACGGCGCAAATGGATTTATTTGCGGTCGAGTGACGATGGAAAGCAGTTTCACAGGCGGTTGGTATCCTGATTCGACAAAGTACGAGCCTATTGATAATAAAAATGATTTTATCCCTGATAATTTGTCGGGATTCTATGCCGTAAGTTTTGATCCAAAAGGTAAACTCGGTTGGAAAAACAGTAAGATTATCGACGAAGACCCCGGCTATGGCGATGCTCAAATAATTGAAGTTTTAACCGAGCAAGTGGACGGGCATTATATTGCCTATCTGCAGAGTATGTATATTCCATATATCTTTGCAGGCGAAAAAGAAATTGATGTCAAAATTGCTCTTGAAAAGCTTAAAACCCTTATGGGTATAAACTCTATTCTTTTAGAGGGCGGTAGCATTGTAAACGGTTATTTTGAGCGAGCAGGTGTAATTGACGAGATTAGCCTTGTTGTCGCACCGATTGTTGCAGATGCTGAGGACAAACCGCTATTTATGGATAGCACATTATCCGAATTTAAATTAAAAGAAATCAAGCAATACGATGATGTTGTCTGGATGAATTATATACGAAAATAAGGTGTTATATTAAATGAATGACAAAAAAGAATTTTTAGCAACAGAGCCTATCGGTAAGCTCTTGTTCAGACTGTCTATTCCGACGGTTGTGGCACAGCTTATCAATATGCTTTACAATATAGTTGACCGCATATACATAGGTCATATGCCCGGCGACGGAAGTATGGCACTTACAGGGGTTGGTGTGTGTATGCCCCTGATTATGCTTGTTTCAGCGTTTGCGGCATTGGTAAGTTCAGGCGGTGCACCGAGAGCGTCTATCTTTATGGGCGAAAAGGATATTGAATCTGCTGAAAAGACGCTTGGTAACTGCTTTAGTCTGCAGATTGTTGTGTCGGTTATCCTGACTGCAGTTTTGCTTATATGGAACAAGGACTTGCTCCTTGCCTTTGGTGCAAGCGAAAACACAATCGGTTATGCTACCGATTATATGAGCATATATGCCATTGGCACTTTGTTTGTGCAGATGACATTGGGCATGAATACATTTATCACGGCACAGGGCTTTACCACTGTATCGATGGTTTCGGTAATTATCGGTGCGGTGTGTAATATTGTGCTTGACCCCATATTTATATTTGGCTTTGATATGGGAGTAAAGGGTGCGGCACTTGCAACTATCATTTCGCAGATGCTTTCCTGTGTATGGATTATCTCTTTCCTTTGTGGCAAAAAGACACAGCTTAAAATAAAGAAAGAAAACTTAAAGCTACGGGCAGACATCATTCTGCCTTGCATCGCACTTGGAACAGCGGCTTTTGTTATGCAGTCAAGCGAAAGCGTGATTTCCGTTTGCTTTAATTCTTCTCTCCTTAAATATGGTGGAGATATTGCAGTTGGTGCTATGACCATTATGACAAGCGTTATGCAGTTTGCAATGTTACCTCTGCAGGGAATTGCACAAGGTGCTCAGCCCATTACAAGCTACAATTTTGGTGCAAAAAATGCGGATAGAGTTAAGAAAACCTTCCGTCTGCTTTTAATCACTTGTTTAACATATTCCGTTGCACTCTGGGCGGCAGTTATGGTAGCACCCGGGGTTTTTGTTAAGATATTTACATCAGATAGCACCCTTGCACAGTTTACAGCACCGATGCTAAGAATTTATCTTGGCGGACTTGGACTCTTTGGCATACAGATTGCCTGCCAGATGACATTTACATCACTCGGCAAAG
>JAFQJD010000028.1 GCA_017415105.1 Clostridia bacterium | reverse complement strand
GTACGGGGATAGTTTCTTTTGTATCAAAAGCGCTATGCTCATATACGGGATTTTCTGCATTATTTATTACCGTATCTGATACAGAACTTTCCGAAATATCGGGTTTGGTTTCAGGAACATCAAAAGGCTGTTCGTGGGCTTTCTGCCGCTGCTGATACATACGGTTTTTCTTTGATGAAGATAAATCCGTTTTCTGTTCTTCAGGTCGGTTTTGCCGTCCAAGAACTGTATCGTCCTTTTGAGGCTTTGAAAAATTCAAGTCTCTGTTTTTTGCCTTAAATTCTTTGTCCTTGCTCATTTTTCACCTCCGCCTATTCAAGTTCGGGAGCAGATTTCTTTTTTGTCGGCTCCGTAGTTGAATTATTTTTTGTCTGACTTTTAAGCTCGTTTAACTGACCTTTGATAGAGGGCTTTTTCTCGTCAATGGCTTTCTGCATTGAAACTGTTGTATATCCCGGTAGCAATACACCATTTACGCAGAATGGGTATTTATCTACATCAGCAATGACAGGAGATATTTCCGTAAATAAGTGGTCGTATTCTGCAATTCTGTTTTGGATATACTTTTCAGCCGCTTCCTGACTTGAATATGTTTTCTCCTGATTTCCAAGAACTAACGCAGCTTGGCCCGGTGCTCTCTGTGTACGAACAGTCCAAGATACGTCCCATTTCAACATACCGTGTCTGGCTTGCCTTTTGTAAATCCTATACTGCATAAAGTAAACCATATTACTGCGCTCTTTATAGTCATACTTTGCGTCCACCCATTTATTGCTTGTGTGCTCAATGGGAGGTGTATTAAGATAATTAAGCGCCCGGTTATGCCTTTGGGTAATAAGTGCTTCCTTTTCCCATTCCGAAAGAGCCTGCAACACTTTTTCGTATGCTTTATTTTCATTCGCTATACTTTTGTTGCGAAACCTCTCAACATCTTTTGCAGACATTTGAATAAGGTCGGAAATATCACAATCACGCTTATAATAAACGCTGTAGTCTATTTCAATATTCGTTCCGTGTATAATTCGTGAATTGTTATACACATCATAATCGCCGTGGTCGATTTTCATTAAACGTCAACCTCCTTGATTTCCCGAAGTTCAATACGGTTAGTAATTTCGTAACCGTGATTTTCTGCTGTCAGCTTCAAAAGGTTAATAAGGGCTCTGCGTTCCTCACGGCGAATGTTTTTAAGTGCTTCATAAGCTGTTTTGTCAACACACCCGCTGTTATTGTATAATTCTTCATTTCGCAAAGTTTTCACCTCAATTTTATATATTAAAAGCGTGGAAATTATGGAAAACTTGCTGCCAAGTTTACACACAAATCCCACGCCGTTTTTTATTATGGAAATATGGAAAACTCTTTGAGTTTACACACATTACCACAATACTACTGCTACTGCTGTAAATCAAAAACACATCTGTCATTACAAGCGCATAGCTCAATATCTGCAATACATTTTAATATAGGGTACACCTGCGGAGGACAAACCGCATTACCAAGACTTTTTAATCTCGGAGCTCTGCCGTCCGTTCTCTCTGTTACACGGGGAACGCCCTCAGGCTCTCGTTGCCACAATGTATGTCCGTCCAGCCATAAGGGAAACCCATTAACCATTCCACCCAATCGGGATTGAGTGCTGATTTGTCGCTCGTCGGCATTTCCTGTTGCACTATCTGTGTCGCCAAATTTGCCGACTTGCGAGCCTGCATTAAAATCTCCGGTTTGAAATTTGAGCGTAGCCCGTCCGACGCTATCGGGGTTAAGTAAAATACCGCTGCCGACAGAGGAAGGCTCCAAATTTTCCCGTTGGGATTTCTCTTTCTGAATATCCCGTTTTCCGACAGAAACACGTCCAGCCGCATTGCATCTTTCTTGTTGTTGGTATTGTCGGAGGCAAGGGGCGTGGGAAACATCAACCGCGACGATAAAAGTTCTTGCGCGCTCATGCCACGCGCCGACGCCACAAGCTGGATATACGTATGTTTGAACAGCGTATCCTTCGCGTTCCAAGTCAAAAACCGTTTTGTCGAGCCCCATACCGATAAAGCCGGCAACATTCTCCCCAAGCACCCAAGAGGGGTGCAGTTCGGAAATAACTCTTGCCATTTCAGGCCAGAGGTAACGAATATCGGTAAAACCTTTCTGTGCTCCGGCTGTTGAGAATGGCTGACAGGGAAATCCGCCGCTGATGAGTGTAACTGTTTTTCGTCCTGTTTTTTCATAGAACACCTCCTTGTTAAGAGTGGTAATATCACGAAAGCGGGGCACGTTCGGCCACCGCTTTTCTAAAATTGATGTCGGGAAGTCCGCCCATTCACATTGGCAGACTGTTTCAAATCCCGCTGCTTCTGCTGCAATATCAATACCGCCAATCCCGGAAAATAAACTTAAATGTGTAAGCTCTTTACTCATTGTTTGCCACTTCTTCCGGTTTTGTTGTCATATATCGGTAAAGCTCAAGATGTTTCGGGAAACGGTCAACAAACGGAATAATAACATTACCATAGAACAAGAGGCCTTCGCCCTCGTTACTCTGCGTTACATAGGAAAGCTGATTTGCTGAAATTCCAAGCTGCTTTGCAAGTATTTCACGGTCTCCGCCTGCCTGATTGAGCATATAGATAAAATCAGAGTTCTCAAAGATGTTTTCAATCTCACGGGAAGATAAAAGGTCTTTGACATTCTGCGTTATACCTGTCGGAATACCGCCCCATTTACGAAAGCGTTTCCAAATCTCAATAGAGTACGCCGCTGTCTGTTCCTCTTTCAAAAGCAAGTGAAATTCGTCTATATAATACCTTGTGGATTTATGCTCCGCACGGTTTAATGTTACACGATTCCAAACTTGGTCTTGAACAATAAGCATACCGATTTTTTTTAGCTGTTTTCCGAGTTCCTTAATATCAAAACATATCAGTCTGTTATTCATATCAACGTTGGTACGGTGATTGAATACATTTAATGAGCCGTGAACATACAGCTCCAATGCAGAGGCAATACGCTTTGCCTCAAGCTCCGGCATTGAATTAAGCTCATTGAATAAATCTTCCAAAATAGGCATATTGGAAGGCTCCGGGTTAAGTAAGTACGGTCTGTAAACATTTCGTACCGCTTTGTCAATTACGCTTTTTTCAATCGGCTCCAATCCGTTCTTGCCGCCGACTATAAGCTCACAGAGAGAAAGAATGAAATCCGACTTTAACATTACAGGGTTTTCTTCCTCCGAGTAGTTAAGGTTTATATCCATAGGATTGATGTAATTACGAGAGTTTGGCGCAATCTTAATTACCTGTCCGTTTAACTTTGATACAAGCGGATAATATTCTGCTTCCGGATCGCAGATGATAATATCATCATGCGTAACTAAAAAGCAGTTTGTAATCTCACGCTTTGCGCTGAAAGATTTACCGCTGTTATGAACGACAACACCGTTTGCCAAAAGAAAGTTATAATACTTTGGAACGGTCATATCATAAACATTGATTTTTTCCTCCAGCTTTACAAGCTCAACCTTTGTTACGGTGTTTCCGCCATAAAGAACAGCACCCGGTTTTATCTCTGCTGCTGCAACATAGTTTTCATCAGCACACAGCAAAAGGTGTGTATCGGTGAGAGAAACAGAAGTCCCGTCTGAAAAATCAATCTTGTATAGTTCGTCAGTCTGCTTTTCAATGCGAATATCTTTCGCCTTTGAATGTACTAACTTTTTCTGTACCTCGTCATAGGAATATGTGTCAATCTCCTTAACACCCTTATCAAAAAGGCTGCCTATTTTCTCTATAACACCGTCTTTCAAAATAAGTTCGGTATCATAGGCAAGACAGCCCGGTGTGCCGAGTATAAGCCCGTTTGGATTTTTGAGCTTCTTTCGGTCAACCATTATCATATTATTTGAAAGAGCATTAAGCCCATAATAGAGAGCTTCGTTTCCTGTCTGAAAAAGCTCCTGCGTGGTAAACGGAACAAAAATTGCTGTTGATGATGTTGTCATACCTCTTTGAATTTCAATCTGATTTATACCAATGGGAACAGAGGACATTAAGCCCTGTTCCTGCTGAAAATCAAGAGGTTTTAATGCACAGTTATATTTCTGTGCAATACCCTGTGCTGCAAATACTGCATTAGCAAGAGCCCTTTTGTTTTTTGCAGTATTCATAACAAGGACAGTAATTAAAAACATTCTTTCATTACGACCCTGTAACTGCTCCAAAAGGTTTTTAGCGTCAACACCGAATGTAGCAAGGTCTGACGGAATAATATCCATATCGTAACCGCTGCGTACAGCTTTTTTCTGTTCCTCAATCTTCATTTTGTCGAGGTCGGTAATCTTACGCTTTACCATTTTGATAGCTTCCGACTGGTCTATACTCTTGATGTGAAGATTTACCGCAATCGGTGTATCGAGGTCAAGAAAATCCTTTAACATACTGTCGGTAAGCTCCGGCGCAATTATCTGAACAAAAGAAACCTGCCCTAAATTGCTGCCGCACTTAAACGTTCTGCTGTCCCTGAAATCAAAGGAAGTCGGCGCAATAAAGTCTTTTGTAGAAAGTCCCGTCTTATGCACCAAATCCCAATTAAAGCGGAATTTCTCATTTGTGCCCTCATTGAAAGAGCCGTGAAGAAGCTCCAAACGTTCCAGCCCGGAAAGAGGTTTTGCGGAAACTCCGAGCGCTTTGAAATTTCCCAAAATATCCGCTTCAATACGTTCCAACTTTTGCTTTGCAGCCTTAATGTCGTCTGCTTCAATACCAAAGGTAATAAACTTGCGCTTGATAAGTCCGTTATTGCCTTTTGCAATCTGTTCTTTCAACATCTGCATATACTCTGTACGGATAGCGTCAAATTCGTCCTCCTGTTTAGGTATCTCAATCATTTTCTGATATTCTTCCATATCTACATTCTGATTGAGGAAAGAAAGCTGAACGGAAATTGAATGGTCGAAATAATTAAGAAAATCGCAGTAATTTTCAAAAATTTCGTTTTTGTCCTCGTTCCTTGCAAGCTGATAATTTATGTCAAAGAATTGCAATGTCTTTGTGAAAAACTTATCCGTAACACGACAAACACCGTCCGGGTACATTGCCTTATAGCAAATTGTCTGTTGCGCGCTCATAGCAATTTTGCCTTGCATTTTTGCTTTTTTCACAGCTTCCGCAATCTGCTTTTTCTGGCTTCGGGAAAGTGGTTTATCTGCCGGAATTTTTCGTTTTTGCTTTTTTGATTTTGTCTTTGCGTCCTGCAATCTTTTCTACCTCCTTATCTAAAATACTTTGTTTCATCATAGCCGAATATATATTTTCCGTTCGGTACGGTCTGACTTTCGGCCTTATAAATCGTGCGTTTATATACTGCTTCAATACCTTTTCAAGCGGCTGCCCGTTTTTCTCATACATAGCAAAGAGGAAGAACGGAAGCGCTGCTACAATTAAGAGCATACACGCGCCGCTGGTGCCGAGAATATTTCTTGTGAGAAAGTAAACTCCGACACCGGCTACTGCCGCAAGTGAAAAGCATATAAGCTGCCGTTTCGTAAGGTTAAACGCAACCTTTGATTTTACCGTAGTTAAGTCTTTGGGTACGGGTACATAAGGCATTGTTAAAAATCCTCCTTTCCTTAATGAGCATTGAATATTGATTTTGATATGCTTCCTGTCTTAAAGAGAGTAAAGCAAAGTACAACGGTATATGCCGCAATAGAAAATATGGTTGAATGAATGTCACTTGTTGCCGTAAAGCTGTTGACAAGTGCCGCGTATATTCCAACGCATACCATAATAAAGAAGCCCTGAAATGCGAGAGCAACAAGCCCCCTCAAATAGTTGCTTCCGACTTGGCCCCATTCACGATTTGCCATTGTCGCAAACGGGATAGCTCCGACAGAGCTATATAAATAAATTTCAATCATTCTGCCGAATATAACGACGGTGATACATACAGACAGAATTTTCATACACAGGCTGACGAGAGCAGTTTCCAGCATAAGTAAGAACAGTTCGCCCGTTCCCATTGCTTCAAGTGTTGGCCGTAAGTTCGTAAGAGCAGAGGAAATGTTAATATTGGTATTTCCCGCAATAACTCCGGCGCTGTTTGAAACAATATGCTGTCCGACATCAAATACCGCCATAATAAGGTTAAATGTGTTGCTGACAATAAGTACAGCAACACACGCCTTGAAAAAGTATTTGAAGAACATAAACGTGTCAACGTCGTGCATATTGTTTTTGTCTATAATCATACTGATTAGCTCATAGCATAAGACAAAGGTTATAATAAGCCCCGCAATCGGGACAATAACAGAGTTTGAAAGGTTTTCGATAATTGAAAAGACGCTGCTGTTCCATTGCTGCGGCGTCTTGCCAACCTCTGTTGCTATCGTCCCGACTTTTTGGTTTACGTCATTGAACATAGTCGATAAACTACCCTCGATAAGAGAGATTAGAAAATCATTTATCGCCTGCGTGATTTTATCAAAAATGCTATCCAACTATTAAAACAGTCCTGACAGCAAGGGTACAAGGGTTGTACCAATAACTACGACGCCGCCGCCCGCCATAAGCTGCTTGATACCCTGTGATTTTGCACCGGGGTTATCGTTTCCGTAACCCTCCATAAGATTTATGCCGCCCCATACACACAGACCGGCTCCGAGTGCAATTACAAGTGTCTGCAATACTGTGATTGCCTGTTGAAAAAATGCCATAAATAAATCCTCCTTTTAATTCTCAACCGATTCTTGTTTTTCTTCGGGCATATCTACCTTGTAGAGCTCAAAGGCTTCATCAGGTTTGATTTTTGCCCTCCGCTGTTTGCGTTTCATATATTTTTCAATATCAAACGCATTTTCCTTTTTGGCGTCGGAGGTATATTTATAGTTCGGGTGCTTTGTTATATCGTACTTATCTGAAAGAAAAGGCCGAACACCGCGAAGCTGTAAAATACATTTTCCGCCGTCCATTACCGCCAATTCGTCTTGACTCATCAACTCCTTTCCGAGCTTTTGATAATTCAAGCCGTAAGAGTTCTGATTGCTTCGGGTTTCTGATGTATTGTATAAATCTATCGTTTCTTTACCCAGCGTTTCAGAAATCTCTTTCAGCGTGCTCTTTTCTTTTCCGCCTAAAAACAGGGTGCAATCACAGTTACCGATAATCGTATCGGCATTATCTTTGTAAATTGCCTTTAACTGCGACTGCGCCTGCAGAACAATACAAGCGGATATTTCTCTGCTTCGTATAACGGCTATAAGCCTTTGAAGCATAGGGATAGTTATGTTTGCTGCTTCGTCCAAAAGACAACGCACGTGTATAGGTAATCTGCCGCCGTATTCATCATCAGCCTTTGCACAAAGGATATTAAACATCTGCGAAATAACCATTGCAGTTATAAAGTCAAAGGTATTATCCAAATCGCTTGTGATGATAAATAAAGCAGTTTTTTTATCTCCCAAAGTGTCAAGCTCCAATTCGTCATATTCCATAAGCGCCCGGAGCTCTTTAATATCAAATGGCGCAAGTCTTGCACCACAGGAAATAAGAATTGACTTTGCCGTTTTTCCAGCCGCCAGCTTATACTTTTTATATTGCTTTACAGCAAAATGTTCAGCGTCTTTTTCCTCCAAACGCTCAAACAGTAAATCAACGGGGCTTTTGAAATTCTCGTCGTCCTCACGGGCTTCACTCGCATTTATCATGTCAAGTAAAGTAATGAAATTCTTTTCTTCTTCGGGAGCTTCATACCAAATGTAGGCAATAAGCGCAGAGTAATAGAGGCGTTCCGCCTTAACCCAAAAATCTTCGCTTGCTTTTTCGCCCTCACCTTTGGTATTGGCTATAATCGTGCTAACCAATTTCAAAATATCCTTTTCGTCTTTTATGTAGGCGAAAGGATTGTAGTGCATACTCTTTTTGAAATTGATAGTATTGAGCGACTTTATTTCGTAGCCGGCCTTTTCAAGAAGCCTGCCACACTCGATTAAAACCGTACCTTTCGGATCTGTTACAACATACGAGCTATGAAGCTGCATTAAGTTGGGTTTTATGAAAAACCTTGTTTTACCGCTGCCGCTACCACCGATAACCAATACATTTTTATTTCGTGCGTGTTTGGGATTTTTTGGGCGGCTGCTCATTGTCAGCCTTTCCGTGTTTGTCAGCAAGATATTATTTTGAAATTCAGCGTCCATATAAGGCTTAATATCTTCTGCCGTACCCCAACGAGCCGAGCCGTATTCAATACCTTTTCTGAACTTTTTTGCGTTCTTGCTGCGTATATATAAAATGCCTTTTATTGCTACTGCCGTAACAACTCCTATAAGCATATCAATAGGATTGAAAGAGAAAAGCGGAGACTTAAAAAGCTCCGCAATTCCTTTCATAAGTGCTGATATTTTATTACCCTCAAAAACTCTTAAAGAATAGCCCAGCTTATCACCGAGCCAAAAGAACAGAACATAAGGTGCATTTGCAATAATGACTTTTTTATCAATCGTCATAAGGTAATATCCCTGTCCTTGTTTTTTTCTCTGTCCCGGTTTTGATTGAGTTTTTGCGCCTGTTCTTTGAGTTTTGAAAGCAGTTTCCGCAAAGACGGTTTATCCTTGTGTTTTAACTGTTTTTGGGTAAATTCTTTGAAAGCCATATTGATAACATCAACATCACGGCCTTTGAAGAACACAAGATAACGGGGCGGCTGTTCGCTTGTGTCCTTTTTGAGTGCATAATCAATGTTATACTTTTTAGCGACGCTCTCAAAAGAACGGATATTTTTGTCCGTAATCTCAATATTTGAAAGCGCCGCATTTTGTTTCATAAGCTGTTTGATTGTCTGCTTGCCGTGATAAATTTTAGGATTCTTTGATTTATCCTTATGGTGTTGAAGATACATCTGAATAGCTTTTGCAAGAACTCGCCCCGTCATTTTTGTTGTATTTACCGCAAGTGCTATGGTTTTCTGGTCAACTTCTTCCTGCATAGGCTATACCTCCAATCTTACTTACTCCAAGTTTCTCCGTCAGAGTGAGTAATGCCGATATGTTCATTAGCTGCTTCGTT
>JAFQJD010000027.1 GCA_017415105.1 Clostridia bacterium | reverse complement strand
GAGAAGAGAGAAAAGAATCCGGTGGTAATGGCATTGAGGATCCACCTGTTCCCATACCGAACACAGAAGTTAAGCTCAATTGCGTCGATGGTACTTGGCGGGTGACTGCCCGGGAGAGTAGAACGCTGCCGGATTATTTCTCAAAATGGCTCCATGGTCAAGCGGTTAAGACACCGCCCTTTCACGGCGGTATCGCGGGTTCGATTCCCGCTGGAGTCACCAATATCCATGAAACGGCTTTCAGGCCGTTTTTATGGACCATTAGCTCAGTTGGTTAGAGCTCCCGGCTCATAACCGGACGGCCCTAGGTTCGAGTCCTAGATGGTCCACCATTTGATAAATAAACCGCATTGTTATGCGGTTTATTTATTTTTATCCACGAATTATCCACGAAATATTACATTATTTAATATTTCTAATGCTCTTTCTTCTTCTTTTGGATATAGATGTGAGTACACATTCCAAGTCATTTCAACACTGCTATGTCCTAAACGTCTTGCTATTTCTTGTATATTGATTCCGTTGTTTGCTAATAGTGATGCGTGAGAATGCCGGTAGTCGTGCATTCTTATTTTTTTTATGCCTGCAAGCTCTGCGTATTTTTCGTTACGCTTGTCGAGAGTGCTATCTCTTAAACAAGATTCACCACCGCATATACGCCAGCTATCTGAAAATCCATCCAAAAGCTTACAGCGTGCATAGTGTTCGTCCAAAACTTTTTTTAATGGTATAGGGATTTGTATTGAACGTATAGAACTTTTGTTCTTTGGTGGCGTTTCTCTGTCCTCGCCTTTTAATTTCTGCGCTACACTTCTTGTTATGTGGATTGTATTATCTTTTATGTCGGTCCATTTAAGGGCGTGTATTTCTCCCTTTCGCATCCCGGCATAGAAAGCTATATTAAAAAATACATAGTAATTCCATTCGCTTATATTACCTGATGAGGACTCTGCATCTTCAGCACATTTTCGTGCTGTGCTTATGAACTTTATAAATTCCTCGGATGTGTAATAATCCATATCTGACTTAAAAGAGTTTGCATCTTTGAAGTTGCCAAGCTTTACTAATGGATTTGTAGAAATGTATTCCATCTTTACCGCATAATTTAAAAATGTTCTGAATACAGAAAATATTTTTCTTTTATACTCCAGTGAAAGCGGAGTGTCTTTTGTTGTTTTAGTTTCTTCGATATCGAGTTTCCATTTTTGCAAAGTTTGCAGTGTAAGTTTTTTTAATGTCAATGCACTGAATTGAGGAATAACATAAAGCTCAAGCGTTCGCTTTGTTTTGTCTAATGTTGATTCTCGCAATGCATTTTTCTGTACTGCTAAATATTCATCATAGAGCTGTTGGACGGTGATGTTGCTTTCCTTTACCTCTTTAACTTCGTGTGAGAGACGGCGTTCGGTTTCTTTGGCTTCTTCAAGTCCATATGCAGTACGCTCTATTTGTTTTGCTTTGCCGGTGTTCGGGTCCGTGTAATTGACCTTAACCCGGTATTTTTGCAGACCGTTCTTTTTGCCGTCTGCTTTATAGATTGGCATTGTATCAGCTCCTTTCGATTTAAACTTTTAAAAAGAGAGCAATCGAAAGTCAATTGCTCTCTTTGGTGGGTGTTAATCATTATTCAGAATATATAGTACAACATAATAACAGTTTTCTTTTTTATGCAAACATATTACTGAGATTATTCCAGTCAATTTCGGATTCGTTTACGTATCCGCTTTCTTCGGCTTCCTTTATTTGTGCTGCTTCTTCCGGTGTTACCTTTGTGAAATCAGGGTCCCATGCAAGAACGAGCTTCTTAATAAACTCATATGCAAAGTTCTTTTCGCTATCAGGCAGCATTTCCATCATCTGTGCTGCGTTCATTACTATTTCTGACATAGCTATTCCTCCTTACTTATATATATCTCCTCTGTTACCTATATCTATTACATATAATATTTCAATATTATTTTCATCGACATTCTTAAATATAATACGCCAGCTTCCTATACGTAACCTTTTTCTGTTATCATCATAGCCTTGCATTGGCTTGATGTCACCTTCGGGCGGTGTGTGGGTCAGACCTGCTACGGCTTCTCTGATTCTATCAATTGATTTTTTATCAAGTTTACTTAAGAATTTTAGAGCTTTTTTTGAATAGCGAATTATCAAATGTATCATCCTTTCTATTTATATTATAACCACTCGGGAATAAATTTGCAAATAGGAAATGCGTTTCTTGTTATGTTGAAAATTGTGGTGATATAATGAAAAGACCACTTTCTCTACCGTTGTTCACGTTTGGTTTATGTTTTATGGAGGTACAAAAGATGAAGAAAAAGTATCAAATTATAAAGGCAGTATTGCTCTGCCGTGACAGTCATATGCTGTCTGTGATTTATGCTTTTGTAAAAAGCCTGTTGACTGATTAAGGTCAACGCTCGCGGCGGAAGTGTTTAGGAGTCAGTGCTTATATCTGCAAGCAATCTCTTAAACATTTCCTTGCTTGCGGGTGAGAGTTTCAGAAATTTAACAACAAATTGTTTTGTCCATTCATCATCTGATTTGATAAGCTTTGCTGTTAAGGTTGAGAGTTCTATATCAAGTGATGAGCCAGTGGGCGTTGTTGTGGAGTCATTAAGCAGTGTTTCGGGAGCAACACCGAAATAATCTGCTATTTTTTTTAATGTAGTGTTATGTGGGATGGATTTTTCTTTTTTCCATTTTGTAACAGCTCCGGAAGATATACCAAGCTTTTTTGCAATAGCATTGGGCGATGTGCCGTCTTTCATACACAAGGCTAAAAAATTTTCCCAAAACATATTAAAACTCCTTTCGCAAATCTCACAAAATCTCACTTAAAAACAATTTCATAATTTGTACAAAATGCAAGAAATGAGAAAAAGTGAGGAAATAATATTGACAAGTGAGATGAAGTGAGATATAATATTAACCGTAGTAACAATGTAACTACAGTATATCACGAAAGGAGGAGAATGTCAATGTCAAAGAATAAACAAGACTGGTTTTATTCGATATTAAAAGATAACATTTCGATATTAAAATATGTACAGGAAAACAATCTGCAAGGGAATATTGATAAGAAATTAAACAGTGAAAAATATATGAATTATCTTATAGACCAAACAGAACTGCTTGCATATAAGATTGTAAATAGACCAAGGCTGTTCCGGTTCTCGTGGGAAAAAGTCGTAAACGTAATCATTCGAGTAGTTGTAGCTTGCGGAGTAGCCTTGGCGATATTTATTGTAATGATAATTCTGGAGTACCTTATAGGCACGGCAATCCTGTTGAATTAGGAAAGAATTTTAAGGTTAGGTATGATACTAAAAGGGCGGTTGAAACTCCCACTATAGTCGATATTAGCGCATTAATAACCACATTAAAAATACGGTTATTGCGGTGTTCTTTACGAAGCTCTAAACATTTTGCACCGTACGCTGTTATATAATAGGCACGTTTTTGCGATATATCTTTTGGTGTAAACCATTTAATCATGCCGGCAGTTTCTAATTCGTAAAATAAAAATTCAAGATATTCATTTTGCGAAATCAAATCATCAACTTTAGCTTTGGAAAGTGTATCATTTTTATCAAATGCTTTTAGTAGTTCACACTGTTTTTTTGTTAATGTTGGTTGTTGCATATAATCACCTCCTCTCTACGGTGATTATAGCACGGCATGAAAAACAAGTCAAGAAAGGGGATATGATGTATGAAAGCATACAAAATAATTTGTGAAGAGATAGATGGGGAAATTATCGAAAGAAAAGAACTGATGTTTGATTCGGATAATCCTGAGTTCAATTCCTCGAAAACAAACCATCAAGGAAACAATAGAGGTGCGAGAGAAATAAATATACAAATACCTAAAGGCCCTGCGAATAATACTCCTGAAGCAGTGGAGCTTAGACGCAGGGCGAAAGAACTTAGACGTATGAAGCGTCAGTCGGAACGTCGTACCGAAAAACAGAGAAATCAGGGTCGAGTTCTGATAGATTAGCATTAAGAGAATCATATAGTTGATTTATATCAGACTGTATCGTGAACTGCTCGGCCTGATTAAACTTAGATTTCTTCTTGGTTTTTACGTTATTTACAACGATGCTTTTATAAGCATAAAGAGCTGACAGTAAGTATGAAATCTGTTCTGCTGATAGAACTACTGTTTCTGAGTCTTCTAAACTGTAAGATATATCTTCTAACTTACCACTTATTTCATCAATATACTTATGGTCTTCTGTCCATTCGGATTCCTCGTAAGGAACTTCATAGGTATCAAGAATATCAAAGTAATCTATAGCAGTTAAAAGAGTTTTAATTTCGTATTCTGTAAAAGTTATTTCCATGTTCAATATAATCACCTCGCTTTCTGCGGTGATTATATCACAGTAAGAAAAATAAGTCAAGAAAGAAGGTGAGAGAATGAGTGTAGGCGATAAGATTAAACGAATGAGAGAGAAAAAAGGTTTAACACAAGTTGAACTTGGTAATGAGGTTGGAGTAACGCACAGTATGATTACTCAGATTGAACGTGGTTCAAAAATACCATCGTTGATATTGGCGTATAATATCGCACTGGCGTTGGAGTGTACGCTTGATGATTTTATAGAAAAGAGTGCATGAGGAAAGGAAGAGTTATTATGAAGAAAATTTTATTTATTATGTTAATGGTTATGACAGTAACCTTTACGGGTTGCAGCAGTCAGGCAGATAGAGTGGAGCACAATCTTACAAAGCAGGCTGATAACTTTAATGTTGTAAGAGAGCTTACGGTTATAAATTGTATTGAGGGTGATGTTCTTTTTCAGATGTCCGGCAGGATGTCAATAACAGCTGATACGATGGATAATCAGTTAGAAATAATTGTTGAGGATGGCGATACATATGTAAAACATTTTATCGGTTTGAGCGATAATGTAACCTATGTAATCGAAGATTTAAACCTCGGTAATAATGAAGTGTCTAAATATAGATACACTCTGAACTTCAATCCTAATATGTGGGTACCTGTAAATGTGGATATGATTGATTAAAGGAAGAAACTATGCTAAACAGATTGATTAAATTACTTAAGGAGATTGAACAAAGCCCCGAAAAGCTCTGCCCGATAATATCGGGTAACGGAAACTGCGACACCTGCAAATATAACATGGAGGGTGCAAGCTGCTATGATGCACGCAGAGCAGACTACCTACTAAAGCATGGCGTAATTGCACCGCCCTGTAAGGTGGGGGATACGGTGTATATTATTTACTCTGCCAATGGACCGATTGAGGAGCCGTTGGAAACTCGGTGCATAGGATTTTTTGCAGGCGAGCTATTCTGTCAACTTAAGCTCAAACCAATAAAGAAAGATGAAAATGAGATGTATGCAGTTGATTTTGACGATGTAGGAAAAATTGCATTCCTCACCAAAGAAGAGGCAAAACAGAAAATGAAAGAGATAAAGGAGAATGAAAATGAAACTGATTGAAACAACTGATTTAATGGAGAGTGCGGAATACAATGACAGATTCCGTGCGGAGTATTACCAGACTGTTATAAGGTATAAGAAGCTTAAAAAGCTTTTAAGAGATTGGGATGATGACAAACTTGATTTCAAACCTACGTGTCCGAGGGTGCTTTATACTATTCAGCTTAAGGCAATGGCTGACTATATTGCTATACTTGAAACGAGAAGTCATATGGAAGGGATAATGCTAGCTGATGTTGAAGCAGAGTAAAGGAGTAAGCTATGAAAGTAAAACCGATTACAAGTATTGATACGGCGTTACGTATCTATTACAGCTATCCGGAAATAGGGAACAGTGAAATGAGAGAGCTGTTTGGTAGTATAGGTAACTCTACTGCTGCGAAGTATAAGGAAGCTGTGAAGCAGGAGCAGGTGAATCAGAATGTCAAGACGATGCAATATCATACCGTGAACACTCGTGTGGCGTATCAAGTGTGGGGTATTGATGTGGATGACCTTGAGAAGCGGCGGAAACATCTGAAGCGGTTAGGTCTTGCAGGGTGAGGTGTAATGGCACAGAAAACACAGATTGTTTGTGATAAGTGCAGTAAAGATATAGTCAATCCTATGGGGTGCTATCATCCTACATATGCCTTAAAGAATTATTCAGCAAAAATCACACTATGGCCGGTTGGAGAGTCAAGAAGCAGTTTTGGACAAAGAATTGATTTATGCCCTGATTGTTACGAAAAGTTTGTAAACTTTATGGAAGGCGGTGCGGAGTAATGTCTGACTATTTAAGTAAGGCACTCTTGAAATTTATGATTGACAAACACAAAAGTCAATATGCGGATTTTGAGGGTGAGAACAAAAACAGCAAGTTAAGAAAAAAGCTTATTCTTAAGGGCTATAACGAATATGAACAGATTATAGAACAAATACCCACCGCAGATGTTGCGGAAGTGAAGCACGGTAAGTGGGAAAGTGAATGGTCAATAATAGGCAATGCTCTATATTTCCATTGTTCCGTGTGCGGAGAGTCAGACCCGTGGCAACACACAGGAAGAGGGCCGGCAAGCTACTGCCCTCGCTGCGGTGCAAAAATGGACGGAGGTGAGGAAGAATGAAAGAAGTGTTATGGATATTGATATGTAGCGTTGGATGGATACCGGGGTTTGCGTTCGGGTTATGGTGGGAAGAACGCCGAGTGCGGCGGAAACATCTGAAGCAGAAAAAAAGCAAGCAAAGATTTATGCGTTCGGTTAAATATGCCGGGCAAAGGCTGATGCAAGAGGATAGAATTAAAAGTGTTCTCAAAGAGCCGGTTAAGGTTGAAGCAGTAAAGCCGATACGCAAGGTGTGCGGTGTGTTGGCATCAGAGGAAGCACAGAGAATTTTAGAAGGGTAAAGGTGAATGAAATGATTAAGGTAATAATCAAAGGAAAGAAAGCGAAAACTAAGGCGTCGGGTGAGGAGTTTATGACAGTCCGTGAGATTGCTTTCGGAATGGCGTGTTGCATAAATGAAATGTCATACGGAAAAGCAGATTTTGAACGCATTAAGGCAGATGTAATACGTGAGCTTACAAAGATTACTCTTACCGAGGACGGAAAAGCTTTTGATTTTGGGATAGAAAACGAGGAATAAAAAAAGCACCCTTTGGGAAGGGCGCAAGGTACGCTGTGGCATACCAAATCAAGCAATTAAAGTATATCACAGTGTACCTCGTTTGTCAAGACATGGAGGTATAAAAATGTTAGATAAAGTAATAGAGAAAATCACAGAGCAGCAGAAGGGCAAGGAGAATACGGCTGTGTTCTTCTGCGGTGAGCAGTTAAAGGACATTATAAAAGCACAGCCCGAGGCGGCGGAAATAGTATCGCAGGACCTTGAGAAAAAGGAAATGAGTATTACAGAATGCGAGAAGAAGATTAAAGCACTGGCAGACAAGCGACACAAGGAGCAGAAAGGGAACAGTGCTTTTGTATCGCCGGCAGAAGCTGAAGGAATAATCCGTGAGTTCTACGGCATACCCGACAAGGAGACAAGCCCTGCATCACAGAACATTGACTTGTCAGACTTTCTTTGATAGGCGGTGGTGTAGTTGAATTACGAGAGTTTAATTCCAACGGAACCGCCAGAGGGGCTTATACCCTGGATGCGTGAGCGTGGGTGCTTTGATAAAGAGTACATAGTATATAAGCACGCATGGGTATATGATCCGCTTACCGAAAGAAAAGAGAAAATGGTTGAGTGCAGATGCAGTGCGTGCGGAGAAGTGTATTATCTACCACGTGCGGAGTATGACGGGTGTTCGAATGTGTATGCACCTGCACCGTTCGGGTTTGAAAATATAGTCGGTGACTATGTTGAGAATGTTATATCCGGCACGACTACCATATGCCCGCATTGCGGAGCATCGGCAGAGGCGATACATTGCGGGCAAATGCGATATTCAAAAACTGTGAGTGAGCACTGGCCGATGACAGTTTGCCGTGTGGGGAATTCAATCCCTCAGTCAGCTACGCTGACAGCTCCCTTTACACAAGGGAGCCTTGAAGTCGGTGACAGGCTTGCAATAGTTACGTGGTATGTATGCCGGCATCTGAACTCTGACGGTACGACACGTGTCTTTTGTAACCCGTGGGAGGCGTATGTGGCAGAGGACAGAAAGGTTGTTAAGCTTGCAGGGTATCAGAGGTTTATGAGCAGTATATCCTGGTTTAGTGACTGGCATCAGCGTGAACGGTTTAATGACTCGTTCGGTAAAATCGGAAAGTCGGATATATATCCGTTTGATGAAGATGTTCTTATCGGAACGTCTGCCGAGAACTGCAAGCTTGATAAGTACATAAACGATTGCAAGGATATTGTATATCCTGTGTCATATATGAACCTGTGGGTCAAGCATAAGAACGTAGAAAACCTTGTGATGCAGGGAATGTCACACTTTGTAAATGCAAAGCTTGACAAGCTGGACAGTCCGTACTATTCAAATATGAAATCTGTAAATGATATTAAAGGCATTAACTGGAAAGCAAAGCGTCCTAATGAAATGTTAGGACTTACAAAAGAAGAATACAGACTTGCACGTAAGTTTAGGTGGAAGCCTGACGACCTTGAATTTTATAAAAAGGCAAAGGAATACGGCATCAAGCCTGAAGATGTGGACTTGTGTAATCTGTGCGGATATTATGACGTTAGTAGGTTGTTTAAGTTTAAGAACGTGAATGTAATGCGTACACTCCGCTACATAAACAAGCAGTTAAAGAAGTATCCACAGCAACGACAACCGTATATCAGTGATATAACGGATTATTGGGATATGATGAAAAAGCTCGGTGAGAATTTATCTGATGAGCGTATCAGATACCCGCAGAACCTTATATGTGCACATGATGTATCCAATGAGCGAATGGAATATAAGAATTCTCCGGAAATGTTAAAACAGTTTGAAAAGCGAATGAAAACATTATCGAAGTATATATTTGAAGCTGACGGATATATTATCCGGCCGGCGAGATGTCAAAGTGAATTGGTGGCAGAGGGCAAAAATCTTAATCATTGTGTTGCAAGATATGCAGGAGCTCACGCCAGAGGAGAGACCGCTATATTCTTTGTAAGATACAGTGAAAGTCCGGAGTGTTCGTATTGTACGCTTGAGTTTGATGAAAAGAATATGCGTGTACGTCAGAACAGGCGGTATAAAAACTATGATCCGCCGGAAGAAGAAAAGGCATTTGTGGAGAAATGGCTTGCACATATCAAAGAAATAAATATGAAGGAGAAAAAGAAGAATGGAAAAAGGAGTAGTAAAACAGCAGCGTGATATAGCTGTAGTAACGACAGAGATAAAAGACATCTGTGCACAGGCACAGAGAATGATGCTTATATATGCAGTAGAAATCGGCAGACGATTAGTTGAGGCAAAGGAGATACTTCCGCACGGTGAGTGGGGCGAGTGGCTTAAGAATGAAGTTCAGTTCTCGCAGTCTACTGCGAACAAGCATATGCAGATATTTAAGAAGTTCGGAAGCACGCAGGTAAGCCTTTTCGGGGCGGAATTAAATTCGGAAACGTTTACGAATTTGAGCTATTCACAGGCTTTAAAGCTACTTGCTGTGCCGGATGATGAGGTTGAGGAGTTTGTGAAAGAGAACAATGTTTCCGAGCTTTCAACACGTGAGCTTGACAAGCTTATAAAAGAACGTGATGCGGCGGTTGCGGCGGCAGAGCAGGCGGCGGATATGGAAGAGAGGATGAACGCAGCACTTGCACGTGCCGAGGAGAGTGATAAGGAAAGAGAGAAAGCGGAGCTTAGTGTTAAGGGTTTGGAAACAAGTATATCAGAGCTTAACACGAAGCTTGATAAGGCAAAGGCAGATGTCAAGAAATACAAGGACCTTGCAAAGAATCCGGAGATACCGAAGGACAAGCTTCTTGAGCTGAAGAAAGAGGCTGAAAGTGCGGCGGCGGAAAGCAAGGCTAAAGAGATTGAGGAAGCTATCAAGAAAACAAAGGACAAGCTTTCAAAAGCCGAGGAAGCACGCCGTACTGCGGAAGCCGAGGCGGACAAGGCAAAGCTTGAGATAGAGAACCTAAAGAAGCAGGTGCTTATGGCTGACCCTGCGGTGACAGAGTTTAAGGCACAGTTCAATACGGCACAGGACACTATGAATAAAATGATAACTGCGTTCAAGGGTATCAATGATGCGGCAATGCAGGGCAGGTTCAAGCAGGCGGTGAGTGCTATGTTTGATAAGTACAGAGGGGAGTTCGGTCTGTGATGGCAAGAAAGATAAAAGATCAAGAAGGAATTTACACAGATTGTTTTGGTTACATAAAGCCGACAGATGGCAGAACTAAAAAGAAGTGTCAGGCGTTGTCGGATTTTTATAACGTAGCTGATGATAAACATAAATGTGAGGGTTGTCCTTTCTATAAGAAGAAACTATGAAGGTAAATGAATTAAGAGAGTTCTACGGCAGTATAGGCAGACGGTGCAGGATAAAGTATCCTCACCGCCATTATACGCTCGGGCTTGAGGGTGAGTATAAAATCACCGGTATTGAAGTGGAGAAGCTGCCGGATGAGAGAATTATATACCGTGTTAAGATTAAGAGCGACAATGAATGCTGGTGCGGTTATGTTATTGATTATACGTCCGTAGAGCTTATGTAAATGGAGAATGGAAAATGGTAAGCGAAGAACATTCAATACTTGAGCGTGCACTTATAGAGCTTGACAGCCATATAAAAGTCTATAATGACAGAGCACAGAAGCTTTGGAAAGGCAGAGATCCGGAACGCTACTCAAATGATATGAACAGGGTTGAGCTGTTCCGGTTCCTGCGTAAGGAAATTGGTGGCGTTATACCTCAGCACACAGTTATACAGGACGGTAAGTATTACTGCCCGTCCTGCGGTCCTGAGGTAGGTGCAATATATGAAAAGGCAGATGAGGTTAATATGCCGGTGAACTTCTGCCCGTGTTGTATGCAGGCATTTAAGGGCAGAGTGTAAGTTTACATAATATAAAAAGAAACAACAAAATAAAAGCCCGGAGTGGCGGGCTTTTATTCCTGCTTATTTAATTAAATTCAGGAACAAGGATAGGTATAGATATGTATTTAGAGAAGATGTCGTTCGGTGGTAATGTAGCAATAGTAGAAGATTATCACACGTTTAAGTTTAATAGCTCTGAAAAGGTCAGAGCTCCGAAGACAAAGAAGACAACAGAACAGCAAGCGGCGGTTAATGCAAGAAGGTCAGCACAGAATATAGTGTTGTATGCATTAGAGAATTTTAAGAAGGGTGATTACTGGATACGCTTATCATATCATCTTGGGGAGAGACCTTTGGATATAGATGAGGCTCACGATAATCTGAAGAAGCTTTTCAAGAAGCTGAAGCGTAAATATAAAGAGCTGTATTACATAGGTGTGACTGAAGAGGGAAGTCTTGGCGGACTGCATCATCACATACTTATACCTGAATGGTTTGACGTAAGTAAAATAATAGAACTGTGGAATGGTGCGGTATACATATCAAAGACATATTCGGGTGAATTGTCACAGCTTGCAAGCTATCTTACAAAAGGCGAGCTTGACGATCAGCTTCCGGAAGAAGAGAGAGACAGAAAACATCACAAGGGAGTAAAGGCAAAGAAGATTTGCAAGTCACGAAATCTTAAAAAGCCGAGAGCTCCGAAGATAAAGAGAGTAAGAGCGGACCATTGGCGTGGTGATGTATCATCAAGAAAGATTGACGGATATATGTATGATGTAAAGAATGGCAGTATATGGACAGGCTTTACTGATGACGGCTATCCGTATCGAAGATATATTATGATAAGGCGTGAAGGGGTGATGAGAAACGAAGAACGTAAAGGAAATACTCAAAGGTCGGCGTGCATGCGAGCTTGAGAGGGCGGAGCGTGTCGGAAAAGCGGGGCGGTCGTCGCCGTATATAAAAAGGCTTGATAAAAAAATCAAGGCGGCGGATGACCTTATTTTTAGCGTAGACGATTATCGGTTACGCCTTGTTTTGGTGTGCAGATACATAAACGGAATGACAACAGAGGAGACGGCGGAGCATATGCACTACTCACCGAGGCAAATCAGACGCCTGCATCGGCGTGCGTTGGAGTTTTTGGAAAAGAAAAAGACGGCAGCGGAGTAGTTCCGCTGCCGTTTTGTGTGGGTTAAGAAAGATTTAATTCTTTTTTTAGTGCGTTTTGAAGTACGGCTGAAAAGTTTATATTTGCTTTTTCTGCTTCGTAACTTAACCATCCCGGAATTGTGCAATTCTTTTTAACAGTCCGTAATTCGTTTTTCCTTCGATATTCTTTAAAATCTATATCAATCAAAGATATGATTTCGTCTGAACTAATTGTTAGTGAATGCAAATCAGATGGTGTCGGAAGTGCTTTATTATCATCTTCCATATCAATTCCCATAATACCGATTGCATCACGAGCCTGCTCCATTGCATCTGCGATTGTGTCACCTTGTGTGTTGGCGTTGAAGTCTGGGATAAAAACAAAAACACCGTCTGATTCTGTCCGTAAAATAGCGGGATAAACATTTTTCATTTTTAGATACCTCCTGAATATATTTTGTGAAACGTGCGAGGGATTTATTTAAACCCTCGCCGTTTTATGATAGCCATTGCTACTGATTCTTTTATTTCTCGTTGCCTTGAGATTGGTTCAATATCTTTTCCGTTAGTGTATATATCGTGATTACCGCCGGAACGTTTATAGTACCAACCATTCTTTTCAAACAGTTTAATTAAATCTTTTCTTTTCATCATCTGCTCCTTTCTATACTTATATTATACGCCTTTTATACGTATTTGTCAAGCTTTTTCTCGAAAAAGTTTGATTTTTTTTTTTGGTATTTTTTTCATAACTTCAACTGAAAACAACCAGTATTGGCGAGCATCACAGTGAGCCTGCCCCGTGCCCTCTCGCCGACAATGCCTTTAGTCCATGCCCGTGCGGTGCCTTTGTCAAGTGGCAAACTCAAAAAGTTTTTGTGTGCAAAAAGTTTTTGAGGCAAACTCTTTACAAAGGTATCGGGCATGGTAGGCTGTACTGCCAAAAGGCAGAGGTAGAGGGCAGGCGTAAAAAGATGTCCGCAAATGTCCTTTTTTTACGACCTGATTTAATTTATAATTAACAGTAAGAAAGCATCTACCTCACGTGCGTGTGCGTGCGTGAGGTAGAAATAAGAATGATAATTTTGAAAATTGCACTATTTTGCACTTTTTTTCAGGAAAGGAGTAACAATTTTGTGGCACTAAAAAATCTAAACAAACGGCATAGAGAAGTCATTGAGCACTTAGTCGCAGGTCGTGGTACGATTGATGAAATTGCTAATTCTGTGAAAGTGTCACGAAGAGCAATCTTTTACTGGATGCAAGATGAGCTGTTTAAGAAGGAGCTTGAGGAGCGTGAGGCAGACTTCAGGCGAGTGCAGAAGGCAAGGATATCACAGCTTGCATCAAAGGCTCTTGATACACAGGAACAGATAATGGATGCATCAGATAACGACAAAGCACGTGCGGATGTTGCAAGTGATGTGTTAGACCGTGCAGGATATGTTAAACCGAAGAAGTCAGAGAATGACAGTGGCGATAAGAGAACGGGCGGAGTTGTGATACTCCCTGATACTATAGATGAGGTGGAATGATGGTGAAGAACAGTGGCGGACCGTATAAGAAAAAAACACTTCTTGAAGATACCATAAACGGTACTGTAAAAGAAAAAGAGAAGAAGCAGGAAAAGAAAGAAAGCACGTCGAAATACGACGGGCTTTCAACTGCATCTGACTTCAGTAAGATTACACCGAAAAAAACTACAGAGAAAAAGACCACTACCAAAAGCACAACACCTGCACCATTCAAGCCGAGAACGCTTTTAGAAACGACAACAAGAGAGAACAAGGGAAGTAATAGGCAAAACACAAATAATCGCTTTGAGAGCAGATTTACGCCTCGTACGGTGAAAAACGCAGGTAAAGGCGTAGACAGTATAAGCGTTGTGTCACGTCTTAATTCGCTTGATAAGTCGGATATAGAACGAGATAAAAAGGCTATAGAGAATGCAAAGAAAAATCCTGACAGTTTGTATTATCAGCAAAACTATAAAAAACGCTTTTATGATATTGAAGAACGTGGTTACGAGGAAGGTGTAACAAGAGATTTAAACGAGCTTTACAGTGGATTGAAAGAAGTTAAAATCAGAAAGAATGTTACAGGAGAACTGACCGAGGATGAAACGTATGTTGTTAAGGGTATGCAAGATTATGAAGCGAATTCTAAGCATGATGCTCATAGAATAGATGAGGTTAATGAATACGGGCTTGCACCTGTACAGTTTATGAGCGAACAAGAGCTGAACAATTACATGTATATTCGCGGAAAGTATGATGCCATATTAGCAGATTTATATTATCTAAATACAGATGCTTACGACAAATACGAGAAGGAAAAAAGAAGTGCGAGTGCGAACAAAGGTTTTTACGAAGCAGTCAAGAAAAATCCGGCTATTGGATATATAGCAATACCGACACTGACAGTAGCTTCGGGCATAATGGGATTAATGGCAGGAGCAGAGCAGACCATAAACAAGGTTGCAGGGCGTAATGCAGTTAACATTATTGATGAGGAAGCGGCGTTTAAGACAGATGCATTAGGTATAGCGGAGCAGGGTATAACAGACAGCACAGATAACCCTGCTTTAAAAAAACTGCATGAGGCAGGCATAGAGATTGTTGAAGAAATTGGCGAAGGTATGTTACCCGGCGGCGAAAAGGTATGGGGTAGCGGTGCAGGCATTGCAAGAAAATATACAGAGCTTGCACAATACGGTGTTGATTTGTCGAGTACAGAGGCATATATATCAGCGATGCTTACCGGCGGAACGAGTGCTGTTGATTTAAAGTTTACAAAATCAGGCGGCGAAAAAATCGGCAAGGCTCTTACAAAAGGCATGAGAGGCGGTACTTTAAAGACAATTATAGGCAACACTGCCGGCTCTATTCTGTCAGGTATGGGTGCACAGGTAACACGTGCTGTTGTTGATAATATTGCTGATGCAACACTGCTTAATGACAAGGGCAGATATGCAACGATATATAAACAGTATACAGAGGATGGGTTAACTGCGGATGAGGCAAATAAAAAAGCAATTTTAGATGCCTATGTAACGCCTGTTGTTAATTCTGCAGTTATGGGCGGTATATTTGGTGGTACGGCATCTGTACCTAATACGATCTCAACGGCTGTAGATTTTACACGTCGTGGTAAAGAACTGAAACGGAATAATTATAGTGCTATTCCAAGAGATATTGTTAAGGGTATGACAGAGAGGCAAGCGTTGGCATTGCGTACTGAACTTGATGGAGGAGTTGAGAATGCGGTAATACGTCAAGGCTCTGTATATGATAAAAACTCGGTGGCGGCACGGAATGCAAAGCTCCTTGATAAAAAAGTTAAAGCCGGCAAGAAACTTACGAACTCCGAAATAGGTGCTCAGGATATACTTAATCGTGCAGAAGAATATAAGTTCGCAATGAAGTCTGATGCTGCACGCAGGCTTACAGGTGTAAAAACGAGTTACGACGGTAAGCTTGCCGATGATCTTGAGGGAAGTTATTCAAGAGGCGAAATCAAGCTTTCTACTAATCTGCAGGATGATTATAATTCAACCTTTGACCATGAAGGAGTGCATGCAACGCAGGATGGAGCAATTGATGTATATAGTATATACGCACAAAGGATAAGAGAGAATGCACAGTATTCTGCTATGCGTAACAGGATAAGAGGAGAGTATAAGGATGCAAAAAGAACGGTAAGTGAAGAAACTCTTGACAGCGAAGTAGCAACAGAGTTTATGCGATATGCAATGCCAAAGACTGCAGAGGATTACGAGAGACTTATAAGACGTGTTGAGGGTAATCCTACACTCCATGACAGGATGTATAATGCTATCCGTGATTTACGTATAAAGATGTACGCAAAGGACGGTAAGGTGTTCAAGGATAAGGCTACCGGTTTTGAGATAGAATACAGTGAGCTTCTTCAGATGGAGAAAACACTGGAGAATGCTCTGATGGGATTGCGTGGTGCGGAGTTTAAAGGTAAGACAGATGGTGATGTTGTATTCTCTTTAAAAAATAAGAATATTACTATAAATAATCGTATTCCATATACTACAGTAAAAAATTATATTAGTGTTATAAAGAACGATTATACAGCACTCGGACAGCTTAAGACAAACGTTAAAAATCTAAAACGTGGTACATATCATAATAAAGCTACAGGGTATAGTGCGGATGTTAATGCAGATACTATACGAAAAGCAATTCACCCTACCAATAATAAATTCAATCAGTTTAGTGATAAATATATTCAAAACTTGAATGCAATGGTAAAGTTGCCAGAACTGTTTGAAAATGCAGTATATATAGATTCGAAAAATCCTCAAAAAAATAAAATACAAAATCCGTCATATAAGGAATACCATCACTTTGTAGCTCCTCTTTTTATGGATAATGCAGAATATAGAGCTATAATAACAGCAAGAGAGAAAACAAACTCCAACACTCTTTATGTGTTAAGGGTTGAAGTGTTGCCAATAAAACAAAGGCACACTCTATCGGCAGCACAGCATAATAATGCAGTTGGCTCCCAATGGTTGAGTGTACCTTCTGATATTAGTATATCAGATTTAGTAAACGGTGTCAAGATAAAAAATTATGATACTAATACCTATGATACATATAGCGATGCAGATATACATTTCAGATTGAAAACCAATCAGGATATGAATGTTTTTGGCCGTAATGTGATTGATGACCTTCATGCATATAACCGTAAACGTGGCTACGGCAGTGCGTTTGATGTATTGAGCAGCGGAATGTTACCTGACTTTATACGCCAATCGTGGCGACTGTTTGAAAGCGGAGAGATAGCAGACGGAAGAAAAGTACTATATCTTGGCGGTGAGGAAATAGCAAAAGCAGTACGCAAGAAAAAAGGCGAGACTGACCATATGATTGCAACTGATTTTGTTGAGCACTTTACAAATCTCTATAAACAAGCACGTACCATTAAAGCATATGAAGGAAGGCTTGGTATCAGCGAAAAAGATATAATAGAAACAAGCGTTGATATACCGCGTTATGTGGCAGAGCTGACAACAAAGAATTATGCAAATACTGATTTGATGCTTACACTGCATATAGAAAGAGCTATACGTTCGGGTTACCGGTTGCTGAAGAATGGTTCTGATGATTTTGCAATACGAGAGGCTTTAAGACCTGCGGCGGAAACGATTCTTAATGAATCAAAAACCAAGGATGGAAACCATCTTAAATTTGAAAGTGAATCAGAATATAACGCGGCGGTTAATAAGCTCACGGATGACATAATTGAGAATTATCATTTAGAGCAAACGGCAAAGAATGTAACAGACAGTGAAGTTAAGAAAGCAGATACCCAAAAGTATGGAAAGGATATAGAGGGACTGTTCCGAGGTATAGGCTTGGGAATTACAGAAGGTAGTGTAAAAAAGCTTGGTGGTTCTGTACGACAGATGCTTGATTTTGTTCTTGATGAAGATTACAACGTAACAGACTTTAACGGCAAGCTCGATGAAGTGATTGGTGAAGAGCTGACAAGGTTAAAGGTATCGCCAACGGATAAAGCGGAGATTGCAAACACTATTATATGTGAACTCCGTGAAATAGCAATGTCAAAAATCGGAAAGCGAAAGCTTGAACTGCGTGGAATAATGCAGGCGGAGATTGAAGCCGGAAGAGATACCAGCGAAGCATGGCAGGCTGCACATGATGAATTAATGGTGCTTTATGTTCGTGAAGCTAATCTGACAGGTGTATATTTTCCACACGGTAATCCGGGTAATGATTATGCACTTCGTAATCCTGCAAAGAAACTGCATAAAATAAACGTCGGGTCAAAGGAAGAGTTTGACAGTATAGTAAAAGAACGAATGGGAGAAATGACCTACAGAATATCCCATAATAAGGATACAGCCGATTATGGTATGCGATATGTTGCTATGAACGGTACAATGGAATCGTTCACATATCTTTCGTCAAAACAAAAATGGAATGAAAATGATATGGGAATAGCGGCGGCTCTTGTAGGTGAATTCGGTGCTTTGGGTGAACCACAGCTTGAGGCGGATGTTTTGATACTTGCAGCACAAAAAGCGACAGAAGCCGGAAAGCTGTCTCAGGCGTTCAGTCTGATGTACAGGCTTACTCCTGCGGGCAATATTGCATTTCTCAACAAGACCGAAAATAACCGTATACAGTTTGAACTTGAACGGCATCCGCAAAGGGCTGAAATAGAAAAGCAAATCGAGGCGAGACAGACCAAGGATGCAGAAGAAAGAAAATCGGCTGATAAGGCTTTGTATGAAACCGATGCAGAGTATAAAAGGGACAGTGATAATAAGACACGCTTACAGCTTGACCTTGAGGCGGCGGCAAAGGGTGAAGAGGAAGCAAAACGGAAAATTGCAGAGTACGAAGAACTGCATAGAAAGAATAAGCTTGATAAGGAATTTCTTGCGTTTATGTCCGGTGCCGGCTGGCGTGTTGAAAACAGAAGGAGACAGAAGCTGTTAGAAGATGGTGCTCGTGATACGATGCGTGAAATCGGAATGAGTGAAGATGATATAGAAATGTATCTGACAGCAGTAGATGTAAGCCCTGAAAAGCACAGAGCGTTCATACGTACATTGAGAGATTATATGGCACAATCAGAATCGTTCTTGCTTCGGAAAGAAGGAGAGTATCAAAAATGGCTGGTGAATGAAGGAAAGTGCTCGCGAGAAGCAAAGAAACTACGCCGTGAGATACGCCAGATAGCCATAAGACAGAGGAGTGTTCAAAACGATTATATTGTGCGAGCTTACCGTGTTAATGATGACGGAGAGCTTGATCCGAAGGGACGGCATATTGTAACTGATAATCCGAAAGCAAGTAAGTGGGAAATAAAAAAAGCACTTGGTGAGGATGCAAGCCATGAAGCGGCAGAGCATTATAAATCACACGTTGATATGCTTTATGACAAGCTTGGTATTAAGCATACAGACAGTGAGACATTTACATTGATGCGTGAGCTTGCAAATGCGTTGCCTGATATAGAGGATGCGGATGAGCTTATGGATATTATAATGATAACGAGCAGATACCGTAAGACCGCAACAGGCAGACGTATGGAGAAGATGCGTTCAATGATGTACCGTGGACTTGACAAGCTTGGTGAAAAGCACAGAACAGGATTTACTCCTGTAGGCGAAACTCTTGACCTGAGGACGAAAAGTATGAGCGAAACAGAAGGTGAGCCTGACAACAAAATGCTCAAATGGTTACTTGGGTTTGGTGATAAGGAAACAAACAATATTCGCAGACTATTACGGAAGCATTTCGGAAATGATACCGAACAGCTTAAAAAGATTGCCACGTCGCAGATGTTTGGTATGATAGCAGATACAGAGAATGTATCGACCGGACGAAAGGCTAAAAATATAATGTTTCAGTCGCAGTTAATTCATCCACCAACTATAAAGCGTAACGTGCTTTCCAACATTGCGGAGTCGGCAAGAATGAATATTGTGAATAATGCGGCGGCGGCAATAGATTGGCTTGCAACAAGAAAAGGCGGGCAAAGAGTAGTAGGCTTTGAAAATCCCTTTGCAGGCCATAAAGAAGGTAAGGCAAGAAGCGAGAAGGCTTATCTTGAGACAGCCCTCAATGTTGATATTCTTAATAACGACCACTCGCGACTTGGTACACCGTCAAAGAAGCGTACATTTAAGCGCGGACCATTGGCAATGGGTGAGAGGATTCTTGGTTATGCTCTTGGTGCAACAGATGAATATTTTAAGGGTGCGATATATGAGCAGGTGAGATCAGGGCTTGAGCATTTTGAGACTCGCGATATTGAAGATGCTGTAAGAAGAATTGATAAAAGAACTGATTTAAAACCAAAGGATAAAAAGAGGCTAAAGGATTCTGAAACAGAAAAAATAAAGAAACGCTATGATGAATATGCACAGCAACAGATGCTTTACCGTACGTTTCAGAATGAATCTATAATAGCACAGGTTTCGGTGGGAATACGTGATGCTCTTAATATCATCGGTACAGGTAAGGAGTTGCCCGACACCAACAGGTCAAGTATTGAGCTGAAGGGCAGAAAGCTTACGCACGATTTCGGATTAGGTGATTTTATCAATCCGTATCCGCTTGTGAGCGGTAATATTCTTGACAGAGTTATTGATGTAACGCCTGTCGGAGCAGTTAAGGCATTAGTAAAATGCGGAAAGCTTGCAAAGGAAGTGTATGCTAACAATAAAGATGTCAAGGCACTTGAGAGTGTGGATAAGAAGCACGTTCGAGATGGGATGAGTGACGAGGAGAGATATAAAATCCTTGCTAACAAAACTTTAAAGAATATCCCTAAAGTGAGCGAGGAAAGAGTAAGGGACATAGAGACAAAGCTGTCAACAAATATTGACAATGCTTCTGAATTATCAAAGACTGACAGGAAGAAGCTATTTATAAAAATAGGTCATGAATTTGGAGTATACAAAGATTATACGAATGAGGATGTTGAGATTTCCTTTGAATTCACAAAAAACGGTATGCGTGAAAGTGAGGAGAAGCAAAAAGGGAATTATAGGGCGTTCGCAAAAATGTTCTCTTGCTTTGATGACGTTATTGACAGGGCAATCGGAATCGAAGTGCATAACAGAAACGGTGAGGGATATAAAGTAGATACCTCTCTCAAAGAAATGTATGTGCTTGTCAGTGCTTTTGAGGATGGAGAAAACATTATACCTGTTAAGCTTGAGATAAAAGAATTTAATGATAGAACTAACAAGTTGTATGTTGCTATAGCTCTTGAAGGCATAAAAAAGAACGAGGTCGTAAAGCAGGAGAATACTAATAATAGCGTTACCCAAGCTCTCGCTCGTTCTAATATTAGTATATCACAGTTATTAAAGAATGTCAATCCTAAGGATAAAGATTTTATAAAATATATTCCAAAGCAGTTTTTGGCTAAAGACAACAAAGTTGATAGACTGCCGCTTCCTGACAGCGTATTGAATGCAAAGAGAGATGCACTCTTAAGTGTTGCCAATGCTCTTATAAGTCCTGTAGGCTGGTGGCTTGGTGCACAGCTGTTTAAATGCGGAATTCTTTTAGGCGGTGAGCCGGCAGAGGATGAAGAGGATTATGAGCGCGCAAAGATGAACACGCAGTGGACGATAAACTGGGGAGCGTTTGAAAGACTGGTTAAAGGCGGAGGTGTGACGGAACCGCAAAAAGACGACCTTATAATGCCGATAGGATTTCTTGGCCCTGCTGCAGGTGTTATGACATTCGGAGCAGAAGCGTTTGGGGATGATACGGATGAGCCGGTTATTGATAAGATATTAAGTTCAACCGGCGAGAGCGTATATGCTGAATTTATGGCGATGTCTTCGGTATCAGGTATGCGTCGGTACATAAATGACTGGAAGTATGCAGACACACCGCAAGAGGGAATGGCAGCAATTGCGGCAGATGCGGCGATGTCGTTTATGCCTTCAACTGTTCGTGCAATCGGTAATGCACTTGATGATCATAACCGTGACCCGTACAGAGCTGATTCACAGCTTGGTGTTATTGGCGGCAAGTTCCTTTCAAAGATGCCTGTTACAGAACTGCGTGAGAATGTACCGTTAAGGATTGATTTGTGGGGTGAGGCAGAGGTTCATACGTTAGGCAAGGGTAAGCTTGTGGATATAATGAATAACGCATTATCACCGGCGATATTTTCAAGGTATGAAACAAATGTTGTTACAGATGAGCTTGATAAGCTTACAGCAAAGAATAAAGACCTTTTAAAAGAAATACTTCCTAAAACTCCGTACAGGAATAATACAGGGGAATTTGAGAACGGACAGCCTTATTCTTTCAAGCTTGATGATGAGAACTATGAGAAGTATGCAAACCTCTTGGGTATGACGACATACAAGGCTATGCATACGCTTGTTACAAGTGATGATTATAAGCATCTGACAGACACGCAAAAGACAACTGCATTAGCTGAAATCTCAAAGGAGTCCGCAGAGCTTGTAAAAGAAATATGGGTGTCACATCAACAGGGTGTGTCTGACAGTTCGATGCAGAAGCGGATTGATAAGTATGTCGCATCAAATGAGGCTAAAGCATCAAAGGTTGTTAAGACCGATAATGCGTTAAAGTATATCAAGCTTGACGGTGTTAAGGTTGAGGATGTAATTGATGCCGGGTATCGTGTTCCGTACACAGAAGAGGAAAAAGGTGAGCAGATAGCATACAATTACAGTATGATATCAAAGATACGGAATGGAACCTACTATGACAAGAGTAGCAGAAAGTATAGCAGTAGTTTGACAGCAGAGCAAAGGCAACAACTCATTAACTCATTTGTACGCTCTTCCGAAGATTTAGCATCCGGTATAGAACAAAAGTGGATTTCTATAACAGGTGAGTTTAAAAATCTTACTGATAAGGAAAAGGGTATTGTTATAGACCAGATAGGCTATAACATTGACAAGGTAAGACTTCCTGATAATGTCGGTTCTCTTGTTGATACATCGGTTGAAACAGAACCCGTTGACCTTACATATCCGTTTGTTCCACGAAACAGTAATATTATAGATACAGGCTGGCGTGCTGATGAGTATGACCGTGAGCAGGCAGAGGAAAAGAAAGCCGAGGCGGCGGAAGATGAAGATGCAAAACCCGAAAGTAAATCAGTTGAGGAATATCTTTCAGAATACAAAGGAAGCGGTGGCGGTAATAGTGGTTATTCCCGTAACTATTCAAAGAAGAGTTATAACAACAGCTACGGCGGCGGATACAGCAGTGGTAGCAGTTACCGATTTACTCCGTCCGTACAGCCTGTTCAGAAGAATACCTACAGGTTTACACCGAGATTCGGCGGTAGCGGTTCAAGATTTGGTAAGAAATTTTAAAGACAGGGGGTGATTTGGAATGTACATAAATGAAGCTATAGAGCGTGCGGATAGCTATTATCCGAATGAGTACGACCTGACAGAAAAATATTTGTGGTGTGATGAAGTATCATCAATGCTTGCAATCGAGGACAGGCGGATATACCGTGAAAGACGGTTGCCTGTGTCACGTGACGGAACAATACTGTTGCCCGAAAATGTAACTATAGAGTATATAGATAAAATCATATACAAAAACAAAGTCCTTGAGAAACAGGATGCACGTACATTCGGGCGTAACGCAATAAACGTAAATGCGGTTATAAACAACGGAAACGATGTAAACGAAGGTGAGTATATTACCGTAATCTATCTCGTGCCTTACGAGCCGATAAGGCTTGTTAAATACAACGGTGATATGCAGATTGATACAGAAACAGATACTATAAAAATCAAAAGCTGTGAGTTTATAACCGGTGATACACTTGTAATAAAAGCAGGTGATGTAACAATAGCAAATGTTCCTTTGCTCGATATTGAGTTTGATACAGACGGTGAGTATATGTACAAGCTCGTATGCGGTGCGGGTTCTCTCACTGAAATTGCAGAGACGGACACAACAGGCACGATAACCCGTTATGTGACGGATAAAACCGTGTGTGATGCACCGTATGACGGAATGTATATTGATTATATACTTGCAAAGATAAACATGTATCAGCGTGATATGACGGCATATAACCAACATATTACGGCGTTTAACTCACGTTTGGCAGCATATAAGAACTGGGTAAACGAACACAGTGCAAAGGATGAAGGTAAATTTAAAAATTGGTGGTAAGAAAGGAGAGCAGAAAATGCTTGACGATACATTGAACAGTAATACTACTGGGGAAGTCGTTCACCCTCAGACCGAGAACAGTAATTCAGTTGAGGAAGTCGTTCACCCTCAGACCGAGAACAGTAATTCAGTTGAGGAAGTCGTTCATCCTCAGGAAGGCATACTCACACCTGAAGATATAGATAATATGTCAAGTGATGAGTTTGCCCGCTATCTTTCAGAATCAGACTACACCCCGGACGCGGCGGAAGTAACCGAGGAAGAAACAGATAGCAACTCTGCATCAGATGAAGAAAGCGCTAATCAGACCGGTGCAGAGAGTGAAACGGTAGTGCAGGAAGAAACTCCTGCAGCACCGTTTAAAACATTTAATACCGAAGAAGAGTATGAGGCAGAGGTGGGAAAACGTATCAATTCATCCATTCGCCAGAGAATGCGTAAGCATAATGAACAGGCTGCAAAATATTCAAAGCTTGAACATATGGCAAAGGAATACTATCCCAATTCTCATGACTCTTTATCGGAGCTGACTGCAGACCTTGAGGAACAGGCGGCAGAGCGTGCCGAGATACCTGTCGAAGAATACAGACAGAGACAGAATGATGCAAGGGACGCACAGCTTTACAGAGAGCGGATGCAGAGAGAAACCGAGGCGGCAAGAGAACAGGAGAAGATTATAAACGGATGGCAACGTGATGCCGAGCAGATTAAGTATATAAATCCTGACTTTAATTTAAATGAAGCCGTAAAGAATCCTGTATTTGCGAAAATGCTTGGAGATGGTAAGACGGTGTTTGAGGCTTATGCGGCAACGAATAAGCCTGCACCGCCGAAAGCTCCGGCAAGAAAACCAATCCTGCAGAACGGTGCAAGCCCCGGGGGCGGAACGGGAAGCCGTCAAGCTTCTAACCCTGCAAATTTGCCCTCTGCAGAATTTAAAAAGTATATTGAAGAATGCCGAAATGGAAGGAGATAATAAAAAATGGCAGATAAGTTGAATTTAAACAAAACCACATCAACGGGTATGTCGCCGATGATGGAATCTGTTCTTAACAGATATGTACTTGAAAGAAACAAAACAAACCGTAAGTATACACAGTTTGCACAGCAGGTTGATATTCCGCAGGGTCAGACAAAGACCATAGCGTTTGATAAGATGTCACCGCTTCCCAAAGCTACAACACCGCTTACAGAGGGTGTTACACCGACAGGTTCTGCTGTGCACATTACACGTATAAAGGCAGAACCGAGACAGTTCGGTAACTATGTAGGCTACACTGACCAGCTTGATTTCTTTGCGAACAAGCCCTCTCCGGAGGTTCTGAACTATACAGATCTGCTTGGCGAGAACCAGCTTGAGACATTTGAGCATATTGATGCAATGGAGCTTGCATCTGGTACTAACGTGTACTATGCAGGCGGGGCTGAAAGCCGTGATGCACTTACGAAAGGACTTACTGTTAAGGATGTGCGTAATGCTGCAACAAGCCTTAAGCGTAACAAGGTAAAGCCTGCTGACGGCAAGGACTTTATCGCATTCATTCACCCTGATTGTGTAAACAACATATGGAATGACCCCGAGTGGCGTCAGCCTCATACATATGCCGACACTAAAGAGCTTTATGACGGTGAGGTCGGCAGACTGTTTGGTGTAAGATTTATTGAGGACCCGGATGCTTGGGTGTTCCGTGGTGAACCTTTTGCAGATAAGTATGACGAGCTTTCAATTTTAAGTGTTGATGCAGAAGCAAAAACAATTAAGATTGCAGAAACTCTTGAGGCGGGTGATGTTGCATCACTTGCCGGCAAGGAAGTATGGATTGACAACAACAAGTTCACCATAGCTTCAGCTACAGCAGGTATGAACGGTGAAGCGAGCGTAACACTTAATGAGGAAATTACAGGCAAGCTTGTTGAACGTGATATGAAGATATATCCGGGTGACGGCGGTGTCAATGGTGAGCCTGTTTATTCAACTATCATTCTTGGTAAGGATGCGTTCGGTTCATCAGGTGACAAGACTGTTGAAATGATTAACAAGGAGCTTGGCTCTGCAGGTACTGCAGACCCGCTTAACCAGCGTGGCACATATGGCTGGAAGGGTTATCATTTCTCAATGATACTTGAACAGCTCAAGCTTGTAAGAATTGAGTCACTTAAAGAGGATATATAATTAATCCAACCCTTTGAATTACCCTGCGGTGTACTGCCGCAGGGTAGTTAAAGAAGGAGTGAAAAGTTAAGAGTGAAAAGTGAATAGGTATGGAACAAAATGCTGTGCATTTTGAATTGATTGCATAATGTTTTGTACCTTGAATGCAGGGAAAGGAAGTAATTAAAATGGCAAAGGCTAAAAAGAAAACAGAAATGGTAACTATAATGATACCGCATCCGAAGGAGTCAGTGGGCGATACCGAAACTACGGTATCAGTAAACGGTAAGATATATCAGATACAGTATGATACACCAATAACAGTTCCGAAGAATGTTGCGGATGTTATAAATCAGTCAATGAAACAGCGTGCCAAAATCCAAAGGGCAGTTGAGGCGGCAACGTATAAGAGCGGCAAGGCATCTATTGCCGAGTTATAAAGGCTATGGAGAATACTATTACATATGTGCACGAGAGTGCAATAACTGATGCGTTCAAGAGTGAAGCACTGTCGGCATTTCGAAAGTACGAGAGTGATAAGGCAAGCTTTATAACACGTGTCCGTGACAATGATAAATTCTACCGTGAATTTTATGAGCGGAATACAGAGAATTTAAAAAAAGAAATGGACTGCTCAACGCCGTTGTTGTTCTCTGCAATCGAGAATGCCTGTGCAACCTCATCAGAGAACTATCCGTCACCTAATATTATTGAACGTGACCCTGACGGCACAGCGACCGCAGAAACGCTTTCAAAGCTTATTGAGTGTGAGCTTGACCATATAGGTTTTAAAAAGATTTATAAAAACAATACAAGGAATAAGCTCAAATACGGCACAGCTATTTACGGCGTATTCTATAACGACATCAGCGGAGATATTGATATTAAGAGTATTGATATATTTGATGTGTTTGTGGATATGCATCTTCGTGATATACAGGACAGTAATTTCCTTTTCATATCACAGGCGGTTGATAACGATATCTTAAAACGTGCGTATCCTGAATTTTCAGGATTGTTTACAGGTGATGCAAAGATAGAAACAATAACTGAGAGCTGTGACCTTAAGGACCGTAGCATTGTTCTTGACTGCTATTATAAAAAGCCTGACGGTAAGTTGCACATGATGAAGCTCTGCAATGATACTGTCATATATGCAACAGAGGACAGTATGGGATATGAGAACGGGTTGTACGACCACGGTCTTTATCCTGTGGTATTTGATGTACTTTATCCTTGTGAACATTCGCCGTTCGGTTTTGGAATGCTTGATGTAGGAAAGACTACGCAGATTCAGATTGATAAAATGGATAATGCCATAACCAAGAACCTGATGCAAACATCGAATGTCAGATATTTCAGCAAAAAAAACGGCGGTATTGATGAAAAAGAGTTTCTTGATATGGCACATGGTATTGTTCATTATGAGGGTGATGTCGGTGCAATTCTTCCCATCAGCGGTACAGCGGTTAACGCTAACTATATAACATACCGTGAAAGCAAAAAGGACGAGCTCAAGGAGCTTGTGGCAAACCGTGACTTCCAGCAGGGTGACGCATCGGGCGGTGTGGTGAGCGGTACTGCAATAAACCTTTTGCAACAGTCTGGTGAGAAACGTGCACGGTCTATGATGGACGATTCGTATGAGGCATACCGTTGTATTATTGTTATGGCGATTGAGCTTATACGGCAGTTCTATAATGATGAGCGTGTAATACGAAGCACTGACGAATACGGAAAAAAGACGTTTATCAGATTCAGTAACGACCTGCTTATGAAAAGCGGGCTTGGTGCTCAGGGCGAATTAGAATGGAAACCGCTGTTGTTTGATATAGATGTTGTTGCACAGAAAGAGAATCCGTTCACAAGAGAAGCACAGAACAGCACACTTCTTGCTTTGTGGCAGCAGGGACTGTTTAATCCGCAGATGAATCAGGTTGCGCAGATAGTTCTTAAGCATATGAATATTGACGGTAAAGATAAAATACTTTCTGATTTGCAGGAGCTGTTTAAACAGAATAACGCACAGACGGCACCAACTCCTACACCCGGTACACCTATGGCGGCGGAAGAGGAGCTTGTTCCCGTTGAGGTTGGCGGCGGAGCAATGCCTGAGGAAGAACTTGTACCTGTACCTTTGGACGGCGGCGGTATGCCGGAACTAAATCATTCTGAAATGATGCAGCAGAACCCAATACCGGAAGAGGAGCTTGTGCCGATTGATTTGATGGGAGGCTTATAATGTATTTCGGACAATATGCTAATTATGACCCGACGAAAACATCAACGTATAATTTCTACGGTCTTAACAGAACACGCAGAACATCAAAAGGCGAGTTCTCTGATATGATGAATATGTCGGCTCGTGAATATCCGTGTGCAACTCCGAGAAAACCGAGGAGGTATGTGTGCAAAGCTCCTGATGAAATCAATGCAGTTATAGCACCCGATTCAACGAACGTTGAGAGTATAACCGGCTTTACCGGAATATCTGGCGGCGGATTCTATTATAACGGAACTCTTAAGTCTGAAAAGTTTACACTCTCACCTGAATGGAAGTGGGACATTAAGCAAAAGGGTAATGTATATATTATAAACGGCTATAACTCTGTCAACAAAACGTCTTTGATGTATTATTATAACATTGACACGGACGAGTTTGAAGAGGGCGGCACTGTGATGCGTGACCTTATAGTAACCACCAAAGGTGATTATATTGAGATCATAATGAATGACAGTGGTCCTGTAAACAGCTATGTTGTAACAAAGCCAGACGGGACAGTGATAAAGTGTTCTGATTGTTTTTTGAGATATAAGGATTACAGGGTAATAGATTCAAATGGATCTTATGCGTGGTCTGCTGATAACAATCTGTTTGATGGGTTTTTTGATATTGGTGACGAGGTTACTATTGAAGGATTTCCGACACATGGCATAGATAACGGCGGTCAGATGTTTTATTGTTCAACATCAAGCTCTTCGTATTTTAAAGCGATCACACCACAGCCCGGTGTAGGAGCGGAGAGGAATAATACTGTGGATACGGATAATATAACATCCCTTGAAACAGTGGATAAGCATGCAATTTGTACTGCAAAGGTAACAGCATTTAGTTATTCTACTGTTAACGGCACAGGAACTGCAAGGTGCAGAATAAGCTTCGATTTAAGAAATAAGAATGGTGACGTTGTGGAATTCAAAGACCTGTCAGCTTCTGGATTTTACTGTTGTGGCATAACTATAAAAAAGCGTACACGTGTGCTTGATAATATAACCATACATAATGGCAGAATATGGGGAAGTGCGCCATCCGGTAATCAGATATACGGCTCATCAGCAACAGAGTTGTTTTCGTTTTCGTCAGAGGATATAGTAAAAGGCTTTGCTGTTCGTATTCCGTCTGATACTGCCGGCACTGTTACAGGTATGTGCGAATACGGTAATGACTTAATTGTGTTCAAGGAATCATCAATAACCATAATTGCAGGTGACAGTCCCACAAATTATTATTCATATGTGATACAGGGTATAGGATGTGTTGACCCGAAGTCGATAGCTGTAACTCCATCCGGTGTATTATTCTTGTCATATAACGGATTTTATATATGGTCGGGAAATATACCACAGCTATTCTCTTCACGGCTCGATACAAAGTATGTATCAGCTGTTGCCGGTTATAACGACAATGTGTATTATGCGTGTGCGGTTCGTGCAGATAACGGAAAGCGTGAGCTTCTTACATACAATATGCAGTATAATATATGGCATATACTTGATGATATGAATGTTACCGGATACTTTGCATTTAAAGGTAAATGGTATATTGCAGATAAGATTATAATATATGAGTGTGACGGTGAGAGTGATGTATCAGAAACTGTTGACTGGAGCTTTACATCTGTAAAAATCCACGACAATACCCTTGATGAAAAAGGTCTTACAGAGCTTTGGATACGCTGTGAAATGGGCGAGGGTGCAGAGTTTAAGGTTGAAACACGTGCTGATGATGAAGCTTTTAAAACGCACGCAACATATACGGACACAGGTATGCAGATATTCAGATGTCCTATAAGAATGAATATGTGTTCTAATTATCAGTATCGCATAAAGGGACATGGAAATGTAGTGTTCTATGAAATAGAAACACATAAGACATTCGGCGGCCGTGATTATAAGAACAGTGCAGGCGTGAGAGCGACTACAGAGAAAAGCACAGAGAATAAGTTTCTGACATATTGAGGAGTGATTCAATGAGATTTGATGTAAATACACCGCCAAAGCTTACAGGTAAATATTCCCGCGATATTCCGGCAATACATATCTGGTGCTCTATATTGCACCGTAAGCTTAAAGGAATGTTCGGGCGTATTGATAACGAGCAGATTTCATCTGTTTCGGCTGAAAAAATTACAGGCAATATAAATCTTGACAGCTGTAGTGTGCGTGGCGGTACGGTTAATATTTCGTCTGATTATTTCTTTGTCGGCAATGATACAAACTATATAAAGTTTGAAAACGGTGTTCTTGAGGTGAAAACGTCTTGAGTGATGTAAATATAATATGGAAACCGCAACCGAAGCAAAAGGATTTCATGTGCCGTCCCGAAGATGAGGCGTTATACGGCGGAGCTGCCGGCGGCGGAAAGAGTGATGCAATTGTGGCGGAAGCTCTGCGTCAGGTAGATAATCCGAACTACAGAGCGTTGATATTAAGAAAGACTTATCCGCAGTGCCGTGAGCTTATAATAAAATCCAAACGTATGTATAACGGAGCATATCCTGATGCGAAATATAACGGCTCTGAGCATTACTGGCAGTTCCCGAGCGGAGCAAAAATATATTTTGGTTCTATGCCGAATCAGTTGAGTTATCTTAACTATCAGGGACTTTCATATTCATATATAGCGTTTGATGAGCTTACTCATTTTACACTTGAGGAATATGAATATATGATATCCCGAAACCGTGCCGACGGTGAGGGTTTGCGAGTGTATATACGTGCAACTGCCAACCCCGGCGGTATAGGTCACGGCTGGGTAAAGGACCGTTTTGTAACAGCATCACCGCCGGGTGTTCCGTATAAGGTAAAAGCAAAGGTTAAAGACAATGCAGGCAAGGAAATAGAGGTTGAAAGGACAAGGGTGTTTATACCTTCGTCAGTGTTTGATAATAAAGCACTGCTTGACAATGACCCCGGATATCTTGCGAACCTTGCGACACTTCCTGATGCAAAGAGGAAAGCATTACTTTACGGTGACTGGAACAGCTACGACGGTCAGGTGTTTACAGAGTGGCGTAACAATCCTGACGGATACAATACGAAGCTTGACACTCATGTTATTGAGCCGTTTGATATTCCCTCAGGCTGGAGACGGTACCGCAGTTTTGACTGGGGATTTTCTAAACCGTATGCTGTGCAGTGGTGGGCTGTCGATTATGAGGGCAGAGCATATCTGTACAGGCAGCTTTACGGATGCGAAGAAGATTCACCGAATGTTGGAGTAAAAGAGAATCCTGATATTGTTGCACAGAAAATACGCAAGATAGAGGATGAGCTTGAGAAGGGTAATAATATCTACGGTATTGCTGACCCTGCTATATGGGATGAGTCACACGGCCGTGAAGGTGTTATTGCTGATATTATGGAAAAGAACGGCGTCTTCTTTAACAAAGGCAAGCACGCCCGGCTTTCAGGAAAAATGCAATGTCATTACCGTTTTGCATTTGATGAGCTCGGACGTCCGAGAGCATACGTGTTTAAAAACTGCAATCACTTTATAAGAACTATACCTAACCTTGTGTATGATACAAAGAATGTTGAGGATGTAAACACCTCACAAGAGGATCACGATTATGATGCAATGCGATATTTCTTTATGGAAAATCCTATTGCACCGCAGAAAAATATTAAAAAACCGCAGGCAGAATTTAATCCGCTTGCGTAGGAAGGAGTGAGTATATGGTAACTATTGGAAACGGAGTTAATAAAACGTATGACAATCAGGCACCAGCTACACCGAATGTTGTACAGGCAGAGTCTGTAAAAGTACCGAAAACTAACAGCGTAGGAAATCAGGCATCACGGCAAGCACTTAATAATATGGGATTTAATGATGCAGATATAGGCTGGGACGGAAGCCGTGTTACATATAAAGGGCAGGGGATAGTTCAGCCTGCATCTGTTGAGGACGGAGTTTCCTACGCACCTGAAAGCATTAACAATGCCGGTGCTGTTGACTGGCTCAAGAATAACGGTTATCAGGGAATAAGGCAGGGACTCAATGACAGAGGCATAACAGATGTCGGATGGGATAACGGATATGTGACTGTTGACGGTCAGAGGATTGCAAAGCCACAGTATAATGTTGACGGTACCACATATGGGACAGAGGACGAGATAAATGCAATTGCGCGTCAGGCGTATGCAAACAGAGGAAACAATCTTGTAGCGGCGAGAGATTATGCAACATCAAAGAATTACGGCGGTATCGTAGACTGGGACGGTGAAAATGTTCTTATAGGCGGACAGGCAATAAAGCCTGTATATGTTAAGGACGGCACAGCGTATATCACACGTTCGGATGCGGACAGGCTTATCGGCAGTTTTGAAAACAATTCCGGCATTACAGGTAATCAGCGTGTTCTTGAGGAACATAATAAAAAATACGGCACACCGCAGGATGCGGCTCTTGCACGGATTTTGAACAGAAAAGAGTTTTCCTGGAATCCTGAAACTGATGAATCCTGGCAGAGGCATAAGGAACAACAGATGGAGTTGGCAGATGATGCCTACAGGCGTGTGCTTGAGGAAAATAATACATCAGTTACTGGTGCATCCGGTGCTGTTCTTTCGGAAGCAATGGCAGCAAAGGATAATTATCTTGGCAGACTTTCGGAAGATGAAATGGAATGGCGACAGAATGCATACGATGAATATTCCGGTGAGACGGACAGACTGCGTAATCAGTTCGCAGATTTATATTATGCTGCCAATGATGCTTATAATAAAAGGTATCAGGCAAACCGTGACAGCTACAATGATTCACGTACTGCTATGCTTGATAACCGTGATGAGGAATGGACGTGGCGTGATTATGAACGAAACTTATTAAGAGATTCGTATGAATATGGCTCGCTTGATATTGCGAACCAGCAGGCAGCGTTTAATTACAGAATGGCTGTTGCTTCAGAACGTGGCGAGTTTACTCTTGAGGATGAGGCGTATATCCCGGGACTTTCCAAATATCGTAATTCTGACGGTACATATTCCATTAAGCCGTGGACTGCGGAGAATCAGTATACCTATGATAGTGCATATCATAATGCTCTGGGACAGATTAAAGGCTCTATTGATGCGTATAAGTGAGGTGCGTTATGAATTCTATAAATATAAACACAGAAGGATATAGCACACCTAACGGTGCGGATAATTTACAAAAGAACTGGGCGGCGTCATTTGCTAAGCGCGAGGTAAATAATCATAAAACGGCACCGGTTCTCGACCACCCCGACGGCAGTGTGACACCGGAAAAGCTTTCTGATGAAGTGAAGACAGTAATCGGACAGGCAAAAAGCGAGGCGGAAAATGCGTCTGATATAGCCTACACTGCAAAGGATACAGCCGAGGTTGCAAAGGATGTTGCGATAAATGCAATCAATGAAGCAATATCAGCAAGGCACTCTGCATCAGACGCATACTCAAACTCTGCTATAGCAACAGCTACTGCAGAAGCTGTGCAGAAGCACCTTGATGCTCATAGCAGTAATGCAGATGTTCATATTACGTCTGAAGAAAAGACAGACTTATCTATGATTCCTGTTGTTTATATGATTGCACAGGAAACAAGTGACGGATTTAACCTGCACTGTGTTGATGAAGCAATCCACACCACAGCCGAGCAAAAGGCGGAAATAGAGTGGCTAAAGGTTAGTGTTAACGATGCAAAAGCTCAGGCAGATAATGCTTTAGGTGTCGCAGCAAGTGCAGATGTTTTAGCACAAGAAGCAAAAGGCAAATTAGAATCATTAGAGTCTTCGTTCGCTGAATGGGATTATACAAGTTCAAGGTCGATTGCGAATGAAACGGCAATAGCAGAACTTCAAATAGATGTTGACGCCAAAGCCGACAAAGCATACAGAGCACTTCAAGAAGCTGTTGTAGAAAGAGTTCTTGACGGACTTACAGAGGAAATAAGAATAACAAGCCTGCCTATAGTCGGAGCATATACGGGCTGGCAGATATATGCTGATGGCAGTCCGTTAAGTGAAAACATTATACCTATATGTGAAAGCTTTGTGACAGTAGCCAGTGTAATGACGGGTCTTACTGCAGGTTTCTTTCAGAACGATAAGGAAATAGTGCGGTGCAAGATGAATGTTACAGAACACGGAAGCGTTAAGTATGTAAATTTTTCTGATTATGAAAGAATTTCAGAAAAAAATGAAATTGAATACATACAAAAGAAGATGGTGGGAGTGCATTTCGGACGTCTGAACAGCAGTGCTACCGGAGCGGTAACATTAACCGACATACCGGATAACTCACTGATATTATTAGCAAGCGGAGAGGGTTTAGAGATTAATGCGAAGGGTCAAAGCGACACTTTATCCGCTACTGCAAAGCATCTTGTGCTTTGGACGGGAAGCACGAGAGACCATGAAGAATATGGCATAACGGGCGAAAGAATGACCTACCTTGTATACACGCAGGATATGAGCTTGACCAATCTTAAACCGTATAACATATATACGGCATACACAAAGACAAAGGCTGATGCAGTGGACGGTGATACGGGTATAAGTATTGTATGTCCTGTGCACACATATATCGGAGTTATCGGTGCGGAATTCCCGAAATAACAAGAGATTATTTTACAAAGTGCAATGAATTGAGGAGGATATAAGTTATGAATATCAAGAATAAAACAATAGCTGCAGCAGCAATAGCGGGTACACTTGCAACAGGTGCTGTGCTGACAGCAGACAACAGCACAGAATTATATGGTACATACAGCATCGAAAAAGAAAGGTACAAGGCAGTAATAACGGTAGATATGCCGGATGAATTCTCACCGGATATATGCACATTAAAATTCAATGACTTTGATGTGGATAAGGAGTTATTGCCGAACGGTGAGTTTGTGGTATACCCGTTGCTTGCTGATGAGCCGGAGCGTTTGACACTTGAATGTACGGTTAAGGGCGAAGAAGCAGGCGTAGCAGAGTTTTTATCAGATGGCCGGATAAAGATTTACGCAAAGGAAAAATATGTAAAGGAGCTTGAATAATGAGAAGAATATTTACATTAGCAGTATTTTCTTTGTTAATGAGTATTCCGTTAGGTGTCAGAGCGGCGGATGAAATAAAAGAGGTTACAATCACGAACACCGGACAGGTTGAAGTCTGGGGGACTATCGAAAACTACAGTGCGGATGATGAAGTAACAATACTAATGACAAGAGCGGATGCCGGTACAGATATACAGGGTAATGACATAATGTATATCAATCAGCAGAAGATAGGCAATAACGGAGTGTTTTTCTTTGAATTTCCAATTGATGAACAATTTGCGAGAGAGGATTATGAATTGCGTATCGGTTCAAGTGTTGAAGGGTTTACAACACTGAAAGCAACCGGAACATTACCGCAGATACCGGCTACAGTATATCAAATATCAAATAATGCAGTTGTTGTCGGCGTTGATGCCTACGATTTGGATTCACCTTATTATGAAAGCGAAAACATAATCAACTCACTTGCAGACGGCGGTAATAAGATGTATTACAGAATAAATGATATGTGGTTTGATTTATTGGATAAGAATTGCACTTCGTGGGAATATCTGACTGCAGATAATGAAATACCTGAAAGCGAATGGAGTATGTGGTATATCAGGCAGTATTACAATATGCCGTATGGCATAATTTTTGAATAATGTAAAGGAGCTGAAACAAATGACATTTAAAAACATCATATGTACAGTATTGGGAGTAATCGGTGCGGCGATATCAAGCCTGTTTGGTGGCTGGGATGCGGCACTTACTACACTTATAATCTTTATGGCGATTGATTATGCATCAGGCATAATTGTTGCCGGAGTATTCCACAAGAGCTCGAAAAGCGATACAGGCGGACTGAACAGTCATATCGGATGGCAGGGTATATGCCGTAAAGGTATCACTCTGGCGATAGTCCTCATTGCCTGTAGGCTTGACTTGCTTATCGGGACAACCTACATAAAAGATGCTGTAATTATAGCGTTCTGTGCAAATGAGCTTATAAGCATAGTTGAGAATGCCGGACTTATGGGCTTACCGATACCAAATGTTATAACAAAAGCAATAGATGTATTGAAAGAAAAAAGCAACGAGGAATAGAGTATGAGTAAGTACGTATATGAAATATCACCGGGCGACTTTAAAATTGTCGCATGTGATACCAATAAGAGAGGATTGAAGTATACCAATTATTTCAATCTCGGATTTTTTGCTCAGGGTGACGGTACAATCCCTGTCGGTAATCTGGCGGCAGACGGAAAGATTATTGCTCACGCAAAAACAAATGCATCCTGGCTGAATTTAGCCGGGCATAAGCTTACTACAATTTATACAACTAAAGACGGTAAATGCGGAATAACAAAAACAGATGATTTAACAACGATAGTTGGTTTGCAGGCGGCGGTCAGCGGTGTCCCGATAACAGTTAACGGCAAACAGATAACAATGTCAGAAATTAAATCTGAAGGGTATTTCGGCAGTGAAGTATATGACACGTGGCACGGATTCCTCGGAATTAAAAACGGTAATCTTGTTTACGTTGGTATGAAGTGTGGTTTTAATGATATGCACAATAAGCTTATGGAGCTTGGTATAAAAGACGCAATCAAGCTTGATGGCGGCGGTTCGTATATATTAAAAACACCTGAATGTACTGTTGCTACTGATGGTGACAGACGGATACATAATATCGGAGTCTTTGAACCTATAAAGAAAGAGAGTGAAAAGAAAATGAAAAAAATACTTTTGATTGCCGGTCATGGTGAAGGTGATCCGGGAGCAACGGGCAATGGTTACAAAGAAGCAGACCTTACAAGAGAAGTGGTACAGCTTGTAAAACCGGAGCTTGGAAAATATGCAACAGTAGATATTGCAGATATGTCAAAGAATTGGTACAAGCATCGTTATGAGCTTGATGCAACACCTTATGATTATGTGCTTGAGGTACATTTTAATGCTATAAAGGCTGAAACAGCATCTGATGGAGCAACAAAAGGTACAGAGATTTATGTCACAAATGCTGAAAAAGGAACAACAGTTGAGGAGAAAATTATTGAAAAGATTTCTGTGTTTGGTTTTAAGAACAGGGGCGTAAAGAAATATGACTGGTCTTTGATTAAGCGTATTAAAAACCAGGGTGTATCCTCGGCTCTGCTTGAGGTGTGTTTCATAGACGATATTGATGATATGAAAATCTATCAGTCGAAGAAAAAGGAAATAGCTGTGGCTGTTGCAGAAGGGATTGCTGAAGGCTTTGGTCTTAAGAAGGAAGAGGTTACTGTAAAGGAGGGAGCGAAAGATGAAAAAGATAATTGCCTGACAGATATAAAAGGTCATTGGGCCGAGAAACATATTCAGAAGCTTGTTGATTATGGTGTGGTAAATGGATATCCTGACGGAACATTTAAACCTGACAACACAATAACAAGAGCTGAGGCGGCGGCAATGATTGCAAATGCACTTACTGTGTGTGGGAAATAAATAAAGAAAGGAAAGAGTTTCTGCTCTTTCCTTTTTATATGTGGTATAAATATATAAGTTTTATAAACACTGATATGGGGATATGGGTTTTGTTATGTTCATAATTCGATAATGTGTTGCGATGCACTCCGATAAGCTGACATACATCCTTTTGTTTAAGATGTCTGCTCCGTCGGAGAAGCTTCAGCTGTAGACCTATAGGAGTTTGGGTTGAAAAAGTATTGTGTTATCCTTAATGAATTTATCAAACTCAATTCCGCAGCTGATGCAGAGCCGTGAAAGGGCAGTGAGCTTTGGCTCGCATCTGCCGGTTTCAATGTTAGATATTTGCCGTGTACTCATATCGCACTTTTCGGCAAGCTCCTCTTGTGATATTCCTGCTTGCTTTCTGCAGGCTTTGACATATCTTCCAAATTCTTTTGTGTAATCCATAGTGTTCTTTGCTCCTTATCTTTAGTAGCAAAGACATTTTATAGGTAGAAATAATATATTGCCACGAAGTGCATTTCTGATTGGTAAAAATATTTCTTTTATAGTAGTATTGATAAGAACAATTTCATCCACGAAAAATCCACGATTTTTTCAAATTCGACTTGAAAAGCGATGTATGCTATTTAACGAGGGTGTGTGCTAAATGGCTTTGTTGAGCCGTTTCGGGAGAATGAACGAAAGTGAAAAAACGGCGTAAAACCCTATATTTAATTCCTAGATGGTCCACCAGAAAAAAAGACAGATTTCGACAAAGAAATCTGTCTTTTTTTCAGCTAAATTCGCGTTCCGCGAGCTAAATTGAGCAAGCTCAGCTAAATTGCCTGCGGCAGCTAAATGTGCTACGCACGCTGAAAGCGAATTTAATTTAGCTACTCCAAAAGAGTTATTTAGCTATTGCGAAGCAATAATTTCGCTTTGCAGCTTGCTGCAAAATTTAGCCAAATCACTTTGCATCATTATTGTTCTGACTTGCCAGAAAATCGACATTCTTCGACAGAGGAATGTCGATTTTACTTTTTACCTATTCACTCTTCACTTTTCCCTAAAAGGGTTGTCGATTTTTGGAAAGTAATAAGTAATAGTGAATAAGAAAGAAGTTAAGGTAGCTTTGTTTTCACAAAGCTTATTTTTATGTCTGCATCTTTATTGTTTGTCTTCTCCTAATATGAAACTAATTATTGACATTGCGAAGCTTGTGTGTTAAAATATCATAGGGGTGTATCTGAAATTTCATCATTTTATAATGAAAGGAGTTTGAGATAACATGAACATTGCAAGTAATTTAAAGGCAATCGAAGAAATCAAATCTGATATTCTCGGTGAGGTTGCAGATCTCTATAAACGGCTTGCTGACTATGATGAGCTTTCTGACTACGGTAATGTTGAAAGCTCGGTTGCAACTATTATTGCGATGGATTATATCCTTGCAAGACATCTTGGTATTGCATACAGTACAGTAGATTCACGGATATGTGATTTGCTTGGAATGGCTGAGGAAAATTCACATCCGCTTGAAGCTGAGTTTGCCGATATGTCGGAGTTGTTAAAATACATAAGTAAAAGGTAGTAAATTTACTCATTCGGAGGCATTATGAAAAGAACATACGTAAATGTTACGCGTAAATATTTTATAGCGGCTATCACTACATCGGTGCTGTTGCTTGTTTGCGCAGTGATTGCTTTAGTATGGAATAAGTACATTGCTGTTTTCGTAGGTGCAGTTCCTGCGATCGTAGCATTAGTTTATCTAACGGTAGTAACACGCACAAGAAAGAAGAATATTATTAAGTTTCTGCATCACATAACCGGTGATGATATTGACATGTCTGAAAACTTGATAACGAGCGTTCCGATGCCTTTGGCTGTATGCTCAATTGATGGTGTTATACGTTGGTATAACGACAGATTTGAAAACATTTTCACTGGCAAGAAACTCCCTGATGAGAGTATTGAGGAGTGTATTGTTTCGCTTAAATGGTCGGATGTTCTGAAGTTCCCTGAAGGACGTCAGACGATGGAAATCATCGGTGATAACATTTATTCTGTCAACTGGCGTATTATGAAGGACAGAATAAAGCCGAATGAAAGCGGAGACCATTATTCGGTATTTTTCTATCTTAAGGATATAACACGCGAATGTAATCTTGTCAGAAAGTACGAGAATGAGAGAGTTGATATTGCAACTGTAAACATAGACAACTTTGATGAGTTTATGCAAAAGGTTGACGACGAAACTGCAGAAATTGCAGCATCAAAAGTAAGGACTTCTATCGTGAACTGGGCGAAGTCTGTAAATGCTGTTTTCAAAAGACTTGACAGGGACAAGTACTTTGTTGCTTTTGAGCATCAGAATATGGAAAAATGCATAGCGGACAACTTTTCTATAATAGAAAACGTGATGAAAATAGCTGAAGAGGTAAAGTTCCCGATTTCTATAAGTATAGGTATAGGAACTGGAGGCTCTATTACAGAAAATGAAGTAAGTGCACGCCATGCTCTTGATCTTGCACTTGGCCGCGGTGGTGGACAGGTTTGTATAAAATACGATAATGAGTTTAAATTTTACGGCGGCAGAAATGTTGAATACGAACGCAGTACAAGAGTTAAAGCGCGTTCTGTTGCGACAGCCCTTACCGACCTTATCAAAAACAGCGATAACGTAATTCTCGCAGGTCACACATCTGCTGATTACGATTGTTTTGGTGCAGCAGTAGGACTTGCCCGTGCGGTACGTGAACTTGGTAAAAATCCGTATATAATTCACGAACGCATATCTCCTGCAATTGAAAATATGTATGAAGAGGTCAGAAACGTGCCGGAATATGACGGAATGTTCGTTGATGAAATAGAGGTGTTCGAGGAGATAACAGCGGATACTTTGCTTATAGTTATAGACACACATCGTCCGTCTATGCTTCCGTCTGCACGTTTGCTTGAGCGTGTGGATAAGGTGGTTGTTATAGACCATCACAGACGTTCTACTGAATTTATATCTCCGTGCTCGCTTGTTTATCATGAACCGTATGCTTCGTCTGCGTGTGAGATGGTAACCGAGCTTCTGGAGTATATGAATATAGGCAATGCAATGACAAAAGTCGAGGCACAGTGTCTGTATACGGGTATTTTGATGGATACAAAGAACTTTATGCTTAAAACAGGTGTAAGAACCTTTGAAGCAGCGTCGTTTTTGAGACGTATGGGACTTGATACTGTGGCGGTTAGACGTATGTTCAGCAGCGAACTTGGCGAATTTACGAAGAAGGCTGAAATAGTCGGGGCGAGTGAATTATCCGGCGAAGATTTTGCAATATCAAGAACATATGAAATGCATCCTAATATGCGTGTTATTGCATCGCAGGCGGCAGATGAGATGCTTAATCTGCGTAAGGTTAAGGCCTCTGCTGTTGTGTTCCCTGTAGAGGGCGGTGTCGGTATAAGTGCACGCTCGCTCGGAACAGTAAACGTACAGCTCATAATGGAAAGCATCGGCGGCGGCGGACATATGACGGTTGCGGGTGCGACTATTATGGATATTGACGTTGACGAGGGTGTACAAAGAGTTAAAAATGCTATAGCGGAACACCTTAATGAAAGGAAAGGATAAAAATGAAAGTTATATTAACACAGGATGTAAAAGGTCAGGGTAAGAAGGGACAGGTAGTAAATGTATCTGACGGATACGCAAGAAATTTTCTGCTTGCAAAAGGTCTTGCAACTGAAGCGACAAAGTCTAATCTTAACGACCTGAAAGGAAAGCAGGAGTCTGCAGAATATAAAATAAAGACAGATACAGAGGAAGCTAAAAAGCTTGCAGAGCAGATGAAGGAGATTGTTGTTAATCTCAAGGCAAAAGCAGGCGATAGCGGTAAGCTTTTCGGTTCAATAACATCAAAGGATGTTTCAGAAGCTCTGACAAATCAGTATCATATAAAGCTTGATAAGAAAAAGTTTGTTTTACCTGACGGTATAAAGACATTAGGCGTTACAGAAGTAACAGTTAAACTATACACAGGTATTACAGGAACATTGAGAGTAAACGTAGAGAAACAGTAATTTACAAAGGAGCAAGGTCGTAATGATGGAAGAGAATGAAATCCTTTATGACACAGAATCGACAATACCGGCAATAACTGAGCGTGATCTGCCTTTTAATATGGAGGCTGAACAGGCTGTGCTTGGCAGTGCCTTAATAGACGGTGAAAGTGTCGGAGAGGCGGCACAGGTTTTAAAGCCCGATGATTTTTATTTCTCAGCGAACAAGTTCATATTTGAAGCAGTAATGGATTTGTTCAACGCAAATCAGGCCATTGACTTCGTAACAATTTCCGAACAGCTGAAAATAAAAAATAAGCTTGATGCGGCAGGAGGTATCGACTACCTTAAAAAACTGTCGGTAAGTGTCCCTACTACACAGAACGTAAAATATTATTCTGATATTATCAGGGAAAAAGCAATACTTCGTATGCTTATACGTCAGGCGGAATCAATATCAAAAATGGCTTACAGCGAGCAGGATACTGTTTCGCAGGTTCTCGAGCGTTCGGAGCAGATGATTTTTGATATATCCTCATCACGTGAGCAGACTGATATTGTGCACATAAGTGAGGTTTTGCAGTCAAGCTATGACGATATGGCCCGCAATGCAGGGAATGCCGGCGGAATAACGGGTATACCCACGGGCTTTGATGAGCTTAATAAACGTACCGGTGGATTTCACGGCGGTGAGCTTATAATTATTGCAGGACGTCCGGGTATGGGTAAATCTGCGTTTGCAGTTAATATAGCCGAATACGTAAGTATAAATCTCGGCAAGACTGTTGCTATATTTAACCTTGAAATGCCGCGTGAGCAGATAGTGAACAGAATATTATGTTCTCAGGCACTTGTAAGCAACGGAAGAATACGCACAGGCACAATGGAGCCTGATGACTGGGAAAAAATATGTGATGTTGCAGATACTATTGCAAAAGCACCCGTATACATAGATGATTCTGCATCAATAACTGTGTCACAGATACGTGCAAAATGCAGGCGTCTTAAGCAGATGAAAAATCTTGATATGATAGTTATTGACTACCTTCAGCTGATGCAGGGCAGTGGCAGAAGCGAAAGCCGTCAGCAGGAAATATCAGAAATTTCTCGTTCTTTGAAGGTGCTTGCAAAAGAACTTGATATACCTGTTATTGCACTGTCACAGCTAAAGCGTGAAAGCGAAAGTCAGAAGGGTAAAAAACCGATACTTTCAGACTTGCGTGAATCGGGTGCGATTGAACAGGATGCGGATATGGTAATGTTTTTGTTCCGAAACTATTACTACAGCAAGAATCCGGAGGAAAAGGAACTTGCAGAGTGTATCATCGCTAAAAACCGAAGCGGTGATGTTGACACATTCCCGCTTGGTTTTAAGGGTGAATACACGAAGTTCTTGAATGTGGAGTTTAAAGTAAACGAGGAGGCATAATGCCTCCTCTTGAAATAGGTGAGTATATGACAGATAAGGTTCTTGATACAATGCGTGAGCATAATATGCTGGCCATCAATTCGGTATTGGTAGCACTTTCCGGTGGGGCTGACAGTGTGGCATTGCTTCATATTATGCACAGTCTCTCACAAAAACACGGCTTCAAGGTATATGCGGCTCACGTAAATCACGGACTGCGTGGCGATGAAGCAGTACGAGATGCAGAATTTTCAAGGCAGTTATGCAGTCGGTCAGGTATAGAGTGTTTTGTGAAGGACGCGGACGTGCGGGCATTGGCGAGCGAATGGGGCATAAGTGAGGAAATGGCAGGAAGAAAGGTCCGCTATGATTTTTTTGCCGAGCTTATGGAAACTCATAATATTGATGTTACGGCAACTGCACATCACAAAAATGACAGTGCTGAAACAATCGTTATGAACTTTATGCGTGGAAGTGCAACGGCAGGCTTGTGCGGAATTCCGTACAGACGTGACCGGTTCATACGTCCTTTGCTTGACGTTTCGAGATGTGAGATAGAAAAGTACTGCGAGGACAACTCGCTTGATTATGTAACGGACAAAACCAACCTTGATACAGTGTACACACGAAACAAAATAAGGAATATACTCATTCCGGAAATAGAAAAGGAATTTAATCCGAACTTCTGTGATACTGTTACTGCAAATGCGAAAATTATCCGTGACGATGAAGATTTCCTTGAAAAGATGGCACGTAATGAGTATGACAGACTTGTAAGCGGTAACACAGCAGATGCCGGTGAAATTGTTTCGCTCCATAAAGCAATCGCAAGACGTGTGATACGTACGATGACGGATAATGTATGCACAACAGCTGGTATTTCTTCATCAGTTGTCGATGCTGTATATAAACTGTGCAAAACCTGCAGGACGGGTACAAGCTGTGATATTGCAAGGGGTGTTGTCGCAAGAATTGAATACGGAAAACTTATTTTTGATTATGCACAGACGGACTGTGAAGATTTTTCGTATGATATTAAATTGGGCGAGAAGTGCTTTATTCCAGAGCTTGGTTATACTGTGGAGGTGTGCCGTGCAGATGAAAGATGCAATGACGGTGCAAAGTATTTTATGTTGCCCGATGGAGTGGGTTGTGTTACTGTAACAAACAGACGACAGGGTGACAGATTTGTACCATCAGGGATGACAGGCTCAAAATCTGTGAAGGAATATATGATAAATGAGAAAATCCCTCAGCATATGCGTAGCCGTACCGGTATCCTGCGTATTGGTGATAGTATAGCATGGATTATCGGTTACCGACGTGATGAGAGGTTTAAATTTTACAAAAATGGTATAAAAATAAATATTATATATTGAATTTAAGTATATATTATGATACAATAATTTCTACAGTGCTTTTATAACGAGGTGATTGAGTGAAAAAAATGGCAAAGAATATCGGGGTATGGATTATAATATGTGCAATTGGTCTTGCTGTGTTTGCGTTTTATAACCGTAATGCAGACAAACCGGTTGAAATTCCGTATTCGGAGCTTATATATATAATAAAGACCGAACAGGTATCTGAAATTGAGATTTCCGGTGATACTGCAAAGGTAAAAAGACGCGACAGTTCAAATGGCGTGGAGTCCGAATGTGTTGCCGAGATACCCGGCAGTGAACAGTTTCATAAGGATATAGGTGAGGAGCTTCTTGAGCAGGAAGCAACAGGTGGCATAAAAGTCACCTATGATGAACCAAGATTTTCTCTTTTAAGCTCATTTGAGATTGTATTTTTTGTAATACTGCTTTTTATACTCCTTTCCACATTTACAAAAAAGGGTGCAGGCGGTGGGTTCACAAAGAGCCGTGCAAAGCTTGCGGTTGATAAGAAGGATATCACATTTGAAAACGTGGCAGGTGCGGATGAGGAAAAAGCAGAGCTTGAAGAAGTGGTGGATTTTCTTAAAGCACCTGAAAAGTATACAAAGCTTGGTGCGAAAATCCCGAGAGGAATATTGCTTGTAGGCTCACCCGGTAACGGTAAAACTCTATTGGCAAAAGCCGTTGCAGGTGAGGCTGGAGTACCGTTTTTCTCAATAAGCGGTTCGGATTTTGTAGAGCTGTATGTAGGCGTTGGTGCATCAAGAGTGCGTGACCTTTTTGAGCAGGCTAAAAAGGCGAAGCCCTGTATAGTGTTCATTGACGAAATTGATGCGGTCGGAAGAAAACGTGGTGCCGGCATGGGCGGCGGTCATGATGAGAGAGAACAGACACTTAACCAGCTTCTGGTTGAGATGGACGGATTCTCAGAAAACGACGGCGTTATAATAATTGCAGCTACAAACCGTCCTGATATACTTGATAAGGCGTTGCTACGTCCGGGCAGATTTGACAGACAGATAGTTGTTGACTATCCGGATATAAAGGGCAGAGAAGAGGTTCTTAAGGTACATGCAAAAGGAAAACCGCTTGCTGATGATGTTGACCTTGCAAAAATCGCAAAAATAACAACAGGATATTCAGGAGCAGAGCTTTCAAATCTTCTTAACGAGGCGGCAATCCTTGCGGCAAAGGCAGACCGTGAAGAAATAAAGAGCGAGGACATCGAAGCGGCAAATCTTAAGGTTATGATGGGCAGTGAGAAACGCTCACGTGTGCTTTCGGATGAGGAAAAAAAGCTTACTGCGTATCATGAAGCAGGTCATGCGGTTGTGGCACGTGTGGTTGATAACACACAGAGCGTAACGACAGTTTCCATTATACCAAGAGGCAGAGCCGGTGGGTTTACAATGTATCAGCCGGAATCTGACAACAGAATGTATGCATCAAGAAACGAGATGCTTAACAAAATAATAGTAATGCTTGGCGGCAGGGTTGCAGAAGCAGTTGTCCTTGATGATATAAGTACAGGTGCATCAAACGATATTGAACGTGCAACAGCACTTGCACGTGATATGGTGCTCCGATATGGAATGAGCGAAAAAATTGGCCCCGTTTCATATGATGATGGCGGCGAGGTATTTATTGGCCGTGATTACGGTCACGCAAAGGCGTATTCGGAAAACACTGCATCAGAAATTGATGCTGAAATTAAAAACATTATAATGAAGCAGTATAAGGCGACAGAAAAAATAATAAACGAGAACCGTGAGGTGCTCGAAAAGGTCGCAGAGCTTCTGCTGGAAAAGGAAACAATTACAGGCGATGAATTTGAAGCTTGTTTTAATGAGAGAGGAGAATAATAGAATGGCAAAATCAGTAACAAAGGATACTTTAATAGGTGAGGCACTTATGATTGATATGGGAATTGCTGAAATTCTTATGGCGTCAGGTATGCACTGTGTAGGCTGTCCCGCATCACAGGGCGAAACAATTGAAGAGGCTTGTGCAGTACACGGTATTGAGGCACAGGGACTTATCGATGCTATAAACAAATATTTGTCAGAAAAGTAAAAAAATTAAAAAAAGGTCTTGCAAACTTAATCTGAATGTGTTATACTTATAATAGTGTATGATTAGCAGAGATATGTTTTGATGTAATATCTCTTTAAATATAACAATAAATGGAGGTATGGCAATGAAGAAAGTTGTGGCAGGCTTGTTTGCATGTGCTGTTGTTTTATGTGGGATATGTACATTTGCGGCAGAATCAGAGCAGGATGTATATTTTGGTTCAGATAACTCGGTACACATTGGTGATTATAATGACGTAGATGGCAAAGAATATACTACTGTTCTTATAAGAAAAGCCGGAACTACAGATGCAAGCGGTGTTGTTTATGTTGATCAGCAATCGGGTGGTTTGGGCTCTGTTATGAACTTTATGTTAAAAGATGGTGTTGAAAAAGACAAATATATAGCTACATTTGGAAACAGTGATGGCGATACGAAGGTTATAAATTTTTCGACAGACAGTTTTGTTTTAACCGGAAAATCCGGTGCTGTAACATTTGATCGTGCTTATAAGATGACGGTAGCAGATGAGCCGGAGTCGCATGAGAATGAAAACTTTTCTAATAAGACAGAGGGAGACTACTACAAAAAGAGTTTTGTTTTCACGGCGAAGGCAGGCAAGATTTTTGATAAGGTGTACCTTGTTTCTGCTGACGGAGGAACTTGTCACGGACATATAGAACTTAAACCGATAGAAACTAATTTTACCGGCGATTCTGACATTGCCTATGGAATACAAATATATAATATTTCTCAAAAAGACAAAGGTATTAATTTGTATTTGGCAGAAAAGGAGGCTGATGCACAATGAGAATGTACATAAAGCCTGAAATTAAGATTTCGATATTTGATGTGGAATGTGTATCAGCAAATGAAACACTCCCGTTATCAGCTCCATACGGTCAAGGGATTGACAACTTTATAAATAGTAGTATAAATAGTGGTAATTCTGCTACTATAAAACGAAATTATAGTTTCGATGAAGCCATCAAATTTAACTAACATCAGAGAAGGTAAGCTGTTGCAAGTTTTGTAACAGCTCTTTTTTTGTGTTTTTGTACTATTTAATGTGAGTTTTTGTGTTAAAGTTAGTTATTTAATAAAAAATTTGTGAAATCAATTGCATTTTTTTTTGTTATGTGTTATAATTATACAGATTTTAATAATGCGGAAGTATCGCATAAAACAAAAGGAGGACTAATCACATGGCATTCAAGTGTGAAGAAGTTGAGAAGAATTTATCAAAGCTTACTTTTGAGGTAAGTGCAGAAGAGTTTGAAAAGGCTATCGACAGAGCTTATAACAAGAACAAGAGCAAGTTCGATATCCCGGGTTTCAGAAAGGGTAAGGCTCCTAAGGCTATAGTTATAAAGAACTATACAAAGGCAGTGTTCTATGATGATGCACTAAATGATGTTTTGCCCGACGCATATGAGGCAGCTTTAAAGGAAAGCGGTCTTGATGTTGTTGCACGTCCGGAGTTCGATGTTGAGGAAATCAAGGACGGCGAGCCAGTTGTATTTACAGCTCTTTGTACAACAAGACCTGAGGTTAAGCTTGGCGAGTACAAGGGTATAAAGGTGGAAAAAGTTGACTATACTGTATCAGATGAGGATGTTGACAAGGACATTGAGGCAGTAAGAGCAAGAAATGCAAGACTTATAAGCGTTGATGACCGTGCAGTTGCAAGTGGTGACATAGCTGTTATCGACTTTGAAGGCTTTGTTGATGATGTACCGTTCGAGGGCGGTAAGGGTGAGAACTACGAGCTTGAAATCGGTTCAAACACATTTATCCCCGGCTTTGAGGATCAGCTTATCGGTGCAAACATTGACGACCTTGTTGACGTTAACGTTACATTCCCCGAGGAGTACCATGCAGAAGAGCTTAAGGGTAAGCCGGCAGTATTCAAGGTAAAGGTTAACGAGATAAAGGTTCGCGAGCTTCCGGAGCTTGACGATGATTTCGCAAGCGAGGTAAGCGAGTTTGATACACTTGCTGAGTACAAAGCAGACGTAAGAGCAAAGCTTGAAGAAAAAGCTAAGGAAAAGGCAGAGGCTGAGATACAGAATAAGGTTATCGAAAAGGCTGTTGAGAATGCTGAATTCGATTTGCCGGATGCTATGATCGAAGGTCAGATTGACAACATGATAAACGATATGGCACAGAGAATGTCATACCAGGGTATGAGCCTTGAGATGTACATGCAGTACACAGGTCAGACAATGGAGCAGATGAGAGAAGTATACCGTGAGCAGGCTAAAACACAGGTTAGCGGAAGCCTTGTAATCGACGCTATCTCAAAGACAGAGGGTATTGAAGTAAGCCCTGAAGAGGTTGAAATGAACCTTGTTGATATGGCTAAGAAGTACAACATGGAAGTTGATAAACTTAAGGAGCTTATCGCAGAGCCTGAGATGGAGAATATCAAGAAGGATATGGTATTCACAAAGACTATCGAAATGCTTTCAAACAACGCAATTGTTGAATAATTAACTTTTGATAAATTTGGTGCAATGCATAAAAGCGTGTAACCATTCAAGGGATTTTTTAAAACAGGAGGGATAACTATGGCAACAATGCCTTATGTAATCGAACAGAACAACAGAGGAGAACGCAGCTACGATATATATTCACGTCTTTTAGAGGACAGAATTATATTCTTAGGCGAGGATGTTAATGAAACAACAGCGTCACTTATCGTTGCGCAGCTTTTGTATCTTGAAGCGAAAGACCCCGATAAGGATATACAGCTTTACATCAACAGCCCCGGCGGCTCAATAACAGCAGGTATGGCGATATATGATACTATGAACTATATCAAGTGTGATGTATCAACAATCTGTATCGGTATGGCTGCCTCAATGGGTGCGTTCCTGCTTGCCGCAGGTGCAAAGGGTAAGAGATATGCATTGCCAAGCAGTGAAATCATGATACACCAGCCACTTATTTCAGGTGGTGGTCTGAGTGGTCAGACAACTGATATCAAGATTTATACTGACCATTTAGTAAAGACAAAAGAGAAAATGAACCGTATTCTTGCAGAGCGTACAGGCAAAACCTATAAGCAGGTATGCAATGATACAGAGCGTGACAACTTTATGGACGCACTCGAGGCAAAGGAATACGGACTTGTAGATGAGGTTATAGTATCAGCTTCGGAAAGAAAGTAACTTAAGTGAGGTATTTATGAGCGATAAAATAAACGAGCATTTTTGTGCTTTCTGCGGCCGTAAGGAATCGGAGACCGGTTCGCTTATAATGGGAGTAGGAGCGTGCATATGCATGGACTGCGTTGCACGTTGCTATGACATACTGGAGGAAGAAGCTCCACAGCCGGCACAGGACTTTGATTACCTCGTAAAGCCTCCTGCTCCGCGTGAAATCAAAGAGTTTCTTGACGATTATATAATAGGTCAGGACCAGGCAAAAAAGATACTTGCTGTTGCTGTGTACAATCACTATAAGCGTATCAATCATACAACAGATGCAAATGGTGTTGAGCTTCAGAAAAGTAATATACTTATGATAGGTCCGACAGGAAGCGGTAAAACATTCATTGTTCAGAATCTTGCCAAAATCCTGAACGTACCGTTTGCTATTGCTGATGCGACTTCTTTAACAGAAGCCGGATATGTGGGCGAGGATGTTGAAAATATCCTATTGAAGCTCATTCAGGCGGCTGATTATGATATTGATGCTGCAGAGCATGGTATAATCTACATCGATGAGATTGATAAAATCGCACGCAAGAGCGAGAATGTGTCTATAACACGTGACGTAAGTGGTGAGGGTGTTCAGCAGGCGTTACTTAAGATGCTTGAGGGCACTGTTGCATCAGTTCCGCCGCAGGGAGGAAGAAAGCATCCGCATCAGGAAATGATACAGATTGACACAACTAACATTTTGTTCATTTGCGGTGGTGCATTTGACGGTATCGAAAATATTATTGATGCACGTTGCGGTAAAAAAGCAATGGGCTTTGGTGCAAAGGTTGAAAGTAAAAAGGAACGTGATGTTTCAGAACTCTTAAAACTAATAACACCGCAAGACTTGCTCAAATTCGGTCTTATACCGGAATTTATCGGCAGACTTCCTGTGTTTGCAACACTCGACAAGCTTGACCGTGACACACTTGTCACAATTCTTACGAAACCGAAGAATGCACTTGTTAAACAGTACAAGGCACTTATGGGCTTTGACGATGTTGAGCTTGAGTTCGAGCCGGATGCTATTGAGGAGATTGCTGATAAGGCAATAGAGAGAAACACCGGTGCACGTGGCTTGCGTGGAATAATTGAGGAATGTATGACGGATATTATGTTTGAAACCCCGTCAGACACCGATATTGCAAAGGTTATAATTACAAAAGAATGTATAACAGATAAAAAATCGCCTGTTATAATTAAGCACGATCCGAAAACACTGACGGAAAAACTGGCACTTCCTGAACGTGAGGAGAATGCATCATAATGCAGTAAAAGGAATTGAGAGAGATGTTTGTTTCAGAAAACCTGACAGTAAATGAGAATAATCACCTTGCCATAGGCGGATTTGATACGGTAGAACTTGCTAAAGAGTTTGGCACACCGCTATATGTTCTTGACGAGGATTTATTCAGAAAAAACTGCCGTGTTTACAAGAATGCGATAGACCAATACTATGACGGTAACGGTTTGGTTTTGTATGCAAACAAATCTCTCTGCACACTTCATACATTTAATATAATAAAACAAGAGGGACTTGGTGCTGATGTGGTATCGGGTGGCGAGCTCTATACTGCAATAAAAACAGGCTTCCCGATGGATAAGGTGTATTTCCACGGCAACAACAAAACCGATGATGAGCTGGAAATGGCAGTATCAAACGGCGTAGGACACATAATCGTGGATAATATGTACGAGCTTGAGCGTCTGAATGAAATTGCGAAAAAACACGGAATTATACAGAATATAATGTTCCGTATAAAGCCCGGTGTTGATGCTCATACTCACGATTTTATACAGACCGGACAGATTGATTCGAAATTCGGCGTTGCACTTGAAAACGGTGAGGCGTTTGAGATTTATGAAGCGGCACACAAGATGTCGAATGTAAATCCTGACGGCTTACACTGCCATATAGGTTCACAGATATTTGATGTTGATCCGTTCTGTAAGGCAGCAGAGATTATGATGGATTTTGCAGGTGAGCTTAAAAACAAGCTTGGTCTTTGTATCAAAAATCTTAATCTCGGCGGCGGATTCGGAATAAGATATGTCGAATCGGATGATCCTGTGCCGTATGACGAGTATATAAAGCACGTGTCGCAGGTGGTAAAAGCATCGGCACAAAAACACGGTCTTGACGTTCCGTTTATTCTTATGGAGCCGGGCCGTTCAATATCTGCACCGGCAGGAATCACTCTTTATACTGTAGGTGCGGTTAAGGACATTAAGAATGTCAGAAAATATGTGAGCATTGACGGTGGCATATCAGATAACCCGAGATACATTATGTATGAGGCGGAATATACTGCAGTTATAGCCAATAAGGCAGGCGATGCAAAAACGGACGTTGCGACTATTGCAGGCAAGTGCTGTGAAAGCGGTGACCTCATAATCGAGAATGCTCCTATTCAGCCTGCGGAGCCCGGCGATATTTTAGCAGTTCTTGCAACGGGTGCTTATAACTATTCTATGTCATCTAACTACAACAGAATACCAAGACCTGCAATGGTGGCAGTTTCGGGCTGTAATGCAAAGGTTATAGTAAAACGTGAAACGTATGATGATATTCTGAAAAATGATATACTTTAAAAATCAGGCGAAAGCCTGATTTTTTAGTGTTTTATACTTGACATATAATGCTGTTTTATAGTATAATATAATGTGAATTAATTTGATTACTTACAGATAAAGAAAGGGAATGATTTTCTATGAAATATATGGGAGTAAACGAAATTCGTGAGAAGTTTTTGAGCTTTTTTGAATCGAAGGGATGTCTGCGACTTAACTCATTTTCACTTGTACCGAAAAATGATGCAAGTCTGCTTCTGATTAACTCAGGTATGGCACCAATGAAGAAATGGTTCACACTTGCAGAGGAGCCGCCAAGACGCAGAGTTACAACTTGCCAGAAATGTATCAGAACACCGGATATTGAGCGTGTCGGCAAAACAGCACGTCACGGTACTTTCTTTGAGATGCTCGGCAACTTTTCGTTTGGTGACTACTTCAAACGCGAAGCAACTGCGTGGGCGTGGGAGTTCTTTACAAAGGTAATGGAAATCCCTGAAGAAAAGCTCTGGGTTTCAGTTTACGAAGAAGACGAAGAAGCAAAGGAAATCTGGATAAACGAGGTTGGTGTTGACCCGAAGCATATAGTTAAGCTCGGTAAAGAGGACAACTTCTGGGAGCACGGCACAGGCCCGTGCGGTCCGTGTTCTGAAATTTACTTTGACCGTGGCGAAGAATATGGCTGCGGTTCGCCTGATTGTGGTGTAGGCTGTGACTGTGACAGATTTATGGAGGTATGGAACCTCGTATTCACACAGTTTGATAAGGACGAGAACGGAAACTACAATCCGCTTGCCAATCCGAATATCGATACAGGTATGGGTCTTGAAAGACTTGCTGTTGTTATGCAGGGAGTAGGTAACTTGTTTGAGGTTGACACTGTTCAGGACGTTATAAAGCACGCATCAAAGATTGCAGGTGTGGAGTACAAGCAGGACGAGAAAACAGATATTTCACTCCGTGTTATAGCAGACCATATCCGTTCAACTGTTATGATGGTTTCAGACGGTGTTATTCCGTCAAACGAGGGCAGAGGCTACGTCCTAAGACGTTTGCTTCGCCGTGCGGCACGTCACGGAAAGCTTCTTAACATTGACGGCAAGTTCCTTGGTGAGCTTGTTCAGACGGTTATTGATGCGTCAAAGTCAGCATATCCTGAGCTTGAGGAAAAACGCGAGTATATAACAACTATTGTAAAGAAGGAAGAAGAGCGTTTCCACGCAACTATAGATAACGGACTTGTTGTTCTTGCTAAATATATCGAGGATGCAAAAGCACAGGGGAAGAATGAAATTGCGGGCGAGGATGCGTTCAAGCTTCACGACACTTACGGTTTCCCGCTTGATTTGACGGTTGAAATGGCGGCAGAGCAGGGACTTGGTGTTGATACTGACGGTTTTGATAAGGCGATGACAAAACAGAAGACTACAGGTAAGGAAACAAGAGGAGTTGGTTCAAGCTGGGCTGATGACACTGTTTTTGATTTTAAGAATATTTCCGCAACAGAGTTTGTGGGATATGATGAACTTTCTTGTGATGCTGAAATTCTTGCGGTTTCGGAAAATGAGGGTAAGTTCTATATAGTTGCTGACAAAACACCGTTCTATGCAGAAATGGGCGGTCAGTCAGGAGATATGGGTGAGATTTCGCAGAACGGAAATGTTGCATCTGTAATAAATACTACAAAAACAGGTGACGGCGTGTATGTGCACGAGGCAGAGCTTGTTTCGGGTATTCTCACAACAGGAAAGGCAACATTATCAGTTGATAAATCAAACAGAATGGCTATAAGCCGTAACCACAGTGCAACACATCTTTTGCATAAGGCATTAAAAGAAATCCTTGGCGCGCACGTTGCACAGGCAGGCTCAATGGTGAGCAGTACACATTTAAGATTTGACTTCTCACACTTTGAGGCTATGACAACGGAGCAGATTAAAGAGGCAGAGGCAAAGGTTAATAATGCAATTCTTGCGTGTATGCCGATAGTTGTAAAGGAGCTTCCGATAGAAGAGGCTAAAAAGCTTGGTGCAACAGCACAGTTCGGTGAAAAGTACGGTGATGTTGTGCGAGTTGTATCAATGGGTGATTACAGTGTTGAATTCTGCGGCGGTACACATCTTGCAAATACATCGGAGTGTGGTCTGTTCAAGATTACATCTGAAACCGGTGTTGCGGCGGGTGTAAGAAGAATTGAGGCCGTAACAGGTGCGGGTGTATTGAACCTCATAAACACTTATGAGGGAATCCTTGCAGACACTGCACAGAACCTTAAGACAAACCGTATTATGGAGCTTGCCCAGAAAGCAGAAGCTGTTATGGGTGAGTACCGTGAGCTTGAGAAGAAGCTTACAGATCTGGGCGAAAAGATGGCGGCAATGCGTACAAAGTCAATGCTTGCAGGCATCAAGCATATAGGTGATATAAGTTTGCTTACAGCACACATCGATGGTATTGAAGTTAATGAACTCAAGACGATGGCAGATACTGCCAAAGCACAGATGACAAACGGTGTTGTTGTTCTTTCAACAAATACTGACGGAAAGATAACATTTGTTGCAATGGCAATGCCTGAAGCTGTTAAAGCAGGTGTTCATTGCGGTAACATTATAAAAGAAGTGACAGCAATCTGTGGTGGTCGTGGCGGCGGTAAGCCGGATATGGCTCAGGGCGGCGGCACTGATGCAATGAAGATAGATGATGCATTGGCAAAGGTTGATGAAGTGGTAACAGCTCAAATTGGAGCCTGACAAATGCGATAATCTCACATCAATAAGTATTTATTACGAATGCTCAAACTTATGAAAATGCATTCTCCATAAACGCTTATTGATGCATATATGCTTATGGTGTATAGAAAGGACACGAAAATGAACGATTGTTTATTCTGTAAAATAATAAACGGTGAAATACCGTCAAAAAAGGTTTTTGAGAATGATAAAGTCTATGCTTTTTATGACATAGCACCGCAAGCACCTGTGCATGTGGTTATTGTTCCGAAAACGCATATCGCATCGGCGAATGAAATAACGGCAGAAAACAGTTCGGCAGTTGCTGATATTTATACTGCGATACCTGAAATTGCAAAGATTCTTGGTGTTTCAGAAACAGGCTACCGCATAGTGAATAACTGTGGTAAAGATGCCGGACAGACGGTGTTCCATATACATTTCCATCTTATGGGCGGAGATGTCGGCGGTAAAATGTACTAATATTTTTTGAAAGGGTTTAGATTATGAGAAAGTGGCATATTGCGGCAATTGCGTCGATTCTTACTGTGGCGGTTCTTGTCATAAGCGGTGTTCTTATTTACAGATACTATATAACACCGAAATATATAGAGCCTATTGTTGAAGAAATAGGTGAGTATGTGAAGCAGGACAGAATTCTTGACGAGCTATACGAAGAAGCAGCAGATTTGCATGAGAACGGTGTAATTGAAGATGCAACCTATTCAAATTTTGTGCGTGCGTATAATAAGTACAAACGTGACGATGTTGCATATGCACAGCAGGTTCTTGACGAGCACGAGTCCGAAGATACGCTTGATACAAAGAAAAATTCTTTGAGTACAAAGTATGCTTCGTATAAGGTCGGTGTTGAAACAATACAGGTTAATGACGGCGATGAAAACGGTAAAGCTGATGTTGAGTACAGTGACGAACGCACATCTGACAGAGTAAAGGCGGAGGACGTTGTTGAGGCTGAAAAGATTATCGAAGAAGCACAGAATGAACCGACCGCAACACCTGATATTGTAAAATCAGCGTATGAGAAGCTGCGGGCAAATATGACGTCTGAAGAGTTTTCAACATTTACCACGATTATGAAGAAGCTTGACATTGAGGAAATGAAGATGTATCTGTCCGATAAGGAAGGATTAAAAGCATATCTGCATTCGCGTCTTTCGGATGATGAATATTCGTCTATTGTTAATCTTGGATATAAATATGTCTATGTTTTTATAGATGAAGAATAGGACAGGGCAATATTGTTAAATTTGCATCATAATTCAATAGAGTTTGTGGTCAAAATTGATATATGCAAAATAACCAAAAAACGGATGTAATTATAGGTTAAAATTTACATTGGGGAGTTTATACAAAAAAATCATTTTAAATTTGGTTATTATAAGACTAACAATTTGCAAAAAAATATGTTATCATATATACGATAAAACTTGAATTATAGGTTTTTATAAATCCGGGTTCAGTTTAAAAAAATATTATTTTATATAAAGAGAGGTTTTATTAAGATGGCAGATTTACAGTTAAAGAACATCTACAAAAGATACTCAGGCAATGTAACAGCAGTTAGTGACTTCTGTATCGACATTGAGGATAAGGAGTTTATCATCCTTGTTGGTCCTTCAGGCTGCGGTAAGTCAACAACACTTCGTATGATTGCAGGTCTTGAGGAAATTTCAGAGGGTGAGCTTTACATAGGCGGCAAGTTGATGAACGACGTTGCTCCGAAGGACAGAGATATAGCAATGGTATTCCAGAGCTACGCTTTGTATCCGCATATGACAGTTTTTGATAACATGGCATTCGCTTTGAAGCTTCGCAAGACTCCGAAGGATGAAATCAAAAAGCGTGTTACAGAGGCTGCAAAGATTCTTGATATTGAGCATTTGCTTGACAGAAAGCCGAAGGCTCTTTCGGGCGGTCAGAGACAGAGAGTTGCTATGGGTCGTGCGATTGTACGTTCACCGAAGGTATTCCTTATGGACGAACCGCTTTCAAACCTTGATGCAAAGCTCCGTGTTGCGATGAGAACAGAGATCAAGAAGCTTCATAATAAGCTTAAGACAACATTTATCTACGTTACTCATGACCAGACAGAGGCTATGACAATGGGTACAAGAATTGTTGTTATGAAGGACGGTGTTGTTCAGCAGATCGACTCACCGAACAATCTTTATAACAACCCGTGTAACCAGTTCGTTGCTGGCTTCATCGGCTCACCGCAGATGAACTTTGTTGATGTAACAATTGAGAAGGATGGCGAGGGCGTTTGTGCTGTATTTGGTGCTAACAAGGTTGCTATTCCTGAAGGTAAAGCAGGTGCACTTGCTGATTATGTTGGTAAGGAAGTTGTTATGGGTATCAGACCTGAAGATATTCATGATGATGAGGCATTCCTTTCTACATATCCGAATGCAACAGTTGAGGCATATGTTGATGTAACAGAAATGATGGGTGCTGAAACATATCTCTATCTCCAGATTGAGGGTGCTCCGTTTACTGCAAGAGTAAATGCCCGTTCAACATCAAAGGCTGAGGATACTGTTAAGGTTGGCTTTGATGTTAACAGACTTCATTTCTTTGACAAGGAAACAGAGTTTGCTATCAGATAATAATGGTATAATAAAGCGTGCAGATAAGTCTGCACGCTTTTTAGATACTTGTTATTAAATCGTCACCAAACACGCGTAATTCATCGACGTTCTTTGCACCCGTGTACTTGTCTAAGAGCTGTTGCTGTACGTTTGCGGGCAGCGAGTCGAAATACGACTGTGCTTTAGGGTCAGATTTTAATAAATCTATTGTTGAGTTAAATTCCATGGCTTTCACCTCGTGAAAATAAGTGTGTCATAACGACACACTTATTTTGTGTTTATCCATGATTGTTATGCACGGATAAGTAATCCGTTCAATAAATCCTCTTTTGCCATTTCTTTCATTTTATAATGAAGCTTTTTGCCTGTTGCATTGAGTGGTACTTCTGAGATAAATCTGTAGTATCTCGGACGCTTGTAGTTTGAAAGCATACGGCTGTTTTTGCAGAATTCCTCAAGTTCGGCCACCGTGAGTGAATCGTCGCCCTTGACTACGTATGCTGTTACAAGCTCGCCACGAACCTTGTCGGGTGCAGCTGTTACGATACAATCAGCAACCTTCGGATGTGAGTTCAGGACCTCCTCGATCTGCGTCGGGTAGATGTTTTCGCCGCCTGAGATTATCATATCGTCTTTTCTGCCGACAATTGTTATGAACTGGTTCTTGTCCCAGGTTGCAAGGTCGTTTGTGTAAAGGTATCCGTCAGAGAACTTGCGGTCGGACTCCGGTTCGTTATCGTAGTAGAAGTATGCTGATTTTGCGTGTGATTTAATGATTACTTCGCCGACTTCGGTATTATCCTGTGCAACAAGCTCGTCGGGATTGGCTTTTCTGTCGTCAAATACCTTTACAACACGTACATCATCATCTGCACATGAGCTTCCGGCTGTTCCTGCCATTGCGGGTAAATCGTACGGACGAAGGAATGTGTTCCAGAATGATTCGGTTGTTCCGTATCCGTTGAATATGTTTGGAGTAAGAACCTTCTGATACTGAATACAAGCCGCACGCTCAAGCGGTGCACCCATTGTTACGATGCCCCGGAGCGAACTGAGGTCGTATCCGTTTTTCTCCTGTTCGAGTGTGAGCAATGCAAGGACGTTGGGAACACCTGTTACAAATGTGAGTTTGTAGTCCTCGATGTATTTTAGTGCCGTAACAGGCTCGAATTTTCTCATTACTACTACGCATCCGCCGGCATAAAGTGTTGGTGTTACGCCGCCTGAATGAAGTCCGCCTCTGTGGAACCACGGAGTGGTGTTCATTGTTTTGTCAATGGGCGAGAGTGGGAAGTGTATCATAACATCGTGTGAACTTAACACCTCATTGATGCTTGTAAGACAAACACCCTTGGGTCTGCCGGTTGTACCGGAGGTGTAAAGTCTTGATGTTTCGTCGTATATTGACAGTTCCCAATTAAGCTCCGGATCGCTGTCCTTTGAATATTTTGTAAAATCGCCGTAAAGTGATGCTCCGGGAACTGGAGCTGTTTTTGTATCGTCCTCTACGGCTATCAGTGTAGACGGTACGTGCTTTGCATCTGCGAGTGCCTGTGCGATGAGTTCTTTTTCCTCTGCGTGATATACGAAAAATTCAGGTTTGGAATCGTCTATTGTCTGTGCGATTTCGCCTGCGGAAATTCTTGTGTTTATCGGGCATGCAACTGTGCCTGTTTTGTGACAGGCAAGATAAGTGAAAATAAACTCCGGACAGTTGCAAAGCCTGAACATAACAACATTACCTTTTTTAGCACCCTTGTCAAGAATTGCGTTAGCAAGTTTGTTTGCTTCTCTGTTAAGCTCGGTATATGACCAGCGTTTGCTTTTCTGAGGGTCAAATAAAGCCTCATGGTTGCCGTATCTACGCACATTACGCATAAAACCTTCAAGCCATGTATATTCTGCCTCAAATGAGCGTCTGAACATATCTATTCGTTTTTGTTTTGTATCAGACGTGAATTTTGCTTTTGCATTTTCAAGTGCTGTCTTTAACTCGTCAAAAATGCCGTTTATTTCTTCTTGTGAATAATCATAGTTTGATTTGTTTGAACAGTTTTCGAGCAATCTCACAGTATCAAGAATTTTTGTTTTTCTTGCTTCTGCGATTCTCTCGAAGCGTTCCTTTTTTGTTTCCTTATTCATTTTACACCTCCGTGTTTTTTTATAGTTCCATTATACAATTTTGCGACGGTAAAGTCAATCAAAAAAGTAAATATTTAGCAAAAAATATTTTTGTATTAAATAATTGTACAATATTTGAAAAATGTAGTGAATTTGAAATAAAATCTGAAAAACAGATACAATATAATAAAAATGTAATAAATAAAGGAAAATAAAAGTGTTCATATTCAGAAGAAAGAATTTGCATAAATTTGGCTAAAATAACATAAGAAAATTTCAAAAAAAGCTTGCAAAATGGTTTTTTCTGTGGTATACTATTCAGTGGTGTGCGAGAATTTGACTCGTAGTAATTATATAAGGAGGTAATGCTATGCAGCAGGATATCCATCCCGACTACAAGAAGACAACAATCACTTGTGCGTGCGGTAATGTTATTGAGACAGGCTCAACTGTTGAGAATATCACAGTCGAAATCTGCTCAGCATGTCATCCGTTCTTCACAGGTAAGCAGAAGCTTGTAGATACAGGCGGTAGAGTTGAAAAGTTCAACAAGCGTTTCAACAGAGAAGGCAAATAATCATATATTTGTTATTTGGTTTAAATTTGAAAATTTTCGAGGAACCCGTTCTTAGATAAGCGACTCACCAACGCATTCTCAGAGCAGGGCGATAGTTATTATTATAGGAGGTGACTTTGATGACAAAGGAACGTAAGCAGGAGATAATAAGAGAGTTCGCTACTCACGAGGGCGATACAGGTTCGCCGGAGGTACAGATTGCACTTCTTACAGAGAAGATCAATCACCTTAACAACGACCATCTTAATATCCACAAGAAGGATCACCATTCAAGAAGAGGTCTTCTTATGATGGTAGGTCAGAGACGTAGACTTATGACATACCTTAAGGGTCAGGATATTGAAAGATACAGAGCCCTGGTAGCAAAGCTCGGTCTCAGAAAATAATATTGTTATCATTCAGGCAGACAGACTTGGCTCTGTTTGCCTGTTTTGATATATCTTATCAAGGGATTATGTAACTTAGCAGATAAATAGAGAGCCTTGTTCTGGGGTTTTGTATTTATGTGCTAAGCATATCCCGAAAAAGTTTTATAAACAGAAAGGACAAAAGAGATATGTTTGAGAATTTCAGAACATTCGAAACCACATTTGCCGGACGTCCGCTTAAGGTTGAGACAGGCAAAATGGCACAGCTGACAAACGGTCACTGTGTAGTTCGTTGCGGTGACACTGCCGTAATGACAAACGTGACAGCATCACGTACACCCAGAGAAGGCGTTGATTTCTTCCCACTTTCAGTAGACTATGAGGAGAAGCTCTACGCAGTAGGTAAGATTCCGGGCGGATATACAAAGCGTGAGGGTAAGCCGACAGAGGCGGCTATTCTTACAAGCCGTATGATTGACCGTCCGATAAGACCGCTTTTCCCTGCGGATTTGAGAAATGACGTATCGGTTGTTAATACCGTGCTTTCGGATGATCAGGACAATGACCCGGGTATCTGTGCATTGGTAGGTACAGCAGTTGCACTTTCAATTTCGGACGTGCCATGGAACGGACCTATCGCAGGTGTGTGGCTTGGTCTTAAAGAGGACGGAACCTTCCTTATAAACCCGACAGTAAAAGAACGTGAGGAATCAATCATGCACGTTACTGTTGCCGGCACAAAGGAAAAGATCGTTATGATCGAGGCTGGTGCAAACGAAGTAAAAGAAGAGGTTATGCTTGAGGGACTTAAGTGTGCTCACGGCGTAATCAAGGAAATGTGCGACTTCATAAATTCTATCAGGGCAGAAATCGGTAAGCCGAAAATGGAATATGAGGCTCACGATATTAACCACGAGATATACGACAAAATCAAGGAAGCTGAATATGCAAATATAGAGCACGCTCTTGATACTGATGATAAGAATGTTCGTGACGAGAGAATTGGCGTTATTACTGACAGAATTATCGAAACAATGAGTGAGGAGTATCCCGACATTGCAACAGAGCTTGAAGAAATAATGTATAAGATGCAGAAGGAAATCGTTCGTGCATGGCTCTATCAGGGCAGACGTGTTGATGGCAGAGGTCTTGATGAAATCCGTCCGCTTGCATCAGAGGTTGATGTATTGCCAAGAGTTCACGGTTCAGGCATGTTTACAAGAGGTCAGACACAGGTTCTTACCATTGCAACTCTTGCACCGTTATCAGAGGCACAGCGTCTTGACGGTCTTGGTCTTGAGGAAACAAAGAGATATATGCATCAGTACAACTTCCCGTCATATTCAGTAGGTGAGACACGCCCGTCAAGAGGCCCCGGCAGACGTGAAATCGGTCACGGTGCATTGGCTGAAAAGTCACTTGTTCCGGTACTTCCGTCAGAGGAAGAATTCCCGTATGCAATCCGTTGCGTATCAGAGGTTCTTTCATCAAACGGTTCAACTTCACAAGGTTCAGTCTGCGGTTCAACTCTTGCACTTATGGCTGCAGGTGTTCCGATTAAGGCACCGGTTGCAGGTATATCATGCGGTCTTATAACAACTGATGAAGGCTTCACTACTATGGTTGACATTCAGGGACTTGAGGACTTCTATGGCGAGATGGACTTTAAGGTAGCAGGTACAAAGAAGGGTATCACATCAATCCAGGTTGATATAAAGAACGACGGTCTTCCTTACGAGGTAATCGAGGAAGCACTCCGCAAGACAAGAGATGCACGTTACCACATCATTGACGATGTAATCTTAAAGGCGATACCTGAGGTAAGACCTGAGCTTTCAGAGTATGCTCCGAAGGTAATGACAATAAAGATTGACCCTGAAAAGATAAGAGAAGTTATCGGTCAGGGCGGTAAGGTAATTCAGGGTATCGTTGCTGATACAGGTGCAAAGATTGATATTGAAGAGGATGGTACAATCCATATCTTTGCAGAAACGCAGAAAAGCGGAATTGCCGCAAAGAAAGCAATCGAGGCAATCGTTGAAGAGCCGGAGCTTGGCAGAATCTATAAGGGTGTTGTAAAGACTATAACAACATTCGGTGCATTCGTTGAAATTCTTCCGGGCAAGGACGGACTTTGCCATATCTCAAAGCTTGACAGAGAGAGAGTTGAAAAGGTTGAGGATGTCTGCAAGGAAGGCGATACTATGATCGTTAAGGTTATGGAAATCGACGAAAAGACAGGAAAGATTTCGCTGTCAAGAAAGGATGCAATGCTTGAGATAGAGGATTGCTCAAACAACCAGTAACTTTGGGTTGACGATTTCAGTACAAACCATAAAAGCAGTGCTACGGCACTGCTTTTTATAATTTTCAGCTATTTAAAAAATAAAAGCTGAAAATTATAAATATAATCTCTCAAAAATTCCGTTATTTTACCTAAAAGTTCCAAAATAATATAAAAGTTCTTGATTTTATGCGATAAAATGATATAATTAAAGTGTAAACTTAATGTGTGAAATTTTATAAAAAGAAAGGAACGTGATAAAATGAAAAAAATCACAAGTCTTTTTGTTGTGCTTGCAATGCTCGCAACACTATTTGTTGCAGTACCTGTAAGTGCAGAAACAGGTTATGCAGGCGGTGACGGTTTAACCGCAGAAACTGCGTATGAGATTGCAACAGCTGAACAACTTGCCTATGCGGCAACAAAGATTAATGACGGAACAGACAACACGAAGTATTTCAAGCTCACAGCCGACATTGACTATGATGGTCAGGAATGGGTGCCGATGGGTAATTCAACAAATTCTTTCCAAGGCAACTTTGACGGTCAGGGACACGTGGTAAAAAATCTTAATATTACAGTAGGTTGCCAATACGTAGGATTTTTCGGCATTATT
>JAFQJD010000026.1 GCA_017415105.1 Clostridia bacterium | reverse complement strand
TTGGCAGAAAGCAAGCAACCGCAAGGGAAACTCGATGTTTCTCTTGCGGTTTTTTGTGTGTTAAGTTACAAAATCTTATAGATCTGCCTTTGACATATTTTCTGTTTTGCTTGCGGTAGAACGACTTTTTCGACAGTCTGAGAGGGTGTTGCGTTATGCAACACCCTCTGCTTTGCTCGATATCATCCACAAAAATTGCCTTATTTGTTATCTGAGTTTATATTAAAATATATTTTTACCTTGCAAAAAGTGTAGTTCTTTATTATAATAGAAATATAGTATATATTCAGGGAGGCAAATTATGGCTAACTGTATATCTGAATACAAAGATAATAAAATTTTCTATAATCATATCGTATTACATAATCCCATGAATACGGATTTTGAATTACATACTCATGATATATGTGAGCTGCTATTCTTGAAAAGCGGTAATGTTTCGGGTATTGCCGGCGAAAAGACATATAAGCTTAATAAAGATAATCTTATAATTTTCAGAGCAAATGTACCGCACAAAATCAGGTTTGATGACAACACCGTATATGAGCGTTATAATATACTGTTCGATGAGAATATACTGGCTAATCAGATATTCAACAAAATCCCAAAAAACCTTGACCTGATAAGCTACAGCGGGAACGGATATGTGATTGATTTGTTCAAAAAACTCGACTACTATTATGAGAACTTTAAGGGTAATAACCTTAAACGTCTTGTAAGTAATATCGTTGAGGAGCTTCTGTTTAACTTATATTTAGCTCCGGTTGACGATTTTAACAGTAATCTCATAGCAACCCACCCGATTTTGAGCAGTGCTATTGAATATATAAATGCTCATTATACCGTTATAGATGATATATGCGTCTCTTTCTATATCAACATTTCTTGTCTTGTTTGATTCGTAATAGTAAAGCTTCAGAGGTGTTGTTGCAGGGTCTATATCCTCTGCCTTAACTGTCATTTTATCCTGATTGGGTTTTGGTACAACGGCTGTTAATACCATATCCTTTGCATCATTTTCCTTAACATATGCTTCTACATTATAGCCGATATATTTATCTGGCTCTGCCAATGTTGTTCCATATGTCACACCGCCGATTGAGATTTTACCCTCGTTTGCAAGTGAGCCCTCAAGTGATGTACCGTATGATGCAGTGATTATGCCCTCAACCTTTGTATAGCCAAGCTTTTCAAGTAGTGTGGTTTCGCTCTCTGTGTAGCTTGTACCGTTCGGGCCGTAGTTAGCACCCATAACCTCTGTTTCAAGTGCGTTATACATAAGCTTTATAACATCACCACGTGTTGCGTTCTCACCATAGCCTGTAAGTCCGTCATAGAGACCTATGTCACCACCGACTGCCACATATCCTGACGGGAATCCGCCCGAAAGCTCGGCTGTCTGTGAATAGCCAAGTGCAGATACTATCATTTTAACTGCCTGTGCTACTGTCACGTTATCGTTCGGACCGAAAAGTCCGTCACCGTAACCCTCAATAAAGCCCATCTGATTTGCAAGGTTTACGTACTTGTAACCCCATTCTTTCTCTGTTACATCAGTGAAATACACATAGTTTGCATACGTTTCTATGAGGTTTTCCATATCCATCATACGAACCAGCAATGCTGTGAATTCCATTCTTGTGATGCTGTTATCAAGACGGTAAGTGCCGTCCTCATAACCCTCAACTATACCGAGCTCGTTTAAGAACTCTGCTTCGGCATAATATTTATGCCCGCTCTCCGTTGCTGATGCCGGAGCGACAACCCCGAACGTCAGAACGACAGCTAAAAGCGTTATTATTGATATTATTCGTTTCATCGTACAATCTCCTTATTCTACTATGACTTTTACTCGCTTTGACACGTTTAAGTCTGCCGAAACAAGAGTAAGCTCGGTTGTTCCCGGCATCATTCCGTAAATAGTCTGATCATCCTGATTTAAGAGTGCAACCATACTGGAACAGCAGAAAGGTTTATGGAAACAGACCCTGAGTACGGACGGTACATTCAGGAGGTAACCGTTAAGAACATTGCCGGCTACGTAAAGTATGCATGGGAGAAGGGCACATATGGATTCCATTCAATAATGGCAGACGGCACAAAGCTTACAGGCTTTAAACCGAAGCGAAACGGATATTTTGGTGAATACTATAACCAGAACTATACATTTACTACATCCGATCAGTCGAGCCCATCCTTCTTTACGGCATTGTGTAAGGCATACAGTGTTGCAAAATCAAGAGACGATTTGGCAGAGGAAGCAGAGATAATCGGTGAGCTTCTGTCATTCTATGCAGAAACCAAATACAAGCTTGGCTCACTTGGTACCGATACACTTGGCGATGATGGCTGTAAGCTTGATATGAATACAACCATATCAGACCCGATAATGCTTATCAATATGCTTGATTTGTATATCGGCAGCGGTAACGAACAGTTCTTAAACGTAGCACGCCGTATGGCAGACAATATGATTTCTGCATATTACAGATACGGAATTTTCTCAAAATTCGGTGCGCAGACAGGCACAGGTGCGGGAAAGAACTACATAGTACAGATGGGCGGATATAATTCTGACTACTATTATGCATTAGCATACCTTGAGGCAACAATCCAGGGCAGACCGCAGGATATTCCCACGTGGTATTTCTATGACGGATATTACCACGACTACTGGCTTGAGGACAACAATAAACAAATTGACACCTATGATGCAAAACTCTGGGGCTTAAGCAATAAGCCTATAAACATAACTGAGATAGTGACTCGGGATACAATCACACTCAGAGTCGGTGAAACTGTCCCAATAGAATACACTGTATATCCTGACGATGCGACGACAAAGGCACTCAATATTTTCAGTCACGACAAGGTCAATAATGGTTGTATTGTCAACAAGTGTTGAGCTGTTAATCCAGTTACCTTCAAGCAGGTTTTCGTGAACAGTTGTATCAAGGTATTCTGCCGGATAGAAGCCCTGGTCTACAAGGTCCTCTGCAAATATATTGAAGAATCTGTCACCGTATTTCGGGTCACCGATATTCCATTCAGGTGTAGTTCCGATAGCTCTGGGGTCCTGCCAGTAGTGTTCGTAACCGGCAGACGTATATTGGTCTCTGAATGTCTCCTCGGGATCCCATTCTCCTGAATCCTTACCCGTTGTAAACGTCTGCGGCACAAGACCTGTTTCTCTGTTTCGCAACGAATAGTAACTGTCAAGCATCCATTTTCCGCAGGCAAGTGCTTTCTCATCGCCTGTCTCAAAATACATATCGAATGCCATTTTTATAAAGTCGTTACCTGATGAACGGAACGGAATTCCGCCACGGTATCTCGTGAATTTTGTTCTTGTGTCAAGTTTTTTGTTCACTTCATCAAGATTTAATGCGTACCAGTTTGTGAGGTCAATATCTGCATCATAATATCCATGACGGTCAAACGCAAATGCCTCCCAGTCCTCGATATGTAAACACATTATCGCACGTATGATATCCGACGTTTTTTCCTTATCAAGCTCAAAGAACGGAGTCATATACGGCATGATTAACCATAGCAAATACTGCGTGGTGTATTACGATGAAAATTATCTTCCGCCAAGACGAAAAATAGCAAGCATGATTTATTCGACTACCAACCAAAAAGCGGAACCGCAGTTGCTTATGACTATGCCGTGAAAAAGAAAAAAGAAATTATTAATGTAGCTTTGTAAGAAACTCACCGTCAACTCGCTAAAAATCCTCAAATCTATTGAAACTTATGACTAATTATGCTATAATGTGATATATTAGGAAAATTGTTCGGGTAGGTGCTGTTGTGGAAAACGTAAGTTTATTAAAAGTTAAAACAATGGACTTTCAGGATCAGATAAAGTTTGTTCGTATGCATCTGCAGCTCAGTCAGGAGGCGCTTGCACGTCAAATGGGTATTTCCTTTGCAACTGTAAGCAGATGGGAACGAGAAAACAGAAAGCCAAAGCTTGCTCTGCTCGGCAGGTTCTATTCCTTTTGTCAAAGGAACGGAATAGAAATAGACTTATCTGATAATACGAATATATGATGGAGGAATAAAAAATGAGTATAGCTTATGGAATCCTCTGCGTCATATCGCTGGCTTTGATTGGTGTGTGCCTCGCA
>JAFQJD010000025.1 GCA_017415105.1 Clostridia bacterium | reverse complement strand
GGGGGAAGCGCCGTCAGGACGGCATGACGGCCACGGCGCGCGCGCGTCCACCTATGCCCAATGGCTCTCGGAAGCGCTGGAGCAGCGCTGGCCCGCCCCGGACGCGCTGCCAGGCGGGACGGTGCGCACGGGCCGGCACGGGCTCGCGCCGGGCAGCCGGGAGGAGCGGATGGTGCTTCGCGCCGAGGGAAAGTACGATTTTTCAAGGTACCTGCGGCGCTTCGCCACCACCAGGGAGGAGCTGCGCCTCGACCTGGCCAGCTTTGACCCCATTCCCTATTACTACGGCCTGCGGCGCTTTGGCAACATGCCCATGATCGAGCCTATGGAGGTTACCGAGAGCTTCAAGGTGGAATCGCTGGTGATCGCCATCGACACCTCCGGCTCCTGCACCCGGCCCATCGTGCAGCGGTTCCTGGCCGAGATCGAGCGCATGCTTCGAAGCAAAGCAAGTCCTTCAGGGCTGTGCCACGACAGCTTCTTTTCGGACATGGAGATCCACATCGTGCAGTGTGACGCCATCGTGCAGTCCCACGTGGTGATCCACTCCGTGGAGGCGTGGAAGAAGTACGCGAAGGACCTGGTGATCCGGGGCCGGGGCGGCACGAACTTCACGCCGGTGTTCGACCTGGTGGAGAAGCTGCGCAGGGGCGGGGCGCTGAAGCGGCTGAAGGGGCTGATCTACTTCACCGACGGCGACGGCGTGTATCCCCGAAAGCCGACGCCCTACGAGACGGCCTTCGTGTTCGCCACGCGAAAGGCGCTGGGCTACAGCCTGCCCGATTGGATCGTGCCGCTGTGCCTGGAGGGTGAAAAGGAAGGATCGATTCAATGAACATCCAGCAAGCCAAGGACGAGATCGCCCGCACTTTCCGGGCCTATACCCGGCGCAATGCCGACGGGTCCCACAGAATACCGACGGAAAAGCAGCGGCCGGTGCTGCTGATCGGCCCGCCGGGCATCGGCAAGACGGCCATCATGCGGCAGATCGCGGATGAGGTCGGCTGCGCCCTGGTGGCCTATTCAATGACCCATCACACCCGCCAGAGCGCCATCGGGTTGCCGTTCATATCCCAAAAGGTGTACGGCGGGGTGGCATGCCAGGTCACCGAGTACACCATGAGCGAGATCGTCGCTGCCATTTACGATACCATGCAGGCCACCGGGAAGCGCAGCGGCATACTGTTCCTGGATGAGATCAACTGCGTCTCGGAGACGTTGACCCCCGTCATGCTCCAGCTGCTGCAAAACAAGACCTTCGGAAACGTCCCCCTGCCGGAGGATTGGGTGATCGTGGCGGCGGGCAACCCGCCGGAATACAACAAATCCGTGCGGGAGCTGGACATGGTCACGCTGGATCGGGTCAAGCACATCGACGTCTCGGCGGACCTGGCCATCTGGCAGCGCTACGCCGTGGCCCAGGGGGTACATCCCGCCGTCAGGACCTATCTGGCGGTCTATCCCGATCATTTTTACAGGATCACTTTTCTGGACTTTTTCGACAGTCTGAAACACCCGTATGGGTGTTTTTTGTATTACAGTAAATCCCGGAAATTTTCGATTGTATCACTTGTGTGACCTGATGAAACAACAGTGAATGGTCTTCCGTGTTTGTTTTCAAGCTCCTTTGCACGTGCATAAACACGGCGATTAAGCTCTACCTTTTCTTCAAGCGAGAGATAGAAAATCTCACTTGACTGGCAAACGGCAAAAATTCCGTCAAGACCGTTTTCAAAGTACCAGTCCACATATTTCATTGCAGTGTCAAAATCAATTGTACCGTCTTTTTTATACGGTGTAATCATTGTTGTTTGAATTTCCATTTTTTTATCTCCTGTTATTTTAAGTTCTTTAGATTTGTAAGGATATCATTTTCGCCTTTACCGAAATAATCATGTAGTTTTTTATACTCGCCGAACAGATAAGCATATGTTTTGGTGTTTCCCGGATTGGGTACAAAAACCGATGATGGTTTCTTTACCATAACCGAAGCAGCTTCATCAAGCGTTTTAAAGAATCCGCCGCCAACAGCAGCGAACATTGCACTTCCGAGTGCTCCTGCCTGCTCGGATTCGACTATATAAATCGGTTTGTCTAAAATATCGGCATAAATCTGCATCATAAACGGGTTTTTCTTTGCGATACCGCCGCATGCGTAGATTTCGTCAATGAGGACATCGGCATCAGAAAACATATCTGTGATTATTTTTGTTCCAAACGCAGTTGCCTCTATCAGTGCACGATATATTTCCTCGGGTTTTGTCTGGAGTGTCATACCGAAAATTGCACCTGTCAATCGGCTTTCCATAAGATCACTTCGGCATCCGTTCCACCAGTCGAGTGCAAGAAGCCCGCTTTCTCCTGCGGCATATTTCTCAGCCTTTTCTGAAAGCAATGTGTGAATACTTATTCTACGATCTTTTGCCTCGTTTACGTATTCTGCGGGTGTACAATTATTGACAAACCAATCGAAGTGGTCGCCCACGCAAGCCTGACCGGCCTCATATCCGAAATATCCGGCAATCATTCCGTCTTTGACTATTCCGCATATACCCGGGTATGGTTTTTCGGTCTTACCAAGCACCATATGACAGGTGGATGTACCCATAATCATAAGCAACTTTCCGGGTGAAGTAACTCCGGATGCGGGGACTGCGGCGTGAGCATCAATAACACTGACACAAACAGGGGTACCAATGGCAAGCCCTGACAATTTGTTGCCTGATTCATTGATATATCCTGCGACAGAACCTAAAGGTTTTACAGGTGCAGATAACTTTTCTTCTACAACATTTTCAAGCCCCGGGTCAAGAGCTTTAAAAAACTCTTTTGACGGATAGCCGTCGTTGTAATTCCAGCAAGCCTTGTAACCTGCACCACAGGCACTTCTCACCTCAGTGCCTGTAAGCATCCAATTTATCCAGTCACCGGCTTCTATGAACTTGTCACACTCATCATAGACTGACCTGTCTTCGTCGAAGATTTGCCACAGCTTCGGGATAAGCCATTCGCTTGATACTTTTCCGCTGTAGTATGTCAGAAATTTCTCATTTCTTGCCTCTGCAACTTCACGAAGCTTATCTGCATACGGCTGTGCGGAATGATGTTTCCACATTTTGACATATGCATGGGGGTTGTCTTTATATCTATCCAAAAAACAGAGTGGTGTAGTGTCGCTTTTAACCGGCATAACGGTACTTGCTGTAAAGTCGATACATAGTCCCACGATATCTGTAGGGGAAACACCTGTTTCTTTAATTACTCCGTTTGAAACCTCTGACAATGCATCAAGATAATCCTCTGGATGCTGTAATGCCCAGTCTGCACCAAGCGTTACTCCTGACGGAAGCTTTTCATCCATAACTGCATGTCTGTACTCTGATACGCAGCTTCCGATGACCTCTCCGTTTGTTAGATTTACAAGCACGCTTCTTGCTGATAGCGAGCCGAAATCAATTCCCATTGAATATTTCATAGTAAACTCCCCAATTAACAATCAAACTCAATTAAAACTACCATATCATTTTCTATGACATCGGCATTTGGTGCCCATGAGAGCATACGTGTTTCGTCAATAACAGAATATCTTGCATTGGTTAAGTCAATACCCTCTATTATAAGCTCCTGATCTTCTCCGCTTACATTTGAAATGAGCAGAGCACCCTTTTTACCGTCCGAGGCACAAACTGCGTAAATATCTTCTGTATCACAGGTATGCTTTACCTGTGTGCCAAGTTGATACAGCTTGTTGAATGCTGCAAAACCGTAATATGTCTGGATAGGCTTTGAAGTTCTTACATCAAAGAATGCTGCCCAACGCCCCGTGCTTCTCATATCGTAAATGCACATGACCTGTGGATGACCGCACTGCATTGCAAGCATGGTTGCTGTTGCTTCTGCAGCGTGGTTTGCTGTGCCTAAGTTATCACCAAATCTTGGATTCCACTCGTTGATGTGGGTTTCGAGCCCTTCATAGCCGTATTCTTTAAGCTTGTTGTCAAGCCAGTTATCTGCAGTGACAATTCTGTCAGGTGTAGCATAGGTGTGCCACGAGAAGAAGTCTATGGGTGCATTTGTTTTCTTTATGTATTCCATAAAGCCTTCAAAGAATGTGATTTTTTCAATCTGGTCATCATTGGGCGGAGTGTTGTTCTTATCAGGTGCTATTGCATAGAAACCGACACTGCCGTAACCGCCGACCTTGATTGAGTCACCAAATCTTTTTTTAAGATGCTTTGACGCAACCTCATAAAGTCTGAAATACTCCTCATCAGTACCCGCCCATAGCTCGCCGCGTGCAAGGTCGGGCTCATTCCAGATTTCCCAGTATGTAATTCCGAAATGATAACCGTCTGCCCAACCTTCGTTGTAGTGCATAATGATATGCTCGCAGATTCTTGCCCATTTCGCATAATCCTTTGGAGGATATGTGAAATATTTTTTAATTAAACACTGGTTTTCGATTGTTACACCAAGTCTGTAATACGGTTCGACACCGGCATTTACAAGATTTTCGAGCAAGAAATCAGTAAAAGCAAAATCATAGCTTGCAGGGTCATTTTCATCCGCATCAAAATCACGGAAGATATTCGGGATATCTACATATTTACCTGCACCGAAAGGACCGCCTACATCATGCAGACGCGAATAGGGAACACCTATTTCTGTCAGATAATGCATATGAGTAAAATGGTATGTGTCTACATAGTCAAACTGTAAAGCCATAGGAGGTTGGCCGCCTCCGTGCATAGGTTTCATCGGTTTAACTTTTTCTGAAAGGTTGATGTTGATTTTAGTCATTTTATTTTCCTCCTTGTATCGTAACATTGATACTTTACCTTAATTATAACAGAAGTTTATTCTGATACAATCTTATTAACGGACTATATTTTATAAATTTGGGACATTTTTGTTGCAATTTTGAAAAAGGCGTGATATAATCAGACTTGAGGTGGGAATATGAAAATTATTTATAAACAACCGCAAACCGGCTCGGTTTTTGAGGAGTTCGGTATAAGCAATTGTTGTTTTAAACATCTTTATCTGGAAAACAGTGCAAATGACACAACAAAAAGGGTACATCATCATACAGAGTATGAATTGCATATTATTGAAAACGGACATCAGTCTTATGAAATTGGTGGGAATACATATAAAATCAGTGGCGGTAAGTTTTTGTTCATTCCACCGGGAGTTAAACATAGTGTGGTTGCTTACGGACCACACACATCCAAAGTATCATTAACCTTTGATTGTGATATTTCGTGTACTGATATTGTTCTGGGAAATATAAATAGTAAAGTAAAAGAAGGAATAAGTTTTATTAAAAAAGAGTTTTCCAACAAAACAAAGCTTTCGTATTGTTTGCGTGAAAACAGAGTTTTTGAAGTGATTATGCTCATATTAAGGCAGTGCGGATACAAAGAAGAGGATATAATGCAGGATATTACAAACGAAGACGCAAGGCTTTCTATGGCAAAGCAGTATATAAAGGATAATATTGAGTTTAACCTAAGGGTATCAGATGTCGCATCTTATTGCTATTTAAGTACAAAACAGCTGACAAGGCTTTTTCAGTTGGCGGATTCTATAACACCGGCTGTGTATATACGAAAGAAAAAAATAGAACATATTGAGAAACTGTTGACAGATACAGTGCTGTCATTAAAGGATATAAGCGATAGAATGAATTTTACAAGTGAGTATCATTTTAATTCATTCTTCAAAAACTATGCTGGAATGCCACCGGGGGAATACCGAAGGATGAACAAGTAAGAAGCAATGACGTTATGGCAAAAAACCCGACAACTGTCGGATATAAGAATGCAAGCTCCTGTCGGGGACTGCATTTTTTTTTGATATATTGTTAAAATCTCTTGAAAGTCGGAGGATTTTGTGATATAATTATCGTGAGGTTATATGGCTTCGATTTAAATAAAGAAAGAAAACAACTATTCTGGAGGGCAATATGGATATTTTCAGCATTTTAGGTCTTATTGGGGGCTTGGCACTGTTTCTTTATGGTATGGACCTTATGGGAGACAGCCTTAAAAAACTTGCAGGCGGTAAGCTTGAATCAATTCTTGCAAGGCTTACATCAAACAGATTCAAGGGCTTCTTGCTTGGATTCATTGTAACAGCAATTATTCAGTCATCATCTGCAACTACTGTTATGCTTGTCGGATTTGTTAACTCGGGTATTATGAAGCTCGGACAGACTATAAGCATAATTATGGGTGCCAATATCGGTACTACAGTTACTGCATGGCTTTTGAGTACTGCAGACATTGGTGACGGCGCAGCGACAGTTATGAAGCTGTTTAAGCCTGATTCATTTACGCCTATTCTTGCAGCAGTCGGACTTCTTATGACAATGATGTCAAAGAACGATAAGAAAAAGAACACCGGTTCAATGCTTATCGGCTTTGCAGTACTTATGTTTGGTATGGACGCAATGAGTGGTGCAGTTGAAGGCCTTAAGGACAATGAGGCATTTACGAATATACTTACTATGTTCTCAAATAACCCGATAATGGGTATAATTGTCGGAACATTATTTACTGCAATTATACAGTCATCATCGGCATCTGTCGGTGTTTTGCAGGCTTTGTCACTTACATGTATAATACCGTATTCTACAGCAATCCCTGTAATTCTGGGACAGAACATCGGTACTACAATTACTCCTATTATCTCATCAATAAGCGGTAACACAGAATCACGTCGTGTTGCGTTATCGTGTCTTTATATCAAGATGATAGGCGTGGTGGTTGTATGCGGTATATTCTATCTCTTAAATCACTTCATCGGATTTGAGTTTATGGCACAGCGTGCAACCGCATTTAATATTGCTGTTGTTCATACACTGTTTAATATTGTATCTACGGTTATTCTTCTTCCGTTCTGTTCATGGATAGAAAAGCTTGCAATTAAGACAATCAAGAGCAAGGAAAAAGAGCATAAGACAGATATATTTGACACTCTTGATGAGCGATTCCTGTCAGTTCCGGCATTTGCTGTTGAGAAGTGTAAGGACCTTGTCGGTAACATGGCAATGCTGTCTGTTGAAACATTTAACGAAGCAGTAAAGCTTGTGGACAAGTTCAGCACAGAAAAGTTCCGTGATATAGAAGAGCTCGAAGGCACTGTTGATAAGTACGAGGATAAGACAAGCACTTACCTCGTAAAGATTGCCGCAACCCAGATGTCTGCAAAGGACAGTAAGGTTGTAACGGAGCTTCTTCACTGTATTGGTGATATAGAAAGAATTTCTGACCACGCATTAAATATCGCAAAGGCCGGAAAAGAAATAGACGATAAAAAAATATCGTTCTCATCGAAGGCAAAAGAGGATATTTCAATAATCACAGCAGCAGTTACTGAAATTCTTGATATAACATCAAATGCACTTATAAGCGACGATATGGAGCTTGCAAAACGTGTTGAACCGCTTGAGCAGGTTGTTGACAGACTCAAGAGAAAAATCAAAAACGGTCACATTTCAAGACTTCGTCAGGGTGACTGTACAATGGAGCTTGGCTTTATTCTTTCAGACCTCTTAACTAACTTTGAGAGAATATCAGACCACTGCTCAAACATTGCCGCATGTCTTATTGAGATGTCACACGATTCGCTTGAAACACACGAATACCTTAACAATCTTAAAGCAGGCGGCGTAGAAGAATTCAGTAAGATGTATGAGGAATATAAAGCAAAATATTATATTGCATAACTTTGAAAGGGATGACAAAATATGTATAACGTAAAGTCAATGAAGGCAGACGAATTCATAGACGACGGAGAAATACTTGCAACTCTGAAATATGCACAGGAGAATAAAGATAACAGAGAGCTTATTGAAAGCATTATAGAAAAGGCGGAGGACTGCAAAGGTCTATCACACCGTGAAGCATCTGTGCTTCTTGCGTGCGAGAACGAAGAGCTTAATGAAAAAATGTATGCTCTTGCAAAGAAAATAAAGCAGAGGATTTACGGTAACCGTATAGTTTTCTTTGCACCGCTCTATCTTTCAAACTACTGCATTAATTCTTGTGTCTACTGCCCTTATCACGTAAAAAACAAGACCATCTGCAGAAAAAAACTTACACAGGACGAGATAAAAGCAGAAACCATTGCATTGCAGGATATGGGGCATAAGCGTCTTGCTCTTGAAGCGGGCGAGGACCCGATAAATAATCCGCTTGAGTATATTTTAGAGTGTATAGACACCATATACTCCATTAAGCACAAAAACGGTGCTATAAGACGTGTAAACGTCAATATTGCCGCAACTACGGTTGAGAATTATAAAAAGCTTAAGGATGCCGGTATAGGAACATATATACTGTTTCAGGAAACATACAACCGCAAAAACTACGAAGAACTTCATCCGGCAGGACCGAAGAGCGATTATGAGTACCATACAGAAGCACATGACCGTGCAATGCAGGGCGGTATTGATGATGTGGGACTTGGAGTTTTGTTCGGACTTGGCACATATGCATACGAGCTTTGCGGACTTCTGATGCACGCAGAACATCTTGAAGCAGTGTTTGGTGTAGGCCCTCACACAATAAGCGTGCCGAGAATTTGTCCGGCAGAGGATATAGACGTAAACGATTTCTCAAATGCGTTGCCCGATAAAATCTGGCAGAAGCTTGTTGCAATAATAAGAATAGCAGTTCCGTATACGGGAATGATTGTGTCAACACGTGAGAATGAGGAGAACAGACGTATTGCACTTGAGCTTGGCATATCACAGATTTCGGGTGCGTCAAAAACATCTGTCGGTGGCTATGCAAACCCGGATGATGAAACTGAAAATACTGCACAGTTTGACAGAAGTGACACCCGTACACTTGATGAGGTAGCAGATTGGCTCATAAGAATGGGTTATATTCCGTCATTCTGTACTGCGTGCTACAGAGAGGGAAGAACAGGTGACAGATTTATGTCACTTGCAAAATCGGGTGCTATCGGCAATTGTTGCCAGCCAAATGCACTTATGACACTTAAGGAGTATCTTATCGACTATGCATCCGAAACAACCCGTAAACACGGCGAGGAGCTTATAGAAAAAGAACTTCTCAATATTCCGAATGAAAAAGTACGTCAGATAACAATAGACAATCTGAAAAAAATAGAAAACGATGAAAGAGATTTCCGTTTCTAAAAATATAAAGGAGATAAAATTATGAACTGGTTATTGATTGCAGGAATTTTATTAGACTGTGCGTGCCTTGCACTTCTTGTTGCATTGGTAGTAAATAAATGCAGAAATAAGGGGCAGAAAGACTAATGGGAATTTTCAACAGATATTTAAAAGAAGGTCCGGGTATCGATAAAAACGCACCTAAGAAAAAGGGTATATTCCTTTTTGCAGAGCTTGTAGGCCGTAAGTTTTTCCTTATGCTTCGTGCAAATGCTTTGTACTCACTTGTAAGCATACCTTTCTTTCTGGTATCACTTTTCTTTCTGGCACCGGTTATAAGAAGTGTTCTGCTTCCGGCAGGTGTGATAAATGATGCATGGACAATGATAATGATGGATGTGTTCTTTACGGGATTTTTATTTACATTCTTCGGTTCAGGCCCTGCATCTGCATCATATGCGTTTGTGACACGTTCATTTACACGAAGTGAGCACGTATGGATTGCAAGCGACGGCAGGGATATATTTAAAGAAAACTTTAAATACTCAATGTTGCTTCTGATTATTGATATAGCTGTTATATATCTTGCGATGAATGCTGTTGCGTTTTATGGGATGAACGCAGGTGGACTATCTGTATTTTTAAGATTTTTCATAATGGTATTGTTTGCACTTTACGCAATATCGCATATGTTTGCATATCAGATAATGGTTACATACGAGTGTAAATTCTTTGATATTATAAAGTATTCTCTTACTATGACACTTGCAAAGCTTCCGATGTGTATCCTGCTATCCGTTATTGCAGGTGCAGTATGGGTACTGATGTGGTATTATCTTGGTATCATAGGCGTGATACTTTATCTTATAGTGGGATTGATATTTTCAAGGTATCCGCTTGAATTTTACGCGGCTCGTGTAATAGAGAAAAATATTGCAAAAACACAGCCTGAAAAGGAAGCAGACGATGGAGATGACGAATAATGGTTTTAGGCGAGTATGATGTCGCCGTAATAGGCGGCGGACACGCAGGTGCAGAGGCGGCATTGGCAGCAGCACGGCTTGGGATGAAGACAGTTATGTTTTCAATAAGCCTTGATGCAATCGGCAATTTGCCGTGTAACCCCAGCATCGGCGGTACTGCAAAAGGGCATCTTGTGCGTGAAATAGACGCACTTGGCGGCGAAATGGGAAAAGCCGCAGATGCATCATTTATTCAATCTAAAATGCTGAACCGCGGCAAAGGACCTGCGGTTCATTCTTTGCGTGCACAGATAGACAGAAAAACGTATCACCGTGAAATGAAACGCCGTCTTGAAGAACAGGAAAATCTGCAGATAAAGCAGGCAGAAATAACAGACGTACTTACAAAGGACGGAGCAGTAGCGGGCGTTGTGACAGATACAGGTGCAGAGTATACTGCAAAGGCGGTAATTATCGCCTCAGGCACATATCTCAAGGGTAAAATCCTTATGGGTAACTACTCAAAGGAAAGCGGTCCTGACGGAATGTTTCCGGCGAACAAGCTGTCTGAAAGTCTGAAGGGATTGGGTATAACATTAAGACGTTTTAAGACCGGTACTCCGGCAAGACTTCATGCCGATTCACTTGATTACAGCAAAATGGAAGTGGAAAAGGGCGATGAAACCATTGTTCCGTTCTCATTTGAAACCGAAAATCCGGGCGAGAACAAAGTTGACTGCTATCTTGTTTACACCAACGAAAAGACACATCAGATTATACACGAAAATTTGCACCGTAGTGCAATGTACAGCGGGCTTGTAGAGGGCATTGGCCCGAGATATTGTCCGTCAATTGAGGACAAGGTTGTAAGATTTCACGAAAAACCGCGTCATCAGCTTTTTATTGAGCCGATGGGGCTTGACACAAAGGAAATGTATGCACAGGGCTTCTCGACAAGTCTGCCCGAGGATGTACAGATAAAGATGTACAGAAGCGTAGAGGGACTTGAAAATTGTGAAATAATGCGTAGTGCATACGCAATCGAATACGATTGCTGTGACCCTACAGAGCTTTACAGAACACTTGAATTCAAGACTGTCAGCGGACTATTTGGAGCAGGACAGTTTAATGGTACTTCGGGTTACGAAGAGGCAGCGGCACAGGGACTTGTGGCAGGAATAAATGCCGCACTAAAGCTAAAGGGCGAGCCGCAGCTTTCGCTTGAACGCCTTGACGGATATATCGGTACACTGATTGATGACTTGGTCACCAAAGGCACGAATGAACCGTACAGAATGATGACATCACGTTCAGAATACAGACTTCTTTTGCGTCAGGACAATGCAGACGAGCGTTTAACTCCGATTGGTCACAGGATAGGCTTAATAAGTGATGAACGCTATAACAAACTGCTTAAAAAACTTGAAATGATAGAAAACGAAATTGAACGTGTAGCACATCTTAATGTGTCGCCTACGGTTGCAAATCCGATACTTGAACAGTACGGCTGTACGCCGATAAAAACCGGAATTAAACTGTCAGAGCTTATAAAACGTCCTGAGCTTGACTATGAAAAGCTGAAGGATGCAGATATTTCACGCCCGAATCTCCCGGCAGAAGTGGTAGAAGAGGCTGAAATTAAGCTTAAATATGACGGTTATATCAAACGTCAGATTTCGCAGGCCGCACAGGCACAAAAAATGGAGTCACGCCGTATTCCGTCTGATATTGATTACAATTCAATCCACGGTTTACGCCTTGAAGCACGTCAGAAGCTTGATAAAATACGTCCTGAATCATTGGGGCAGGCATCGCGTATATCAGGCGTTTCACCGGCTGATATTTCAGTGCTCATAATATGGATTGAGGCGTATACAAATGAAAAGCAATGAAGATAACATTCGGTAAAGGTATTCTGTGTTGCGGCTGTAAGAGGCGGTTTGGCAGTAGAGATATTGCATATCAGTATAAAGAAACGTGTCTGTGTAATAACTGCCACAGCAAGTTTATGCGTTATTCTGATGAGGCATATTTTGAAGTATCAGACAATGTTGAATTTTTAGTTCCGGCATTTCACTATAAAAGATTGTGCAGAAAGATTTTTCTTGATTTTAAGTTTAATTCGTGCGAGGCTTACGGACATATTCTCGGTATGGCAATGGCGGATGTTCTGAAAAACCGTGATGATTTTTCAGAGTATTCATATATCGTTCCTGTACCTGTTTCAAAAAAGCGGTTTATGGAACGAGGCTATAACCAGTCTGAAATTCTGGCAGAATATATTTCGGGAGTTTTTAACATTCCCATCTATAATGCACTCAGAAGAAAAAGACACTCTGCCCCTCAGAGTACGGTGAAGAACTCCAGGCGTGCAGAAAATGTAAAAGATGCATATGAAACAATTGCAGATGTTACGGGGAAGAATGTAGTATTGATTGATGATATATGTACAACCGGAAGTACTGTAAGTGAGTGTGTAAAAACCTTGCAGAAATCGGGAGCCGGGAAAGTGTGTGTTATTTCGGGGGCATATAATGTAAGAATGTGGGTAGACCGCACGATACACAGATTTATATGATTGTACTTGACGGGATTGTTAGTATTAACAACAAATTATCCCTGTAGAGTACAATTTTTTTTGCAAAAAATAAATTGATTTTTGTGTTTTGGTGTGTTATAATATAAAATACCGTAGATATTCAGGATTTCAGCCTGTTTATTGGCAGTAAATCATATTTTAAGGAGAACAAAAGCTATGGATTCAAACAAAAGACCTGATACAATGGTTCGTATCACAACAGAGGAACTTGCACAGCAGTTTATTGAAGAGCAGGTTTGTGCAGTAAGAAAACAGGTAGGAGACAAGAAGGTTCTTCTTGCACTATCGGGCGGTGTAGATTCATCAGTTGTTGCAGCATTGCTCATAAAAGCAATTGGCAAACAGCTTGTATGTGTCCACGTAAATCACGGCCTGATGCGTAAAGGCGAGAGTGAACAGGTTATAGAAGTTTTCAAAAACCAGCTTGATGCTAACCTTATATATATAGATGCAACTGACCGTTTCCTTGACAAGCTCAAGGACGTTAGTGACCCGGAAACAAAGCGTAAGATAATAGGCGGTGAGTTCATCGTTGTTTTTGACGAGGAGGCTCGTAAGCTTACAGATGTTGATTTCCTTGCACAGGGCACAATTTACCCCGATATTCTTGAAAGTGACGGCGTAAAGGCTCACCATAATGTTGGCGGTTTGCCGGAAGATATGCAGTTTGAGCTTGTAGAGCCGGTTAAGCTTTTGTATAAGGACGAGGTAAGAGTTGTAGGTAAGGCATTGGGTTTGCCGGAGAGTATGGTAGACCGTCAGCCGTTCCCGGGCCCTGGACTTGGCGTAAGATGCCTTGGTGCAATCACTCGTGACAGACTTCACGCACTCCGTGAAGCAGATGCAATCTTAAGAGAAGAGTTTGATAACTGCGGTCTTGCAAAGACTGTATGGCAGTACTTTATCGCAGTTCCGGATATGAAGAGTGTAGGTGTAAAGAACGATAAGCGTTATGAGGGCTGGCCTGCAATTATCCGTGCGGTAAACACTACTGATGCAATGACAGCAACAATTGAGGAAATCCCGTACGAGATACTTCACAAAATAACAAACCGTATTACAAACGAAGTAGACGGCATCAACCGTGTGCTTTTAGACCTCACACCGAAGCCGATAGGCACAATCGAGTGGGAATGATGTACGAAACGGCTGAACACCGCATAAATACTGGGTTTTTCGAAAATTAAAAGGTGTTTTGGCAACGATTTGGCAACATCTGTATTATTCATAATAATTAAGAGCTAACTGATTTTTTGTAAAATCGGT
>JAFQJD010000024.1 GCA_017415105.1 Clostridia bacterium | reverse complement strand
AGTTAACTTTTCTTCCTTGCTATGACTTACATTTGTTCCGCCTTTTGGTCTTCCCATAATTATCATCTCCTTAATTTTATTATACCACAAAAAATGATGGCAGACACTTTTTTAGTGTCTACCATCATTATATCACTTCACCTGTCACTTCATTTTTTTGATTATTTTTAAAAAAAGCCTTGACAAACAAAACATATTCTGTTATAATAGCATCTGTTGTGAATATATGGAGAGATGTCTGAGTGGCTGAAAGAGCCGGTCTTGAAAACCGGTAACGGTTCCGCCGTTCGCGGGTTCGAATCCCGCTCTCTCCTCCAATTAAAAAGCTTCCAGAGTGTGGAAGCTTTTTTCATATTGTTTCTGCATATCTTACAGCACCCATTGCATCTTTTGAGTAGTTGTCAGCACCGATTGCATCAGCATATTCCTGATTAAGAACTGCACCACCGACCATAACTTTACACCACGGTGCTTTATCTCGTAAAAGCTTTATGGTTTCCTCCATTGCCGGAACTGTAGTCGTCATAAGAGCACTGAGTCCAACAAGCGGTGCGTGTGTTTCTACCGCCTTTTGTGCAATCTCCTCCGGTGCAACATCACGTCCGAGGTCAATTACATTAAAACCGTAATTCTCAAGCAAAAGCTTTACAATATTCTTACCTATATCGTGAATATCGCCCTTTACAGTCGCTATAACGACCGTACATTTATCAGATGCTTTATCACCTGGCATTGTAAGTTTTATTTCCTCAAACGCCGATTTTGCCGATTCTGCACTCATAAGAAGTTGCGGAAGATAGAATCGTTTTTCCTCAAAGCCTTTGCCCACTATATCAAGTGCCGGAATTATCTCCTCCTGCACTATTTTAAGCGGTTCAACGGTTTTTAACAATTCCTTTGTAATGCACGCCGACTGTTCCTTCAATCCCTTAACAATTGCTCTTTGTAAGTCACTTTTATACTCGTCCATTTTTGAAACATCAGCTTTAACTTCGACTTTTGTATCGGTTTTCGTCTGTGGTAATGCTTGTGCAAAACCAATATATTCCTCGCAATTGTCATCAAGACCGTTAAGTGCACAGAACGTATAATATGCCTGCATCATCTCTACTGAATACGGATTCATAATAGCCGCAGACAAGCCCTTGCCCATTGCGAGTGCAAAGAATGTACTGTTAATTAAATCACGTCTTGGCAGACCAAATGAAACATTTGAAACTCCAAGCGATGTATTACAACCAAGCTCATTCGTAATTAGTTCAACTGCACGTAGTGTTTCTCTTCCTGCAGTATTATCCGCACTTATTGTAAGTGCAAGAGGGTCAAATATAATATCCTTTTTGTCAATACCGTGTTTTTCAGCTTCACTGAGGATATTTCTTGCAATAGCAAGTCTGTCTTCTGCTTTTTGAGGTATTCCCGCCTCATCAAGCGTAAGTGCAACTACAAGTCCACCATACTTCTTTACAAGCGGGAAAACTGCATCCATACTCTCCTTTTTGCCGTTAACGGAGTTTATCATTGCCTTTCCGTTATAACGCCGCAGAGCCGTTTTCATAGCTAAAATATTTGTTGTATCAATCTGCAACGGCAAATCAATTATCGCCTGAAGCTCGCATACAGCAGTTTTAAGCATTGCCACCTCGTCAATTTCAGGCAAGCCGACATTTACATCAAGAACATCTACTCCCTTTTCCTGCTGTGCTATTCCCTCTTTTAAGATATAGTCAATATCATTAGCTTTTAAAGCCTCTTTAAAACGCTTTTTACCTGTCGGGTTAATTCTCTCACCTATAAGAACCGGTTTTCTGCCAAATTCCACGGCATGTGTATATGAAGATACACATGATATATTCTTTTTTTCAATAGATGTAACTCTGACATCTTTTGACCGATTTACAAGCTCATTTATATATTCAGGCGTAGTACCACAGCAACCTCCGGCAATTCTGACGCCTTTTTTAATTAGCACCGTTACATCTTCTGCAAACTCTTCTGCTCCAACATCAAAAACTGTCCTGCCATCAACTGCTTTTGGCAATCCGGCATTAGGTTCTAATATGACAGGAACTGACGAATATTTCAGGTACTCCTCAACAATACCTGCAAGTGCTTTAGGTCCGAGTGAACAGTTTACACCTATTGCATCAGCACCCATACCCTCAAGCATAGCCACCATTGCAGCAGGATCAGCACCCGTCATAAGTTTTCCATCCTCACTGTATGCATTGGACACAAAAACCGGTAAATCCGAGTTTTCCTTTGCCGCAAGCAGTGCCGCTTTTGTTTCATAGCTGTCATTCATAGTTTCGATGAATATAAGGTCAGCACCGTATTTAACGCCAAGCTTTACTGTTGTTGCAAAGGTCGATACGGCATCCTCAAAATCAAAATCGCCGTATGGTGCAAGCATTCTGCCCGTAGGTCCGATATCAAGTGCTACCCATTTAGGATGTGTTGTATTGCTCTCAGCCCGTGCAGTTTTTGCATTTTCTATTGCGTTTTTAATAATTGATTCAAGCTCGTCCGGCTCAAATTTCAAAGAGTTTGCTCCGAATGTATTGGCATTTACAACATTTGAGCCTGCATCAAAATAATCACGGTGTATTTTCTTTATTACATCGGGATGTGTGATATTCCATCTCTCCGGCAATTCACCGCTTTTAAGCCCCTGTGCCTGCAAAAGCGTACCCATTCCTCCATCAAGGTATAAAACATTTTCTTTTAGATATTGTAGTATTTCCATATTTACTCCTGACTGATGCCTATTATCGCCGTAACTGATTTTGACGGCGACATCAAAAGGCTGTTATTTAAAGTTAATCCGATTTTACGGTTTGGCTCAAGATATGCAAAAATTTCTTTTTGTGCCTCAAGCGGGAAATCTCCGTATCCGGCACTGAACCGTGGCTTTGATTTTTTGTACGCTGTGATATCTTCTGAAAACACATCACAAAGTGCTTCAATCCTTTCCGCTCCTATCGCCTGAAAAATCAGTGCTTTAACCGGCGAAACACGGCTGTATTTTGCAATAAGTCTGTCAAGCTCAATTCCTACTGTTGCAGCAAATACTATAATCTGCGTACAACCCTCAAGATTTTTCGCTAAATCCTTTGATGTGGTTTTCATAAACCCGAGGTCTGTCCCCTCATCAGAATGTGATATATCAGATTCGGCATAGCAAACCTTATAAGAAAGTTTGCCGTCGGTTTCTGCTATGCACTCTTCTAAAACCGCATCAATTTCGGGAACATTCCCCTTAACACCTGCATACCGTAAAATTTCTTTTTTGTTAAAAGGCATCGGATTATATACTTTTGTTAAAACTGTATTTGCCATATCACTTTATAATTTCAGAGAGGTTACTCTGTATTTTTTCTGCAACATCCGGTTTATTCATAGAATAAACGTGTACGTTCTTTATTCCGTTTGCAAAGAGGTCGATTATCTGGTCTGTTGCATATGCAATTCCTGCCTGCTTCATAGCCTCCGGCGAGTGTCCGAACTTATCGACAAGGCTCTTGAACCGCTGTGGCATAAACGAACCCGAAAGCTTTATTGCACGGTCAACCTGATTTGCGTTTGTTATAGGCATAATACCCGGTATAACGGGTACTGTTATGCCTGCTTCCCGTATTTTATAAAGGAAATTATATAGCAGGTTATTATCGAAAAACATCTGCGTTGTAAGGAAAGAACAACCTGCATCCACTTTCTCTTTAAGATATTTAATATCCTCGTTCTGATTTTCGCTCTCGGGATGTATTTCAGGATAGCAGGCACCGCCAATACAAAAATCCTCACCACTTTCCTTCAGTTCACGGATAAGGTCAACGGCGTGTCGGTACGCCCAACCGCTCCTGTCAGAATTTAGAAGCTCGGGTGTAAGGTCGCCACGAAGTGCCATAATGTTTTGTATACCCGCTGCCTTAATCTGCTCAATTTTAGTTTTTACCGTTTCTTTTGTAGAGGAAACACACGTAAGGTGAGCAAGTGTAGGCACACCGTACTGCTCCTTTATATTTTTCGCAATGTCAAGCGTATAACGGCTTGTTCCGCCGCCAGCACCATATGTAACACTCATAAACGCAGGTCGCAGTTTTGCTATCTCCTCAGTTGCGTGCTTCACACTTTCAAATGCCGTATCTGTTTTTGGAGGAAACACCTCAAACGACAACGACAGCTTGTTTTCTTCAAAAAGTTCACTTAATTTCATAATTACTCCTCATTACAATTTTTATTACGGAATCTGATTAAACCTATAATTGCCGAAATTATAGCAACAGATTCATAAATCACACCACCAACCGAGCGTTCTATAACATCATAAATCAACACCATCAAGCACGTTAGCAGTACGCTTTTGCGGACGTTCTGCGGATTTTTAAACGAAAGACACAGTGTGTTTATAACAAGTCCTCCAACTATTAAAACTGAATGAATTCCGTTTGATGAATAGATACCCAATGCAAGCATTATTACTGCAAACATTATCGGGAACAGCCTCGGCTTGTAAAAGCTCTTATCTTTATGGAAATAAACAATGTTCCGGATTACTCCGACACCGTTTAAAATCGCCGCAGGTACCGCGCCCAACAGATAATAGTGTACCGAAAACACCAGACAGGTTAACATATGTACGAACAACAGTTGCTTATCTGTTTTTACCTGATAGGAAATAAATCCAAGTATCACTGCAACAAACCCCAATATTTGTCCAATTATTTCTGATATATCCATTTTTTACCTCATTTAATTTTTTATTTTATATAAATACAGTATAATCTATGTGCCATTGTTTTTTAGTGCATGTTCATATCAAATTATGTCTAAAAAATCAATCACAAAAACTTAATTCCATAAAATATCGGTTACTGCAATATCAGAATCCAAAAGCTCTGCAACCATTTGAACAGGTATATAAAGCTCATTATTATACATCATAAGACTGCTATTATATACTCTGCCGCCGGTACTTCCCTTAATTTCTTTTTCTTCACCATTGACAAGTATTGTTGATATGCCCGAAAAATGTACTACAGGTGTTGTTTCTGTTTTATTAGGCCATTCCTCCGTTGTTGTTTCATTTGGAGTATATTGGTCTAAATCTACTTCTTTTGAGGTGTCATAAGTAAATTCAAACACATTATCGTTCAGTGTCCATTCACCATCAAATATTTTTGCAAAACTATCAAAAGTGATATACATTGAGTTCATCTGGTCTGTATATGCTTTAAACGGGCCCGGAATAATATATCTTGTTTCATCAAAATTCTTGTAGTCTTTAATAATATCAATTCTTACGTTTGCTTCTATGGCGAAATTAATATGTGAACTATAATTGGTTTTACTTGTTATAGTCCCAAGCGGAGTAATATACTCATAAGTATTTGCATCATACATTCTGATTAAGGTTGTTACAGATTGTTCGGCGGTATAGTTGTCTTTGGGTGCAAATTTATTTTCGCCAACACCGTTCATAAAGCCAAGATTGCTCATAACCTGAACAGAGCCTGATGCCCATTCCGAAATATCATTAATATCATCATACTCAAAATACATTTCAGTTGCCGGCATAGGCATAACCTTATTTATCATACGTACAATAATAGTTGCCGCTTCCTCACGGGTAAGCAAGTCATTGGGTGCAAATTCTGTGCTTGATTTTCCGTATATAATTTCTGCCGCGTTCAAAGTAATAATTTTGTCATTATCAGTATCTGCAAATTGATTTTTGTGTTCGGGTGTTGTAATTGCTCTTTGTGTAATCATGATAAAATCATATATGAGTTCACAAAACTTCTCGCGGGTAATATTTTCTTTATATACTAACCCTGATACATTTTCCAACAGTCCTATGCTCTCTGCTTTAACAATGTAGTCAGCCGCCCAATCACTCGGGACATTTTGTTGTGCATCCTCTGCATTACAAGGTATGACAGACACCAACATAACTAACATAACAATAATTGATAATACTTTTTTCATAAAATCATCCTTTCCGGTTTTTCAACCGACAGTTCTTTTGTAATTTCTTAAGTTCCCAAATATGAAAAATGCATATAATCCTTCGGATTTCGCCACGCATCGCCACCCCACGTAAAGCCGTGACGCTCAAATGCGTTTACCACATCTCCATACGGTTTTATCGAATACGGATCCTCATACGGTTTCCAGTATTTACCGATTACCGTACCGTTGTTATAGATACAGTAGTTTTCATTTGCGTTTATGTCAATTGCCGTACCGCCGTTATGCTCCGAACGTCCGCCACGCCATGCGTAACCGCCAACATCACGGATAGGGAATTTTTCAGGACCGTTATAAATCTCCTCAAACACAAGCTTCACCTTGTCCGCTATTGCATTATGAACGAAGAATGTAGCGGTTGATGATACCTTATTGCCGTTTGAGAGCCGCCATACGGGAACGGTAATTGTAACCATTAGCGGGTCTGCCATCTCTTTTGTTGTCGGATATGTTGCCTTTATTGCATCATACCCAACAGGTGCAACCTCGGCAGTATTGAATGTTCTTGAAACGCCGTCAACCGATATTGTATATTTTCTGTTCGGATTTAACGTAATATCAATATATCCCGTTGCGGAATAGGTTTCAGTAATCGGTGCAATATCGCCCTCATAGTATGAGTTTCGTGCCTGTGTAACAGTTACCGTCTTTGTGCCTGATGAGTTCCACTTAATACGTGTTTCGCCATGTGATACTGTTCCAACATAGCCGGAAATATTTATCTCCTGTTCAGGCTTTTCCTCTATTGTCGGAAGCTCGCCCATTGCGTTAAGGTCTGTACAACGCAGAATAAGTGCTATTGCCTGTTCCCACGAAACCGCGACCGTACCGCCAAAGCTACCGTCAGGATAACCGTTTATTATCCCATCCGCCGCCGCTTTTGCAACATACGGCTTTGCCCAATCGCTCATTGTTGCAAAGTCGGTAAATTCTGACTGGGGGGTATTCGGCAGCATTACTTCCTCATCATTTAAAACTGCCTTGAGCGACAGTATGATTTTTGCCATTTCCTGACGTGTTGCATTGTCGTTTGGCGAAAATTCTGTGTCACTTGTGCCGTAAAGAATACCAAGTCTGTATGCTGCCTCCGGATACGGACTTTTGGTATCGGTAAAATGCGAGGTCACATCCCCTATTTTATAACCCCTTACGTTTATGTATGTTTTCACTGCAAGCATAGCAATATCGCTTCTTTTTATAGGTTGTGTCATGTCATATTGCATCTGCTCACTATTCAAAATTCCGCCGGTCTGTGCTTTCATTATATCTTCTTCTGCCCAATCACTGTACGTTGCTGCATTTACTGTTGCAGTAAAAACAGCAAGAATGAGCATCAGAGTCATCAGTATCTTTTTCATATTTCACCTTTCCTTCGTTAAAATACTCTTACATTATAAAATCCGTGAACGATTTAGATGCCAGTTATTTTCACCACGCACCATGGCACAATGTTCTTTCCAGCAGGCATGTGAACACCGTTGTTATTATATTAGTTAGAACAATAACAGACATTAGTCTCTTCTTTGTTATACATTTGTTCCGTAATCCGAAATATACGATCGGAAATTCTACAACCAAAGTTATTATAAAATAACCGATACCAATGTTGTAGAAAGGTGTATGATTTAATGTGTTTTCAAAGCCATACCAACCATTCAAGGCGAACAAATATGGTGTTAAAAAAGATACTAAATTCCCAATTAAAATAACTAGAATGCTTTTTATCTTATTTGTTCCTGCGAATCTGATTGTACCAACAATTTCAACGAGTAACGTTACTATAATTACAACAGGGAGAACATCATAAGGTCTTGCTTGCGAAACCCAATGCCAAGAAGAATTTGCATATACCGTAGTATATAATAAACATAGCATAAATGACGTAACCATTAAGACTTTCTTCATTGTTTCTCACCTCATTTTTGAGATTTTTCTTTTATTGTGTTAATTGACGAAATCAACATTCTACGAATCTGTCCACAATTATTTATTGTTGACTTATATTGCTCGTTGCTAATATACCCTGTTCGATTAAGAAGCTCTAACCAATATTCAGATTCATAACACTCTTTTAAAGCAATCTGCATTTTGGAAATAAAATCTGCCGTTCCATGTGCATATTTTGATTCGTGAATATTAGCACCAATTGATGTACCAGAACGCATAAGCTGATTAGTTATAACGCTTTCTCTCTTTGTTTCTTTTATGTTCTTACACATATTTATAATTTCGACTGCAAAATCTTTTGCTCTATCAAGCATTATGCTTTCTGCCATAATTCCACATCCTATCAATTATCTTAGCTAAATTTTGCAACAAGTTGCAAAGCTAAATTATCTCATTTCATCCGATAGCTAAATAACTCCTACGGAGTAGCTAAATTAAATTCGCTATTAGCTGACCGTAGGTCAATTTAGCTACGAAGTAATTTAACGTGCTTTAGCACATTTAGCTCGCCATCAGGCGAATTTAGCTGAATTCAAGCTTTGCTTGAATTCATTATACCACAAATATCGACCATTTTCAAGCCATACTTAAAATACATACAGTTGTTAATAAATTTTGAATTTTCGGGAAAAGATAGAAAAAATTACAAATCACACTTGAAATACAGTAAATTTTCTGATATAATAACGTCAATAAGGGAGTAGTCAGCACATATGTGCGATGTATACCAACAACCCCGGATTTATCCTGGTGACATCTTAATTGACGAGACTTATCTGCAAAAAAGCGGATAGGATTCGTCTTTTTTATTTATCCGCAATATCATTTATATAAGGAGGAGTTGTAATTGGAATATTACAATCAGTCAAGGGATGAGGTGTTAAAAAGCCTTAACACTCAAGAAAACAAGGGACTTACCCCTGATGCGGTAAAAAAACTGCAGGCGGAGTTTGGTCCGAACAAGCTAAAGGAAAAGAAAAAGAAAACTAACCTTGAACGGTTTATTGAACAGTTCAAGGACGTAATGATTCTGATACTTATAGCCGCAGCTGTTATATCATTTATCATTGCGTGCGTTGAGGGTAATCCACGTGAGTTTTTTGAGCCGGCACTGATACTTTTAATTGTTATTCTTAACGCAATTATGGGCGTTATGCAGGAGAGCAAGGCAGAAAAGGCACTTGATGCCCTAAAGAGTATGTCTGCACCCCATGCACGTGTTATCCGTAACGGCAACGAAGAAATCATTGACGCATCAGAGCTTGTGCCGGGCGATATTATAAAGCTTGAAGCAGGAGACTTTATTCCGGCAGATGCACGACTTTTACACAGTGTAAGCCTCAAGAGCGAGGAATCAGCGTTAACGGGCGAATCTGTTCCGTCAGAAAAGGATGCGGATACAGAAGTTGCAGAAAATGCACCGCTTGGTGACCGTACTAATATGGTGTTCTCCGGATGTTCTGTAACTTACGGAACGGCAACTGCTGTTGTTACTGCAACCGGTATGGATACACAAATGGGTAAAATTGCAAATCTGTTAGACGGTGAGGGCAGCACACAGACACCGCTTCAGGCAAAGCTTGCAAAGCTTGGTAAATACCTCGGTATCCTCGCTATTCTCGTTTGTGCTGTTATTTTCGGCGTAGGACTTGCAAACGATATTCCGTTGATTGAAATATTTATGACCTCGGTTTCACTTGCAGTATCAGCAATTCCCGAGGGACTTCCCGCAATTGTTACCATTGTCCTCTCAATCGGTGTTCAGCGAATGGTTAAACGTAATGCGTTAATACGCCGTCTGCCTGCGGTTGAAACACTTGGCAGTGCATCGGTTATATGCTCAGATAAGACAGGTACACTTACACAAAACCGTATGACACTTGTTAAGGCATACTGTGACGGTGATGATGAAGAAAGCGGTCTTTTATCCCCAGCCGAAAACATACAGGAGCTTTTAAAATATGCAACACTATGTTGTGACGGCTCGGTTGTGGTTACAGATGATGAAGTTAAACATATCGGCGACCCGACAGAAACTGCGATTGTATACGCCACACACAAGTTGGGGTTTACAAAAGATGATTTAGCAGCAAAGTTCCCGAGAATTGCTGAGATACCGTTTGACTCTGACAGAAAGCTTATGACGACCGTAAACGTAATAGACGGAAAAAAAGTTGTTATAGTCAAAGGTGCTTTTGATGTTATGGCACAGCGTTGTGTATCAGGTAACATTGAAAAGGCAAAGGAAATCACAGAAAAGATGAGTAAGGATGCATTACGTGTTCTTGCTGTCGGCTACAAGGTGGTTGATAGAGTGTCAGACACCCCTACCCCTGATGAGCTTGAAACCAATCTCACATTTATGGGGCTTGTCGGTATGATTGACCCGCCACGACCTGAAGCAAAGGTTGCGGTTGCAACTTGTAAACGTGCAGGCATAAAGCCTGTTATGATTACAGGTGACCACGTAGTTACAGCATCAGCGATAGCACGCGAACTTGGCATATTGAATGACGGAGATATGGCAATAACGGGAACCGAGCTTGATGCTATGACAGATGACGAGCTTGATAAGGTTATATCTAAAATATCCGTCTATGCACGTGTTTCGCCCGAAAATAAAATCCGCATTGTAAAGGCATGGCAGAAAAAAGGTCAGGTTGTTGCAATGACGGGTGACGGTGTAAACGATGCACCGGCATTAAAAGCCGCAGACATCGGCTGTGCAATGGGTATAACCGGTACCGACGTCGCAAAGGGTGCGGCTGATATGACACTTACTGACGACAACTTTGCAACAATAGTCGAAGCAGTACGCGAGGGACGCGGAATATACTCAAACATACGCAAGGTTATAGGCTTCTTGCTCGGCACAAATATCGGTGAGGTTATTTCTGTATTTGTTGCAATGCTTCTGTGGCATAAAACTCCATTTTTGTCGATGCAATTGCTTTGGATAAACCTTGTAACGGACAGTCTGCCGGCGATTGCTCTCGGTATGGAGGCAGTTGAAAGTGATGTTATGGATAAAAAGCCAAAGCCGAAAAATGAGGGTATATTTGCTCACGGACTCGGCATAAGAGTAGTTTTGCAGGGTATGATGTTCGCAATACTTTCCCTTATTGCTTTCAGGCTCGGCGAAAATGTTACAGGCACACTTGCAGGCGGTCAGACAATGGCGTTTATGGTGCTTGCACTCTCGCAGACCATTCAGGCTTTTAATATGCGTTCAGAGCACTCATTGTTTAAGACCGGTTTCTTTACAAACAAGACACTTAACGGTGCAGTTTTAATATCGGTACTTCTGATGTTGCTTGTATTATTTACACCTGTAGGAGTTGCGTTCGGACTTATTAAGCTTCCGGCGTATCTGTACCTTATCGCACTCGGACTTATCCTTGTTCCGTTAGTGGTTATGGAAATTTCAAAGGCAATCAGTACACTGATGCACAAATAAGCAAAAACGGCGGAAAATTCCGCCGTTTTATTTTTTTGGTATTACAAAGTTAAATGCGTTATGTACAATACGAAACTCCGTCTTTCCGGCACTTATTATTTCACCGTCAACAGATATGCGTATATCACCATTATTCGGTGTCAGGATAATTTTTTCGCATTTCCCGGAAAAAATGTACTTTTCTATATTCTTCTGTTTCATCACTGTGCCCTTCATATAGCTCGGCAGAAGTGTAATAAATCTTGTACGTGACAGATTTTTTATAATATTGATATCTATCCGTCCGTCAGATACACAGGCTTGTGCATTGCTCTTTATACCTCCGCCACAAAACGAGCCGTTTGCAACCGAGGTTAAAAGCAGTTTTCCGTTGTGTTTTCCCACACCGTCAAGCTCTATTTTTAAATCTGAACATTCTTTCTTAATAAGCGTAATAAGTATCGAAAGGAAATACGCAAATGAGCCGGATATAAAGGGTTTTTGCTTGATATCGGTCATTCTGTCGGCAACATTGCAGTCAAAGCCGATATTGAACATATTAACACAATACCCCTCTTTTTTTGCACCTCGGTATTCAGTGCTGTACTTTATAGCATCGCATTTTATAGTTTTTCCGTTTATCTGATTTTCTATATTTTTGAAATCGCAGTCAAAGTTGCGGCAGAAGTCGTTACCGCTACCCATAGGTATAACGCCGATTTCCGCATCAGGCGTACCTATCGCACCGTTTAAAACCTCACTTAACGTGCCATCACCACCACAGGCTATAAACCGTGCAGGACCGTTATCCTCACAATAGTCTCTGACATACACCGTAGCATCACCTACGGATTTTGTTATATAAATTTCTGCATCTGAATTCGTCCGTGATATTGTTTCCCTAACCGATGCTATGAATACATCTGTCTTTTTCCCCTGCCCCGATTTGGGGTTTATTATAAATATCGTTTTCATACCTTTTTTCTCTTTTACAAAACGACCTGCACGGCGTGCAGGTCGTTTATGTCCCTTACAGCATTACTCTTAATCTCTCGTCGATTGCTCTTAAGAATCCTTCGCTGTCTACCTTTGTTTTGTTTTCGAGCTTTGACATCAAATACAAATCACCTGTCATAACGCCGTCCTCAATTGTCTTTATTGTTGCCTTTTCAAGACAATCAGCATAGCGAACAAGCTCCGGAAGATTGTCAAGCTCACCACGTTTACGTAGTGCCCCTGACCATGCAAAGATTGTTGCAACAGAGTTTGTTGATGTTTCCTCGCCTTTTAGGTGCTTGTAATAATGACGCTGAACTGTGCCGTGTGCCGCCTCGTACTCATACTTACCGTCGGGTGATACAAGCACTGATGTCATCATTGCAAGTGAGCCGTATGCTGTTGCTACCATGTCTGACATAACATCACCATCGTAGTTCTTGCACGCCCAGATGTAGCCGCCCTCAGAACGGATTACACGTGCTACAGCATCGTCAATCAATGTATAGAAATACTCTATTCCCTTTTCCTCAAATTTTGCCTTATACTCATTCTCGTAAATTTCTGCAAAGATGTCTTTAAATCTGTGGTCATACTTCTTTGAGATAGTATCCTTCGTAGCAAACCATATATCCTGATTCAGGTCAAGTGCATAGTTGAAGCAAGCTCTTGCGAATGACTCGATACTCTCGTCACGGTTATGAAGTCCCTGAATAACACCGCCGTTTGCAAACTCGTGGATTGTTTCCTTTGTTACGTTTCCGTCCTTGTCGGTCATAACAAGCTCTGCCTTTGAGCCTGCAGGAACCTGCATCTCGACGTTCTTATATACATCGCCATATGCGTGACGTGCGATTGTAATAGGCTTTGTCCATGTCGGGATGTACGGAACGATACCGTCTACTATAATGGGAGTTCTAAACACTGTACCGTCCATAATTGCACGGATTGTGCCGTTAGGTGATTTCCACATTTCCTTTAAGTCATACTCAGTCATACGTGCAGCATTCGGTGTTATTGTTGCACACTTTACTGCGACTCCGTATTTTAATGCAGCCTCGGCACTGTCTATTGTTACCTGGTCGTTTGTTTCGTTACGGTACTCAAGACCAAGGTCGTAATACTCTGTCTTTAAATCAACATACGGAAGTATAAGAATATCCTTTATCCACTTCCATAGAATTCTTGTCATCTCGTCGCCATCCATCTCAACGAGAGGTGTCGTCATCTGAATCTTTGCCATTGTGTTTCCAATCCTTTCAGGTTTATATAAATAGAGGGTTCTGTAACTGTGACAGAACCCCTTTTAGTTTACGCTTTTTTTGTTGCTTTTTTAGCAGTTGTTGCTTTCTTTTCTGCCGGTTTCTTTACTGCAGGTTTCTTGGCTTCTGTCTTTTTGGGTGCTTCCTTTTTAGGTGCTTCCTTTTTAGCAACAGGCTTTTTAGCCGGTGCTACATATTTCGGAATTGCATCCTTTAATGTATCAAGCTTTAGAAAGTCACCCTTTGCTGTTGCAGTGCCTTTTTCTATTGCAACATCAAGTGTTGTCTTTCCTGCAAGTATGTCCATCAATGACTTTCTTGCTATGTCTATTACTGCATCATTATCACGGTAGTCATAACCTTCAACCTCAAGCTTGCCGCTCTCTGTTTTGAAATAGAATGTACCGCCGCAGTCTTCATCTGATAATGTAACCTGTACTGCCATATCTGCAAGCTTTGATACGTCAACTCCTGCAAATGCAGTCTTTATCCTCTTTAGAGCATTTTCAAATGTCATGGTAAAAATCTCCTTTCTTTTTTAAGTAAAAAGTAATAAGGAATAGTGAATAAGTATGGTGTAAATTTCTACCGAAATTTAATTTAATAAAAATCGGAGATTTTTTTCAATACCTCTTCACTTTTCACTCTTACCTATTACCTACGATTGCAAAATGCAATCGTTTAACATATATAGTATATATTAAAATGTTTTATGTGTCAATGTCAAGCAAAAAATTTTGTTAAAAACAGCCATAAAACTGCATAGCTACATCTCTTTTTTGTAGTTTATACAGTCTTATTGAGTTCCGCCGCCTTGAGTGTGTTTTTCATAAGCATCGCAATAGTCATAGGGCCTACACCACCCGGTACAGGCGTTATTGCTCCGGCTACAGGTTCGGCTGTTGCAAAATCCACATCACCAACAAGAGTTTTCGGTGCAATACGGTTTATACCAACATCAATTACAACCGCACCCGGCTTTATCATATCACCGGTTATAAAGTTCGGGATACCAACCGCCGCAACAAGGATGTCTGCCGATTTTGTTTTCTCTTTAAGGTCTGTGGTTTTAGAATGGCATATTGTTACTGTGCCGTTCTTATGAAGCAAAAGCATCGACATAGGCTTACCCACAATATTTGAACGACCTACAACAACGCACTCTTTACCCGTAACATCTATTCCCGATTCCTTTATAAGCTCCATAACACCTGCAGGAGTACACGGAACGAAATCATAGTTACCTGTCATTATCTTGCCGACATTTACCGGATGAAAGGCGTCTACGTCTTTTTTGGGGTCGATTGCGTTTATGATTGATTCCTCATTTATATGCTTTGGAACAGGCAACTGACAGAGTATGCCTGATACTGTATTGTCATTATTGAGCTTGTCAATAAGCTCCAAAAGCTCCGCCTCGGTCGTTTCTTCGGGTAGTTTATACTCAAACGAGTTTATGCCGATATATTCACACGCCTTTTTCTTGTTTGATACATAAACCTTACTTGCGGGATCCTCGCCTACCAGTATTACCGCGAGTCCCGGGTTTATTCCTGCCTTTTTGAGGTTTTCTACCTCGGTTTTCATTTCGTCCTTTATTCTGTCGGACACTTCCTTGCCCATCAGTAGTTTTGCCATTTTTCATTTCCTCATTTCTTTGTTGGTATGGTGGCACAAGACAATTCGGACCTCTGCCGATTAAATCGCTTCTGCCTGCTTTTATTAATGCTTCTCGCACAATTCTGTAGTTTTCGGTGTTCTTAAACTGCAAGAGTGCCCTCTGCATTGCTTTTTCCTTTGCATCCTTTGCAACATATACCTTTTTCATCGTGAACGGGTCAAGCTCTGTATAGTACATACAAGTTGACACCGTGCCGGGTGTGGGATAAAAATCCTGCACCTGCTGCGGATTTATTTTATTTTTGTTAAGATACTCCGCCAACGCGACCGCATCATTTAGCGTAGAGCCTGGATGGCTTGACATAAGATACGGTACAAGATACTGCTTTAAATTCATTTCGCTGTTAAGCCTATAAAACTTCTCAGAAAATCGGTTATATACGTCATTTGACGGTTTGCCCATATACTTTAACGCATTATCCGACACGTGCTCGGGTGCAACCTTAAGCTGACCGCTTACGTGGTATTTTAAAAGTTCACGGAAGAATGTGTCGTTTTTATCTGCCAATAGATAGTCAAAACGTATCCCCGAACGGATAAAAACCTTTTTAACACCCGGCAGCTTACGCAGTTTGCGTAACAGACAAAGATATTTTGTATGGTCGATTTTCATATTCTTACACGGCTTCGGGTACAGACAATGCTTCATTTTACACGCACCGTGCGTTTTCTGCTTATCACACGCAAGCTCACGGAAGTTCGCAGTCGGTCCGCCGACGTCGTGGATATATCCCTTAAAATCGGGATCCTCTATCATAAGCTTTGCTTCTTTTATAAGGCTCTCGTCACTTCTTGATGTAACCATTCTGCCCTGATGAAACGCCAATGCACAGAAGTTACAGTTGCCGTAACAGCCTCGGTTTGCCGCAAGTGAGAACTTCACTTCCTCTATTGCCTTTATACCGCCGTATTTTTCATACATCGGATGATAGTTACGCATATACGGCAGATCATACACCGCATCAAGCTCGTCTGTATCAAGCGGTGGCTGTGGCGGTAGCTGAATAAGATACTTATCACCGTGCTTTTGTGCAAGTGCCTCGCCCTCATACGGGTTCTGTTCAAGGTATTGTTCACGGCACGATATTGCATATGCCTTTTTGTCACTTGCACAGTCCTCATATGACGGTATAACCTTATATCCGTCTGCGTGCGATGATATAAAGCACGTTCCGGGTACTGTCGTTATTTCTTTAACATCAACACCCATATTAAGCATATCGGCAATTTCAGTTATCTGTCTCTCGCCCATTCCGTACATCAGAATATCTGCACGGGAATCAAACAGTATTGAACGGCGTACCTTATCTGACCAGTAATCGTAGTGTGCAAAACGTCTCAGACTTGCCTCTACTCCGCCGATAAGTATCGGGATATCGCCAAAAGCCTCCCTCGCACGATTACAGTAAACAATTGTTGCACGGTCAGGACGTTTGCCGGCTTTGTTTTGGGGCGAATACGCATCATCGTGACGTTTTTTCTTGCTTACGGTATAGTGGTTTACCATACTGTCAATGTTTCCGGCACTCACCAACACCCCAAGCCTTGGTCTGCCGAATGCTTTGATTTCGTCCGCACTGTGCCAGTCGGGCTGTGGCAGAATTGCTACACGGTAGCCACGGCTTTCAAGAACTCTTGATATTATTGCGTGTCCAAAGCTCGGATGGTCAACATACGCATCACCGACTATATAGAGAAAATCGTAATAATCCCAGCCACGTTTATCTATATCAGCACGTGACACCGGCAAAAAATCATTCTTCAAATTCGTCATCCTCCGGTGCTGTTTCGCCAAACAGCATATCCGCGTGCGAAACAAGAACATCTCTCGGTTTTGAGCCGTTAGGCGGTGATACTATACCTCTTGCTTCCATCTGGTCAATTATACGTCCGGCACGTGAATAGCCTACACCGAGCCGGCGTTGTATCATTGATGTTGAAATCTGACCCAGCTCCATTGCAAGCTTTATAGCATCGTTTAAGAGTGCATCACCATCCTCCTCCTTGTCGGGGGTTACACCGTTTTCACCGAGTGTTATACGTTCAATATGCTCCTCAAGGTCTTCTCTGTAATGAGTAACGGGTGATGTGTCCTTGATATAGTTAATAATTCTTTCAACCTCATCATCAGATACGAACGCACCCTGAACACGTGTTGTTGAACGTGCACCTGTCGGGAAGTACAGCATATCACCCATACCGAGAAGCTTCTCCGCTCCGGCTTTGTCAAGGATAGTACGGCTGTCTACCTGTGATGATACGGAGAAAGCAATTCTTGACGGTATATTAGCCTTGATAAGACCTGTAATAACGTCAACCGACGGACGCTGTGTTGCGATAATAAGATGGATACCTGCGGCTCTTGCAAGCTGTGCAAGACGGCAGACATAGTCCTCTACCTCTTTTGCCGCAACCATCATAAGGTCGGCAAGCTCGTCGATTATAATAACAAGCTGCGGCAGTTTTTCACCGCCGGTCTTTTCCATAAGCTTGTTGTACATTTCAAGCTTTCTCACGCCCGAGTTCTTGAACAAATCATAACGGTGCATCATCTCTGATACTGCCCAGTTAAGTGCACCTGCCGCCTTTTTAGGCTCGGTAACAACCGGAATCAGAAGATGCGGTATGCCGTTATACACACCAAGCTCAACCTGTTTGGGGTCAATCATTATGAGCTTTACCTCGTTCGGATCAGCTTTATATAGGATTGATGTTATAATCGTATTTATACATACGGATTTACCTGAACCTGTAGCACCCGCAATAAGTGCGTGCGGCCATTTTGCAATGTCGCCCGTTATCACGTTACCGCCGATGTCCTTGCCCAAACATACAGTAAGCTTTGACTTTGCGTTCTTAAACTCTGCAGAGTCAATCATTTCACGTATACTTACAGGTGTGACATTGTTGTTGGGTATCTCCACACCGACCGTTGCCGCCTTGCCCGGTACCGGTGCAATAAGCACGGTTGATACAGCAAGGTTAAGTGCAATATCGTCTGCAAGTCCTACAATCTTTGAAAGCTTGATTCCGCTTTCGGGCTGTATCTCATATCGTGTTACTGTCGGGCCCTGCGTTACCTGAACGGGCTTTGCCTTGACACCAAAATTGTCAAGAACGGATATGAGCTGTTCTGCCTTTGTATAAAGCTCACGTCTCTGATCGCCCGATGATTTTTTCGCACTGTCAAGAAGGTCTATTGTCGGGAACTGATACTCAACGACCTCGTTCATCATTGAATTTTCAATTTCCTCGCTGTATTCTGCCTTTTCAGTCTCTGAAAGGTTCTTTTCCTTTACAGGCTTTTGCTCTGCAGGCTCGTCCGCATCAGTTTCTTCAAACTCAAGGTCGTATATATTTGCTTCTTCGCCCTTGAAAAGGTTTTCGTCATAAATATCCGGTGCTTTTGTAACACGGCCTGTGTCGAGGTCATTTGAAAACTCGTTCACTACTGCTGTTGCAGGATTTGGCTTATGCTTCTTAATCCGTGATGACAAGCTTTCGGGAAGGTCGTCCTGCTCCGGTATATCAAACTTAATATGAGTTTTTTCATATTCCTGCTCTCTTTGTGCTTCCTCACGGCGTGTGCGTATATGCTCTTCATGCTTTTCTTTAACTCTCTCGCCTACCTCACCTGAAAAACCGACAAGTCTGCGTATTCCCTTTTCAAGATACGGTAAAATGTTTATGCGTGTTATGAAGCACGCAAGAACAACAAATAAAACGAAGAGAATTATAAATGATGCAATCGCACCGATATATCTTTCAAAAAACTCTGCTATCGCAACGCCAACCACTCCGCCGCCGTTCATTTTTTCGCTGCAGATATGGTATGCACTGCCGGTGCTGTAAGGAGCAAAGATGCCGATAAGTGCACACAAATCACACACTGATGCAATAAGCAATGTGAACTTAATCCACAGCTGTTTTACAGATTTGAAATACACAAGGTATATAAGTGTTCCGCAGAACACCACCGGAACCATATATGCCATAACGCCAAACAGACCGCCAAGCATTTTGCGTGCCGCCTCGGCAAGCACCGCGTTTGTGTTTATGTACATAAAGAGTGCCGTGAACACAAAAATAACCGACCATACAAGACCATGTATAAAAATCGGGCTTTTCAATATGCTCGTCTGCTCAACTTTTTTCCTGGGTGCACGCTTTTTTGCTGTGCCCTTCCTTTTGGTATTTGTAGTTTTTTTAGATGCCATTTTTCATCCCTCGAATAATTAGATATAGATATATATAAGTATACCATAAATTTTCAAAAAAATCTACCCCTAATTTCAGAAAAAGAGAGGCAAAATTGCCTCTCTTTAGATTAACCGTTGTTCTTTGTGTAATTCAACAAACCGCCTGCATAAAGCATTTCTTTCTGTCTGTCAGAGAAGTTTACGATACAATCAAAATCAAAGCCCTTTGTTACGTTTGTTACCTTGATTGTTGTGCTGTTCTTTATCTGGTCTGCTACGTTTGCTATCATAAGCTCGTCGTTTGCATCTATTCTGTCATAATCAGCCTCGTTTGCAAATGTCATCGGGATGATACCTGCATTTATAAGGTTTGCCATATGGATTCTTGCAAATGATTTTGTTATAACTGCCTTTACACCAAGATAAAGCGGTGCAAGTGCTGCGTGCTCACGTGATGAGCCCTGACCGTAGTTTGAACCGCCGATTACGATGCTCTTACCCATACTAAGTGCTCTGTCGTGGAAAGTTTCATCACACACAGCAAAGCAATACTTTGAAATCTCGGGGATATTTGAACGCAACGGAAGTATCTTCGCACCTGCCGGCATAATGTGGTCGGTTGTGATGTTGTCACCAACCTTGAGGCTTACCTTTGCATCAATTGTTTCAGGCATCGGCTCTGATGTCGGGAACGGCTTGATGTTCGGGCCTCTTAATACCTCAACACTATCCATATCCTCTGCCGGAACCGGCTCTACTATCATATTGTCGTTTACATTAAACTTTTCGGGCATCTTAAACTCGGGCATATCACCAAGAGTTCTCGGGTCTGTCAAAACACCTGCAACTGCAGATGCTGCCGCAAGCTCGGGTGATACAAGATAAATCTGACCGTCTGCCGTACCGCTTCTGCCCTCAAAGTTACGGTTGAAGGTTCTTAGTGAAATACCGCCGGAATTCGGTGACTGTCCCATACCTATACACGGTCCGCACGCACTCTCAAGAACTCTTGCACCTGCTTCAAGCATAATTGCAAGTGCACCGTTCTCTGCAAGCATTGAAAGAACCTGCTTTGAACCCGGAGCGATTGAAAGCGAAACATCAGGATGCACTGTCTTACCCTTTAAGATGTGTGCAACCTTCATCATATCCATAAGTGATGAGTTTGTACATGAACCTATACATACCTGATCAATCTTCATTGCACCGATTTCATCAACTGTTTTGATGTTATCGGGTGAATGAGGACAAGCAGCCATAGGCTCAAGCTCACTTAAGTTAATCTCAACTATTTCATCATATACTGCATCGCTGTCTGCAGAAAGTTCTGTATATACGTCCTCTCTGCCCTGTGCCTTTAAGAATTCGTATGTTACCTCATCGGATGGGAAAATTGATGTTGTTGCACCAAGCTCTGCACCCATATTTGTGATTGTGGCACGTTCAGGAACTGAAAGTGTCTTTACACCCTCGCCACAGTATTCTATAACCTTGCCTACACCGCCTTTAACCGAAAGACGCTTTAAAACCTCAAGTATAACGTCCTTTGCGGCAACCCACGGCTGCAATTTACCTGTAAGCTCTACTTTTACAACCTTCGGGCATGTTATATAGTAAGTACCGCCGCCCATTGCAACTGCAACGTCCATACCACCGGCACCGATTGCGATCATACCTATGCCGCCGCCTGTTGGTGTATGTGAGTCTGAACCGATAAGTGTCTTGCCCGGAACACCAAATCTTTCAAGGTGTACCTGATGGCAGATACCGTTACCCGGACGTGAGAAATATATTCCGTGCTTCTTTGCAATAGAGCCGATAAAACGGTGGTCGTCCATATTCATAAATCCGTTCTGGAGTGTGTTGTGGTCTATATATGCAACAGAACGCTCTGTCTTTACTCTGGGAACGCCCATTGCCTCAAATTCAAGATATGCCATTGTGCCCGTAGCATCCTGCGTAAGAGTCTGGTCGATACGTATACCTATCTCCGTGCCCTTTATCATTTCTCCTTCAACGAGATGTGCTGAAAGAATTTTTTCTGTTAATGTTAATCCCATTGTTTTTCCTCCTTGTTGTGCGTTATCCGCAATGTTTATATTTTAATCCATTAGTAAAATTATGTCAATACTAAAGGATACATTTCTTTTTGAATGATTTGAATTCTTTATATGATATTTCCTCGCCGTTTAGTATCTTCTCTGCATTATGCATAAGATAGTCCCAGCATTCCTCACCGTAACGACGTTTAATCCGCTTCTGAGCTTTTAACATACACGGTTTGCGTGATGTCAGATTATGCATATCTGTTCCGATAACGTGTGCAAGACCAAGCTTCATCATTCTGTCAACCTCTTTGCGGTAAGATAGCATAAAAAGACTCGGTGCGTTTATCTGTATCAGAACATCAAGGTCATAGAGTGCATTACGCAACTCTTTTTTCTGGTGCATATTACGTTCATCGTGTGCAATAATCGGGGTTATGCCCATAAGGTTGAGCTTGTATACAGTATCTATGGTTTTGTCTGTCCAAGCTGTGTGCGGCATTTCAAGCAACATATAACTTGTGTTTTCTATACAAAGCTTACGGATATTTGAAAACTTTGTTATATCCTGCGTTACGTGTACCTCACACGCCTTATGTAACACCGGCAAATCAGGCTCTTCACACAGCTCGTTATACGCCACTTCACGTCTTGTGAGATAACGGTCAATATCACGGGATGATCTCGGATAGCAATGCGATGTGACAAGCACTGTATCCACACCGTCGTCCTTTGATTTTTTTAGCATTGCAAGTGACATAGCCTTATCTTTTGCTCCGTCATCAATGCCAAATAAAACATGGGAGTGGAAATCACAATACATATTTCTTCCTCCTTTTATACAAATACCGCAAAAGTATAAATATACCTCCGCCACTGATTGAGCCTGCAAGGTCAATGAAAACATCAATAAGCATCGCTGCACGTCCCGGCACAAATATCTGATGAACTTCATCAGTTATTGCATAGAAAAGACAGAACACACACGTGATTATGAACAGCTTGCCTTTTTCTGTTCCGAAAAGCTGAAACACGGTGTTTGCAACAGAAAGTGCAAGAACAAAAAACAACATGAAATGTGCCGCCTTACGCACAATTGTATGCAAAACAGCCTGTATTGATTTTACGTCATCAGTTTGCATAATTGTTGCAACCAACTCAGCGATTTTACGGGTTATTCCCGATGATGTTTTTGATGATACCGCCGCAGTCTGTGACGAAAAAAAGAAAATCAAAGCCATCACTGCAATAGTCGCTATGCATGATAAAACTTTGATTTTTTTCATTTTACGTCTTCCTTTCGGTTTTTATCAGTTCCCGAATTCCCACGATTCCTCTGGGGCTGCCGTTTTTACAGGCTGTTGTACCTGAGGTCTTGGCGTTGTCGGGGTTATGGGTGCCGGTGTTTTTACAGGTACCGGAGTAGGAACAGGTGTCGGCTCCGGCGTCGGAGTCGGTGTCGGCTCCGGTGTCGGTGTCGGCTCACCCAACTGCTCCATCAATGTATTGATACTCTTTTCGTCAAGCTCGTTATCATCTTCAAGCATCTTTCTTACAAGCTTGATTGTTGCTTCCTGTATTATTTGTGCACGGTCTGACGGGATTCCGCCGTAAACTGCATTGAGTGCCTTTATAATCTCGTTATTTTCAGTTATGTACATACTGAATGTGTCACGTGCATTTGAGTTTTTTACGATACGGTTCGTCGCAACATCAATAATTTCATTTTTTTCCTGCCTCATAAATGAAAATGCAAGTATATTGGTACGCTCGTAAAAGCCTCTTAAAATACGGCACGTATTTTCCTCACGTTCGTCCGCTGTCTCGGCATATGAATATTCAGCATAGTAATCGTAAAAATTCTGTGTATCGCTCACGACACGGTCAATATATGCTTCAATATTTTCGCAGTCTTCAACCGTCTGCACAATTTCACGTATATTGTTACGTAATTGCTGCGTTATTTCACTGTTTATCTCGTTACGACGCTGGTTGCAGTAATATGCAATCCTTTCTTTAGATAAATCGCCTTCATATTTTTTAACATAGTCTGCTGTTCTTGTCATATAATAAGACTGATAGTACATATCACAGGCAGCTATCTGCTGTCTGTAAACAGCATCGTCAGCCTGGCTCAGATACCGACATCTTGTAACAGTAACCTCAGGCAAGCTGAGTGTTATCTCAACATCTTCAAGCTCGGATTTCAAATCTGACCTTTCTCCGCAGCCTGCAATACAAAACATAGCTATTATGCTTACAAGACAGACCTTCAGCCATTTAAGTTTCATTATTTACCCTCCGGTTTATCAGAAGTTCTGTTTAAAATGCCTGTCTTCTTTTTTGACTGTGAACGGTCAGAGTAGCTATAGCCATAGCCGTAGCCATAACCGTAGCCATAGCCATAACCGTAACCACTGCCGTAGCCCTTGTCATACTTGTATCTGCTCTTGTACTTTCTGCCGTATCCGCTACGGTATGAACCATAGTTCATACTCATTGCATCTATATCGTTTACGAAGAAACCAAGGAGCTTGGCCTTTGCAATATTCAAAAGGCTCAACGCCTGGTCAATACTTTCATAGTTAGTAAAGCCCTCACGTACAACAAGCATAATACCCGATACAAAGCCTGACAGTGCAACCGCATCCGTAACAACCGTTACGGGCGGAGTATCTATCAGAATATAATCGTATTCCTTCTTAAGCTTTTCAAACAGTTTCCCCATTGACTCAGAGCCTAAAAGTTCTGCCGGATTCGGCGGTATTGAGCCGGATGTTAAACAGTCAAGTCCCGGTCTTAAGTTGTGGTATACAACATCCTCAAATTCCTTCTGCTTTGAAAGAATTGTTGTAAGGCCGTCAGACTTTACAACACCAAGATACTGATGTATTCTCGGTTTTCTCAGGTCCGCATCTATGAGCAAAACCTTTGAACCGGTCTGTGCGAATGTAATAGCCAGGTTAAGGGCAGTTGTTGTTTTACCCTCACTTGCGTTTGCACTTGTTATACATACAATCTTACATTCATCCTTCGAATCTGCAAGTGAGAATATAATATTTGTACGTGCAGTTCTGTATGCTTCCTGTATAACAAATGGTGTTCTCTTATTAAGAATTGCTTCCTGACTCTTTTTCAGTCTTTGCCTGCGTTCATCAAGAGTTGTCTCCTGCGTTGCAGCCTTTATATTCTTTTTATCTGCCATTTTCTAATCCAAATCCTTTCGTAACCAGACTCTCTTTAACCTTCAAAATCAAGGCTCGGAATCTCGCCGATAATCGGTAATCCGTATTTTGACATAAGCTCGTCCTTGCTCTTAACACGTGTATCAAACAGGTTAACAAGGAATATTATAAGCATAGCTATTACCGCACCAATTATAAGTCCGATTGCGGCATTTCGCGTTGTATGAAGCTCTTCAGGCTCTTTTGCCTCCTCCGGATATTCCGTCAGCTTCGTACTACCGCCACCGAATACTCTCGAAATTTCGGTCGGTGCATTGTTTACAATACTCGAGCATACAAGATATGCAACACGTGCATCCTCATGCGTAACCGATAATGATATGATGTTGGTATCAACGATACCCTCAAGGTCTATCATTGATGTGATATCCTTTACTGAGTATCTGTTATCAAGGTCATCACTTACCTTGCTGAGAAACTCTTTACTCTGCAACACATCTATATATGTAGGCAAAATGTTTTGTGCCCATGTAAGTGCATTTGCGTTTACGTCGGTAGACGTCTGTTGTGCTTCTGTATTTACATACACCTTTGCGGTTGATTTATATTCAGGAACTGAACTGATTTTAAAGTATGTATATGTAGCACCACCTACAAGAATAGCAAATATAATTATAAACCACCAGAAGGTCAGCATCATATTGATAATATCAATAACACTTATATCTGAGCCTGCTTTTGTTTCTTTATCGTTATTAATCTTTATTTCATCTATAGCCACTTAAAGACACCTCTCTTAATTTTTCGCAATACACTTAAAATTATATCACGATTAACCTTTTTTGTCAACACCGAATAAGAAAAAAAGGCACTTTATTATGCCTTTTCCTTTATTATTTTTATCACGTCGCCTACAGTGTCGCAAACATACTCCGCAGCTTCCTTTGCAGCATCAACTCCACACGTCATTGCACAGCTGTGGTATGACTTAAGCATTGCAAGATCATTGTAGTTATCCCCCGCAACCCAGATATTCTCATACGGTATCCCCATATACTTTGCATATTTTTCAATTCCGGTTGCTTTGTCAATACCTGCCGGTGAAATATCTATTGCGATAGTGTTCTGCAACGGGTTTAATACACTCCCGAACTCTGTTTTTAGCTTTTTTGCTACTTCTGTTGCCTTCTCATCAGTTTTACAGAGAACAGAAATCTGTCCGACTTCTTCTACATCCAGAAGTTCCGAATGCGGATGCGGTGTTCTGAACTCACGGTCAAGTCCGTCCGGATAATTCTTATAAAAATACCTTCTGGTTTTTCCGACAGATACTGTACAGAAATTCGCACCACACTCAAATGCACTTTTTGCAAGTTTAGGAACAAGTGTTGATTCACCCCACAGCATTTTACCGTTTATGGTAGTCTCATACAACACATCACCATTCGCATCGCATGCCATAGCTCCGGTTTTAAGGAGCAGAAAATCAAACGGGAACAGATTTTCTGCTTTAAAAGTCTCAAAACCCGTAACATAGTCCCTGCCCGAAACTATTCCGAAAAGGTTTCCGAGGCTTCTGAACTCATTTATTGCTTCAATTGTTTCCTTGCTGATTTCGTCATTCTGAAACAGTGTGTTGTCATAGTCAACAGCAAGCATATATTTCATTTTACTTTCTCCTTTTATTCGCTCTGTGCCGCATCGTACATTTTTCGGAAAAGTCCGTTTTTCTCAAGCAGCTCGTCAAACTTTCCTTCCTCTACTACTTTTCCCTTATCAAACACAAGTATTCTGTCTACATTCTTTATTGTACTCAATCTGTGTGCTACAACGATAACTGTATGTGTCTGCATAAGTTCTTCCATTGCATTCTGAACATATTTTTCTGAAATATTGTCAAGTGCCGATGTTGCCTCATCAAAAATGAGTATCTGCGGATTACCCAGAATTGCACGGGCAATTGCAATACGCTGACGCTGACCTCCCGAAAGCCCGAACCCGTCATCACCGACAACAGTGTTCCAACCGTTTGGCATATCATTCACAAACTCGTGAACACGTGCAATCTCCATCGCCTCCATAACCTGTTGCATCGGTGCCTCAGGGTATGCCATACGGATATTCTCAAGAATTGTTGACTGGAACACATACGGATCCTGCGGTACGATACCTATGCTCTTTCTTAAATCGTGCAGTGTAAAATCCTTTATATTTCTTCCATACATTTTGAGTTCACCGTCATTTATCTCATAAAGACGCATTATTAGCTTTGTAATTGTGCTCTTACCGCTACCGCTTGTACCTACAAGTGCAACACTTTCGTTAAAGTCGATTTCGCAGTTGAAGTCCTCAAAAATCATTTTGTCTTCATAACCGAAATCAACATTCTTAAACTCAATACACGGCTTGCCTTTACGTCTTGCACTGTGAGCTTCTACATCAACATTTCTTGAATATTCCTTATCCGGAGTTGTTGTCTTTATATCAAGAACCTTCATTATTCTTTCTAGTCCAGATTCTGCCGATGCTTTCAGAAGATTAGTGTTAAATATAGACGTGAAGCCACTTGTTATAATTCCCATACAGTTGACAAACGCCACAAGCTCACCGACCGTAAGATCTTTATATATGCATGAAAATGCGCCTATTATATAAATCAATGCTGTGCACGTATATTGAGCAAATTCAGATTTTGCACCGCTTACCCATTGTGAAAATGTAAGCTTTACTCCCTTATTACGCAATTCACCGATACGCTCGGAAAATTTACTGGAAACGTCACTTTCTATCGCATACATTTTTATAGCACCGCTTCCGTGTATCATATTATCTATATATTTACCGGCCTCGGACTCACTCTTTATCAGCTCGCTTGATTGTCTTCTGATTTTAGGACTTGAGGTTACATTTATAACAACGCAGACAAGTATACCGGCAGTCATAACAACAGCAAGAAGCCAGTCATATGAAAGCATCGTTACAAGTGCAACTACCATTGCTACAAGCAATGCCGGCACATTCAAAGCAAATTGTCCAAGAAAACTCTTAATGCTCGCCATCGGTGTACCCATTATGTAGCTGAATAACTCACCCGCCGAACTGGTGTCATAAAATCTCATACACAGCGACTGAATATGATTGAAGAATTTTGAACGGATATTAAACAAAATCCCTTCTATTCCTTTAAGTGCACATTTATACCCTATTCCCCATGTAGGAATTCGCATATATGACACTGCAGCGTATATGAAAGCCCAGAACAATGCAGTTTTCATCCTCAGAGAAGCCGTAAGCTCAGTGTTACTGATGCCTTCATCAACAATATACTTTACAATAGTTGGCTGTACAGCTAAAATAACACCGTGCATCATACAAAAAGCAATCGCCACTGCAAGGCTACCATGATGACCTTTTGAATAATCCCACATAGACTTCCAGAAAATTGATTTTTTATTATCTTTTTTCATTCAAAACACCTCCCTGATTACGGGTAAAATTTGATGTTACCTGCATTATAGCATTTTTATTTCTAAAGTCAACCCTTTTTTTGAAAAAAACGAAAAAAACTTACTCTTTTGAACTCACCAGTTCATCTGCGTGAGTCATTTTTTTTGGTCGGAGTGACAGGACACATATTGCAAAGCAATCTGCACTTGCTCGGCAAGAAGCCTCGCAACACTCGCTGAAAAACAGTCCACTGGACTGTTTTCCTAAACGCTCATACCTCCCTGAGGTTCAAGTCCTATCATATTTAACGCAAAAAACAAAAAAGCCCCACTATCGTGGAGCTTTTTCATTTTTTGGCGTTCACGTTCATAATAGATGCAACAGATTTTAGCTAAATTTTGCACTTTCGTGCAAATTGAAATTATTGCTTCGCAATAGCTAAATTGTTTTTTCAAAACAGCTAAATTAAATTCGCTTTTTAGCTGACCGAAGGTCAATTTAGCTACAAAGTAATTTAGCGTGCATTAGCACATTTAGCTCGCGGAACGCGAATTTAGCTGAAAAAAAGACAGATTTCTTTGTCGAAATCTGTCTTTTTTCTGGGAAAGCCGAACCATAGAGATATTCGAACCAAGCACCCTATTTCTCGTTTTTCCCAAAAAAGACAAACCTATTGCATAACCATTCCAGCATCAGGTTCTTCAATATCATCCATATCATCAAAACCAAGATCAAGTTGTTTTATAAATTCTAAATTTTCAACTATTTCTATGTGGAAGGAGTCAAAGTGTTCTGCATTACAATTCAGATTAACACCTTTTTCCTGAAATGTTCTAATAGCGGACATTACGTCTTCAACGCTTCTACTAAAATACTTCATAGATACCGTTGCTATCATATCAACTGCAAGAGTATTAACTTTTTCCATAACCTTCTGGAACTCTGGTCTTTCGTTCAAAGGTGTTGTTGCGGAACATTCATCAAAAAACTTTCCTATTATTTCATATTCTGGATAGTTCTGAATCTCTTTTTCCATGGATTCAATTTTTTCAAAATGTTTAGCTTTTGTCTGTTCATTCAAAGGAACATAGCAATCATAAATAACAACTCTGCATTTATCCATTTTCTCACACTCCTCTCCTATTATACACTATTTGTATTAATTTTACAAGAGTTTATATCATGCTATCCCAAAAAGCATCAACACTTGGATAACCTCCGGACTTCGCCATATCTTCAGCAAATCTTTCTTCCATATCATGTGCTTCTTTTTCATAGCAATTATCTAAAAATTTACACTTCTCACATTTCATAGCTTCTCCCCATCTTCGCTTTATGCAAGAATACTCACTCTTGTTGTCTTTAACAAATTCTGTTTCATAAACCGTTTGCTTATAAATCTGAATTATCCTTTTATAAAATTCCATTACAATTACTTGATTCATGTGAGAATCAAATTCAGTATAGATCCCCGGTTTTCTCTCTTTGTACTTAACCACATCATAAAAATATGAAATAAATAAATCCATAGTACCTCTTCGAGTATCTCTACATTCAGGTATTATATGGTTCATTACTTCTCGAATATCATCTTTCTTTATATGTTTGTTAATAACAAAAAACAATACTCTAGCAATGATGTCCGAAATATATTTTGTTTTGTCTTCTATATTATGTAAATATGGTAGAAAAACATTTGCGGCATCATTCTTCATTCTTACATGATGTTGGATAAAACGATTTTTTTCAATTACTTCTGCTATCTTCAATTCATGTCTATGTTCTATGCAGCTTTTCACATCACACTTTTCCTCGCACTCGTTCAAAACGGTCTCAAATTCTTCTTTTGTCGCTCGAACAGCATCTTCATCTTTACATTTAACAAAGCTTTTACAATTGTCTGCAAACTCGCTCAGTGCATCTATAATTTCATCTCCATCCTCGCATACACATAAATAAGATGCTAAAATACTTAAAATGTCTGTATCTGATGCAAGAACTGCTTCTTTTAATTCTATGCATTCAGTATCATCGTCACGTACTGATGCATCAAGACAAAAATCGGCAATTGCTGATAATAATTCTTTAATCGAAGTTGATTCCATAATCTTATTAATGCCCATAATGTTCTCCTTTCAAAGACAAAAACGACCTATACGGTCGCTTTTGTTACTCAATTATTTTTTTGCTTTCTTCTTTTTCTTTGTTTTTATCTCAACATTCATATGTGTAGAGTATTTCTTTTGCGAATCCTGTTCTAACTGCTCTGCAGTACCAACCCTCATGTACATCATGACTACTCTTTTCTTCATTTTCCACCTCATACTACTAATATTTATAATCTAACTTGCTAAATGCCCACCGGACTTTGTTTCGGTATTTTTCTTCTAACAATTCAAGTAAAATTGCTTCAGATACAATGTCATTTGAGTCATT
>JAFQJD010000010.1 GCA_017415105.1 Clostridia bacterium | reverse complement strand
GGAAATAAAAACGCTACATACGGCGGTGGTAAATACGCATCAAACGGGGTAAACGATATATCAGCAGACCAAATGATTAACATTTGTAAAGGCGTTTCCACAGACTTCAAAAATATTGAAACAGGTGAGGTTGTTTGGCTTCCCGGACACATCGGTATTTATATCGGTGGCGGTAAAGTTGTTGAAGCGACACCTGCTTGGTCGGGCGGTGTTCAGGTATCGGACATCAGCACAAGTGGTAAACGCACGAAAAACGGTGTAGGAACTGCCGTTTGGAAGAAACACGGCAAACTTCCTTACATCACTTATGAAAAGGCAGCAGCAAAGAAGCTTGAATCAGGTAATGACATTATATGGGAGCTTATGAACGGCAAACATAAAATTGAAATTACCGAGGTTCAGAGAGCTGTCAAAGCTTTAGATAAAGCAAAAAACAATCCTGAGTTTATGTCGCTCTATTGGATTCTGTATAAGTTGGTGAATGGCAATGGATAAGAAAAAGCGAAAAGGTCTTTTCAGTAAGATTATCGTTTCTGTTGTAATTGGCTTAAATGTAGCTTTTACAACAGCAATTCTTATAATCTTTGCTAAAACATCGTGTGAGCCGTCAGGCTTAATAATTGCTTGGTTTTCCTTTACTACTGTTGAACTGTGGAGCTTGGCAGGGATAAAGAAAACCAAAGAGAAAAAGGAGCAGAATGAATATGATTGTTGATATTATTTTAGGTGCTGTCGTACCTCTTATTTTACTCATTGTAGCCGGCTACTTAATTAAAACTTTCCGCAATAACGAAGTTATTAAGTGGGTTGGTATTGCTGTAAAAGCTGCTGAGCAGATTTACAGTGCTTCCGGGCAAGGCAAAGAAAAATTTGAATATGTAAGCAAATGGATTTCAGAGAAATTTAAGATTTCGGAAGCAGACCTTAAAAACATAATTGAAAGTGCTGTATATGAACTAAACAAACCTTACTTAGAAATTGAAAAGAAAGAGTGATACAAATGGGTGGTATATTAAAAATTAAAGAAATGTGGGACAATGGCGTTCCTAAATTTCGTAGCAAGGTAGCTAAGATGCTTAGCAGCTCCGAGGAAAACCGTTCATCTGATATACTTAACCCTTTTCTTGATAGGAACGGAAATTTAGTCAATCCATATTTGAATTATCAGCAGGTTTTAGACAATCCGAATGTTACATCAAAGGCTAAGACCTTTATAGCTAACGCCACAGGACTAACGCCTACACAGGTAATTAACCCCATAAGCGGTGTTTCAATGGCAGGTGGTGAAAATATACTCTCACCTGCTTCTGTGGGTTCTAACGGCAAAATTAAGGCTTCTGATAGCAGTATAGTAAATGCAGCTCAGAATTACTTAGGCACTCCCTATGTATGGGGCGGTGAAAGTATGGCTGTGGGCGGTATGGATTGTAGCGGTTTCGTATATAACGCTCTGAAAGATGCCGGGTATGATGTAGGCAGAACCACTGCACAAGGATACCGAAGCTACGGAAATTCAGTAAGCAAGTCCGAAATGCAACCGGGTGATTTGGTATTCTTCGGCAAAAATGGAAATGCAAGTCATATCGGAATTTATATCGGCAACGGTCAAATGATACATTCTTCCGGGGGCAGTAAGAATACTAAGTCCAATCCCGGCAAGGGTGTTTCTATTACCAATGTTGATTACAGGAGCGATTTCCTTGAAGCAAGACGATATTAAAATAAAGGAGTGAAAACGATATGGCGTACAGTCCATACGATGCGGTAAATGCGATATACAATCTCAAAGGACAATGGGATAGTGCAAATAACGCAGGCGATGAAACAAAAAAGAATGAAGCTGCAAAGAAAGCTCAGGCTTTTTACAATCAGCTTAGACGAAATGGCTACGGCAATATAGCCGATGAACTCAACGCTTCAAACTACACGCAGGCGAAAGCAATTCGTGATAAATGGGCGAAAATGGGTAAAACCTCAACACGAGATTATCTGTACTCTTTGGGACAATCAAAAGGGATGTCGCAGAGTGATGTTGATAAATTGATAGGTTGGGACGGTCAAACAGGCGAGGTTTCCTTTGGTGGTAAGAAAATCGGCACACCCGATACTATTGTGGACGGTGTTTCCTATTGGTCTGACACATCGGTACTCGATAACGCCTTTAATGATTACATAGGCAGAAGCGGTACAGTCCGTTCTAAAAGTACGGCCGTTGACCAAGAGAACGAAAGCCTGTTTGCAAAATACAATCAGGAATATGAGGACTTAAAAAATACAAATCCTTTTGAAACGGAAACGGCAAAGGCTATCCTTGCTAAGTATGACCTTGCAGGTCTGCAGGGCAGAGATAATGAGGTCGCAAAGGTTGGCGGTAGCAACGGCGGTAACATAGACAGTTTTGCTGCTGCAAACGCTTTAAGACAGCAATCGGCACTTGTTAATAAAGGACAGCAGGTAGTGCTTGATGCACATCAGCAGAAATTAGACCACGCAAGGGGTTTACTCTCTGACATGGGAGTTAATATTGACAGAGTATTCAACGAGGACGAAACTGCAAAGAATAACGAAACAGCTCGTCTTAGTGAGCAGGCTTCCGTTTCAGGTATCACGCCTACTCAGTGGAGTATTCAGAATGATGCTTTCCTCAAAAACTTTGTTGATTCAGACGGCAAGTTAAAGGCTGAATACTACGATACCGATTTCCAAGAGCTTATCAATAATGCAAAGGCAAGCGGTAATACTGAGCTTGCAAATAAATATGCAATTCTGAGAGGTCTTAAAATCTTTGGTAACTTTGCTGAATATGGTAAGTACCTCAATAGTGGCGATGTTGCTTATATTCAGCCACAGAAAACCGAAGATGCAAGACAGTTTGATGAACAGATTGCCGCTGCCGATAGACAGCTTAACGCTGATGTATCTATGAATAGTGCAAACAATGCGAATAAGATTGCACAGATTCAGGCACAGACACAGGGTGAAAAGGATATTATAACCCACCAAGTTGAAAACGGTGTTAAACCCAAAGACACGACATCTGATACGCCGTCTTGGGCAGATGGCGGTACAACAGACAGCGGTGCTTCTCAGGAATGGACGAACTTTATCGGATATTTCCCTGATGAAAAAGTCGTAAAATTCCTGAATGAGCAGTTAAAACCGTACTATGACCAAGGACGAGAAATCAACGAGGAAGTGCTTGAACAGTTGATTTGCGGTAGTGATGTTACAAATTCCAACAGCACTAAGTACGATATAGATGTTGAAGAAGCAAAAGACATCTGTAATAAACTCGGTCTTGATTCGTCTTGGGTAGATAAATACACCAATCGTACTTGGTTTAACAAAGGTAAAGGTATGAAGAATTCAGAATAGGAGCGTGAACCGATATGGGTTTCAATGTTAAAAGTTTATACAAGGAAAATAACGAGAGCAGCACAACCCCAAAATCAAGCGGTTTTAATGTGCAAAGTCTGCGTGACCAAAAATTTGAACTCAAAACGGATAATGACACGCTTATTGGAAACATAAGCTATGGTGCAAAAAGAGCTATCGAGGGGAACGCCCTCGATAGCTATACACCTGCAGACGATGAAGAAAGAAAAGTTTTAGATAAGTATGTGGAATATCAGGGACTTTCTTCCTCTTTTGAGCAACTCAAAAAAGATATTGAGGAAAACACACCGAGAAGTGCAAGCTTTTGGGATAATACTGTAAACAGCTTTAAGAAAGGTTGGATACAGAGTTTATACGGTCAGGAAGCATACAAAGCTATGACCGGGCAGAAAAATAATAAAGACTATTACAAGCAAATGCTTGATAGCGAAGATTACAGTTTCGTTCCTGATAATTGGTTTGAGAAAGCTATATCAGGTGCATCAGAGCTGTTAGGTCAGCAGGTTAAACAATGGACTGACCCTCGTTCTATTGCAGCAGGTACAGCAGCAGCAGGTACAGTTGCTATTGCAGGTCAAGCAGGTCCGCAGATAGCAGCTCCCGAAGAAATAGTTACAGTCCCCGGTGCTTTTCTTACAGGTATGGCAGCAGGTAGTGCAACCGCTAACTTTGAAATAGAAGCAGGTAATGCCTATGAAGAAATGATTGAGAACGGCATTTCGCCAAGCCTTGCATCAAAAATCGCATTGGGTGTCGGCGGTGCAAATGCAGCTCTTGAAATGGTACAGGCTGACGATTTAATAAAATCGTTTAAGATTTTGAATAAAACCAATGCGACTAAACCTGTCGCTAAAAAAATACTGTCTTATATGAAAGACAGAGGTATCAACATTGCGACTGAAACTGCACAAGAAGTTGGTCAGGAAGCATCAACAATTATCGGTGTTCAGGCTGCAAACAAAATCGAAAAAGGCAAATTCGCTTACGATGCAAGCGAGGTAGCAAGACGACTTGGTGAAACGGCTGCTTCCTCTGCTCTTTCTTTCGGTTTGTTAGGTACGGGTGGCGATGTTGTAAAAACAGGCGTAAATCGTATGTTAGATACAGCAGTCGAAACCGCAGCAAAGCGTAAAGCAAAAATTGTAGCTGAAAGCAGTACACAGGAAAACACACCAAAAACAGGACAGACCACACAGGGTAAACCTCAGGAAACTCAACCTTTGACAACGAATAATCTTGACGAGGTTGTTGAAACTGCAAAGGAAAGCAAGTCCCCCGATGTTGTGAAAGCTGCTGAGAGGGTTGAAACCGCCCTTGAAAACAACGAAACACCCTCTACTGCAGATGTTGCTAAGGTAGTTGATGAAGTGGCTCAGCAGGTCAAAAATGAAGCTCCTGCACCTATTGAAACACCAACCAATACAGAAACAGTCGCAACAAATGATGTACCTGCATCTGAGGTTGTTGTGGGCGATAAATTCAAAGCGAAATCAAATGGTAATGTTCTCACCATTCTGAGCCGTGATGAAAATAATCCTGTTGTGCAGATAGATACAGGTAAAAAGCAAGAACAGAGAACATACACAAATGCTCAGGCTGACACATTGCTTACCAATGCTCAGTTTGAACAGATTGAAAAAGCTCCTGTTTCTTCTTCTGATATTGTCGAAGATAACACACCTGATGCTGTTGCTGTGGGCGATGCGTATATTGACCCTATCACAAAAACAGTATATAAGGTCATAGAGAAAAACGGCTCTGATTATAAGGTGGAAATGACCTTTACTAATGGGGAAAAGACAATCGTAAACCCTGATGTTGCTTTCTTCAAGAGAATGTTGACCGATGATAAAATGGAAAAGCTGTCCGCAGATAGTGAGGTTTTGGCATCTAAGGATATTGCCACACCTCAGATAGATGCTGACAAGGTGTTGAGCGATACAAACGGTACGCTTCGTGTTGATGAAAACGGCGTAATTCGATTTAACCAAAAAGAGATTGATTACACAAATAATAGTCTGCGTAACGGTAGCTTTAAGGTAATTATCGGTGCAAAGTTTAACAAGAACGAAACAAAAACAGGTCGTATCGTTGGTAAATACGGCGTGAATAAGAATAAAGACGGTAAATATAGTGTTGTTTTACTTTCGTCAGGTATGACTACTTTCTCTTTTGATGATAAGCAGGAAGCAGAACAATTTGCCGTGTATGTAAATGAGAACATTCCTTTTAACGATGTTAAGTATAAAACAGTAAACGGCAGTTACTATATGAATACAACTGATGAATTTAAGGCATACACTGACGATTTGAAGCGTATTCATAACAGCAAAGAATATGTAAAAGAGATTGTCCCTGCAGAAATCACAGACGGCAAAGTACCGTTTACAAATAAGGCTGACTGTATTGATTACTTAAAGTCACATATCGGAAAAGCGGTCAAGGTTACTTTCGGTAATGGTATGTCTGAGGAAAGGACTGTTGAATCAGTCAGCACAAAGAGCCTTAAAACCAAAAAGCCTGACGGCAGTATCAGTACCTTAGACTTAAAGGGACTAAGCTTTAAGGATACAGGTTTCTTTGCGGATTTCGGAAATGGAAATACAGTCGATTACGATTTTGTAAATGTTACTGAAACGCCTGCAAGCGTAACAGAATCACCTGCAAGCGTAACAGAATCACCTGAAAGTGTAACAGAATCACCTGAAAGCGTAACAAAAATGCCCGAAAGTGTAACAGAAACACCCGAAAACGAAAAAAATACCCCTGATAGCGTATCAGAGGAAACATCGAAATCCAAGAAAAATGACCTGTTCAAAAAGCTAACAGACAGCATACCTCTATTAGAGAATGATGCTGTTGTGTATGAAGCCACAGGAAATGAATTTGAGGTAGGCGAAAAGAAACTATCGCAACAGGTGTATGAATATTTTGAAAGCTTAGGCGGTGTGGTTCACAGAGATAATTTCGGCGATGTGGCTATAAACGATAAGGGTGTTGACAGTAGTATTGCTCACGGAATGGGTAGAGCAAAAGCGATTGCATTTGCGAGTGTTCCGGCGGTAATAGAAAAAGGACGACAAATTGACTTTGTAGAAAATTGGAAAGGTCGAAATTATGACAGCTATGTTTTTGCAGCTCCAATCCGCATAGGCACACAAAAAGCCTATGTTGGCGTTGTGGTAACAAAGAGTGATACAGACAACAGATACTATCTACATGAGGTATCAGACAACGAGGGAAATATCATTATAATAAAAAAAGATGATGTTTCTTTCAAGTCCAAGTCTGAAGCTGATAATGATAACAGCTCGCTTGGGGAAACATCACCCACTAATAATATACCACAAGAAAAGGAAATTGTCAATACATCTCAGGCTGAAAATGTTGAACAGCCTGCAGAAAGCACTCCTGCTCTTACAGATAAATGTGAGTTGCACGAAACCACCCACACCAAAACAGGTGAAAAATTATGGGTAATCTCCTTGAAAGATAAAATCACATCAGACGAATACAAGGCATTAAGCGGTATCGTTAAAAAAGCTGGTGGGTACTACTCAAGGTTTGCTAAAACTCCTGACGGAAAAGCAATCCCCGGTTTTATTTTCAAGACTGAACCCGATTCAGATGTAATTAAAACTTTCAACGATTTCTTTGGTGTAGCTGAGGAAAGCACCGCACCCGATACAGATATGTTGAAAAAATCGGACGATAGTGATATAATAAAAGAAAAAGAGGTAAAGGACGGTGTAAATGATGTTGAACAGAAATCAGAAGTATTGGCAGGAAAAAGCACTACTGATGATAGCGGACTACACCCCACAGCTCAAAGCTCTACCGAAAGAACAGCAGAAACAGATAGCGGACAGTATCGGGACAATGGCAGAGAGCTATTACAGGACGGTAATGGAACAGAACCAATCCGACCCGATGTCGGAAATGACAGCGAGAGAATTCACGGAAGAAATGATGCAGAAAGCTCTGATGCAGAAAGCGGAAAATCTGAAACAGAAATAACAGACAGCACATCTGAAATCATTGATACGGAAGCTAAGACAGTCGAAAAACCAAGACCGTCTAACAAGGGCAATTTCGTTATCACTGATGATGTCGCAGCAGAAATTGATACTACTGCCCCAAGTGCAAAGGATAACATTGAAGCGATTGAGCTTCTTTTGAAAATCGAGGACGAGGGCAGACCTGCAACAGCAGAAGAAAAGAAAACACTTGCTAAATATAAGGGTTGGGGTGGTATCGACCCACGCCGTATTCCTTATGAGCTTAGCAGTAGATTTGGCAGACTGTTTGATTGGGAACAGAGAAAAGCTATGCAAAGCTCAATGAATAACGCCTTTTTTACTCCGACAAAGGTTATTGATGCAATGTATAACGGATTGAAGCGTATGGGATTTAGGGGCGGTAATGTCCTTGAAACCTCAATGGGTGTTGGTAATTTCTTCGGTCGTATGCCTCAGGCATTAAGTAGTAAATCAGCTCTGACAGGTGTCGAGCTTGAATCGTACACCGCAAGAATAGCACAATACCTATATCCCGGTGCAACAGTTATCAACAAACCGTTCCAAGATGTTGCAATCAAAAACGGCTCGTATGATTTGGTTATTGGTAATGTTCCCTTTGGCACAAACAAACTGACCTATAACAAGAAGAAATACAATCTTCATAACTACTTTATACTTTCCTCTATTGATAAGGTCCGTGACGGTGGCGTGGTGGCTGTTATAACAAGTGCCGGAACGCTTGATAGCTACACCCTTGATGCACGAAAGGCAATAATGGATAAAGCAGATGTAATCGGCTGTTATAAACTCCCTGCAGGTGTGTTCTCACGAAACGCTGACACAGATGTTCAGACCGACTTGCTTATACTCCGCAAGCGTGCAAACGGTGAAAAGCCGAGTGGCGATAGCATATTAAATGTCGTTACAACCAAAGACGGACTGCGTGTAAATGAATATTTTGAAAAGCACCCGGAAAATGTTTTGGGCGTTCTTTCAAAAGGCACTAATGCTTGGGGCGAAATTACAACCGTTCTTGATGATGGCAGTTTTTATGACAAACTTGAAACCGCTATGAAGAAGCTCCCGAAAGATTTAATCTCCGGCAAAACGGAATTAAAGCCTATCGAAACTATTGTATCGGTAAGCGATAAGCCAAGGTTCTTTGAAAAGAATGGTAAGATATATTCCGATGATGGTGCAGGCACGGCAACACAGGTAACAAACCGTGAACAGACAGTCCGTGACTATATGGCCGTGCGTGATGCGTACAAAGAGCTGTTAAATGCTTATGAGCTTGACAAGTCTGAGGAAGATATAAAACCTCTGCGTGATGCTCTTTCCAAAGCATACGACAAATTCTACAAGGCACACACCGCTATTACAGGTGACGGCAAAAAGAAAATCGGAAATACTAAGTGTAAAAACAACACTTTCCTTGAAGCTGATGCCGATTATTATTTGGTTAGTGGTCTTGAATACTACAATGCAAAAGACGGCAAATTTGAAAAATCAGCACTGTTTGAAAAAGATACTCTCAGGAAAAAGAGAGTTACAAGTGTTGATGCTGCATCTGATGCGTTGGCGGTATCTCTTAACGAAAGCGGACATATTGATTTTGAGAGAATGAAAGAGCTGACCGGAAAAACCGAAACACAGCTTGCAGAGGAATTAAAGGGCGAAATCGTACTCACTCCTGAGGGTGAATATGTCTTGACCGACATATATCTGTCAGGTAATATCTATGAGAAATTAGAAGCCGTAAAGGGTAAACCTGAATTTAAGGAACAACAGGCGATGCTTGAAGCCGTATTGCCTACTCCGAAAGATGCTTCCTCTATCACCGTAAAACTTGGTGCAAACTACATTGAACCGTCCTATATTCAGGACTTTGTTGCTGATATATTTAAGACACGAATTGAGGTGTCTAAGGATAACTCAGGACGATGGTCAATCGAGGGCGTAAGACAAACAAGATACGGCGATATACTCAATGTTAAGTATGGCTGTAAGGCATTTAATGCTATTCAGCTTCTTGAAAAAATACTTAACGATAGCGAGATTACAGCTACTAAAAGAATATCTGACGGTACAAAACAAATAACGGTTGCTGACCCTGAGCAGACCGATATAGCAAGACAAAAAGCAGAGGACATCAAAGCTGAGTTTGAATCGTGGATATTCAGCGACAGCGACAGACGAGCTGACATTGTTGATAGGTACAATAGAACCTATAATAATTACAGACCTCTCGACTATGAGCATATCGCTGAGAAACTTTCCTTTGATTCAATGGACAGCACTCTGAAAGCAAAGTTATATCCGCATCAGAAAAAAGGTATAGCACGCTTCTTGTTCGGTGGGAATATTCTATTTGCTCACGGTGTTGGTACAGGTAAAACCTTTGAAATGATTGCTTCTGTTATGGAAGCAAAGCGTATGGGTCTTATCAACAAGGCAGCTATGGTCGTACCTAACAATAAGGTCGTTGACTTTAAGCGTGATATTGCTCAGGCGTATCCAAACGCTAAGGTGCTTGTAATAGACACAGCAAATAAGAAAAGACAGACTATGCTCGGTCTTGTAAATTCCAACGATTGGGATATTGTTCTTATCGCAAGAACCACATTTACAAAAATTCCTGTAAGTAATGAGCTGCAAGCTAACTATGCAAATCAGCAGTTAGAAGATTTGGAATATCAAATCTCGCTTGCTCAGAATGACCGTGATGTATCAAGACGACAGCTAAAGGGTTTAATTACTCAGAGAGATAATCTTGAACAGAAACTAAAGGACTTAAACTCTGATACTGTTCGTGATGAAAACAGTGTTGAATTTGAAAAGCTCGGTATCGACTGTATTTGTGTTGATGAAGCTCACAACTACAAGAGCATTTTGACACCGACAAAGCTCGATATAAAAGGTCTTGTAAACAGAAACAATGCACAAATGGCTAACGATATGCTAATGAAATTAGACTATATGCGTTCCATAGACGGCAAGATTATATTCGGTACAGGTACACCTATTACGAATACTGTTTCTGAAATTTACAATATGATGCGTATGGTTCGTCCTGACATTTTGGAAGATGCCGGAATACACTCTCTTGATGAATGGGTAAATACCTTTGCCAAGATTGAAACAAATACCGAAATCGGCATAGACAATAAGATAAAGACGAAATCAACACAGATTATCCGTAGCTTTATCAATGTATCTGAAATGATTGGTATGTTCAGACAATTCGCTGATATTGTCTTTACTGATGATGTTGTTAAGAACCTACCGAAAGCCGTATATAAAGATGTTAAGCTTGACGGCACTGCAGAACACAGACAAATCGAGGAAGAAATTTCAAGCATTATTGCTAAGACACCGAAAGCAGAATTGCTGAGAACATACGGTCAGGTTATGGCTATGGCTGATGCCGCTGCCGTTGACCTGCGAATGTTAAGCGGTGCAGAATCAGAGCATAACATTTTTAAGGACTACTCCTTAGACGAGCTTGATTATGCAGACAGTAAAATCAATACAATGTGCGGTCTTGTGTTCGATGAATACAAAGCATCTAAGGACATCAAGGGTACTCAGATTATATTCTGCGACAAAGGTTCAGGCTCAGGTACGGTATATTCTTTCAATCTGCATAAGGATATAATGAAAAAGCTCATTGAAAAGGGCATACCGAAAGACGAGATTGTTATAGTTAAAGACCAAAGCGATGCACAGCTTGAAGCTCTCTATGAAAAAGTAAATAGCGGTGAGGTTCGTGTTCTAATCGGCACATCACAGAAAATGGCTGAGGGTCTGAATGTTCAGAAGCGTGTAGTGGCTATATACCACCCTACTGTTACATACAAGCCGTCCGATTGGGAACAGGGCAACGCTCGTGGTATTCGTGCAGGAAACATCAATCCTGAGGTCCGTATATACAGATTCTTACAGGAAAATACCTTTGATAGCCATAAATGGCAGGCTGTTGACCGTAAAGGCGAAATGATACGCCGTGCTTTAAGAGGTGAACAGGTTGCAGAAATGGAAGATATAGGAGCAGACGAGGATAGCGGTGCAGGTGTTGATGCTGCAACTGCTATGGCGATTACCTCAGGCAATCCTCTTGTAAAAGAGAAGATTGACATTGACAAAGAGGTTATCAGACTTAAAACCCTTGAACGCAACTATAAAAGCGAAATGTATCGCTATCAAGATGCAATCGCTAAAAACCCCGGTATCATAAGCAGACTTACAACATACCTTGATAGATTGGCTCAGGATATTGCCCTTAGGGATAAATACGGCGAAAAAGCTGAAATGATAATCAAGGGTAAGAAATTCGACAAACAGGGTGAAGCTAACAAGGCTCTTGGCGAAGCTGTGAAATCAGCACCAAAGAACGGTAACTTTACAAAGCTTGGCGAATACAACGGCTTTGATATTATGTTCAAAGGTGATACAGGCGGTATCGGTTACACCTTAGTATTAAAGGGTGCAAACGAATACAATGTTGAGTATGCAGGCGGAAGCGGTAATAACATAGCAAGAATTGCAGGTGTTCTGAATCGCTTGACTGCTGAGCAGACCAAACAGCAGGCACGCCTTGAACAGCTCCAAAAGGACTTAGAGTTTGCTAAGACCGAGGTTAATAAACCTTTTGAAAAAGAAGCTGAACTCTCAGCAGCACTTGAAAAGCAAAAGGATATTACCTATCGTTATGAACATTATAGCGAACAGAAACAGTCTGAACCGACTGAAACAGACACGGCATCTGATGATGAGGTATTAAGCAGCAGAGATTTGAACCTGTCTGAAGATACTGTCCTTGAAAACAGGTGGGCGACCGAGCGTGTTGAGGATAACAAGGTCAAAGGTGTTAATATTGCGGACATTGTACGCAGTATTAGTGAAAAATTCGGTATTCCTATTGCGACAGGTAAAGTAACAGACCGAGAAGCTTCGGGCATTTACAAGGCAAAACCTGAAACAATCAGGACGAGAATAGCAAACAACCTGCCGACAATCTCTCACGAATTAGGACACCACCTCTGCAAAAAGTATGGATTAGACGGTTTGGAAAGCGTTGCTATACTCCGCAACTCCGTATCTCAGGAATACTTAGATATGTACGATGATGATGTCACAAAGAATAAAGAATCAGTTGCAGAATTTATCAGGAGCTATCTCAAAAACACCAATGAAGCAGTCAGACTTTGCCCGGAATTTTATGCAGAGTTTATACAGGCTCTTTCCAAAGAGGACTTAAAGGCTGTTAATGAAATAGCTTCTGCGGTAAATGAATACTTATCATATAACATATCTGAGAGATACGATGCAGCTATAACAAGCTCACAGAAAAAGGAAAAAGTACCCTTTAGAGAAAAGTGGGAAAAATTCTATACAAATTGGGTTGATAGTTTCCACCCACAGAAAGAAGCTGTTGACTATGTGCAAGATGCAACCGGCAGAACATTATCAGGAAAAGGTAACGCCTATGTGCTTGCGACAAACTCCCTGAACGCACACGCCGTTGCAAATTACTTAGTCTGTGAGGGTTTCCGTAATTTAAGCGGTGACTTGATTGATGCTAAATCCTTTATAGATTGTATCGGTATGGTTGATTCAAAAGATGTTAAGTTGCTTGATAGATACCTTGTACTCCGTCACTCGTTAGAATGGATTGCCCCGGAGCAGGACGATGTAACAGCTAAGAGGGTTTTCGCCGATGATACATTGGAAAATGTCGATGAAATCAAAAAGCAGATAGCAGAGATTGAGGATACACACCCTGAAATCAAAACTGCTGCCGAGAATTTATACGAATATCAGAACAATGTATTAAAGCACTTTGTTATCCCGGCAGGCGGTATGACAAGAGAAACATTAGAAACACTTAACCGTAAATATCCGTCCTATGTACCGTTTTACAGAGCAGTCGGAAACAAGAGGTCAGGAATGGCAAAAGGCACTTTTGCAAACCAACGCTCACCGATTATGAGAGCTAAGGGCAGCGGTGCTATGATAATCAGTCCTACTGAAAGTATTATCAGAAATACAGAAAAAATGGTTAAGTTTGCTCTTAGAAATCAGGTTATGCGTATTTGGGCGAACTACGCTGATAATGTGGACGGCTTCGGTCAGTTTATGGAAAAAGTATCACCCGATATGATACCTCATTTCACAGATATATCGAAGCAAAAAGAGAGCTTCACAGAAGCACTCCAACACCAACTTAATGCAGAGGACTATTTCGCTGTTAGTGATATGTTCGATGAAATATTCGGCGATGCGGTTACAGACTCTACACCTATTGCAAATGCAAACAAAAAGATTGTGACCGTTCTGCAGGGCGGTACTCCCTCATACTATCAGATACACGACAACGCTTTTTACACATCTGTTGCAGAGTTGTCACCGCAACAGACATCGGGACTGTTAAAAGTAATGAATTCTGTAATGCAACCTATGAAATTGTTGATTACTCAAAACAACCCGATATTTGCTGTTACAAACGCTATCCGAGATTATGGCACGGCATATAAGCTGTCAGAGGTCAACAACCCTGTAACCTTTGCTGCTCAGTATGTCAAAGCTCTTGCTACCATTATTGCAAACGGTGAAAGCTATAAACAGTATAAGGCAATGGGTGGCGGTCATTCCTCAGAGCTTAGTGCAAATATTGAAAATATTAAATCGACTTTGCGTAAAGTATCTCAAAAGGATATGGGAAAAGCAAGACGGTTGGCATATTCGATATTCAGACACCCGGTTGAAACAGTTGCATCGTTCAATGACTTAATCGAAAGTGTACCGAGATTTGCAGAATTCCAAAGAACACTTGCAAACGGTGGTGACCTGCAGGAAGCTATATTCAACGCAAGTGACCTTACCACAAACTTTAAGCGTAGTGGTAGCGGTGATACTGCAAAAACAGTCAACAAGGTTATAATGTTCAACAATGCTGCAATACAAGGTCTTGACAAGACTTTCCGCACAATCACAAACAAAGATATTAAGAAGCGTTATAAAACATTGTTAAAGTGGTTGCTTAATGCTTTGATTATGGGTATTCTCGGCTATCTCTACAATAGAGAGGTTGACGAGGAAGGATATAAAAACCTATCAGCGTATAAGAAAAACAACTTTTATAATTACGCTCTTGGCGATGGTAAGTTTATATCGCTTCCGAAACCGAGAGAAAATGCTTTACTTGATACAATAACGGAAAGAACCCTTGAATACCTGCTCAGCGAAAACGAAGAAGCGTTCTATGATTTTGGCACATATTTAGGACAGCAGTTATTACCGCCGATGCTCCCGGACACACTCGACCCTGTTAATGCAGCTCACTCAGTATTGGGTAGCACTATCTTGGGCGGTATAGTAGATGTAGGTTTCAATCAGGACTTCAAGGGAACACCTATCGAGGGTATGTATGACAAATACACTCCGAGCAATGAGAGGTACACAGACAGCACTACAAAGATTGCTTACGCATTAGGTCAGACAAAGCTTGCAAGGGATATTGATATGTCACCTAAAAAGATAGACCACCTGATTTCCTCTTATACAGGTATTCTCGGTCAGGTAAACAAAGCACTGTTCCCGATGAACCCTGAACGCAAAGACACAAGCATCGGTCTGAGAAACAAATTTGTATCAGACAGCAACTATTCTACTGATGTTCTTAACAGAATGTATGAGAACGAGGAAAAGGCTGAGAAAGCATTTCAGTATGCCGGAACTATCGACACGGCCGTAGAGTATGAGCAGAACGCTATAATCACAAGCTATATTTCAGGTATGAATAAAGCTGTAAAGGCACTGCCTGAGAGTGAACAGAGAAACGGCAGAGCCTATCTGCTTAAAGCTCTTAATCGTTGGGATTATGACAATACGGCATCGCAGACAAATATGCTTAGCCGTCTTGACGGTGAAAAGGTTTCTGATGATGTTATTATCACAAGTTTACCTGAATCCACAATGGAATGGACTGTCTATGAAACAAACTCAAACGGTAAGAGGATAAAGCGTTCAGACGGAAGCTATCTCAGAACCAAGTGCGAATATCAAATGACACCACAAGAGTACGATGCCTACATCAAAGACTATCTAAACTTGGTTGAAAAATATCGTACTTGGCAGGGCAACAACATTTCCAATACCGCAGATTACACAGCAGCTTTAGAGGAAACAAGCACAGAGGTTAAAAAGGTACTGAATAAAAAGTATCAACAGAAATACTACGGCAAAGCTCAAAAATCTGTCAAGGACTAATGTGTTACTAAAAGTGCAACAAATGGTGTTACAGGCTGAAAAGCGTGTAAATATGTAACGAAATTGCTTGTTACATAAAAACAAGTGTAACACCATTTGTAACTTTAATTGTTACACTCATAATTTGCAGTATAAAAGGGTTTTCCCTTATTTGTAAACAATGTAACATTTATTTCCTATTAAGTATTAAATAAAGAGTTTATAGAGAAAAAATATTCTTTACGCCTATGTATATGTGTGTATATAGGAATTTGTTTGTAACTCCGTAACATAAGTACAAAAATAAAACTCCGCAGCAGGTTTATCTGCTACGGAGTTTTACTATTATCGCAAACATAAACAGTTCGGATAATACGCTTATGGTGAGCCATCGGAGATTCGAACTCCGGACAACTTGATTAAAAGTCAAGTGCTCTGCCAACTGAGCTAATGGCCCTGGCAGGGATAGCAGGACTCGAACCTACGCATGACGGAATCAAAATCCGTTGCCTTACCGACTTGGCGATATCCCCGGATATAATTCAGGCGTGTCCTTACCTGCTAAAAATAAAATGGGGTGGATAGTGGGACTCGAACCCACGACATTCAGTGCCACAAACTGACGCTCTAACCAACTGAACTATACCCACCATATTTTTAGCCCATAGGGCTGGCGCGACTGAAGGGATTCGAACCCCTGGCCCATTGCTTAGAAGGCAATTGCTCTATCCAACTGAGCTACAGTCGCATAAAAATAATGGAGCGGGTGATGGGAATCGAACCCACACGACCAGCTTGGAAGGCTGGGATTCTACCATTGAACTACACCCGCATATTCAAGTTTTTTATCAGGTCAACTGCTTGACCTTGATTATTTTAGCATAAGTTTTTGTGTTTGTCAATACTTTTTTTCAAATTTTTCAAGTATTTTCCCCTTTTTCAGCCCATTTTATATGTATACGGACAGAACACAGCCGGGTTCTATCCGATAAAGCTATATTTCCCGTTTTACAATTTTATATACCGCATCGGTTATTTTCTCTATATCTTTTACCGTGTTGTAGTAACCGGGTGATACGCGTACAGCACCGCCGTTGTCTGTGCCGAGTGCCTTATGAGCAAGCGGTGCACAGTGGTATCCGGCACGGATAATAAAGTTATCGCCAAGCATTGCGGCGACATCCTCACTTGGGATATTACCGATATTAAACGCAGTTATTCCGGTATCATTTCTGCCGTAGATTTTAATGCCGTCCATTTCACGCAGATTATCACGGAAAATGGTATTTAGCCGGTGTTCGTGTCTGCCGATAGCGTCAACTCCCGTATCAAGCACAAAATCAATACCCTTTTTAAGTCCTGCAAGTGCAGGGGTATTTACTGTTCCGCTGTGGAATTTTTCGGGCATTGAGTCGGGCTGTGCGACTGATTCTGACTCGCTTCCTGTACCGCCGACAATTATTGCCCTGACACGCTCCGGTTCTTTTATACATAGAATTCCCGTGCCCATCGGGCCCATAAGCCCCTTGTGTCCGGGGCAGGCAATCATATCCGCACCTGTTTTTGTCATATCAACTTCCATGCTTCCGGCACTCTGCGACGCATCAAGTAAAAATAACGCACCGTTTTTGTGTGCTGTGCGTGCTATTTCTGCAACATTTTGGCGTGTTCCGCAGACATTTGATACGTGCGTGCAAACCACAAGCTTCGTATTGGGCTTTATACATTTTCTGACAGAGCCCGGCGAAACGAATCCCGATTTATCGGCTTTTGCAACCGAATAATTACCGTGCAATGCTGCCGGACGAAGGACACTGTTGTGGTCCATTGCGGTTACTACTATATGGTCATCAGGTGCAAGTGTACCTAAAATCGCCATATTGAGTGCATAGGTTGCATTGAGCGTAAATATTACATTACTCTCATCCGCCACTCCGAAAAGCTTTGCCGCCGATTCCTGTGCTGAAAGAATGGTATTTATACCGCCGAGCGACAGCCCGTTTCCGCCTCTGCCGGCGTTGCCGCCCATAAAGAGCGAATAGCGGAGCATTGCCGCATACACTGAATACGGTTTTTTACGTGTGGTGGCGGCGTTGTCAAGATAAATCATTGTACACACCTGCACCCTCTTCGCTGTACCATCGTTTCACAGGGATTCTATAGTCTGAAATTACACGTTTTACCGACATATGATAGTTATCGCTGAATCTGATCGAATACGAGCATCCGCCACGGTTAAGTTGTGTGGGTGTATGGATAACCTGTACATTTATGCCAAGCTCCCTGCGTATCACCTTTGCCGCACGTGATGCAGTTGTTACCGAACCAATTGTTACAAGCATGTTTTTCACCTCTTTTCTTTGTTTTTCTCTACATTATACTATGCAAAAAAATAAAGCCCCGTGAGTAGGGCTTTAACGCACTGTATTTAGATTCAGCATCGAATTCATCTTGTTTGAGTGTGCGTGGCAGATTGCAAGTGCCAATGCATCGGCGGCATCGTCAGGCTTTGGGATTACGTTAAGTCCCAGAAGCATTTTAACCATCTGCTGTATCTGTTTCTTATCGGCTCTGCCGTAGCCTGTTACGCTCTGCTTGACCTGGAGCGGTGTATATTCGCAAATCGGTATGTTTTTATTGCGTACCGAAACAAGAATAACACCTCTTGCCTGTGCAACGTGAATAGCTGTTTTCTGGTTTGAGTTAAAAAACAGCTCCTCTATTGCAACGGCATCAGGCTTGTACTTTTCAAGATACACTGTCATCTCGTCATATATCTTTTTGAGTCTGTCTACTGTCGGCATTCCTGCCGGAGTGGTTATTGCACCGTATTCAAGTGTTCTGAACTTGTTCCCCACATATTCTATTACTCCGATACCGACTATTGCATAGCCGGGGTCTATTCCGATTATTATCACTATACACACCCCTGTATAAAAATTCATAAAACTTGCATATAAATTCATAAATATTCATTTTTATTTATTGTATTTTAACTATTGAATATTATGAAAAAATGTAGTATAATACCATTATACTATAAACCAAGCCGATTTGCAAGGCAAAATTCGGCAATCGAAAGGAATGAATTTATAATGGCTAAAGACAAGGTTGTATTAGCATATTCAGGTGGACTTGATACTTCGATTATCATTCACTGGTTAAAGGAAAATTACGACTACGATGTAGTATGTGTTTGCGGTGACGTTGGTCAGGGTAAGGAAACAGACGGACTTGAAGAGCGTGCATTAAGAACAGGTGCTATAAAGTGCTACATTGCAGATTTGCGTGATGAATACGTTGAGGATTACATATTCCCGACATTAAAGTCAGGAGCGGTATATGAGGGCAAGTACCTTTTGGGCACATCACACGCACGTCCCATAATCGCAAAGGCATTGGTTGACGTTGCACATAAGGAAGGTGCTGTTGCAATCTGTCACGGTGCTACAGGTAAGGGTAACGACCAGGTACGTTTCGAGCTTTCAATAAAGGCACTTGATCCGTCACTTAAGATTATAGCTCCATGGCGTGTATGGGATATCAAATCACGTGAGGATGCAGTTGACTATGCAGAAAAGCACGGCATCGAATGTCCGGTTACAAAGAAGGATTTGTATTCACGTGACAGAAACATTTGGCACATCAGCCACGAGGGCGTTGACCTTGAGGATCCGTGGAACGAGCCACAGCTTGACAGTCTGTTAAAGCTTGGTGTATCACCCGAGCAGGCACCCGATGAGGCAGAGTATGTAACAATCGGTTTTGAAGCAGGTATTCCTGTATCAATTGACGGTGAAAAGATGCAGCCGCGTGCATTGGTTGAAAAGCTTAACGAGCTTGGCGGCAAGCACGGTGTGGGTATCGCAGATATAGTAGAGGACAGACTTGTTGGTATGAAATCACGTGGTGTTTATGAAACACCGGGCGGTACAATCCTTTACACAGCTATAACAGAGCTTGAGTATCTCTGTCTTGACCGTGACACACAGGCGTTCAAGCGTCAGAGTGCAATCCGTTTCTCAGAGCTTGTATATGACGGAAAGTGGTTCACACCGCTTCGTGAGGCTATGTCAGCTATGTATGACGAAATGGAAAAGACAGTTACAGGTGAGGTTCGTGTGAAGCTATACAAGGGCTCATGCACACCTGCAGGTGCAAAGTCACCGTACTCACTCTACAGCGAGGAAATCGCATCATTTGGCGACAGTAAGGAGCTATACAGCCACAAGGATTCAGAGGGCTTTATAAACCTCTTCGGCTTACCGCTCAAGGTTCGTTCAATGATGAGGAAGAGGAACGGCATCGAAGATTGATAACTGAAAAAGTCGGGCATTGCCCGACTTTTTTTGGTGTTTATTTCGTATCGCCGCTATATCGTGAATTTGAGCCCTTTGACCGTGACCGGTTCAGCTCCGCTTCACGCATTGCACGTTTCTGTGCATACATATTTGGATTGCCGTCCTCCTGTGCTCTGCGTTGGCGTATCTGATGCAGTTTTCTGCGTCTTTCAGCCTTGCGTTTCTTTGACCGTGCAATAAGGATTGCTATTATAATCAGTATCGCCGGGATAAACACAAGCGGATTGGTTATAAACTTAATTATACTGTGGAATATATGCAGAACAAGGTTAAGCTCTACATCGTTTGCCGCAACAAGCGGAGCACTTGCGATTTCCTTGTCGTGGTATGTGTAGGTAACAGTACCGAGCACATCGCCCTTTGTTACAGGTGCCTGTATCTGTTCGCTGTTAAGCTTTACCGACGGCTTTACGTCCTTTGAAATATCATCGCCTATCGGGATAAGTGCCCTTATCTCCTCACCAACGGTGAGTGAAACACGTTTATCCTTTTTCGCCTCATACACCTTTGAATCAGCAACTATTGTTCCGGGTGCTGCAAGCACGCCTGATTCATAGTTATTGAAACCGAAGTCGAAGAGTGTTCTTGAAACTGTATAGGAATACGCCTTTTCCTTGACATCCACGTCGTCACATTTTAAAACAACCGACAGAAGCTCCATATCGTTATACGTTGCAGATGATACAAGACAGTGACCTGCAGCCTCAGTTGTACCTGTTTTTATACCGGTACACGGCTTATAGAGATGGCTTGCAGAACGTGCAGTGCTCAAAAACAGATTTGTTGCAGGCAGGTCACGGTTCTGCTTATACTTGTTTGTCGGGTCAATGTGGTATGTTGATTTCTTTACAATCTCGCGGAATGTCTCATTTTCCATACAGTAACGTGCGAGGATTGCGAGGTCATCGGCTGTGGTGTAGTGGTCCTTTGCATGAACGCCGCAGGCATTTACAAAGTGTGTACCTTTCATTCCAAGCTCTGTTGCCTTTGCGTTCATAAGGTCAACGAAAGCCTCCATTGAACCGCCTATGTGGATTGCGATTACGTTTGCGGCATCGTTTGCTGAATAAACAAGCATACCGTTTAAGAGGTCTGTCATTGTAAGCTCCTCACCTACAAGGATGCCCATATGCGAATCCTCAAGAGTTATGGACTTTAACGCATCATAAGTTGCTGTTACCGTATCACCCATTTTATCGCTCTCAAGTGCGAGGATAGCCGTCATCATCTTTGTGGTACTTGCCGGATACATCTTATCTGAACTGTTTTTGCTGTAGATAACACGTCCTGTTTTCATATCCATAAGGAGTGCTGCTTCGGCATGGTCGGTATCAGGCTCATCGAGCTTTGAGTTTTCCATATAAACCTCAGCCGACTTCTTTTTCTCCGGCTTTGGTGTAGCCTCCGGCTCTGCAAATACAGGTGCTGCCGTGAGTGCAAGCATCATAACAGACACAATGGCAGCCGCCAGTCTTTTAAAAGTATTCATATATTTTTCCTCCGTTTATAGTCTTATACAATTCGTTATTAACTATTCTTACCACCATTATACAAAAAATGACAGCAAATTTCAATAGAAATGTAAATATTTTGAATTTTTTATGATATTTTTTTCAAAAAACTATGGAAATTTCTGCGTATTATTGGTATAATGATATTATAAACTTGAGAGAGGTGTCTGAATTTTGAAAATACTTGTTGTAGACGACGAAAAACTGCTCGTAAAAGGACTTAAATTCAATCTTGAACAGGAGGGGTATCAGGTCATTACCGCCTTTGACGGTGAGGAGGCAATACGCCTTGCTCACGATGAGAGTATTGATATAATCCTGCTTGACCTTATGCTCCCGAAGGTGGACGGATTTACCGTCTGCCGTACAATACGGAATTTTTCGAACGTGCCGATAATTATGCTTACGGCAAAGAGTGAGGATGTAGATAAAATTCTCGGTCTTGAATACGGTGCGGACGATTATATAACAAAGCCGTTCAATGTCCGTGAGGTAGAGGCACGCATCAAGGCAATATTAAGACGTATAACACGCGAGCCGAAAGGCGACAGCAGTAAGACAATGGTATCAGGAGATATAACACTTGACTATAACTTCCGCCGTGCGATGGTGCTTGACCGTATAGTTGAGCTTACCGGCAAGGAATTTGACCTGCTCGAGCTGTTTTTAAAGAACCCTGACAAGGTATATACACGTGAAAACCTGCTTGACATCCTCTGGGGCATAGGCTATCCGAGTGAGGAGCGTACTATTGACGTGCATATGCGGCGTCTCAGAGAAAAGATAGAGGATAATCCGGCAGAGCCGAAATATTTAAAGACTAAATGGGGTGTTGGCTATTACTACAAGGTGGAACAAAGCTGAAGCCGTTTTTAAGAAGCTTCGCTCATTTATACTCAGAAGCCGGGCATATACCCGTGCCCATTCAATCAGATTTGCGATGCTTACAACATACGTTGCAGTTACACTTATAACACTGTTTCTGATGTGCGTGTATAACATAGGCATACTATCGGAAAATCTGTATTCAGAGCAGACCACGAAGCTTTACGCAAAGGCGAATATCATTTCGCAGTCAATATCGGGAGCATGGGACTCAAACGATGAAAAGGTTATGTATCTCAGGCTTGAGGATGTGACCGACAGACTTCTGGCAGGTACGAATATCCGTGGTGTTGTAACCGATAACTCATACTCGGTGCTGTTTGACAATAACAGCGAGGCGGGTATGACGGGCAAGGTTTTTATGCGTGATGTATTAAAACGTGCCCTTGACGGTGAGCAGTCGGATTCTAAATTTGAAACTGATAACGGCAGCACACTCACTGTTGCAGTTCCGGTCGAGGTTGACGGTGAGATTATCGGCGGAGTATATCTTGCAGAAAATATGAGTGCGATAGCAGACACTGTTAGCACAATCAGAGCGAGCCTTATCGTGTTCAGTGCACTGTTGCTTTTTATAATTATACTTATAAGCATCGGTACAAGTTATATCATAACACGTCCGATTGCAGAATTTACAGAGGTTGCAAGGGCGATTTCACGTGGTGATTTCAGCCGTCGTGCAAATGTCAAGGGTACGCGTGAGATGGCACAGATGGGACAGGCTCTGAACTTTATGTGTGACGAGCTTAACGCACTTGACGAGAAACGAAAGAATTTCGTCTCAGACGTATCGCACGAACTTAAAACGCCGATGGCGGGAATAAAACTGCTCTGTGACAGTCTTGTTCAGGCAGAAAATCCGGATATGGAAACCATCCGTGAGTTTTTAGGCGATATGTCCGAGGAAATCGACCGGCTTACACGTATAATAAACCGTTTGCTTACGCTTAGCCGTCTTGATTCGGGTGCAGATATGAATATGAGCCGTGTTGACATATCGGCACTTTGTGCTGGTGTTGTTGAAAGTCTTTCAAAGCTTGCAAAGGAAAAGGATATTGAGCTTACTTATGAAATCCCCGAAACTGCAGACAATTATATAAACGCAGACTATGACAAGATTTATGAATGTGTGTACAACATTGTGGTAAATGCAATAAACTATACACCTGACGGGGGAAACGTAAATACACGTGTTAAGTGCAGTGACAGTTTGTGTGTAATAGAGGTAGAGGATAACGGACCGGGAATACCGGATGCAGAAAAGCTTAAGGTATTTGACCGTTTCTACCGTCTTGACGATTCACGTGCACGTGATACGGGTGGAACAGGACTCGGTCTTGCAATAACAAAAGAAGCCGTTCTTTTGCATCAGGGAACAATTGAGGTAACAGATTCCCCATCAGGCGGAAGTATATTCACTATAACACTTCCGATAACAGAGTCCGGAAAGGAATGAAAGCTATGACCCGAAACAGAATAATCGCCGTAGCTGTTGCGGTATTGGGTCTTATAACCGCGATTATATGTGCTGTTTTTATAAGCTATGACAGAACAACCGAGAAAATAAGTGTCGATTTGTATTTTTTGAACGAGGACGGAACAGGCATCGTTTCAAGCCCGGAAAAAATCCGATATAAAACGGATGACGATCTCATAATGAATACACTTGAGAAGCTAAGACAAGGCCCGAAATCCGCAAAGCTTGGCAGAGTTATGCCAAATGACACGCAGATAACCGGAATTGAATTTCTTGGCGGCGGATTTCTGACAGTTCATTTCTCTGACGAGTTTTTGTCAGGTGATGCGTCAAGGGACGTGCTTGATGTATATGCTGTTGTAAAGACACTCTGTTCAACGGCACACGTTTCAAGTGTAAGGGTACTCGTTAACGGCGAAACCATAAAAGACCGTGATAAAAAGGCACTTGAGTATATATCGGCATCTGATATAAACCTTGAAACAGAGGAATACCGGAGCGAATTAAGAAAAGTAAAGCTGTACTTTGCAGACAGTGAGGCAGAGGCACTTGTTCCGGAAACACGTACAATAAAAATCACCGACCAGCAGCCGATAGAGCAGTATCTTATAAACGAGCTTATAAAAGGCACAAAAAACAAGAATATGAAATCGCTTTTATCAAAAAAGACAGTTCTTGTATCAGTTGATGTTGAGGAGAATATCTGCTATCTCAACTTCAAATCAAACTTCCTTTCAGACAATAAGGGCAGCGAGAAGCACGAGAAGCTTGTGATATACTCTATTGTAAACTCACTCACAGAGCTTCAGACGATTGCAAGAGTTCAGTTCTATATGGACGGAAAACGTGTCGAGAACTTCGGAAGTGTCGGAATTAAAGACTACATAGAGAGAAATACAGGAATAATAAACAGGGAGGGATAAATACAGCTATGAACAGAATAAATATCACTATCAATTCAAGAGTGTATACGGTTGTTGCAGATGAGGAGGAAGCATATCTCAAGCGTCTGTGCGACTATGTTAATGAAAAGGTAAAGCTTGTTATCCGTGAGGGTACGCACGTTATGGGCGAAAAACCGCTTGTGCTTGCGGCACTTAATATCTGTGACGAGTATTTTAAACTTCTTGACAGTACTGCACCAAGTGAGAACATAACGGCAATAATCGCAAGAAACAAACAGCTTGAGGCAGAGCTTCGTGAGCTTCGCAAGGACGGCGGAACTGCCGCTGAAAAGATAGAGGAGCTTAAATCAGAAGCCGCACTTGCTGAAAAAATGTTCGACGAAACAGAAGAAAAGGTAAAATTCCTTGAGGGACAGATAAGGCTTATGGAAACACGCTTGAAACAGCAGAGAGGCGAGTTTGCAATAAGAGAAAAAGAACTTCTTGATATGCTGGAGAGCAAGTAAAATATATGGAAAACAAGATGGAGCTTCTTGCACCCGCAGGCGGTATAAAAGAGTTAAGAGCCGCAGTACAGTCGGGTGCTGATGCTGTTTATATGGGTGCGGCGGCATTTTCCGCACGTGCCGGAGCGGACAATTTCACAGAGGATGAGATGCGTGAGGCGGTAGAATATGCCCATGCCTACGGCGTAAAGGTGCACTGTGCAATCAACACGCTCATAAAAGAAAGTGAGCTTGAGGAAGCTGTCGCAACTGCCGTCTGTGCAAATAACTGCGGTTGTGACGCAATAATAATACAGGATTTGGGTCTGGCACAGCATTTAAGGAAGCTGTTGCCGGATATGGAGCTTCACGCAAGCACACAGATGACGGTAACGTCGGTTGACGGTGTACGTTATCTTGAGGAGCAAGGCTTTTCACGTGTTGTTTTGGCACGTGAGCTGTCGCTTGACGAAATAAGAGAGATTACAAGGAGCACAAAAGCTGAAATTGAGGTTTTTGTGCACGGTGCAATCTGTATGAGTTATTCCGGACAGTGTCTGATGTCAAGTGTCCTCGGCGGCAGAAGCGGAAACCGCGGCCGTTGTGCACAACCGTGCCGTCTGCCGTATGAGCTTATAGAAAACGGCAGGGTATGTGATAGCGGATACATTTTAAGCCCGAAGGATATGGCACTTATCAAGCATCTTGACGAGCTCAAAAAAGCAGGAGTTGCATCACTTAAAATCGAGGGCAGACTCAAAAGTGCAGAATATGTTAGTGCAGTTACGGGGGTTTACAGAAAGTATCTTGATAACCCAAAGACGGTTACACAAGCTGATATGGCAGAGCTTAAAAACGCATTTTCGCGTTCGGGCTTTACTGACGGGTATCTCACAGGTAAGCTTGGCAAGGAAATGATGTCACACACAAATCCTGCAAATAATTCGGGAAGCACATATACGCCTGATGCAAAAAAGCGTGCAGAGGGCAGATTTATAAAGAAATTCCCGATAGATATATATGCGTCCCTTGCAGAGGGCGATGTATTCCGTGCTACCGCTTGTATGGATAACGGAATATGTGTATCATCGGAAGGAACACAGATTGCAGAGAAGGCAGTGAACCGTCCGCTTGATGAAGACCGTATAAAGGAACAGCTCATAAAGCTTGGTGAAACACCGTTTGAAATAAACACAGTTACAACAGATACGGAAGACGGAATTACTGTCCCCATAAAAGAGATAAATGCAGTTCGCCGTGAGCTTTGTGATATGTTGTGGAAAGAGCTTTCAAAAAGGGATAGTAAAAGAGTAAATAACATACCACTTGAATTTAAAGAGAACAAGGCCGATAAAAAGCAGTACATCACCGCAGAGGTAAGAACAACAGAGCAGGGCAAAGCAGTTCTTATAACAGGCATCGCAAAACGAATATATGCGTCCCCTGATGTTGCGGAAACACTTTTAAAGATATGCGGCGATACCGAAATTGTAACAAAGACATCAGATATTCTTTCTGATGAGGAGATTGTAACAAACTATGTGTCTGTTACATCTGCCGGAGCAATGCACAGGTATAAGGAAAAAGCAAAATACGGTGAGTGGCGGCTTAACATATATAATTCACTTACTGCTGATGAGTTTTCATCACTTGAGTGTGTAACACTGTCACCTGAACTTAATCTCTATGATATTAAGGATGCAGTGCGACATATAACAGAGGTCCAAACCGAACTTATTGGCTATGGACACATACCGCTGATGGTTATGAAAAACTGTCCTGTAAAGGCAATGGGCAGATGTCAGAATGGAAAATGCACTTATAAATTAAGGGACAGAAAAGGGATAGAGTTCCCCATAATGTGTACAAAAGGGTGTAAATCTGTTCTGCTTAATTCAAAGCCGGTTTATACCGCAGATATAATAGACGAAGTCAAAAGTACAAATGTAGATTGTATAAGGCTTAATTTTACAATTGAAGCTCCGGAGGAGTGTAGTAAAATTATACAGACTTACAAAAAAGCACTTGACGGCATTAAGCAACCTGCTTTAGCTGAAAACACTTTTACGAGAGGTCATTTTAAAAGAGGAGTATAAAAATGTCAGAAATAATTCTTGCCTCGGCATCGCCAAGACGGCGTGAGCTGTTGGCGAATATGGGGCTTAGTTTTACAGTAACGGTATCAGATGCTGATGAATCGGCAGTTGAAGCGACCGTACCGCCCGAAATCTATGTTCAGGAGCTTGCACTCCTAAAAGCCGCAGCTGTGGCAAAAACCGTAATCAAAAACAAAAATGCACTCGTTATATCCGCTGATACTATAGTAGTAGATGACGGTGTTATTCTCGGTAAACCCGAGGATGAAGCGGATGCTATACGGATGCTCACTGCATTATCGGGAAAAGCACACAAGGTATATACCGGATTTTGCGTTATGCGTATCTCAGATGCACTTACGGTCTGTAAAAATGTATGCACAGAAGTGGTATTTAAAAGCCTTACACAGGAAAAAATAGAAAGGTATGTAAAAACGTCCGAGCCCATAGATAAAGCAGGCGCTTATGGAATACAGGGGCTTGGTGCGATGCTTGTAGACCGCATAAACGGTGACTACTTTAATGTTGTGGGCTTGCCGGTAAGTGAGCTTTCGGATGTACTTGAAACTGAATTCGGCTTTAAGCTGATGTAATAAATCTTGGAGGAAACAACAAATGGGAATTTTAACAAAAGATGTGGCAATCGACCTTGGCACAGCAAACACTCTTATATACGTGAAAGGAAAAGGTGTTGTAATACGTGAGCCGTCAGTGGTGGCGGTTGACCGTTACACAGGCAAAATAGTTGCTGTAGGCAGTGAGGCAAACCATATGATAGGCAGAACGCCTGATAACATCATTGCCGTCCGCCCGATGAAGGACGGAGTTATTGCTGATTTTGATATAACTCAGGCTATGATAAAGCATTTTATACGCAAGGCGGATGTTGTAGGAATTATGAAGCCGAGGGTTGTTGTATGTATTCCGTCAGGAATCACAGAGGTGGAACGCCGTGCGGTTGAAGAGGCAGTAATACAGGCAGGTGCAAAGGAGGTTGCACTGATTGAAGAACCGATGGCGGCTGCAATCGGTGCAGGACTTCCTGTAAACCGGGCAACCGGAAGTATGATTATGGATATAGGTGGCGGAACAACCGAGGTCGCTGTTATTTCAATGGGTGGTATTGTGTCGTCACGTTCAATACGTGTAGCCGGAGATGCACTTGACAATGCGATAATAAACTACCTCAAAAAGAATGCGGGGATAAATGTCGGCGACAAGATGGCAGAGGAGATAAAGTTTGAAATCGGCTCGGCATATGAGGATGACGACGAGGCACTTTTTGATGTGCGTGGCCGTGATGTACAGACGGGCTTGCCCAAAACTGTACAGATAAAGGAAAGCCAGATACGTGAAGCGATGCGTGAGAACATCGGGGAGATGCTTGAGGCAGTGAAGCTTACACTTGAGCACACACCGCCGGAGCTTGCCGCTGATGTTATGGAACGCGGAATAATGCTTACAGGTGGTGGTGCACTTATAAAGGGACTTGACCGTCTGCTTACAAGTGTGACAAAAATCCCTGCATATGTTGCAGAATATCCGCTTGACTGTGTTGCAGTCGGAACAGGAAAAGCACTTGATAATATAAAGGAGCTTCTTGCAAGAAGAAAGTAAGGCTTGTTAAATTTTGCACCTTGCACAGGAAGCCTCACTTGAGTACAAAAGTACGCAGCGTTCGACTTCCTGCACAAATCGCTAAAATTTCTCTACGCCTTGGGTGTAGGTTGAATAAGTGAAAGGATAACATAAATGAACTTCTTTTCTCGAAACTGGAAAACAACAGTAATAGTAATCGCCGCAATCTCGGCAGGCTGTTTCGTGTTTGAGCATTTTGCAGGCTTTAACCCTGTAACGACTGTGGTCAACACTGTAGCATCGCCGGTTAAAAGCGGATTTTCGTATATAGCACACTCGCTTGGAAACTTACGTGATTTCGTATGGGATATGCGTGCATACAGAGAGGACAACGAACGGCTTGAGTCTGAAATAATAAAGCTCAAGCAGGATGCACGTGATATAAGTGCATATAAGGACGAAAACGAACGGCTTAAGGCGTTGCTTGAGCTTAGCGAATCAACGTCAGAAGATTATGAGTCTGTGGCAGCGGATGTAATCTCATATTCGCAAAGCGGTTGGTACCGTTCAATAGAGCTTAATAAGGGAACTATCCACGGAATACAGAAAGGCAATGCAGTTATCACGCCTGACGGTGTAGTGGGCACAGTAACCGAGGCAGGCCCTGCATATTCAATTGTAACCACAATTCTTGACAAATCGTCAGTAACAGGTATAAAGGTTTCAAGAACCGAGGGTACGGGACTTGTCGAGGGTGACGACGAGCTTGCAAAGGATTTAAAATGCAAGCTGTCATTCCTTGACCGCAACACGCCTGTTATAGTCGGTGATGTAATAGAAACCTCCGGAAGCGGTGGTCTTTATCCTGCAGGATTTGTGATTGGTACTGTGGTGAAGGTATCTGCCAACAGTGCAGGCTCACTGAACTTTGCAGAGGTTGATCCGGCGGTAGATTTCGGAGCACTGCGGAGTGTGCTTGTTATTGTCGGAGGATAAGAATGAAGAAATTAAAACTTGTTTTATGGATTTTTGTTCTTTATATAATACAGAACATTTTCTATCCCATCATATCTGTAACCGGAATAATCCCCGATTTATTGCTTGGGTTCGTTGTTTCATATTCTGCACTCGAGCACAGGTTTAATAAACTTTCGCCGGTTATAATAATTTGTGCTATGCTTGCAGGTACAGGCACAGGCAGAGTTTTCCCGATTACGGTGGCACTCACCGGCTTTGCCGGTGTGGCATCGTATATAGCCTGCGGATATATGAAATTTATACCGCAGATAATACGCACACAGTCAGTAACACTGTTTTTTGCATTTTTAATGTGCGTTGCGGAATTTTTCGTTTCAGAAAAAACCGTGACATACGCATTTCTTGCAAACACTGCCTTGTGGCACATAATCTGTACAACAGCTGTGTCGTGCGTAATATATCTCATACTTAAAAGAGTAATGTTCAAAGATACCCAGAAGAAGCTTTTAGTAGCACAGGAAAGGAACTAAAGTGATATGCATAACAGCAAATACCGCTTTTTATTACTTAAAATAATTGCGTTCGTGATGCTTGTGATGATTACGGTACGGCTTTTTTCGATGCAGATAATCGAGGGCGAGGTATATGTAGAAACTGCAACATCACGAGTTTCAACAAGCATCACCACAAAAGCACCAAGAGGCGATATACTTGACAAGTACGGTAATGTACTCGTATCAAACAAAAGCGGATATTCACTGCGATTGCAGAAAATGAGCAGTGACAATGCTGTCATAAATACAGCAATCGACGAGGTTCTCGATATTCTTGATGATACAGACAGTACTGCTGTAAACACACTCCCCATTACGATGGATACTCCGTATAAGTTCGAGTTTGAGGACAAAAACGATAACGGCAAGACCTCGGATGAAAAAAAGAACTGGTTTAAAAACAACAAGCATACGGGCGAATATATAGATTCATCAATGAGTGCAAAGGAAGTGTTGTATGCGTACTGCGATTTATATGAAATACAGGGCGACCGGGAAAGCGAACGTGTCCGCACAATTGCCGGAATACGTTACGAGGCTGATATAAAGCAGTTTTCGGCAGTAACTCCGGTTACAATTGCCGAGGACATAACGGCAGAGGCGGTAACAGCTATAAGGAGCCGACGTGAGCCAATAGAGGGCATAACAATTGCAGAGGACTATGTCCGTACTTATACAAAGCCCGGTTTTGCTACACACATTCTCGGAAGATGCGGACAGATTTCCGGTGATGAATATGAAAAAAACAAGAGCAAGGGCTACGGCATAAACGACATCATAGGCAAACAGGGCATTGAGCGTTGGGCAGAGCAGTATCTGCGTGGCGTTGACGGTGTTATGGGAACATTTGCTGAAATTGACGGAAAGGAAGTTGAGCTTTCACCTACAAAGGACCCTGTCCCGGGAAATTATGTGATGCTTACAATAGATTCAGACCTGCAGGAGACACTTGAAGCATCGCTTGAAAACACTATCAGGGGAATAGGCAAGGACTGTGATAGCGGCGGTGCGGTGGTACTTGATGTAAACACAGGCGACACACTTGCTATTGCATCATATCCCACTTATGATATGACAACCTTTGCCGAGGACTACGGCAAGCTCATCGAAAATACTGCAAATCCGATGCTTAACCGTGCAGTTTCAGGTCTTTACAGCCCGGGTTCGACGTTTAAACCGCTTACTGCGATTGCAGGCATACAGTCGGGCGTAATATCAATGAATGAGCAGGTAACCTGCACCGGTGTTTATAAATACTACAAGGACTATCAGCCAAGCTGTTGGATATGGTCTGAGTATGATGCAACACACGGTCATCAGAATGTGACGCAGGCGATAGAGAACTCATGTAACGTATATTTCTATGAGCTTGGCAGGCGGCTCGGTATAGACAAGCTTGACGAATATGCAAAAAAATTCGGGCTTGGCGAATATACCGGAATTCAGCTTACAGAAGAAACCTCGGGGCATATGGCAAGTCCTGAATATAAGGAGCAGGTTGTAGCAAATATAACCGACAGCGACTGGTTCGGCGGTGATACACTTCAGGCGGCAATAGGTCAGTCCTACAGCCTCTTTACCCCCGTTCAGCTTGCAAACTACTGTGCAACAGTTGCCAATGGCGGTACACGGTATAAGGTTAACCTTATTGACAGCATCCGCTCATCTGTTGACGGCTCGGTTGTGGAGAGCTTTGAGCCGGAGGTAGTGGAAAAAATAGAAATGTCACCGCAGATGATTGCAAGAATCCACGACGGTATGAAAAAGGTTGTGGACGAGGGTAGTGCGAGCTCGATATTTGAGGGCTACCCTATAAAGGTAGGCGGAAAAACAGGAACGGCACAGCTTGGCAAGGGCGAGAACAATGCTATATTTATCGCATTTGCACCGTTTGATAAACCGCAGATAGCGATTGCAGTAGTTCTGGAGCACGGTGTGCGTGGTACTAATGCCGGACGTGTCGCGAGAGATGTTTTTGACAGATATTTCTTTGGAAAAACTACAGGGGAAACACAGGCAACCCCGAAACCTTCGGGTATTATACAATAAGAAAAAAGGTGGTGCGGAAATGGAGAGTAAGGAGCTTGTAACCTTCAAGGGTATGGTAGACGGTGTCCGTATAAATCTTGATGAAGAAGCCGGAATATTTGAGCTGCTCGATGCACTTAAAGAGCGTATTGCAGAAAGTAAGACGTTTTTTGGCGACGGTGACTGCAAAATAAGCTTCGGCGGACGATTGCTGTCTGTAAGCGACAAGCAAAGACTTGAAGAGCTTATGCAGAAAATACTGCCTCTTTGCCGTGTCAGCTTCGATGCTGAACCATCAAAATCCGTAGCACAGACAGATTGGATAAGTGCATATAAGGAAAAAGGCAAAGAGCCTGAAGCGGAGGAGAATACGGAAAAACCCGAGCCTGAAGAATTTATATCCGTATTCCGTTCAAACCGTGCAAGGTTTTATGAGGGTACGGTTAAAGAGGGGATGGCACTGCACTCTGACGGGCATCTTGTGCTTCTTGGCAGTGTGCAAAAGGGTGCCGACCTCACAGCTACAGGCAACATCATCGTAATCGGCGGTCTTTACGGCACAGCTCACGCAGGCTGTAACGGTCATAACGGCTCGTATATCATTGCAATGGATATGCGTCCGGAAGGGCTTGCAATAGCCCAGACCGCAGAGGAGTATACATATTCTGACACGAAAGCTGAAGAAACAGCAACTGAGCCGGACAAAAAATCACTTTTTGATAAATTAAGAAAAAAATCTGACAATGACGAAACAGTGTCGGAAAAAGCCGGCAGTGAAGCCGTTTCCGCGGTTGCTTTGTTGAAAAATAACAAAATTCAGCTTGATAATTTTACAATTCAAGACTTTACAAATTTGAAAAATATGGTATAATATATACAGTGAGCCTTGCAGAGCAAGGCTTTGCGACTTCGTCGCAAGATGTACTGCGTACATCCTGTAATATTGACGGCTGCGTAAAAATGCCCTTGCAAGCAAGCATTTTTACTTATGGTATAATAATAACAGGGGCTTGTTGGAGGCATACTATGGGTAAGTTGGTAATTGTTGCATCAGGAAAGGGCGGAACGGGCAAAACTACGTTCTCATCACAGGTAGGAACTATCCTCTCAACGATGGGGCATATGACTGTTTTAGTTGATGCAGATGCAGGCTTTCGGAATCTCGATATCGCATTGGGACTTGAAAGCAATGTTGTTTACGATTATTCTGACTATATCACAAAGAATGCCGATATTGATGAAGTTCTTATAAAAAGCCCAGGCTATGAAAATTTGTACTTCGTTGCCGCTCCGCAGTCAGCAGCGACAACCGATTTTGATCCCGGGAGGACAGAACAGTTCTGGAACACGTTAAAATCAAGATTTGAATATGTAATTGCTGATGCACCTGCAGGAATGGGTGATGGTTTCCGTTTTGCCGCAGACTATGCAGATGAGGCGGTTATAGTATCACTTGCGGAAAGCACTTCATTGCGTGATGCAGACCGTGTGATAGAAGCATTTGAGGATAACGGTATAGAGGATATACGGCTTGTTTTAAACCGCATCCGTCCTGAACTTATCGGCAAAAAAGTACTTATGAATATAGACGATTGTATAGATGTATTGTCGATACCGATTCTTGGCATAGTCCCGGATGATTCGGCGGTAGCAGAATGTGCTGCTGCAGGCTGTGCAATTTCACCGTCAGAGACCGGTGCGGCAAGAGCATTTTTCAATATAGCCCAACGAATGGCGGGCGAGAATGTACCTATGATGGATTTTGATACGTCAAAAAAGTCAATTTGGTCGCGAGTGCGAAAGACTTTTAAAAAGTCACAGTAAAGAAAGGGGAGAGATTTGTGAACATTGCAATGATAGCACACGACAAAAAGAAGGAATTAATGATACAGTTTTGTATCGCATACAAGGGAATACTTGAAAAGCATACTCTGTATGCTACAGGCACAACCGGAAAAGTGGTAGCAGAAAATACAGGGCTTAACGTTTACAGATTTCTGTCCGGACCGCAGGGCGGTGACCAGCAGATAGGTGCGAGAATAGCATATAATGAGATTGACCTCGTATTGTTCTTCCGTGACCCGCTAAATCCGGAGAACTACGAGCCTGATGTATTCTCACTTTTAAGACTCTGCGATATGCATAATATCCCGATTGCGACAAATGCCGCAACTGCAGAGGTGCTTATACACGGTCTTGAAAGAGGAGACCTTGACTGGCGTGATATAGTAAACCCGAAAGATTGATACGGCAAGGGGCTGTTGCCTTTAGCGCAGACCGTTCAAAGGCGAAAAAGCACATAAGAAATTTAAAAATTCATAATGATATGATATTGTTGAAATCTGCAAAAAAATTGCAGATTTCTTTTTATCTATGCCTTTGAACTATCCACGAAACTCACCCTAGACGTACCCGTGTACGCCGTCGGGCTTGGTAAAATGTGCATAAATCCACATTTTACTTCGTTTCGTGAATTCTGCATCTAAATTCATTCAGCCCCAAAATTTTTTTTAAAAATTTTCAAAAAAAGTATTGACAAACGAGAAAAATGTGTTATAATAAATTTAGTAATCGTTACTGATTATCTCAAAAGGGGTGATTACTATGGGATATTCAAGACAAAGAGAAATGCTTCTGTCAGTGCTTAAAGATACAAAATCCCATCCAACCGCAAACGCAATATATGAAGAAATGCGTAAGCGGGACCCGAAGGTGAGTCTTGGTACGGTTTACCGTAACCTTGCACTTTTAACGGAAAGCGGAATCATTCTTCGTATTGATACCGAGCACGACAGTGTGCATTATGACGGATTCACACATCCGCACTATCATTTCGTATGTAATGGATGCGGAGAGGTTTCGGATTTGTCAATCAACCCGATCGGCATAGAAGCCGAGGTTGAAAAAGAAACCGGCGGAAGTGTTGCCGGTCACACACTTGTATTTTACGGCAAGTGCAAAAAATGTAAATAATTTATAATTTTCAAGGAGGAAAAAATTATGGCAAAGTATGTATGTCCGGTATGCGGATACGTTCACGAGGGAGACAGTGCACCGGAGAAGTGCCCGCAGTGCGGAGTTCCGGGTGCGAAGTTCACAAAAATGGAAGAGGGAGCAGGTCTTGATTTCGTATGTGAGCACGTAATAGGTGTAGGAGCAAAGGATCAGATAGAGGCTGATGTATATGAGGGTCTCAAGGCTAACTTCGAGGGCGAGTGCACAGAAGTGGGTATGTATATTGCAATGTCAAGACAGGCAATAAGAGAAGGTTATCCGGAAATCGGTGAGTTCTATATGAGAGCGGCACTTGAGGAAGCAGAGCACGCAGCAAAGTTTGCAGAGCTTCTCGGTGAGGTTGTATCAACAAGCACAAAGAAGAACCTCGAAATGAGATCAGAGGCAGAGTGCGGTGCAACAGCAGGTAAGTTTGAGCTTGCAAAGCGTGCAAAAGAGCTTGGCTACGATGCAATCCATGATACTGTTCATGAGATGGCAAAGGATGAAGCTCGCCACGGTAAGGGCTTTGAGGGTATGCTTAAGAGATACTTTGGTTAATAACTGATGCGGGCTACCCTTAAAGGGGTAGCCCACTTTTAAAAGGAGGAAGCACAATGGATAAAAGAGTTTCAAAACTACTTAATGAACAAATAAATAAAGAGCTGTATTCAGCGTACTTATATCTTGATTTTTCGGTGTTTTACGAGGCACAGGGACTTGACGGATTTGCAAACTGGTATATGATTCAGGCACAGGAGGAACGTGACCACGCAATGCTTTTCTTAAAGTATCTGCAGAACAACGGTGAAAAGGTAACTCTTGATGCCGTGGCAAAGCCGGATAAGGAGCTTAACGTACTTATGGACCCGTTGAAGTTCGGCTTTGAGCATGAGCAGTACGTAACAAGCCTTATAAACGACATTTATGCTGCGGCATACGATGTCAAGGACTTCAGAACAATGCAGTTTCTGGACTGGTTCGTGAAAGAACAGCTTGAGGAAGAGAAGAATGCCGACGATATGATAAAGAAAATGGAGCTTTTCGGCAATGATTCAAAAGGCTTGTATTCACTTGATGCAGAATATGCGGCAAGAGTGTACACAGCACCATCATTGGTACTCTAAAACCTAAAAGACCTGCCGAAAACTGTGCAGGTCTTGTTTGTAAATAAAAAAGTGATTTTTGCACATACTGTAAAAAGGATAGGAGTGATTTTATGAAAAAGCTATTATTAGTAATTGCAATATTGTCTGCGTCGGTTTTGGCAGGATGCGGTGAAAAGAACGTACAGCCACCGGCACAGCCGGCAAATCAGCAGACTACAGAGCATAATGCAACCGAAAACGCAAATTTTATCGGTGAGGAAAAGGCATGGGATATAGCTCTTGAGAGAGCCGGTATAACAACGGATGATGTTATATTTAACCGTATCGAGCTTGAACGTGATGACGGTGTATGGAAATATGAGATTGAGTTCCGCAAGGAGAACACGGAATATGACGTTGAAGTAAAAGCCGATGACGGAACAATAATATCATATGAAACAGATATAGAATGAAAAGGGGGATGTTAAAAAAGTCCAGACCGCAAAAAGGCGATAATAATACTGAATTCAGATTGTTTGTAATCCGACAAAAGATGTAATTTGGTTGAAAAATCTCATTTACTCGATTTTTCATATTTTAAGCCTTTTTGCTACGAACAAACTTCGCCTCTCGACGTACCCACGTACGCCTTCGGGTAACCCAAAGCTTACGCTTTGGCTCAGTTTGTCCGTTCTGAAACATTTTTTCCTATCTCCCATAAATAAGGGGTGTAAAAAAACTAATTTTTACACCCCTTTTATGTAATTATTTATCCTTTAATATGTCACGAATTTCTGTAAGAAGCTCATCAGTTGTGGGAGCTGCAGGCTCTGCAATCTCCTCCTCGACCTCTTTTTTCTTGAATGCTTTTGTAACAACTTTGATTGCACAGAACATTGATATGGCGATAATCAGAAAGTTTATAACATTCTGAATGAAGTTTCCGTAGCAGATAGCCGCTTCCGGCTTAACTACTGTTGTGCCGTCCATTACTGCCTCTGAAAGTACGAACTTAAGACTCTTGAAATCCATACCTGCAGTGAGGTGACCGAATATCGGCATAATGAGGTCGTTTACAAGTGAGTTTACGATTGTTCCGAAAGCACCGCCGATTATAACACCGACAGCCATGTCTACTACATTTCCTTTGAATGCAAATTCCTTAAATTCCTTAAACATAATTTTTCTCCTTTGAATTTTATATCTTGTCTGCCCAAAACACATTTTCATATGCTCTAAACATTTCCTAACAGACAAAAATAATATAATTAACTATTATACTTCATCTATTGCTTTTATCAGATTTTCGCATACGGTCTTTATACGTGCACGGTAAGTTTCAACCTCCTGCTTGACCTTGAGCATTTCCTGATGCTTTTTGATATGCTCCTCATCAATCTGACGTGCAAGGCGTGTTGCATCAAGCTTTGCACGGTTTATGATAGCTTCAGCTTCCATATTGGCATTGTTTTTGATATCCTGTGCAGACTGTTGTGCAACCTCAAGTGAACGCTGAATGGTTTCTTCAATATCCTTGTAACGGTCAACGGTTTCGGTGAGAAGGTCGATTTTTTCACGCAGTGCCATATTCTCCTTGCAAAGTGTATCGTAATCCTGAATAACGATATCAAGAAAATCGTCAACTGCATCGCAGTCATAGCCTTTGAGCTTTTTCTCAAATTCCTGATTCTGAATATCAACGGGTTTTAACATATACAATCATTCCTTTCTATGCTTATATATATTGTTTGAGCGTTATATGCAGACGCATTTTCCGTGTTTCGCCGTCGAAGCTGTGGACTAAAAATCTGCCGTAACCGCGAATGGAGAGTAAATCCCCCTCCCTGACGGTTTCTGCCACCTTTTGAGTTTCTCGGTGGTTGAGCTTTACCTTGCCTGCGTTTATCAGTGCGGCAGACTGTGCCCGTGATATATTTGCGGCGGCACCTACAACTGCGTCAAGCCTCGGTGCGGCACATACTGCACCGATGGTCTTATACCTACGCTCTATCTTTATGACGTCAGGATTATCAATCAGTTCCACTTTTACGCCCTGATTACCTATTTTATGCAGGTTATCGGAAACGTATTCGGCAACGTCACTGTGAAGAAGCACATATGCAAAATCGTCGTATACTACAATATCGCCAAGCTTCTGCGGTGCTATCCCGAGCGACATTACGGTGCCCAGATAATCACGGTGCGTAAGTTTTCGTGTATAGCCACCTATTACCTTAAGGCAAATAATCGGAAACTCTCCTGTATCCGGTTCTGACCATTGCGGGAACACACCCATGATTTTCTTTTCTGCATCGCCAAACCCGCCGAAAAACATAACATTATAATCAAACGGTATAACGACATTGTCACGGATAGTCCGCAACTCACTGCCGTCAAGGAAATCGGAAAAACGTGCTGATGCGTACTTATCGCATAGCCTGAACAAATCCTCTGTTTTTGAAATGAGAAGCTTTTCGTCTGAATCCATCAATATCTGTTCTTCTTTGCGTCTATTTTAACACCGACGGGTGCTATGCAGAATATGCTCGGGCAGAGCCTTTCAAACGGACATTCCATACCGAAAGCAGCTCCGCCTATGTAGTCTACAACACGGCGTGCTTCATCATCAGAGGTGATAGCCGAGATATCAAATATAGTTATCTTATTGCTTTTTACCTCACGGATTATTCTTGTAGCATCATCAAGAGATGCGGGATAATGAACAGTTACCTCAACACCTGACATATTTGTTCTTGCAGGTGCAGGAGTTGCGGGCTTCTGATTAAAGCTACTACTGTAACGCTCTCTCGGCTCTGCTGTTCTTGAGCTTGAATATGAAGAATATCTACGTGCACGGACAGGCTCTTTTTCGTAGCTCTCTTCTTCCTCCTCGTAGTCCTCCTCATCTGTACGCTTTGAAAGGAACGAGAACAAAGACTTTTTTGGTTCTTCCTCCTCGTAGTCCTCGTAATCCTCATCCTCGTAGCGGTCGTCCTCGTAATAATCATCCGGCTTTGCTCCGAATGCACGTCTTGCATTGTCTAAAAATGACATACATACACTTCCCTTCTGTTAATTGTAGTTTCTTGGCCCGAATATCAGACTGCCTATACGGACCATAGTTGCTCCGTATTTTATAGCGGTTTCAAAATCACCGCTCATTCCCATCGACAGTTCATCCATACTGACATTCGTATATGTTTCTTTTGCTGTTTTGTCAAACAGCTTTTTCATATTCCCAAAATGCACCGAAACATCACCGTATTCGGATTTGGGAGCGATTGTCATAAGCCCTTTAACGTGGGTATTGGTAAGATTTCGGGCATACATAAGAAGCTCCGGTAACTCCTCCGGAGTAATGCCTGACTTTGATTCCTCACCGGAAATATTAACCTGGATAAGTATGTCGATATGACAACCGTGTGCCGATGCCTGACGGTCAATTTCCTGCATCAGCTTTATTGAATCAACGCTGTGTATCATACAGCAGCGGTCAATAACATATTTAACTTTATTTGACTGCAGATGTCCTATAAGATGCCATCTCGTCGGTAGAACGTCACCGAATTTATCCCTGACCTCCTGCGGTTTGTTTTCTCCGACATCGGTAACACCGAGCCGGATTGCTTCATTCATTGCGTCTGTGGGATAGGTTTTGGTAACGGCAATAAGCTTTATTTCCTCAGGCACTCTGCCACATTCTGCTGCGGCGTTTGCGATGCGTTGTTTTACATCGTTAAGTCTTTGCTCAAGGCTCACTTATAACCCACACCCTTTCTTTATTTATCAGCGTTCACCGACAATGAGTCTGTCCATAGAACCAAGATTATTATCGGCTTTTTCTTTGGATGCGATTATTGAATATCCTTCCTCCGTGTCAGAATACAGAACATCCACATCGCATTTGTATGATTCAGAGCCCTGTCTTGCATACACGAAATAATCGCTTATGCCCTCACCGGTACGGATTGCATCGGTTGGCACTTTATAACCTGAATGTTCCTCAAAAATTATCTGTGCATCCACGGTTCTGTAAGAGAACGCACTCTCAAGATACGTTCCGACTTTCACTAAAAATACGCAATTGCCTTTGCTGTCAGGCTCGCTTATATAAGAAATCTCTGCGTTCACATCGTTTTCGGTAAGGTTTGTAAATCTTACCGTAACATTCGGGTTTTCCTTAAGCTTTTCAGCACGTTCACTGCCTGTAATTCCGGCAATATACCAGATATGGTTATTCATAACCTTGCATACAGGCGTGCCTGAAACAATCTGTTTTCCGTTTATATATTCGCTTGTATCGGGCTGCAGTGAATTAAGATAAGCAGGGGTAAATTCCTCTGCCTTGTCAGGGGAAAGCACTGTTTCAAGTCCGTCGACATACGACGAGAAAATACCCGACCTGTCAGAAATTATATCCCTTTTTCCTGCAGAGATTGAGCCTTCTGTTTTTTCACGTTCTGCACGCAGAACATCTATACGTGTGTTTTCAGAAACCCCGGCACCTTTACGGATATTATTGATGTCATCCCTGATGTCGTGAATTTCCGCGACGTTGTTCTGTTGTGCATATTCAAAAATCTCACTCATTTTATCTGCAACACGGTTTTCGGTTGAGTCGGAATCTGTTTTGTACAGATCACTGTTGTGTCCGTTTGCTTCAAGACGGCTTATTTTTGCGTCAATGGTATGAAGCATCTTGAGCGTGGTCTGATCCACATCACCGTTATAAACGGTGCTCACTGACGCATCCTGTGCAACTCTGTCTCCGTCCTCGGATATGTTATAGACGATACCGTCTGAAGGCGAGTAATAAACAGTTTCATCACGCACAATATAAGCATTCTCACAAACAAAGCTGACGCTGTGTGTGTAACGGGTAAGCTCTATAGAGTTAACCGGCATAACAACATAAGCAACTCCGTATGCAACCATTGTAAATATAACAAGTGAAATGACTGCTATAAAGAATTTTTTCATTTTAGACCTTTCAATGTTTCTTCTGTGTATACCTATATAATTATATTATAAAATATTTTCAGTTAAAAAACAAGTCTTTTTGTCGTTTTTTATTGGAAAATTTCATATTCTGCGGTCTGAGAGGTAGATGATGGCATTTGCGGCACTAAAATACCTGCCTAAAGAATCTAAAACCCCGCGTCCGCGGTAGTCACGACGCATTGCGTAGACTAAAAATCTCAGCTTACGGCAAGACTTATACGATTTTAAAACCTCATCGCAAAGCTCGGGGAATGTATATACTCTGTAGGGGTCAATTCCGCACATTAAGGCTGCCGCTTCAATGCCTCCTATTATGTCTTTTCCGTACAGAAACAGTGCATCGTAATATGAGTCACGACATATTGAAAAACGGTCTCCGGCATACCTCCCAAATACACGCATACACTCAAAATATCCGCTTTTTATGCTTTTTGAAATAGCCTCGGAATCAAACTCCATAATCCCGACCTCGGGGGTGCGGCAGTCAACATTTATGATATTGACACCGCAGTGGTCTATGCTTTTTATCATTCCCACACCCTTTACGGAAACAGAAATAATGGTATCGTAACCGCGTTCAATCAGCATATTAACGGGCAGATTGTTGCGTATTGCACCGTCTGTGTATAGAACTCCGTTTATCGTAACCGGCTTAAACATCGGAAAACACGCACTTGCGAGGATATAGTCAATAAGCTCTCCCGGAGGGATGTGGTCTAAAAACAGCTCCTCACTCTTTTTCGTATCAGTTCTGTAGGTGCAAAGCCCGTAGTCTATTCCGCTTTTGCGTACAGCATCTTCATTTATGTGCTTTTTCAGTAATTCGCCGAATGCCGAGGCATCAATTCCACCGTCATTTGCATTTTTTATGAAAGACAGAAGCGATGCCGGAGAAAAAAGATTATCGTCTTTAATATCTGCAATATCGGTTGCTTTTATGTTTTGCCAGAGCTCCTGTGCATCAAGTCCCGATGCAAAAACGGCACCGTTTACAGCTCCGATTGATGTACCTGTTATTGCCTCAATTTCTATTCCAAGCTCCCCTAATGCCTGCCACACTCCTACCTCAAACGCACCGCGTGTTCCGCCTCCGCCGAGTGCAAGTGCATATTTCATATTATCAACTCCTTTTTGTTAGTATATGAAAAAATGGGAATATCATATAGATATCCCCATAAAATTTTATTCCTCTGTTACTGTTGTAGGCTCTGAAGTTGTGTAGGACGGAATTTTTTCCGGCTCCGGCTTCAGCTCAATCTCAAACTTCAGCTTGTTGCCCTTTGTTTCGTCCTCGCCCTCATACAGTGCAATAAACTCTATAAGTTCCGCATAAAGTGCCTTTGACTTATTGAACGCATCGTGAGCCACATTTTTGCACAGAACATTTGCTGTATGCGACTTTGTAACGGATTTTTCCATTTCAGCATCCATTTCGGGCAGATTAGCTATAAGCTTTTTCTCATATTCGTTGTAGAATTCCTTGATTTTATTTCCGTAAAGTGTACGGTTTGTAGCACTTATTGTCGATAGTGAACGGTTTGCCCAATACATTGAATGTTCGCTGTAACCGGGAGTATCAAGTGTACAGATAGCAGGAGTCTGGGTTATTGCCGAAGCATAATACGGCAGATACGGTGCAAACTCTGCGTTACCTAAACACAGCCACATAACGCACGCAGTCTCCTGCGGTAAGTCTGGGCGTAGCTGCAGTATATGACATTCCTCCTGACGTGCCGTTGAGATTGCACGGATGTATTTGTTGCCGGGTATGTCAAGGCAGTATTTTGAATTTTCGTATCTTGTCCGTGAAACGTCCATAACATCCTTCACGGTTATTTTTTCTGTCGGTTTAAAAAGCAGGGTGTATTCTGTCTTGTACGGGTCCGTGCTTAATGTACCGTGCAGAAGTCTTTTTCCGCCCCATATACGAATGGAGTTTGAGTCCTTTTCCTTTTCTGCATATGTTTTACGAAGATTTATTTTTCCATTTGTTTCTACAAGAAATCTGTGCGATTTTGCAAGATTTACGAGATTTTCCGAAACAATAACATCAGGTGAATCGACATCAATTTCGCCAAGCATATAGGCGTTAGGGATAACTGCCGCCATATCATCAGGAAGCTTGATTGCCGCATACTGATGACCTGTGTATATTTCCATATACCAAGCCTCATTTTCGTCGGCGGTCATTATGATGTTGCCCTCGCCAGAGCCGTATGTATCGACAATTTCCGCTACAATTTCTATACCGTGGCGTGCAGAGGTTGCACGTGAGAGGATTATGTCGTTTGCTGAAAGCTCGTGCAGACCTGTCGTTACAAACGGGTCCGCCTCAATCGCCTTTTCGTTCGGATAAGCAGTAATTGTTGAGGTTGCCGCAACACCAAGTTCGTTAAAGCCTGCCGCACCGTACGGTGTACTGCCAATGCCACGGAACGCAGATGCAGGTGTTGCCGTATAGCGATAGGTGTGAGCAGGATAGGGAACGCTCATATGGAACACATCAGTGTAGCATTCGCCCTCTGCGTGGTCAGCTGCGGGATGAACAATGAACCGTTTGCTGTTGGCACTTGCAATATCCTCGGTTCTGGCAATCATAACCGAGCCGTCGGCTGATACATCCTTTCCCACATATACACCCGTGCACGCCGATGCGGAAGATGTTGCCAGAATAATTATTGCAGAAACAGCAGATGCTATTCTTGTTAATATCTTAAACTTCATATAAGTAAAACCTTTCGTCGGGATATACTAAAATAATACAATATATTTATGCATTTGTCAAGGAAACGAGCACATAAAAAGGTGAAATTGTATAAAACCGACAAAAGAAAAAAATTTTGAAAAAAGTGTTGACAAATGCAAATGTTTGTGGTATTATATAGCTTGTGTTGAGAACACAGGAACTTAAGATATGCGTGATTAGCTCAGTTGGTAGAGCACCTGACTCTTAATCAGGGTGTCCAGGGTTCGAACCCCTGATCGCGTACCAGAAAAAAAGACAGATTTCTTGTCGAAATCTGTCTTTTTTTCAGCTAAATTCGCGTTCCGCGAGCTAAATGTGCTAATGCACGCTAAATTACTTCGTAGCTAAATTGACCTTCGGTCAGCTAAAAAGCGAATTTAATTTAGCTGTTTCGGCAGAAACAATTTAGCTATTGCGGAGCAATAATTTCGCTTTGCACGAATGTGCAAAATTTAGCTAAATCACTTTGCATCTATATTGTTCTGCCTTGCCAGAAAAAAGCATCGACTTCGTCGGTGCTTTTTTCAATGAATTGCCTGACGGCGTAAATTGAAATTTATAATTTCATAAATTGAGCCTACGGCTCATGAATTGCACCTTGCAGTGCATTAAAGGCAATTCAATTCATGTTGCAAAGCAACAATTCATGGTGGAACCAATTAATGACAACAGAGTTGTCAAATCATTATAAAATATCCCTTTATTTCCGCTTTTTGTATCAAAAAAGGACTGTTCCGGGAACAGTCCTTTAAGTTTATTTTGTACCGAATATTCTGTCTCCGGCATCGCCCAGGCCGGGAACGATATAGCATTTCTCGTTAAGACCTTCATCAACATTTGCACAGTAAATCTGTACATCCGGATGTGCCTCTGAAAGTGCCTTGATACCCTCCGGAGCTGCGATAAGGCAAAGGAACTTAATCTGTGTACCGCCATATGACTTAATCTGACCGATAGCATCAATTGCTGAACCACCTGTTGCAAGCATCGGGTCAACAACAACGATAAGACGCTTATCAATATCAGCCGGCAGTTTGCAGTAATATTCTTGCGGCTGCATTGTTTCCTCGTCACGGTACATACCGATATGTCCAACCTTTGCTGACGGGATAAGGTTAAGCATGCCGTTAACCATTCCAAGTCCTGCACGCAAGATGGGCACAACAGCAAGCTTTTTACCCTTGAGCATTTTCTGCTTTGACACCTTAAGCGGTGTTTCAATTTCAACCTCCTCAAGCGGAAGGTCACGCAATGCTTCATAACACATAAGCATTGTAATTTCCTCTACCAGCTCACGGAACTCCTTGTTCGGTGTATCTTTACTGCGAAGCACAGTAGTTTTATGCTGAATCAGAGGATGTTCAAAAACCGTAACATTATCCATGATAACTCTCCTTTATTCTTCGTCTTTAGCCTTTGAAACCAAAATATTTGTAAGTATTCCAAGGATAAGTGCACAAGCGATTGATGTTATTGTAACCTTTCCGAATGTAAGTGTAAGACCGCCTATACCTGTGATAAGGATAACTGCTACAACGAACAGGTTCTTGTTAAGACCAAGATTAACATTCTGAATCATTTTCAGACCTGAAACTGCAATGAAGCCGTAAAGTGAAATACATACGCCACCCATTACGCAGTTAGGAATTGTAGCAAGGAATGTTACAAACGGAGCAACAAACGATGCTAAAATTGCAATGATTGCTGTAGTAAGTATTGTTACAACTGATGCATTTCCTGTGATTGCAACACAGCCAACTGCCTCGCCGTATGTTGTGTTCGGGCATCCGCCGAAAAATGCACCGGCGACTGAACCAACACCATCACCGAGAAGTGTTCTGTGAAGACCGGGATCCTCAAGAAGCTCTGAATCGATGATTGAGCTGAGGTTCTTGTGGTCTGCAATATGCTCAGCAAAAACAACGAATGCAACCGGGATATATGCAACTGCGATTGTTGCGATGTAGCTTGCGTCAATTTCCTTTACACCCTTAAGTGCTGTAATGAAAGTGAAATCAGGATACCACTGCATATCAGAGAAAGCAGAGAAGTCAATGATCATAAGTGCAGGGTTAGCTGTTGCATTACCGATCAATGTAAGAATTGCAGCAAGGACATATCCTGCAACGATACCGATAATGAACGGAATTAGCTTTGCCATTCTTTTGCCGTAAACTGAGCAGATAATAACAACTGCGAGTGTAACAAGACCGCAGATGATACAAGCATACGGAGAAGCTGTTGCAACACCGTCAACAAGCACCTTGCCCTTCTGAAGGTCGCTTATTGCAGCACCTGCAAGAGAAAGTCCGATAAGTGCAACTGTAGGTCCGATTACGACCGGTGGCATAAGCTTGTTTATCCATTTAACACCTGCGAACTTAACAACGACTGCGATAATAACATAAACCAATCCGGCAAATATTGCACCGATGATAAGACCTGCATAGCCTGCAGCGATTGAAACTGCTGATGCGAAAGCTGCAACCATTGAACCGATAAATGCAAAAGATGAGCCAAGGAATGCAGGGCTGCGGAACTTTGTAAATAACAAATAGATAATTGTACCGATACCTGCACCAAACAGAGCTGCTGAATGTGACATACCGTTACCTACAATTGCAGGAACCGCAATTGTTGCCGCAAGAATTGCCAGAAGCTGCTGAAGCGCAAAAACAATCATCTGACCGAACTTGGGCTTGTCCTTAACACCATAAACCAATTTCATTTAAAAAAATCCTCCTTTGTGGGTTTAAAATAATATATGATAAAAAACGACATTTTTATCTATATATAAATATAACTTAAAATATGTTTTTTGTCAATGGTTTTTGTGTCGTAAAATGAATTATTGTGTAGGTTGACAAAGAAAAAATTTAGTGATATAATGCAGAAAAATGAAGGGAGAGAAGAAGTATGATGAGATTGTTTGAAACTCATTACATACGTGACTATCATCTGCTTGAGGGGTTATGGGATTTTTCCGTCCCCGATAAGGAAGAAAGACATAAAATGCCTGTTCCCGGTTGCTGGGAGCTTACACCGGAATTTGCAACATACAGAGGTACGGCTACATATACAAAAGAAATAGACGTAAAGGAGGATGGTAATCTCCGCCTTGTGTTCAAAGGAGTGAGCCATACAGCAGACGTGTATTTTGATGATGAGTTTGTGGTGCATCACTATAATGCATATACACCGTTTGACGGAATAGTGAAGAATGTTAAAAAAGGCACGCATACTGTCCGTGTCGAGGTTGATAACAGCTTTAGCGAGGCATCGGCACTGCATATCCCCAACGACTACTTTACATACGGCGGAATTATCCGTTCGTGTGCATTTGAGATGCTTGGCGACTGTTATATCAAAAATGTAAAGTTCACACCGGTATATGATAACGGTAAATGGTCGGGAAAGATTGTTGCAACGGTTGTAAATCTGTCAGACAGTGACAGGACGGTTGATTTATCGGTAAATCTGTGCGACAGAACAACGGAGTTTAAAGATATCAGCTTAAAGGCAAATGAAACGGTTAACCTTGAAGCAACACAGGACTATAATGATGTAAAGGTCTGGTCACACAAAACGCCAAATCTCTACTATATTACATCTACGCTATATGAAAACGGCGAGGCAGTGGATGATTTAATTGACCGCACAGGCTTCAGAACATCGGAGGTTAGTGGTAAAAATATACTCGTTAACGGTGAAAGTGTGTTTTTAAAGGGCTTTAACCGCCATGAACAGCACGGGTCAGTCGGATGCTCACTGCCGGTTAATATGATGATGAAGGACATTGAAATAATGCTCGATCTGGGCTGTAACGCAGTGCGGTTCAGCCACTACCCGAACGATGAGCTGTTTATTGATATGTGTGATGAGCACGGACTCCTTGTATGGGAGGAGAACCACGCAAGAGGATTATACTTGCCCGATATGCAGAACCCCAACTTTGAAAAGCAGTGCGAGGACTGCATAAACGAAATGATTGAGGAGCATTATAATCATCCGTCAATTATAATCTGGGGTATACTTAACGAGTGTGCGAGCGAAACGCCTGAGGGCAGAGAGATGTACAAAAAACAGTACGAACAGATAAAATCTCTTGACAAGAGCCGTCCGACAACATCTGCAACCTGCAGATATTTTGAGGATATATGCCTTGACCTGCCCGATATTGCATCAGTTAATATTTACTCTGAATGGTATTACGAGGACAAAACCGTAGACGGTGATTTCAATGACACAATTTCCTGGATGCGAAAATCCGGTGCCGAGAACAAGCCGATTATAATGAGCGAGTTCGGAGGTGCGGCACTTTACGGCCACCGTGACCCTGCACACAGTAAGTGGAGTGAGGAACGACAGGCAGATATTATTGACAGTTGTCTTGAGCTGTATATGTCATCGCCCGAAACAGCAGGCGTATTCATATGGCACTTTGCCGATTGCCGTGTAACGGATGAGGGCTGGTGGTTTACCAGCCGTGCAAGATGTCACAATAACAAGGGTATATATGATGAATACAGACGCCCCAAACTGGCGGCAGAAGTGGTTAAGAGGCATTTTAAAAAATAAACTAAAACCGACAGATTACCTATAATCTGTCTATGGTCTGAGAGAGGTGTTGCTAATGCAACACCTCTCTCATTTTTTGCTTGTAATCTGTAATTTTTTCGGTGATATTCCGTACATATTCTTGAACCTTATCGAGAAATAGTTACTGTCGTTAAATCCGCACTCCGATGCAATTTCGGCAACGGATGCAGAGGTTTTTTTGAGCATAGCTTCCGCTTTTTGGAGTCGCAGCATATTTATATACTCTGAAAAGTTGAAGCCTGTTTCCTTTTTGAAAAGCCTTGAAAAATGCTCGGGGCTTACATAGAACATTGTTGCCATATCGGGCAGGGTGATATTTGAAGTAAAGTTTTCTTTTATATAATCTATCGCCTGTTCTATGCACGCATTGCCTGTGCTTGTGCTTGAACGGTTATCCATATTGCGTGCAAGCAGGATAAAGAGCATATGCGTGTAGCAGGAGAGAACATCCTCGCTGAACCCGTCAGGTTTGGTGTATTCCTCCTCAATCAGGCTGAAAATGCGGTTTATCTCATCAGTTATCTCAGGATTTCTGTAAATGTGGAGCATCTGTGGCAGCATCGGTCTTACCGATGAGGGGATAAACTTATGCGAGCAGTTTATAAGCATTCGTGAATGTACAGTGTTGCCGTATTCGGAGTTGTGAATAACGCCCTCGGGGATAAGCACAATATCACCGGGTGAGAGCTGATATGATTTGTTATCTATAAAATAACGGCACTCACCGCCTGTAAAATAATAAACCTCAAACAGGTTATGATAATGCTTTTTTCGTGTATACTTTCCGCTGCCCTCTGTTACATTGTCGTGGTGAAACAGAAATTTGTGCTCGTTTTCTATTTTATCGTAAAATTGTTTCGTTGCCTCGTTCATTAAATCACCTCATAATAATATTATATCAAAAAAATCAAGAAAATCAAGGTCATACGTCAAAATATTTAAGGAAATCTAAATTATTTTGATATATAATTTAGTAAAAGGAGTTGATAGTATGAAAGAAAGAATAATACAGTTTGGTGAGGGCGGATTTTTAAGAGGTTTTGCTGACTGGATGTTTCAGATAGCCAACGAAAAAACTGATTTTAACGGAAAAGCCGTTGTAGTACAGCCGATTGCAGAGGGAATGTGCGATATGCTTACAGCACAAAACTGCGTATACACACACCTTTGCCGTGGCGTTGAGGGTGTTGATATAAAGAAAATTGACGTTATTTCACGTTGTGTAAAGCCGTATGACGATTTTGATGCGTATATGGCACTTGCAGAAAATCCCGATTTCAGATTTGTAATCTCAAACACAACCGAGGCAGGTATTACTTTTATTGACAGTGACAAGGCAGACGACCGCCCGGCAAAGTCGTTCCCCGGCAAGCTTACACAGCTTCTTAAAAAGAGATTTGACCTTGGGCTTGGCGGATTTGTATTCCTGCCGTGTGAGCTTATCGACAAAAATGGCGAAAACCTTAAAGCCTGCATCTTAAAGTATGCTGAGTTGTGGGGCTTGGGCGATGATTTTGTGGCGTGGATAGAGAACGAGAACATATTCTGTAACACACTCGTTGACCGTATAAACACAGGTTATCCGAAGGATGAGAAGATAGAGCTTGACTTTGAGGATAATATGGTAAATACATCAGAGTATTTCCACCTGTGGGTAATAGAAGGCTACAGCAAGCTTTTCGATGAAATACCGTTTGATAAGTGTGGCTTGAACGTAATAGTTACAGACAACCTTGAAATGTACCGCACAAGAAAAGTGCGTATCTTAAACGGTGCACACACATCACTCGTTCCGTATGCGTTGCTTTCAGGCTTTGATACGGTTAAATCGTGTATTGACGATGAGGGAATGAACGCACACATCAGAAAGTGTGTATACGAAGAGATAATTCCGACACTTGATTTGCCGGAGAATGAGCTTATAGAGTACGCAGATAACGTGCTGACACGTTTTGCAAACCCGTACATAAAGCATTACTTATCGTCAATTGCTCTGAACTCGGTTAGTAAGTTCAAAGTGCGTGTTCTTCCGTCAATCCTTGAATACATAAAGAGATTTGACAAGATGCCAGAAACACTTCTGTTCTCTTTTGCGAAGCTTATCGACTTCTACAGAACGGATATGACAAACGATGATGCAGACGTTACTGCATTTATGAAGACAGCAACAGTAGGCGAAATCCTTGCGAACACATCACTTTGGGGCGAGGATTTAAGCTTTTTGGAGAATGAGGTAGTAAAATATGTTAATAAATAAGCTTGATAATGTCGAGGTAAATATCGGCAACGGACATAAATACGCATTGCGTGATATTCTAAAGGGTGAGAACATTATAAAATACGGTCAGCCTATCGGTCACGCGATATCTGATATAAAAAAGGGCGAGCACGTTCATACGCATAATATAAAAACAAATCTTTCGGGCAAGCTCGAATATACATATGAGCCCGTAAAGTGCAATGATGAGAAAATCGAAACAGACCTTACGTTTATGGGTTATGTTCGTCCCAACGGTGAGGTTGGTATAAGAAACGATATATGGATTGTAAACACTGTAGGGTGTGTGAACAAAATTGCACAGCGTCTGGGTGAACTTACGGGTGCAAAGTATTTCCCGCATCCCTTTGGCTGTTCACAGCTTGGTGATGACCAGCTTGTAACACAGAAGGTTCTGTGCGGTATGGTAAACCATCCTAATGCCGGCGGAGTGCTCGTGCTTGGTCTTGGATGTGAGAACAACAATATTGACGAGTTTAAAAAGATACTCGGCACATGGGATGATAACCGTGTGAGGTTTTTGAACACTCAGGATGTTGAGGACGAAATATCCGAGGGTGTTAAGCTTATAAACGAGCTTAAGGCGTATGCTGACACCTTCAAAAGAAAGCCCGTTCCCGTTTCAAAGCTTCGTGTTGGCTTGAAATGCGGTGGCAGTGACGGTTTCTCTGGGATTACGGCAAATCCGCTTGTCGGCAGGTTCTGCGACAGACTTGCATCAATGTCGGGAAGCTGTGTTATGACAGAAGTCCCCGAAATGTTCGGTGCAGAGCATTTACTTATGAACCGTTGCGTGAATGAGGAAGTGTTTGATAAAACAGTAGCACTCATAAATAATTTCAAGGACTACTATATTTCACATAATCAGGTGGTTTATGAAAACCCGTCACCGGGTAACAAAAAGGGTGGTATAACAACTCTTGAGGAAAAGTCGCTCGGATGTATTCAGAAAGGCGGTCTTTCGCCCGTAGTTGATGTGCTTGACTACGGTGACAGAGTATCAAAGAGCGGACTTTCTCTGCTTAACGGACCGGGTAACGATATTGTTGCAATAACAAATCTTATGGCGGCAGGCGTACACGTGATACTTTTTACAACCGGCAGAGGCACACCCGTAGGTACTGCAATCCCGACGGTTAAGATTTCAACGAACAGCGACCTTGCAAGTCGTAAATCCAACTGGATTGACTTTGATGCAAGCCCGACTCTTGACGGAAACGAGCTAACAGACGAGCTGTTGGAGTACGTTATAGGCGTAGCAAACGGCGAGAAAACAAAGAACGAAGAATATAAATACGAAGAAATTTCAATATTCAAGGACGGTGTAACACTATGAGCATAATAAAAGACGATTTTATGCTGAAAAATAAAACTGCAAAAAAGCTTTACAGTGCAGTGAAAGACCTGCCGATTATTGACTATCACTGTCACATCAGCCCGAAAATGATTGCGGAGAACTATCAGTTCAAGAACGCATACGAGCTTTTCCTTGGCGGTGACCATTATAAATGGCGTCAGTTGCGTACGAACGGTATTGACGAGGAGTACATCACAGGCAATGCTGATGATTATGATAAATGGCTTGCATTTGCAAAGACAATGCCGTTACTTATAGGAAATCCGCTTTATCACTGGACGCATCTTGAGCTGAAGCGATATTTCGGAATTGACGAGCCGTTGAGTGAGAAAAACGCAAAGGAAGTATGGGACAGAGTAAATGCACTCCTTGCAACAGACGAATACCGTGTTCAGGGACTTATCAAGATGTCAAATGTAGAAACTATCTGCACAACGGATGCTCCGTATGATACACTTGAGTATCACAAAGCATTAAAGGATTTCGGCACAAAAGTTGTTCCGGCGTTCCGTCCCGACCTTAACGCAATAAATGACGATTTTCCCGAGAGAATGGACTATTTCCACGAGAACGGATGCCGTCTTTCAGACCACGCAGTGGACGAGATGAACGACGAGATAATCGAAAAGCTTGTATATCTTGGCGAAGAATACGCAAAGCGTGGCTGGGTATGGCAGTTGCACATTGGTGCATTACGAAACAATAATACAAGAATGTTTGAAAAGCTTGGCCCTGATACAGGCTTTGACTCAGTAAACGATTTTCAGATTGCCGAAGGTCTTTCAAAGATACTTGACAGCCTTGACAAGAAGGATATGCTTCCCAAAACAATTCTTTACACGCTCAACCCGAAAGACAACTACGTTCTCGGTACAATGCTCGGAAACTTCCAGGGCGGTGGAGTGCCGGGCAAGATTCAGTTCGGTTCAGGCTGGTGGTTCAACGACCAGCGAGACGGAATGGAAAGCCAGATGCGTGCACTTGCAAATCTCGGTATGATTTCACGTTTTGTTGGAATGTTAACCGACAGCCGTAGCTTTGTGTCATACACACGTCACGAGTATTTCAGAAGAATACTGTGTAACCTGTTGGGTAAATGGGTTGAGGATGGCGAGTATCCGAAAGATATGGAAATGCTAAAGAAAATCGCATCGGATATAAGCTATTACAACGCAAAAGAATATTTTGGATTCTGATAGCAAAAACGGAACTCGAAGGAGTTCCGTTCAGCGTGTCGACAAACTGTCGACACGCTGGCAGAGTTCGAAAAAGGAAGTTATATTTTGCCAAATTGAATTCGTCGGCGTACGTGGGTACGGTAGAGTTCAATTTGGCAGAAAGCAAGCAACCGCAAGGGAAACTCGAT